>JARIGS010000025.1 GCA_029288725.1 Candidatus Nomurabacteria bacterium | reverse complement strand
GTACCGGACGTTGCAGAGCCTGGCAACTCAGTCGTGAGCGCAGCAGCTGAAGCGTTTACCTGAAGGAGGGTAAAGCGATCAACACCCGTGAAGTTCTGGTCCTGTACTAAGACCGGGCTGCTCCCCACCTGAGAGGTACTTGGCGTAAGACCAAGCTGGAAATGGGCACTGCTGCTTGAACCAGGCTGAAGGTCACCGATGTTCCAGGTAACCGTGCGGGTGTCAGGGTTGTACGTTACGGACGCATCAGCCACGCCGGTATATCGCACGTACGAAGGAAGCTGGAAGGTGTCTTTTGCCGCACCCACTGAGTTAAGCGTATTCTTTGCCCCAAGCGTAACCGTATACAGCGTTTCCTTCCCTGCTTTTGGCGGTACCGGTCCTGACGCTGTGGTGTTCGTATGGGAAAGCGTTGAGGTAAGAGTGACTGCCGTACCAATCTTCACGGTGCGCGTAAGCGTTGAAGAAAGTGACTGAGAAGCGCCTCCTTGGCTGGCCTGCTGACCGGTTACGGAAACGGTAAGGTTCACTGTTGGATTCTTCGTGCCTGCTAATGCCCCCGGAGATTTAATGGCGAACGTGAAGGAACCGGCGCCCGTGTCACCGGCGGCGAGCGAAGCGAGCGGCTTGTTGTTACTACTATCGAAAATCACGCTCTGGTCTGAAGAACGGTAAAATCCCGTACCGCCTGAAACACTATTCGCTGCCAGCGCATTACCCGAAAGTGAAACCTTGATGCTTGCATTGGAAAGTGTATCCGTAAGCGTGTTCTGCCAGGTAAGCATTGCACCGATGGTGTCGCCCGGACTTGCAATGACACTGTCTGCAGATTCACGGTTAAGGGAAAGTGCGACGTTCAGGAATGGATGCGTGATAGCGATGGTTGCGTCCCCTTCCGCAAATGAGTTACCGAGGGAACTCGTACCGTCAGGGTTTGCACTTCCCGCCGTGAAGCGGAACGTACGCGTGTCTGCATTTTGCCCAATGAGTACGCCGCTAATTTTTATGATCTTTTGATCTCCTGGAACGAGTGTTCCCAAGCTAAAGTAATTCGTACTGCTTGGCGTAGGATCAGCACTTTGCACCGTAAAGCCTGACGGATATTGCGCCGTGAGTGCAACGTTCTCAACGGGCGCGCTCGCATTTGAACGAACCACCACAGTGAGCGTGAGCGGCTGACCCGATGCCGTTTGTGAAAGCGTCTGCACCTGCACACTTATTGGTGACGTAGAAACGGTGACGGAATAATCCTTCTGCGAAACGAACAATGCGTTTGAGTTATCCGTGTGGTACTCAACACGCATTGGAATCGTGAGCGACTGGCCTTGGGTACCAAAAAGTTTTAC
>JARIGS010000023.1 GCA_029288725.1 Candidatus Nomurabacteria bacterium | reverse complement strand
GGGCTCGGAGATGTGTATAAGAGACAGCCCGTAGGGTGCGCCCTTCTGCTTTCATTAGATCACCCCCAAATCAGTGAAGACAATTTCGTAGTATGAAAGCATCCGGCGGGCTTCAGGCATGGTCAGGACAAAGGCTGCACCGTCATGAGCGATGCGATTGCGGATCTTGTGCGCCTCCCAGGCAATCTGAATGGACGGCAACTTGTCGGGAGTAACCTGCTTGAGCTTGTCACTGGTCGTATCGCCGTGAAATCCCTTGTCATCCAACACACGGTCGAGGTAAATGTCAGCTTCGATCATCGCCAACTTCCAATCACTTGGATTGTCAGCAAGAAGACGTTCACGAATGCCTTTCCACGTTTTGTTCTCAACAGGTGCAGCAGCATCAGGAGCTCCCGCGATGGTCGTTGGCAGTACTGCCGGCATTGCCACAGTGCTCTTTTTCTTCTTATCCTCCTCGCGAATCTCATACATGCGCACAAACAGATACAGAATGAGCGTGATAAGGGCAATCGCAAGCAGACTCAAAAAGACATAGAGAAAATTCAAAAAGCTCAATGAAAAAATGAAACTGCCAACATGCTGAACGCCGTTAATGATCACTTGCGTATTGATCGGGCTTTGCGGCTGGTATTGGTATGACGTATCCACGACAGTATTATCGTATATCTTCGACTATCTTGCCAAGAGCAAAGAGTGTTTCCTCGCCAAAACGTGCACCGATGAATTGCACTCCAACCGGCAATCCTGCGGCACTTTTTCCTGACGGCACCGAAAGAGCCGGGTGGTGGGCAATGTTTGCCGGTACCGTAAAGAGATCTGAAAGGTACATGCTGACCGGGTCATTAACCTTTTCACCGATACCAAATGCCGGGGTTGGAGTAGTTGGGGTAAGGATTGCATCGTAGGTTTCCAAGGCCTGTTCCAATTCCTTGCGAATAGTTGCACGCAAGGCAACCGCCTTGTTGTAGTACGCATCGTAGTAGCCGTGTGAAAGGACATAGGTACCAACCAGAATGCGGCGGCGGGTTTCGGGACCAAAGAGTGCCCCACGGGTATCCCCATAAACATCATTGATAGACACGCTTTCGGCGCGATCACCATAGCGAATGCCATCAAGACGGGCGAGGTTTGATGATACTTCTGCCGGCATCAATATATAGTACACCGCAAGTGCATCGGCAAAGTGTGGTAGCTCAATTTCATCAATAGTGAATCCTTCCTTTTTCAAGCCCTCAACAATCATTTCAAAATTGCTCAACACTTCAGGATCAATGCCCCCTTTATCAAACTTCGGCATTGCCAACTTTTTCTTCAATGACACTGCAATGCTTTGTTCCTGCGAGGTGCCATCATAGCTATCCTTTCCCTTAAAAGCATCATAAAAAATTTTTGCATCCCCTACCGTATGTGTCATCGGACCGATCACATCCAATGATGAACCCATTGCCATCAAACCGTGACGGGAGACAGAACCGTAGGTTGGCAACAAGCCAACAATACCAGTGAATGCTGCCGGCTGACGGATTGACCCGCCAGTATCAGAACCAAATGCCGCAACACAAAGTCCTGCAGCTACTGCTGCAGCAGAGCCGCCAGAAGAACCGCCGGGGACCTTGCTGGTATCGTGAGGATTTTTGGTCGGACCATAGGCTGAATTTTCCGTTGAGGATCCCATGGCAAATTCATCCATGTTCGTGCGGCCAATGATGACTGCACCGGCCTCTTTCATCTTTGCCACCACGGTCGCATCGTAGCTGGCAGTATAGTGTTCCAGCATTTTTGAACTGCCACTGACGACATGCCCGCCAAAGAGGATGTTGTCCTTCAGGGCAATGGGCATACCGGTTAGGACTGTTGCAGTACCCTGCTGAAACATCGCCTCCGCTACTGCTACCTGTGCGGCAATGTCTGTATCAGCAAAGATTTCCCGAAAGGCATTCAGGTCACTGGCCTTGGCACGATCAACGTATTCAGCGACAAGATCAGCAACAGTGATCTCCTTATTGATAAGCTTCGTATGCAATTGTTCGATAGTGGGATATTCCATATGACTACTCAATAACCTTTGGTACCTTTACAAAATGATCCTGATGCAATGGGGCTACCTCGATCAGATCATGAGCTGCTGCCAGTGGATGGACAGCATCCTCACGAAAGACATTGGTAAGGTTGCTACTGTCAGCAGCCTGGTCGCCCAGCTGCACAGACTGAATAGTATCGACAAAACCTAAAATGTTGGCAATATCCTGCGATACCGCTTCCAATTCCCCTTCTGGCACCGTCAATCGCGCCAATGTTGCCAATCGTTTTGTCTCCTCTACCGTAAGCGTTTTACTCATACCCCACACTATACCAGACCCTTCACTATCTTCAAAAAGTCATCTTCGGACAGGATTTGCACGCCCAGTTTCTGGGCATCGGTGTATTTGCTGCCGGGTTTCTCCCCTGCCACGACCATACTGGTGCTGGCTGAAACACTGCCGGTAACTTTGCCCCCTTGGGACTGAATAATTTCCTTGGCCTTTTCGCGACTGAGAGTTGCGAGGGTGCCAGTGAGAACAACGGTCTTGCCAGAAAAGACCCCCTTCACTACGTTCAGGGCCTGCGGCACTACTCCATACTCAAATAGCTTTTTGATCAGATTGATAGATGATTCCTTGCAGCGATACTCATCAATGCTTTGCACGACGGCTGGACCGATATTAGGAATGGTTTCAAATTCTTCAGCTTTGGCATTCCAGAACTTTTCAAAACTGCCGAAGTGCAATGCGATGTCACGGGCTGTTTCCACTCCAACATTGGCAATACCAAGCGATGCAATAAATCGATCAAGTGGTGGCGTTTTTTTCTCGGCAATAGCCGCGATAATATTCTGGGCACTCTTTTCACCAAATCGTTCCAATCCACTGAGGTCAGCCTCTGTCAGGGCAAATAGATCCCCTGCATCGGCAACCAACCCTTCCTCCTGAAGGCGATCAATAATTTTTGGTCCGACCTCATAAATATCGAGCATGTGGACGAAGTGAATCATGCCGCGCGTATGCTTGGCCGGACAGTCGTCATTCGTACAGAAAAATGCGACAGTCTCTCCTTTCGTTTGAGCAGCGCGCTGTTCTACGGCAAAGCCACAGACCGGGCACTTTTTCGGCATCACAAATTTCTTTTCCTTGCCATTGCGCAAATCCTTCAATACCTGCACCACCTCAGGGATAACGTCACCGGCCTTTTGAATGATCACCGTATCACCGATACGAATATCCAAACGGGCAATCTGATCCATATTGTGCAATGTTGCCTTGGACACCGTTGATCCCGCAACGAGCACCGGCGTGAAATGCGCAAGCGGAGTCAGGACACCAGTACGTCCGACATTGACCGTGATGTTCGAAACAATGGTCGTCACGCGTTCAGCCGGATACTTGTATGCCACCATGTAACGCGGTGCCTTGCCGACAATGCCCAGCGTATCCTGCAATGCAAGTTCATCAACGCTAATGACGATGCCATCAATATTAAAGGGAAGACTGTCACGTTTCTTGGCAATCATGTCTATAAAAGGTATCAGGCCCTCAACCGTATCGCTGGCTGCCTCCTCTGCTACGACCGGCATGCCGATAGCACGAAGTAGGGCGTGTTTTTGGGAATGCGTTTTTATGGTAGTTTCCATCATCGCGTCAGACGCGACTACGTCATATGCAAAAAAATCCAGCTGTCTTTCTTTCACCAGTAATGGGTCCAATTGGCGCACTGATCCCGCAGCCGCATTGCGGGTATTGGCAAATGCCGGTTTGCCGTTTTTGGCCTGCATGTCATTTAGTTTCGCAAGAATATTCTTGCGCATAATGATTTCGCCACGGACAGTGATAGTCGGAGGAAATGGCGCGGTCAGCTGCAATGGAATGGTCCGCACCATTTTCGCATTTTCAGTAATATCCTCGCCGACAAAACCGTCACCACGGGTTGCAGCCTGCACCAGCTTCCCCTGCTCATAGCGAAGGGTCACGGCCAAGCCATCCAATTTCACCTCTGCAAAATAATGATGCCGAAGGCCCTGCTTCGCCCGCCGTAGCCTTGGCGGAGGAGGGAGCAGCTTCTCCATCCGAGCGCTCCACTGCTCCAATTCCTCAATTGAAAAAACATCGTTCAGTGACAGCATGCGACTCTCGTGGGTAACCTTGGTAAAGGCACTTAACGGCGCACCGGCCACACGGTCAAATTCCTGGGTGATGGCAAATTGCGGAAACTCTTTTTCAATTGCCCTGGCCTCACGCAAGAGTGACTCATAGACATCGTCCGTCACCGTTGGGTCATTCTCAACGTGATAGCGAAAACGCAGATCAGCGATCTGTTGTCGAAGTTTTTCCAAGCGATCCTTTGCCGCAGCACTGTTCATAATTAGTAGGTAACATTAAGGGCGCGTTCCACCTGACGAGCCGTGGCAGTACAGGTACTGAAGCCACGAGCACTGACCGAATCCTTTACCGGATCAGTCTTATCAAACGTAACGGTGTAACAAGGCTGGCTGAGATTGGCCGGCTGTTCGTTGTAGACAAAGTGATCGGCCGCACCCAACTGACTGCTATCGAGCACTAGCAACGCATTGCCGCACTGCAACGTTGCCGGTACGTCAGTGCCTGCCACACCGCGAGGGAAAAAGTTTGAGGTAATGTCATAGTACATGCCGCATTCCACTCCTGAGTCAGCCTGATAAAACGCCAATTGGGAATCCTTGGCCAGGTTTGAAAGAATAGTCTGCTTGTACGTGATATCGGAAATACCAAGCCCAATCGCCAAAATAACACTGATGATCAAGACCGTGAACAACATCGCAAATCCCGCCTTCGCATCGCTTTGGCGAGGCAAGCCTTTATTTTTTTGTGATCGTGAATGCTTCATATTATAGATGCCAATTAGTGATGACGACTGACTGGGTCAATGTCTGCTTTGCATTGCCATTCATCCAGTGCATCGTTGAGGTCACGGTCAGTTCGTCCGGCGTATTTTCCTGAATGGTAATGGCGCGAGTATAGGTCGTGAGATAAGGGGGCTTAATCGGCTGAACGGTTGAAGGGTACGACGCGTCGGCATATCCATAGAGACCGTTATCAGGATAAAACGTCATAGCTTCACAAGTATTGCCACATGCCCGAATAGGAGAAGCGGTACTGTAGGCATCAACGGTACAACCATTGGTGCTCATGCAGCCGGCAGCCTGCAAACCATTCACCCACTGATTCCAATCACCTCCCTGCTGCAAGCTCGTATCACGGTTATTGCGAACATACTCCAATGATTCCTGAAGAAGATTGTTGGCCGTAATCTGATTGCGGGCATAGCGAACGGAGAAATAACCATTTGCCGCAAGAGTAAGCAGCCCGCCAATGGTCATGGTCAGAATAAAGATAGCGATGAGAGTCTCGATTAAAGTAAAGCCAGATTGTGAATGGTGGTTATTCATATTATTCTCCTGCGCGCTGCGATACATACGTTTGTATATCAAACGGTTCAATATTGTCAGGACCGGCAGTGGCGGTACCCTCAATCATCATCATAACACCTGGCT
This sequence comes from Candidatus Nomurabacteria bacterium, assembly GCA_029288725.1. GTDB lineage: Bacteria > Patescibacteriota > Minisyncoccia > Phycocordibacterales > UBA9973 > UBA4124. Next base: position 80,566 of record JARIGS010000023.1, on the reverse strand, counting down.
GCTTGGTATCGGTAGCATCCGCTCCATCAACATAGAAGCTTGCGCGCTGGACATTGATTTCCGGTGCGGTCAGGGCCACGCACTTGTCGTCGCTGACACTGCCATTCTCAACAGTGCATTTCTGTATGACGCCGTTACCGGTCGTCGTATCAGTGCGCCAGCGATATTCAACAGTCTGGCCATCGATCGTACTGTCGAGCGAGATGGCAGTACCGGCACCGTTTGAATTTCCGAATGGACAGTTGGGCGCCCCGGTTTGATTATCCACACCGCCACAAACAATGTTTTGTCCGGTGCGAATGGTGCGACTCATTGCCTCAGTGGCAAAATTCAAGTTATCGAGAACGGTACGCATTGCATTAACGCGCACTGATGCCTGATTCACGGTATATAGCGAACCAATAGCAGCGGTCAGCACCACACTGAACAATGCCAGTGAGACCAACAGTTCTACCAGGGTAAAGCCTGCCTGCCTCGTCTCGCCATAGTTTTTTACGAAGGTGGATTTCATATTAATTGACGCTTATCTGACCAGTATTCCAAATAGTAATAATACGCTGTGCACCCTTCGGTGACTGGACCGTCACCTTCACGTACGATGCCTGGCGAGTTGCGCAGTTTACCCCGCTGACGCAGATCACGGCATCCGGATTTGGACGGTGAAAGACCACGTTCACCGTTCCCCCACCATTGGCCGGCGTCATGCAGGTGTTCGCTGTCGGCACATCAGTACATAGTGAGGCAATAGTATCCTGTCCGGTGAAAGCAAAGTTCTCAACGCATTCCTGTCCAACATCAGGTACGCCACACGTGCCGTTGTTGTCATAAGTATTGTTGGTGACACGGTCATTGTTAGGCGCAACGTCGGCAAACAATGCGAAGTTATTAATGGTTGGATCGTAGGTTGTGGCCGCGTTGGCATTAACGGAGAAAGTGACGCCATAGGCCGGGAACATGTCACTGTACAATCCATTTGTACCACTGATGACACGAACACCGGTTGCATAGGTCTGAGCCTTACGAGTACTGAGACCAATCTCTTCAGCCAGATTGCGGACACCGATACTGGTACTGAAGTCAGAGTAATTAAAAAGCAGAATAGTTGCTACGACGGCAAAGATTGCGACCACGACAAGCATTTCCACGAGCGTAAAGCCCCTCGCCGCGCCGTAGCGTCGAGTAAAGCGAGATGCGAAGGAGGGATGTTTGTCTACTATTGCCATAATTGAAAAAGAGAAAATACTGTCACGCCCCAGACACCGACAATGAATGTTCCGGCAATAAGAAACGGGGCAAACGGTATCTGTGAACGCATTGAATAGCGACGAGTCAATGCAAGAAGGAACAAGCCGACAATGCCGCCGATCCAAAATGCAAACAGCACTGCACTTACCCCTCCTGTTAAGCCGAGCAGCCAGCCCATACCGATGGCAAGCTTTACGTCACCAAATCCCATGAACTTCCCTTTCGAGAAATACCAGAGTAGGAAGAAAGGTAGTGCAACCAATACGCCGTTGACGATTGCAATGCCGGGATTGAAGCCGGATACGGTAAAGGTCTGCCAAAGAATGGCGATCAGTGAGGCAATGATGAAGAGATAGACCAACAAGTCAGGGATGATGGTGTGGCGAATATCGTAGACAAAAATCACGAGCAACAGTGATGCAACGATAGCAGAAAAAATACCGATCGCTAATGCGATGATGCTAAGACCATAGGTAGCGATGACACTGGTATAAATGAACATGAAGACAATGGCAGTAAGCAGTTCCACTAGTGGGTACTGGAATGAGATTGGCTTGCTGCAGGTCTTGCACTTCCCTCGCAATCCTAAGAATGAAAAAACCGGAATGAGCTCATACCATGACAATGGCGCACTGCAGCGCGCACAAGCTGAGCGGCCGGTAGCAATGCTGCGACCAGTATTCAGACGAAGGATAACGACATTGAGGAAACTCCCGATGATAAGGCCGAAGATAAATACGAACAACGGTAGAAAAACCATGCATATATTGTAGCAAGTATGGACGGTAAATAAAATAGATGAAAACAGCCCGCCACCCCTACGGGGTGGCGGGCTGTTCGATAGCTACGTATTAGCTACACGTAACGGCACTTGCTGCCAAGACATTGGTGGTGACTTTTGATACACCAGTATTGTCAGCACAGAAGTAGCTGTTCGCTACGGATTTCAACGGCACTTCCGCTGCCCAGCCATCGGCCTGGTCATGGCATACGGTCGTGGTTGCAGAACCGGCAGTTGCAAGCGTGGTAACCAATGTTGTACCGCTCTTTGAAGCCGCATCGGTCACCATGGTATTGATGCCACCCGGAGTAGCGCTGCCTGCAGCGGTACATACACCAGCATAGGAACTACTATTACTGTCATAGTACAGTTCCGCCTGTGCACGAGCATTGTCGATGTCGGCCTTTGAAGCAGCGTCGGTACCTTTTGCACGCGCTGAGTTAAGTGAAGCGAGAATCACTGATGCGAGAATACCGATGATGGCAATCACCACCAGCAATTCAATCAAGGTGAAACCTTTATTAAAAGCTTTTTTCATATATGTTCTAAGAGTTGCACACTAATAATAATCGATTATTACACTTGCATGTAACACTATGATTGTACCACCTACTGAATACCGCCCGCAATGTTATAAATCGGCACCAAGACTGAAACAAGGAGAATACCGACACCCAAACCAAGAAAGACGATCATAAACGGTTCGATCAAACCAACCAAGGTATCAATGGCCTGATCAACCTCACGGTTATAAAACTTTGCCAGCATTTTCAAGATCGCACCGACGGAACCGGTTTCCTCCCCAACACGGATGATCTGTGACATCAGCTTTGGAATGTCATCATGCTCGCCGAGCGCAGTAGAGAATGACTTACCAGCCTTCACGCCTTCCATCGTTTGGATCAAAATTGCCTGATAGCGCTTATTCCCCACCACTTGAGCGGTGATTTCTATGGCGCGAACAATGGGAATACCGGATGACAGCATCGTGTCCATGTTGTCGGCAATGCGGGCAAGGTAGAGCTTGCGGTAAAGGTTACCAAATAGTGGCAAGCCGAACTTAATGTCATCGATAACTTTCTTGCCCTTGGCAGTGCGAGACAGGTATACGATGTATGCCACAAACACAGCAAGGAAAATCAGCATGAATACGCCGTAATTCACAAAGAAATTACTGATGGCGAAGACCACTTTGGTATAGACCGGAATATCCTGACCAGACTGAATAATAATGTCAGACAGTTTCGGCACAATAACGGTAAACATCAGGATCATCACGACAAAGAAGACGCCGATCACGAATGCCGGATAGACCAGTGCATTCTTGGTCTTGGTCGTCAGGGCATATTGGCGATCAAGGTAGTCTGCCAAAAAGGCGAGGACCTGAGTGAGCTTTCCTGACTCTTCACCGGCCTTGACCATGTTCACATAAAAATCAGAGAAGACATCGTTCTGCTTGGCCAATGCCCCGGCAATTGATGAGCCGGCTTGGAGATCAGAAGCAATGGTATTGAGCTTGCGAGCGAGCAGTTTGTTCTCGGTATTTTCCGCAAGCAGGGTAAAGGCTTTCAATGCAGAAACCTGAGCCTCGAACAACGTGGACATTTGTCGTGACAGGATCACCACATCCTTCATCGGCACTCTTTCAAACAGGGTGATTTCAAACCACTTCTTTGACGCTTCCTCGCTCTGAATGGAGGTCACGATCAAGCCGCGACGCTGCAGCCCGCTGATTGCCAGCTCCTGATTGACTGCCTCAATCGTTCCTTCGCGCTTTTCACCCTTATCGGTAATGGCCTTGTAGACGTAGTTCATATTATTGCATCAAGCGTTCCAGGCTCTTTGGATTAATAGCATAGGCATAGGCATTCTCAACGGTGATTTCTCCCTGACGCACTAACTCTACCAATGAGCGATTCATGTCGATCATCCCCTGTTCTGAACCGGTCTCGATCACCATGTCGATTTCGTGCGTACGCTTGTCACGAATGAGGTTTGCCACGGCATTATTGTTGATAAGCAATTCATATGCGGGAACACGACCACCGGCAATGCGAGGGATAAGACGCTGAGAGAAAACGCCGAGCAATGATGAGGCAAGCTGAATGCGAATCTGATCCTGCTGATTGGCGGGAAATGAGTCGATGATACGATCGACGGTCTGTGAGGCATTGTTGGTGTGCAATGTTGAAAGGACTAGGTGTCCAGTTTCTGCTGCCGTTACCGCAGTTGCAATAGTTTCCGGGTCGCGCATTTCACCGATCAAGATAACGTTTACGTCCTGACGCAAGGCATGCGTAAGTGCCCCTGCAAAGTCCGCAGTATCAATGCCGACTTCACGCTGATCGATGATGGACTTCCCTTCTGGATAGGTATATTCCACCGGATCCTCAATGGTGAGGATATGAGCGGTGCGTTCCTCATTGATCTGTCGAACCATTGATGCCATCGTTGCAGACTTTCCTTGCCCCACTGGACCAACGACCAAAAAGAATCCTTGTCGCTTGCGGGCAAACTCTGCCAATATTGGTGGCAGGCGCAGTGCTTCAAATGTCTGGACTTCGGGAATGAGACGCAATGCAATACCGATCTTGGACTGCTGAATAAATGCATTGCCGCGCAGACGGTATTTGTTATCCTGATATCCGTATGAGAAATCAACTTCCTCCTTTTCCGCAAAACGGGTAAAGTTCTTGTCGGAAAGAATGGCTTTCAAAATGCCGCCAACATCTTCCTGAGTCAGTGCTGGTTGGTTTAATAAAAATACCAACTCACCATTCACGCGCACCGCCGGCGAACGCCCTGCAGAAATATGCAGGTCAGATCCCCCTTCATGTATCAAAATATCGAGCAATGCTTCAAACGTCTTCTTATAGTCCATGTTGCATCAAGTATACCCCGCTTCTCTATCTGTCGTCTACTCTATGTTCGACACTTAGTGTTTAACATACATACAAACTCTTGTGATTTAGTCTGTGCGTTACCGAGCACCGCACAAATTGTTGACAAATTTATGGAATACAGTAATGTGAAGAAAACTTAAAAACATGATTAAACAGGAACAAATAGAAGCCTTAAAGTATATGCTATTAGGGTCAGAGAACGGCAGCGAGTTTTCGAAAAAAATCTGCTTTCTTTTGCTTGATAAGTCACAATGTTTATCAAAAGCAGTATGCATCAGCATTACTCAGTCTGACAAAATTTCAAAAGAGCTGGTAGATGATTTTAACCACGGTAACCATGACATGCGGAGTAGTAATTTAAAAACTCACCTGGGCGCATTAATGAGAATGACAGGGTCTGATTTTAACTTCACTGGGCATTGTGGTGACTATATTGATGGAACCTTTAAAACCGGTGTCGGTGATGACATGGACCGATATTCTGGAACAATCTGGCTTTCTGCTGAAAGATATGATCATAATGCCGAAAGAATACCATTTGATCTTGCATTAATTAACTCAGTGCCCCTCGTATCAGCATTGTATGCATAAAGACAAACAGCCAAAACGCCTGAGAATTATTCTCAGGCGTTTTTTAATTGAGAGCTGCCTGGCAGCTAGCACATTATAGTCCGTAGACTTCTTCCATTACCACTTCGCCTTTGAGGGCTTTGAGGAGAGCGTCTTCGCGCATGGTCAGCATGCCTTTGGCACGGGTAATTTTGTAGAGTTCGGGTTCGGTAGGATTTTTCAAAATAACTTCCTGAATGTCTCGGTCAACGGCAAACATTTCAAAGACTGCGATACGGCCACGAGTGCCGGACGGTGCTTCGGATGAAGGGCGGATTTCATACATCTTGTCGCCAATGTTCAGCTTGGCAACTTCCTCAGGATTAAAGTCGGCAAATTCCTTCTTGATCATTTCTTTGGTTACGTCATCCATCGGTACTTCATGACGAGCACTAGGATGGACACGGCGAACGAGACGCTGGGCCATACCGAGAATCAACGTTGGCGCAATCAGATACGGATCAACGCCCATATCAACAAGACGAGGAATGATACCGATCGCATTGTTAGTGTGGATAGTCGACACCACGATGTGCCCCGTGAGGGCGGCTTGAATGGCCAACTGCGCCGTTTCTTTATCACGAATTTCTCCGACCATGATGATGTTCGGGTCCTGACGGAGAATCGCGCGCAAACCAGTGGCAAAGGTATAGCCAATTTCCGGCAGCACCTGTGACTGCGTTACGCCGGGAATCTGATATTCAACCGGGTCTTCAAGTGACACCACGTTGTTCCCTTCCTTATCAACCGCACCAAGCATGGCATAGACACTGGTACTCTTACCGGAACCAGTTGGTCCAGAAATCAGAATCATGCCGTACGGCTTCTGCAATGCCGCCTGAATGAGCTGCAAGTCATGGGCAGACAGATCAAGGTCTTCCAAATTTTTCACGCCATGCTCGGAGTCCAAGATACGCATCACGACCTTTTCACCATAGTAGGCTGGGAATGTTGAGACACGGAATTCAATTTTTCTGCCCTCAATAGTGGTCGCGAAGCTACCGTCCTGCGGCTTGCGCTTCTCATCCAAACGCAGTTTCGAAAGAATTTTAATACGAGCCACGATGGCATCGAAACTGGTCAGCGGCAATACCAACGTAGTGTGCAAGGTACCATCAACACGATAGCGCACCTTCACCGATGCCCCATCATTTTCAATGTGAATATCGGACGCTCCCCCTTCAACGGCATGCTCAATGATCACTGCCACGATCTTCACAATCGGCGCATCTTCAACGATCTTTTCCTGCTGAGCCGTGCCATCAAGAATGGATTTTTTCAATGCGGCGTTATCAACAGTGCCGTCCTTTTTATTGGCCATTTCCAATTCCCCATTGAACTCATCGACTTGGGCGTCAACGTTCTGCTGAGCCATGTTCTTGTAGCTTTCCATCACTTTCGTAAAGTCGGAAACCGATACCAGGAAAATCTTGAACGGCACGCCAAGCTTCACTGATAGAAACTGCAATGCGTTCATGGTCTCGATATTTTCCGGTTCGGTCACCCCAACAGAAAGCACTCCATCCGCAAATGAAATCGGAATGAACTTATACTGACGAGCCGCTTCCTCAGGAATATACCTGAGCGCATTGCCGGCAATCTGAGTGGTATCAACCTTTACGTACGGCAAGTGATAGAAGGTGGACTTTGCCTGCGTCACTACCTCTTCGGTCAGGCCAATACCCTTCAATGCCGCATTGATATCGCCATGATACTCATGGTCAAGTTCCGCCATCACGCGATTGTATTGCAGCTCGGTGATGATGCTTTGAGAGAGAAGAAAGTCGAGAAACATTTAGTGCTTCTGCGTTCCCGCAGTGGTGAAATTCATAACGCTGCCCGTTGCAGTACTCGATCCCTGTACTGCTACTGCCTCAACATAGTACGGTGTTCCTGGAGTAAGACCGGTAGCGGTAAAAACGGCAGTGCCATTTTTTGTTACCTTGACCGGTGGAGTCGCTGAGCCAAATGCGTCACTGGTACCGTATTGAAATACTACCGTCACTGGATCAGTGGTCGCAGCCGTAACAAGGGCACCGAACTCCGCTGATGTCGTAAGGACCTTACCGACTGCCAAAGTTTGCACCTGCAATGGTGCGGCAGTCTGCGGTGTAGCACTGTCACTACCCAATGGGGCGAATGGATTCTGACGGCCGATAACCGCACTTCCGAGCGTCACCGGATAATCCCGAAGGGCCTTGTATCCAGCATTTTGAAAAATTGACGTATCCAAGTTGATACCATTAATGCTTGCAAGAGTACCTGAAAAAGCATTGGTGCTCATACTTGGTGTAACGGTACCGCCATTGCCTGGTACGATGGTCGATGCTGAACTGCTCAAGCCATTGTTTGAAACAACTGGAGCGCTATTACCGAAATATGAAGCTACCGCAATGATGATTGCAAGGACCAGTCCGACGATACCAAAAATTTTGACTTTTTTACTCATGTTATTGTTTTAGCCAATAGGTTTTTAACGTTACCTTGTACGACAGTCCGCTGGCAGCAGTCTGAGGGCCACTGGTACTTGGTGTAAATTCAATATCCGTTACGTCAACGAGACGGAGATTCTGTTCAAGATCGGAAAGGAATGACAGGAAGTTGGAGTACTGTCCACTAGTCGTAAATGAAATGACAAATTCACCATACGGTAACTGACTGACGGTTGGATCAGCAGTAGTGGTAGCCGCAGTAGGTGCATTGGCGGTGGTGGCAGTAGCACTGGTTGCAGCCTGGGCCGGATTGTAATCAACCTGACGCAATGATGACAGGCCGTTCTTGGTAGCGAGCGCATCGAGCTGAATGATCAGACGGATGTTGTCGACGCTGTCAGGCAACAGCGTTTTGATATTATCCAAATCAGCCTTGGGAATGTTGTTGTACTGCGCAATCAGTGCATCGCGAGACTGTTGAAGCTGGTTGGCCGTAGCAAGGTTTGCATTGTAAGTGGCAATGTCAGCCTGTTCAGTCTTGATCACATCATAACGAGGAATAATCAGGGTGATAAACACTCCGACTGACGCTGCTATGAGTAAGAGAAGAAAAAAGTATCGCATGTTATTGACTGGTAGGATTAGCTGTTACGGAAGCAGCCGGAGTGGTATTCAAAGGATTTGTAGGAAGGCTGTTGATAAATGTCTGATATGACAAGTCGCTTGGATTGACGGTAAAGAGCAGCTTGAAGTCAATCTGCTGAGTCTTGTCCTCAACGGTCAGGTCAGAGAAAATAGGGTTGCGAATGATCGTGCTTTTTGCAAACGCATCGGATTGCAATGCGAGGGTCGCATAGTTTTTTGCCACTCCTTCGATATGAACCTGCACAAGCTTGGTCTTGGTACCAGGGTCAGTGGTGAACTCATAAGTAAAGCTCTTGTACTGCACGGACTGCAGCGTCGTTGCCTGCAATGCGGCAAAAATTGGTGAGACTACGACATGGTTCTGAAGAAGGGTCTTTACGCCATTGATACGATTGCTCAAACGCTTCATGTCAGACACGAATGAACTGCCCAATCCATCCTGAGCCTGAGTGATGGAGGTTTGCAATTGAGTCTTTTTTGAAACAAGTGACTGCTGATAGAGGTACACACCGCCAAATGCAAGCACGGTACCGATGACTACAATGATAGTGATGAATGACAAAAGCCCGACTGCGGCACTTTTGTGTGGAGTTGAAACAGGCTCAGTTGAGACAGGCCGTTTTGGAATGAACGATGTGGCGACGACTGGTTCCATTGGTATACAAAGTATACTACTGCATCTTCTTTAATGCCAGACCAATTGCAACGGAAAACTCCGGGCCGGTGTTTTTTAAGACACCGCCAAGAAATACTGGGGCCTCAACTTTTGCAAACGGATCGGCAATGGCCAATTCTGCCGCGAAGCTCTGTTTGGCATAGTCGAGGAGGCCATGGGTCATCGCTCCTCCGCCAGTGAAAATGATCTTGCCGATATTTTTGTTGTAGCGTTTTTCAAATGCCAGGATCGTTGCATTGGTTTCCTGAAAAATTTCAGCCAGCTGTTGCTTGATCGGTTCGGCAAGGTGCGGATATTCCGATGGTGCAGCCAAACCATACTGCTTCTTCAGCGTTTCGGCCTGGTCAAAGGTCAGCTCAAGACTGCGGCTGATACCAAGGGTCATGTCCTGTGAACCGTGATTGACGAGACGGAACGTTTCGACGATGCCATGCTCCACGATCGTGAGTTTGGTCTTTGAGGCACCGATATCAACGATCATGACCGGGTACAATTCACGAGTCATGACGGAACGAATGTGACTGAAGACTTCGATTTCCAAACTGTCAGCAGGAAGCGCGGCCTTCTGCGCAACATCGGTATATTTCGAAAGCGTTTCGTTCAGCGTTGCCACTACCAAGACTGACATGCTTGCTCCCCCACCGCTTTCAGCCAAGACACGGGCTTCGGTACCGGAGTCCTCGCGACGCGGCAAGACATACCAGTCCAATGACACGTCATTGATCGGCACGGGAATAAACTTCTTTGCCTCATTTGGAATGACGAGTGGGAGGTTGCTTTCCTCAATTTCAGTCGGCAATTGCAAAATAAAAATAATGCATGATACAGAAGGAATGCCGAGCACGATGTTGGTACTGGTGATCTTTGTCTCTTCCAGTACATCTTTCAAAGCCTTTGCCAACACTTCAGCCGTAAGGTTTGTTACCTGTCCGATGTGACCGTCGGTATTGTACTGACCCAATGCCAGTGCCCCATAGGTATCAAGCAGGACTTTTCCTCCTTCCTTTTTTAACTCAACGACCTTGATTGAACTGGTACCAATGTCGATACCGACTGCGCGATTGTCACTAGCCTTGCCCAGGAGACTGGAGAAGACGTTTTTAATACTGGCGAGTATACTATCCATATAGTAGACAGTATAACGCAAAAATCCGGAATGCCTATGATTGCCATGATTGATCGCCTGCTTGCCCTGTTCTTTCCCGAAACCTGTTACGGCTGCCAGACCGCCGGTACTGCCCTTTGTCCTGCATGCATAGGGCACATCCCCCTTGCCTTGCCCATTGAAAACCAGGGCCATGCCATTGCGTTATTTGATTATGGGCACCCGCTCGTTCGCCAGGCAGTGTGGGAATTAAAGTACCATCGCAAAAGCAGCGCCATGAAGGCATTGGTGCAGCATGGTACTGAAACACTGCATGCTTTTGTACAAGACTTCAGTAAAAAGGGCCAGCATATCGTACTAGTACCCATCCCTCAATACCGGACCAAGACCTTTAGTCGTGGCTTTAATCAAAGCGCCCTGATCGCCCGCTGGCTGCAATCCGTCATTCCCGACACTGTCGTACAATCACTCCTTGCGAAAACACGATCGACTATTCCTCAAGCCCATACGAAGAGCCGACAGCAGCGTCTTCGCAATCAGTACCATGCGATGTGTATTAAAAACGATCAGACTCTTGATCCACATACGCTCTATATAATAATAGACGATGTCATTACGACTGGTGGCACCGTGAACGAAGCCAGCCGCGCATTACGCGCGGCTGGGGCAAGACACATTGGAGCAATTGCGGTTGCGCACGGTTATGCGGACAAAAGCGCTTTGACTTTCAGGATTTCCTGAAACATCGTGATCATTTGATCGCATTCCTCAGTGGAGTAGTCCGCATACGCAAATGCTGAGAAGCGCTTGAGAAATACCTGGTAGAGGTCATTGAAGTACAGTTGCAGCTGCATGCGATCATCTTCAATCGGTGCATCGTGCAATACGGCCAATCGATTGATGGAGGAGATATTTGAAAAGTATGAGGGAACGGTCTGAATGCGGTACTGTTTGGCTGTTTTCATATTAGTATGCTACGTCAATGCTGATAAATTTGTTCTTTCCGATAATGACATGGTCCACCACCGGAATACCGAGCAGTTTGCCAACCTCGACAATATGCTTGGTGATCTCGATGTCGGCCTGACTTGGCGTCACGATACCGGACGGATGATTGTGGGCAAGAATAACTGCTGCTGCCCCATGCTCGATCGCCGGCTTGAAGACTTCGCGAGGGTGGATGAGATTGCCATTGATCGTGCCGATTGAGATCACTTCATCATGGACAACGCGGTGGTGGGTATTGAGATAGATGCCGCGCAAGTGTTCCTTGGGCAAGTTGCGCATGTCATATAAATAGTCATAGACATCCTTGGGCGTGCGAATAGTCTGCGGGCCAGTAGTCCGCTTCACGAAGAAGCGGCGGCCAAGTTCGGCACAAGCCACAATCTGCTGGGCCTTAATCAATGGAATATCCAAATCCTTGGCCATTGCTTCGGCATTGGTCTGTCCGCTGAGTGACTTCTCACCATAATCCTTGATGATGCGAGATGCCATGCTCAATACGTCTTCCTTCTTGGAACCGGTCATCAATAGTACTGCCACGAGCTCCTGAACCGATAATGCGGCCGGACCATATTTGGCAAGCTTTTCCCGAGGCTTATCCTCGGTTGGCATGTCCTTGATGGTGAAGGAATACTGCTTAGTGCTCATTTCTCCCGGCAATACGTCATCCAACATGAAGTCGCTCGGCACAATTTTGTATGAAGTAGTCATGCTTCCAGTGTAACATATCCCCTCCCTCGCCATTTTTCCCAAACGTGGGATAAGTGCCCTTTTTTCTTTAGGAAAAATTTATTTTCCCAAGCCATTATTTTCTCATTTGACTTGGTAAAAATAGTTTTCTATACTTCCTTTTGTCATTAGGAAAGGTCGCGCTTCGCGGCCTTTTCATTTTTTCTAATTTGAAATTTTAAGTTATTTATCTCAATAAATTTTACTGGTAAGGTTACGCAATCTTGTCGACAGGCGAGAAGTAATTTGTAATTACAGCTTCACATTGAGGACAGATAGTTGTTATGACCTTGTCTTTATTTTTATAGGTAAAAAAATATTTAGAACGAACTATTGCCCCCATTGCCGCAAGCTCTAAAAACATTTTTTCCCTCTCAGTATCGTTATATCCTATGCCGGGATAGAAAAATACTTTTTCGCATTTCCATTTATCTTTTAGATATAAAAACAACCTTGCATGGTCAAGCTGAAAATGAAGCAGTTTGAGGGTGGTTGTTTCGGTGTTTTGAACATCGATAAATGCGTATCGTTTCATCCGTACACTATCTCATAGTGCGATAAATTAAAACTCGATTTTTATTAAAGATATTCTTTATTTAGTGGTGATAGACGATCAGTGCCGAACCGATAAAGACCAAGATGGCCCCGATGATGAAGTAGGTACTTGGCGTGGTGCGAAAAAAGATAAAGCTGAACAATACTACGAAAAACGGATACATGATTTCGATAATCGAAGCCGATGAGGCTCCAACGAGTTTGATGCCGGAGAAAATTAAGAAGTTTGCCACTGCCGCAAGAACGATTGAGGCAAACATCAGTTCGAGATTAAGCTTACCTGACGACAAAAACGCCTTAACCGAATGACGCTCATGAAAAATAAACGGCAGCATCACGATAGCAGTAATTAGCGAGTCAATAAACAGCAGCGGCAATGGTGACGTCGCATCAAGCACGCGCTGGTCAATGCAGTACACGATTCCCCACACCACTGCCGCACCAATTGCATAGATAAATCCAGGGTTCATTGATATGAGTATACCATTCTTTATTTGGTGCTGTTCGGAAATTCCTTTGCTAAATCCCATTTCATAATGAGTATGGGATTATCCTCCCAGCGCACTGTGCCAACCTCTTCCCAACCCAATGCCTTATGATATGGAGCAGCATCCACGGTATCAAGATAAATTTCCTTATACCCCATCTTTCGAGCATGCTCCATTCTTTTTTGAGTGAGCAGAATACCTAAATCATAACCTCTATACTCTGGATCAACCCATAATAAGTACAGCCATGGTCCATACTCAGTCGATACGTCTTCATTGTGTAATGAAAATAATCCCACACCAACGGTGTTTCCTTCATGGTGAATACAAAACCCCGCGGAAATAGCATCTTGTGCAAGATAGAGCGCTGTTTCCTTCCGTGACCATTCTAATGAAGTGCCCCAGCGCTTGCTCATGATATGCGCCACATACTCAATATCACGCTCGGCAATGGGTTGTGTATCGAATTCTGGCATATCGCGTATATATCGTATAATACCGTTATTATGGAAACACGCAAAACCGCTCTCATTATCGTCGACATTCAACCAGGATTTATTACCGAGGAAAATAAATGGCTTATTCCAAATGTTGAGAAACTGTTTCAAACACAAAAATACGATGCGTATGTTGAAGTAACATTCTCTGCAGCAGAAGGGTCATTATGGCAAAGACAATCAGACTGGACCTTTCCTTGGCAAGACACCGTGCCGGAAGTTAAATCATTAATTCCCCAGAATGATTATCTGTATATCAAAAAAGAAACTAAGTCTGCCTTTAAGGGCGACAAGGATCTCACGGCATTTCTTAAGGAGCACCATATCGAAGAGGTTCATGTCATCGGTCTCGACACCAATGACTGTGTCTTTGCCACTGCCAACGAGGCCTTCGACCTCGGATTCTTCAGCTATGTCATCGAGGAATGCACCGCTTCCAGCGAATCAGAAGACTTGCGCCAAGCAGCACTTAGCATCTTGGAAGAATTGGAAATGGTGAAACACCTATAATATTTCAATTTTCTTCCCTCTTAACTTCGAGATATAGATCACGATCAATACAAACGAGAGTGTTGCTGCAACGATCATAGTGTAAATGAGGTTCTTGAAGCCGAAGTAAGCAGCGACGCTGGCACCGATAATTGCCGCTGCACCATCGATCAGCGATTTGCTGCCTTCAAAAAATCCCCATTCGAATTCTTCAAGATCCTTGTCGGTGTGATCAGATAGCTCCTGGTCAAAAACAGGGTCGGCAACGGCATTACCGATAGCGGTCAAAATTTGTGAGAGGAACAGCATCCAGATATTTGAAATCAAGAGATAGGAAAAAATACCGATAACCCAAATCAACCAGCCCCCTACCAAGAGGTTCAATCTCTGACGAGGATTCCATTTGATACGGTGAATGAGCATCGTAAACACACCGTCTGTGATCAGGAAGATTCCCATTGCAACACCGGCATCTAAAATATCCCCACCCACCTTCTGCACGAAGATCGCGTAAATCGGCACGATCACGCCTTCAGAAAAACAAGAGATCGTAAAAGACAGAACAAGGAGTCTATAAAGGAAGTTTGGTCGTTTCATGATGAAAGTATAGCAATATCTTCCACACACAACCATGCGGCAGGGGTACCAAATCCTTTCTTATCGATAGCAAAAGGCTTTTCGATTAAGGTAGGATTTTTGAGAAATATAAGGATGCCGTATTTAGGAACCCGGCTCCATTTGTCTGGGTCCTGTTCAACAAGACATATCTGATTACCATATGTTCGGATAATTTCAGCGAGCTCTGATCTAGTGGAAATTTCATACTGCAGTACTTTTGCTACGGTCGCTTGTGCCATGACAAGTGCACCGCTATTTTTGAAATAGACAGTATCGCCTTTTTTAACTTTATCCCAGGGTGCCCGCTTGGTCTGATACCAACGTGATTCAATGGTTTTTTCTCCGGAGATAATCTTTGGAATCAGCCCCCATGACGGTTTCATTATTGCAATATGTTCCATAACGGTAGCCTGATGCTATACTTGGTATTATTCACGTTAGTATAACAAAAGACAAATTATGGAAATGGAAAAGGACATGAACCACAACAGTGGTGAGAAATGCGGATGGTGCGGATTGGACAAGGGCTTTTCAGGAAAGCGCATGATGCTTGCGATCTTGATCGGTATCTTTATCTTCCTCCTCGGCATTCAGATTGGTGAAATGCGCGATGGTGCAGGATACGGCTATTATGGTCATATGGGCGGTCGTCGTATGGAATACCGTGGTCAATGGATGATGGGAAATGATGACATAATCCCAGGACAGGACGGTCTCGGCTTACCACAAGGTACAACCACGGTCATAGTGCCTGCTCAGCAGGCTGCTCCTGCTACAGCAGCACCGGCACCAAAGCAGTAATACAGAATCGTACATAACAAAAAGGGGCACACCTACGGTGTGCCCCTTTTGCATTAGGTAGTTGATTACTATTTACCAATTCGCTGCTCCCGGTGTATAAACTACATAATCCTTTTCCGTTGGATTGCTTGGGCGCTGCAAGCTTGTTGGCACCGTACCGTGGACGGTCTTATATACCATGAACATATAGTCGTTCCCGTTTGAATTATAAAGGTAACAGTCGGTAGCAGGATTGACTGGCTGTGGTTCAGTTGGAAGTACGGGAATATACGTTGGAGCAAGATCAGGAATATATCCTGTTGCACCGGTGTTGGTATGTGATCCGAATGAAGAACAAGTACCAAACCACTGGCCACCAGTGTTGGGGTAACTTCCCCGCTCATTATAATAAGTTTCAATTGCTGTCTGAGTCTGACGCAAATCAGACAAACGCTGAGAGTCTACTGCCTTTGCGCGAGCACCGCCCAATGCCGCAAGAATAACTGAAGCCAAGATACCAATGATCGCAATTACTACCAAAAGTTCGATAAGCGTGAACCCCTTGTTATGTATTTTCATGCTAAAAGTATATCACGTAGAAAAAAAACCAGCTCTATGATACAGTAGCAGCACCGCACTATATATGGAGACGTGTCGGAGTGGTCTAACGTACCTCCTTGCTAAGGAGGCAGGTGTCACAGCCTCGAGGGTTCGAATCCCTCCGTCTCCGCCAAGAAAAAAGCCCCGTTAGGGGCTTTTTGTTTACTTCGCAAATCGGAGGAACAGGCGGTGTTGACACCACTGCCATACGGGACGGAACAAGCTCCATAATAGAGGAATGAGTGTAATGCTAACATTGACTGCGATATTCCACAGGAAGAACAACGCCGACTCTTGGCGACCAACGACATAATATCCCTGGAACGAGGAAATGATATGTATCGGCCAGTACAGGATTACCAACTCACCTACACAGGTAATGAAACTGAGGGTCCATACTGCCCATCGCCATTTTTTAAACTCTGTCTGTATGGCATACAGAAACAGATAATGGAGGATGACAATAGTCATGATACCGAATGTCATCAGGACGGATGCGGCACTAAATGGGATATTGAAGAACACAGCCAACAAATAGAGGGAGGTGGCTCCGCACAAGAAGTTTCTTGTGGGAAAGATTACGGATATTTTTTTCATATATGAAAGATTTTGTTTTTTCCAACTTATCACGCTCGAATAAAAAGTCAAACAAAAGGGCCCCGCCGACGGCGGGGCCCTTTTGTTATTTCATATTATCGATGACACCAACGGCGTTCATTGTATGAGTAGTAGTACTGACCATTCTGTGAAGGAACGTACTGGTACTGTCCATTATAGATGCCGTAGTTGTAGTAGTTCGGTGCGATGACCGTGACATTGATCGTCGCGCACTGATTGGTACTGGTCTGACACACTGTCACTGAAGTCGTGCCCGCTGCAAGACCGTAAACGGTGATGTTATTTCCATTGATGGTTGCATTGGCAATGCCGGAATTATTATTTGCTATGTAGAAGTCATTGCCAGAACCGTAATACCCATTAGTGTATCCACCGTTATAGCCATTGTTGTAATAATTAATACCGCCATTGATCACCACGCTGCCACTGTTTCCGACAGTCACCTGAACATTGCTGTTGCTTACCGTGAGCTGGTTGTAGTAATTGTTTGGTGGATAGTATGGGTAGGTTGGATTGGTAGGATATCCGTAGTTTCCTGTAACGGTTACGTACAAGTTCGCACAGGTGGTGCTGCCGTAGTAGCCATTATTGTATCCCCCGTTATAGCCGTTTGAGCAGACACTAATAGTAGATGAGCCGGCATTCTGTCCGTACAAGGTAATGGCATTGCCGCTGATCGTTGCAGAGACGATACCACTTGAAAGATTGGAAAGGGTGTACTGACCATTGTTGTAATAGCCGTTATTGTTGTTGTAGAGACTATTGATGTAGACCGTCTGCGTCTGCCCTACTACCAATGACACGTTAGACTGACTGAGACTCACCGGTGTCTGATTATTTGAGCCACCATTCACGGTTACATAGACAGTACTGCATCCATTGTAATTGTAGGTAGAGCAAATTGTCAGTGATGAGGATCCGTATCCAACAGCGTTGATAGTGATTTGATTACCGTATGCTGTCGCATTTGCTACTGCACTGTTTGAGTTAGTTGAAACATACAATGAACCGCTGGTATTGTAAGCAGTGATACTCACGCTCTGGCCAACAGAAAGGTTCACTGATGTCTGGCTGAGTGACAGTGAGCCGTTATTGTATCCACCGTTGTTATAACCATTGTTAGTCCAGGTAGTTGATGCTGACTGCTGGCCGTTTACTACAACCAAGACCTGTGCGCCGTTGGGAATCGCATAGTTGCCCGGATTCAACTGCCCGCTGAAATAGCCACTGTAGTTGGTAGTACCGATCACCCCGGCCCCCATGAGCTGTCCACCTGAATAATAATCCAAGATCACTGAGGCATTGGCATCGCCAAAGACATTGACCTGCATGCTGCCATAGCCGTTACTGGTCAGTGACAATGTTGGTGTCATGGCAAATACCTGAGCGGCAAAAGCCAGTGATGCGACCGCCCCGATAACCATTGCTAATATTGATTTGTATCCAAATTTCTTCATATATAAATAGTACGTCCGTAGACAAATTAACCTTACAATGGTGATAATAGTCATTTCACCCTGTATCGTCAAGGCTAATTGACTTTTATGATAAATGTGATATTATTTTAGAAAATCCACATTCTCAAATCACATAAAAAGTATAGGAAATGAAAAAGCTTTTCACCCTTGTTATGGCACTAGGATTGCTATGCATGACGTCGTGCCAAAAAACCGGCTATATTACAATATTTGATCCGCCAAAAATAGTAAACGTCGCTGCTTCTATAGATACTGTTAGCGGCGCAATAACCTACACCATTGATTTTTTGTTGACGGCCAGGGACCAATCGACGCATCTATCCTCGCGATTGCTAAATATATCGCAAGGAACAATACAAGCCCCGGCCCTGCAAGACCTTAGCAATGCCTGCCAGTACACTATAAATAATGGTAGTATCCTGCTCTCAGCTAATGGCTCTGCCAGCGTGGTGGGTGTAAGAAGCCTTAAGGCAGACGGTATGGGAAACTATACTATTGAAAAAGGCACCACCAAGGAATTTAAAATCACGGTTACCTATTTTCCTTCGGGCTCAGGTACTTATACCCTCACCCTGAACACGCTCGCCTACACCACTCCCGCATCAACTTCTGACTATGTCAGATACAAGATCGACAATTCTGCATTTTCAAAAAGCATTACGGTTCCGTAATGAACCTAAAAAATTACACTATCCCCCTCTCATTAAATAATGAGAGGGTTTTATTATGGGGTCAAACGTACTACCGGAATAATAGTCACTATTTAAATTCAAATCCGAAATTACCCTCTTTGGACGGATCATCATACTCTCTGTAGTCCGAAGTCAGTTCTTCGTCACTATCGATATCTCTTGTAGCAACCATTACCCCCTTGTCTTCGATATAGGTAATATTAGGGTTGTCACTGTGATTAATAAACTTGGTATTATCGGCATCAAGATAGTATTCCTGCTTCTTCTTATCGTATGACGCATAGAATTTTACAAATTCCCTCAATACGTTTGGCATTGATTGCACCTCTTCTCTCGAAAATACCCTGTCAAAGCTAGGATCGTCCCTAAAAACAATATCTCCTTTTGTTATTTTTTCTACAGTAAAAAGTCCGCTTCCCTTATCCGGAGTATCCTTAACAGTAGTTTTAATAGTCATTGGCATAGGAGGAATTATAAATTAAAATGCTTTTTACAAAAACTTCTTCCCGATCCAGACTTTAAATATCGTTCAAATTCGAATGCAGAATATTTTGAAATGAAAGCAATATAATTTTTAAGCTGAAGAGGAAGTCTGTCTTTAGTGGCAGGGACGTGGCCGTTTTTGTGTCTTTCAATGCGAGACTTCAAGTCATCAGTGCAACCAATATAGAAGCCGTCTTTAACGGTTAGAATGTAAACGTAATACATTCATTGGTTATAGCAAATGGGTGGTCAAGAATATTTAAAGAAAAAATATTAGAATAAAGTCTTTGCGCACTGCGTTTCGTCGAAGCTACGGCGCGGCGAACCCGCTTTCGCGACTTGCTACTGGGCGGACTGTGTCGCGCCGTAGCCGTCGCTTCAGCGCGGCGAAGGCGGAGGATGTGAGATTCGAACTCACGGGCCTGTGACAGCCGACGGTTTAGTAAACCGTTGATTTAAACCACTCATCCAATCCTCCAGGATTGTGAGGATATCATAGCTCAAAAGGGAGAAAATATAAACCCCCTCTAGACATAAAAAGGGCCACGCCGTAGGCGTGGCCCTTTTCTATAGAAGAATCAAATTTCAGTGAAATTACTTTCCAAACCCAAAGAGGTGTGCGAAGAAGCTTCCGATTGAACCGAAGAATCCGCGGTGTTCACCATTGTTGGTGTTGGCGGTAACACTACTGTCGATGACATTGACCGCAGTAACGGTGTTGCCATTGATCGTGCCCTGGGCGATGAGGTTGTCGCCAACTGCAATGTTTCCAGCAGTACTGGTGGCATTACCCTTGGTGATCTTGGCATTGGTGACATCAATAGTATATGAGGCATTGCTCTGATTGGTGATGGTAATAGTATTACCATTGACTGCACTTACCGTGCCGCCAATCACTGGCTGACCATTGCCCGCAGGGAAATTAGCTGAAGTGCTCGTACTATTTCCTGTTCCTGGACCTTTCATCATCAGACCATCATGAATCCGGCTAGCCGTAATGGTCGTACCGTTCATGGTGCCTTCCACCATCACGGTATCACCGACAGCGATTGCAGAGACGGAACTTGTTGCATTGTTCTTATCAACGGTCGTACTGCTTGAGGTGGTAACGGTATACGTTGCAGCAGGAATACTGGTGTTACCCTTCATCATTGCCTTGGTCTGTACGGTAATCGTACTGCCATTGACGGCTGTAACGGTACCGAACACGCCCCAATTGCGCATCATGTCGCCGCGATCACTGATATGATCATCGCTTTCGCCACGAACCTGGACGTGCGGTGCGGTAACAGTGGCATTAATACCAAGATTTGCATTGAGTACATCAGCTGATGCAGCAGTAGTGAACCCTACCGTTGCAACAAGCATAAGGGCTGGAATAGTGAGTAGTTTTTTATTCATATATATAAGTATTCATTGCTAATAATCCACACAAGCATACCGCATGACAGTCGCTCCGCTTGTATTCTTTATACGCTTCCCTTGGCATTATTCTTTCTTTGCCTCTTTTAGTATACTCTTATCATATGAAGCCAGCTACCAAAATTCGTTTCGAGGCATTGAGCGACGGTGTCTTTGCCATTGCCGTTACCCTTCTTGCATTGGAACTCCGCGTTCCCAATTTACAAAGCCCGACCTTTTCATTTCGCGGACTGATCCCGCTCATTCCTAGTCTGCTAACCTTTGTGCTCAGCTTCGTGACCATTGCCATCTTCTGGGTCAATCATCACCAGCTCACCCAACGTCTCAGTACCATTACCCGCCGTCGCATCCTCTGGCTGAACATGCTGTTCCTCCTCTTCCTCATTCTTATCCCCTTTGTTACCCAGACCATGAGTCTCAACGCTCCGTCTGCACCAGCGGTCAGTATCTATGCCCTGGTATTGTTTGGCGCTTCTGCCAGTTTCAGTTTTTTGCGCTATTGGATCCATCATCAGGCTCATAGTACCGCTCGGGTCAGTTTCCGCAGTCTTATTGGGCCAAGTGTCTATTTTCTTGCCATCCTGGCACCGATCATGTCCATTCCCCTAGCCTACGTTCTCCTGACCATTCCACCCTTGTTTTACTTCCTGCCAAAAAGCAGCATGTAACGGCCGGTATACCTTTATATTTCCTTCATAACTCCTTAAGAGCTTTTTTAGGAATGTGTGCTATAGTGATTTCATTGTAATGTGCTCTAGTTTCGAATAGTGCGTTGCAAGGATAATAAATAAGTAATATACATAATGAATAATAAAGTTTTCGTTGGTAGTATTTCATTCAATACTACTAACCAGGGATTATCAGACTACTTCGCACAGGTTGGTACCGTGACCAGTGCGAACGTCATCATGGACAAGACAACAGGCCGCTCAAAAGGTTTTGGCTTCGTTGAATTCTCAAGTGATGCAGAAGCGCAGGCAGCTGTTGATAAGCTCAACAACACCGAACTTGATGGACGCACCATCTTCGTTGACATTGCACGTCCTAGCGAAAAGCGCGAAGGCGGAAATGGTGGAAACCGTGGAGGTTTCAACCGCGATCGTAACAACTACTAATCACTGATTAGTGAGTTACTGCAAAAGGGGCACCCGTAGGGTGCCCCTTTTGCTTTACCTCGCTCGCCGCGCTAGCGCTTTGGCGCAGCGGGCCGAATTCGCTATGGCAGGGTATACTTACTTCCATGATTACCCTCGACTCGCCGATCGACCAGCTCATCCGCTTGAAACCAGAAATCCGCATCGGCCTGACTAAGCTTGGCCTTCATACGGTGGGCGACCTGCTCTATCATTTCCCTACTCGTTATGCTGACGAAAGCCAATATGTTTCCATCCAGGGCCTGAGCGAAGACACCGTTGCCACCGTTCGTGGCACCATCAAAAAACTTGCCGCCAAGAAATCGTGGACTTCAAAAGTACCGATGACCGAGGGAGTGATCGAGGATGTCAGTGGTACCTTGTCAGTATTGTGGTTCAACCAACCCTACTTGGCAAAAATGCTACAGATTGGGGGCACTATTGAAATCACGGGCAAGGTCAGCATGTACAAGGACAAGCTGGCGATGGTCAATCCAACCATTCGCGAAGAAAAGGCATTGCCGATCGATAGTCATGACTCACTCTTTGCCAGTGATGAGCATGCCGTCCTGACCCCGATCTATCCGGAGACACGAGGGGTTTCAAGTCTCTGGTTCCACCATGCCATTACTCGTGCCCTGGCAACGATAGAAACCATCCCTGACCATCTTCCTTCTACCCTACTGGAACAATATTCCCTCCCTGCCCTCAAGACCGCATTGATCTGGATTCATGGCCCCAAGACCAAGGACAATGCCCTGATCGCCCGCAAGCGCTTTGCCTTTGATGAGATATTCTCGATCAATGTCGCTCGCCAACAAGAACGAGCGAGCGTGAAAGAACAGGTTGCGTACGCCATTGATGTCAGTAGTGCCGATACTGAAGACTTCATCAAACGACTTGGCTTCCCGTTGACCGGTGCCCAGGAGAATGCCATCAAGCATATTTTTCAGGATCTCGAACGCGATGTGCCCATGTCACGATTGCTTGAAGGAGATGTGGGTAGCGGCAAGACTGCCGTGGCGGCTGCGGCAGCATATGCGACGGTGATGAATCGCCCCTTCGCCGCGTCAGACGCGGCTCAGGATCTTCGACCAAAAGTGAAGCAGACATTCGGCAGTCTGCAGGTTGCATACATGGCACCGACCGAAATTCTGGCAACACAGCACTTCGAAAGCTTCATTGAGCTCTTTCGTCATACTGGCATTTCCATTGCACTCATCACTGGCAGTGGCTGTCGCAAGTTCCCTAGCAAGGTCGCACCTCGCCGCGACGTAGCCTCTGGCGAAGTCGGGTCAGCAACATGGACAACCATCTCTCGCGCCCAGCTTTCGAAATGGATTGCCAACGGTGAAATCCCGATTGTCATCGGTACTCATGCATTGATTCAAAAAAGCCTGACCTTTAAGCACTTGGCATTGGCCATCATCGATGAACAGCATCGCTTCGGTTTGAATCAGCGCAAGGGCTTGGCTAAAAAGGACACTCATTTCCCTCACCTGCTTTCGATGACTGCCACACCAATCCCTCGTACTCTTGCATTGACCATCTATGGCGACTTGGATCTTTCACTGTTGGATCAGCTTCCAGCTGGACGCAAGCAGGTCACGACCGTCATGGTCACCCCGGACAAACGCGAAGAAGTGTATGAAACCATTCGCGCCGTCCTCAAGGAAGGCCGACAGGCATATGTCATCTGCCCGCGCATTGCCGCCACTGACAAAGATGCTCGCCTCGATTCGGCGAAGCGGGCGGAAAAGACCATTCAAATGAAGAATGTCCTGACCGAAGCCAAGCATCTCCAGGAAAAGGTCTTTCCCGAATACCGTATCGGCATCCTTCATAGCAAAATGACCAAGGAGAAAAAGGAGGAAAGCATGTATGACTTTGCCAATCATGAAACCGACATCCTCGTCGCCACATCAGTGGTGGAAGTGGGCGTAAACGTGCCCAATGCCACTGTTATCATTATTGAAGGAGCAGAACGCTTTGGCCTCTCGCAACTGCACCAGCTTCGTGGCCGCGTCCAACGCTCATCGCATCAGCCCTACTGTTACCTTTTTGCTGATGCTAAAAGCGAACGAACGCAGGAACGCATGAAACTGTTTTTGAATGCAAAGAACGGGTTTGAACTGGCAGAATATGACTTGCAATTGCGCGGTACCGGTGAGCTCACTGGCGTACAGCAGTGGGGCGTGTCCGACATCGGCATGGAAGCATTGCGCAACCTTAAACTGGTGGAGGCAGCCCGTCAGGCCGCCATCGCCATCGTGGCAGACGATCCTCAATTGAAAAAGCATCCATTGCTGGATGCTCATATCAAACCGTTTGCAGCGGTACACTTTGAATAACTACATTGCCGCTACGCCGCCTTCTGAACGAAAGCCGTAGTAGAGCGCGAAGAGCGTAATGATAACGTGGAGGATGTTGTCCGCCATGTTCATCATCATGCCAAGGACCATGCCGCCATTCACGAATCCAAGAATGGTGACGATTGCATAGACCACACCGAAGATCTTGAAGAACGTCTTCGTTGATCCAAGACTTGGTGCCACCATCAATGCGATGAGACCGGTCAGGATGTGAACGATGTTGTGCATCGCATCAACCTGAAAGATGCCAAGCTCCAATCCTGTCGTACTGACAATGCCCGGAATGAACCCAGCAATGCCGACTATTAAAATAATCCATCCGAACCATTTTGCCGCTTTTTGTGTATTCATATATAAAGCGATTGCCGCGGGTTATTAATCACGCCAATCTCTTTTCATTATAACAATATAGACTGAAAATAGAAGGTTTTTATCCACTCTGGCTCTTTGTGGGAGATTTGCTTTTTGGATAAGAAAATGTAAAGTAGAGAAAAAAACAAATGGGAAACATACTTAAAGGGAAAAGTTTTTTAGAAAAGCTTAACCATTTTACAGAGATACTTAAAAAGGGAGGCTCTAAACCAGAGAAAATACACAGGATGAAAACTGAACTCCTTTATATGTACGTTAATAAGAGCCCCGAACAACATTGGGAAATCGTTCAAGGGATAGCAAAAAAAATTTCCTTTATGGGAAACCAGGAGGTAAGAGACATTGAAAAATTTGTCTCCCAAAATAAAAATCAATGAGCTACGAAGCAGTCAAACCATGGGCTGCTTTTTTATTGTCCGTATTACCTCAAATACTTGGAACCGCCCTGAGGAGTGTATTTTTGAATTGTATTCATTAATGAATCACTAATTGATATTTCAAAAAAATATGGTAAGGTACAGAAAACATTAAAATTAAAGAGTTATGGAAAAACCTGAACACCCCAAAATGCAAGGAAAAAGTAACGAGGAAGTCCTTGCTGAAGCCAAGCCGTTAGTAGACGAAATCAAAGGTTTTGCAACAGATGAAAATTTTGTCCTATATGTAGGAGCTAAAACATACAGCGGAAAAGAACTTTGTAACGAAGTTCTTAATTTAAGCCCTTTCGGAAGAGGTTATATTAGTTCATGGCATTACGCCAATGAAAGAATTAATGAATGGACACGAAAAAGACTTATTCCTCTCGAAAAATCACTGCGCAAAAGAGCCTGGTTTGTAGCTATATCAATAGTGTTGATGGCTATAACGATAGTGTTGGTTTCCCCACGACTATGGTCTGGTAGATTGATAATCTTAGGAAGTATCTGCATGGCTATTTTTGCCATAGTCTTTTTCACAAAGAAAGCAAAAGAGGTCGATAAGCGTAAAGCTCTATTACGATACTAACTATTTTGCACTATTCTAAAACATAAAGCCCTATTCAATTTGGGCTTTTTTATTTCCTAAAATTGTCCGCACTACCTCAAATACTTGGAACCGCCCTGAGGAGTGTATTTTCGAATGGTATCCGATTGTTATAAGTTCAAGTTGTTGACTTAACTTTGAGATATAGTAATGTAAAGAAAATTAAATAATTAAAAAATGGAAAGAAAGAAATTAATAAGGAAAGGCATTATTTCCTTTTCAATGGGACTGATACTATTTTTTCTTACATGGCCAATGTTGGGTGCGCACAAAGCAGCTAGAAGCCCTGGTGGAGCTGTCGCCGCAGCATTTGTTCCCTCTCTTGCTCCACTATATGTATCAATACCCCTTGCTATAATGGGACATCTTACTGGTGTCTTAATAGCCTATTTATTGGGATATTTAAAATAATAAAAGAAATTAAACTCAGATATTTTTATCTGGGTTTTTTGTTTGTCCGTCCTCATGGATTCGAACCATGGACCGCCGAGGTATAAGCTCGGAGCTCTAACCAACTGAGCTAAGGACGGCTTCGGTTCGCCATAGCGTGAGCGGTGGCGACCAGGTAAGGAGATTGTAGCAGTCTTGTATAAATACGCAATTTCCACTACCCTATAAGGGAGATTAGCAGCATAATCAATATACATATGAATGAATTTACCGGAAAAAAATTAGGAGAATTATTGGCATTTAGCCGTGTTGGCACCGATACCTATGAAAAAGGTCGGGCGGCATTGGTAGAAGCATTGGGCGAAGAAGAAGTGTCTGACGTTGAGGAAAAGAATCGCCTCCATGCCGAATCAATCATGAAACTGGCCACTGATGGTGGCGTCATTGATACTACCCTGACCAAGGCCGCAGCCACCGAGGAAAAGCTCAAGAAGATGCGTGACCTGTACGTTGCGGATCAGTGGGACAATGCCACTGAGCTGATGGAATGGAGCGGCTTCTTCGAAGGGGCGGCAATCGTGCACTGGGCATTGATGCGCGGCGTGGCCGAAGGCTTGGAACATGCGCAATTGCTCGAACTGACCGAGGAAGGCGTGAACTGGCATTACGATATGTTGGAAATGGCCGAAGGTCATTTGGAAAATATTGGCACTGACAAGGTCAGCGCATAATACAAACAGGCAACATAAAAAGCGGATTCCTTACGGAATCCGCTTTTTTAATTTACGGTACGCTTACTGCCATCCCCGCTGAAATTGAAAAAGGATATCTTTGAAACTAAAACAGTTACCGTCCGAAGGTGCTTTCATATTTTCAATAAGATACCTCACCATTCCGGCGTCAAATTCTTCTTCGGAAATTTTGCCGATGTTAAAGTCGTGCTGTAGCTTCTGATATGTTTCCGGATGCCGTAATATGACAACCGACGGAACGGCGGCAGTAGAAGAAGTGTTGCTTTTCTTTGATTTTAAAAAATCCCAGAAATGCTTTTTGCGAACAGCATACTCAGTAGAATCCTGTTTTGTTTGTGCCATAACTGCCCCTACTCCCAGGAACAGTAGCATCATCATACCTGTAACAAATTTTTTCATGACAAATAGATTACGTTTCTCCCAGTGTACGCCTGCTTAGGGCAAAGTCAATCGTGGCTATTTCCCACTTATAGAAAAGTGCTGATAGTCCTTTTTGCTCGTCCAATCCCCACCCCATTTAAAGCCGGCACTTTTCACTGCCTGCACCGCGGCGGAAGTAAGCACGCCCTGACCCTCCTTCGCTAAAGCTACGGCGGGCGAGGCGGAGGCGACATTTTCTTTCGGATTAATATCAATTGCTGTGCCATACGCGTGTTCAGAAAACACTTTCGTGCCCGCTACCGGACGGCAATTAAATGCTGAAGTATTGTCGGCTGCCATTGAGGCAGTGTCATCTCCCTTGTACGCATCAATTGGTGTGATCTTATTGATAGGAAATTGTTGGGCAAAGAGCACCTTAAATGCCGCAACGGTTTTTGCCGTAATTGTTTTGTTGACGATCAGTGTTCCCTGCTGGACTGCGCCATTAAAGTCATAATATGAAACGCTCACGGCACGGAGATTGGTAAGCGAAACCGGACATGAAGCGCGGTAGGAATACAACTTCATGGTATTTTTTTGATTGGTAGTAAGCGATGTAACGTTACTATGGAACATCGATGATATTGCCGTTTGCCCTGAACTTGTTGAGTGGGACGGTATTACCGCTGCAATCCTCGTGTAATCAAAATTCCAGGGATCAACTTTTCTGCCTGGTGCAATTTGGCTGTGTCCCAAGACATACGTGATATGGTA
Organism: Candidatus Nomurabacteria bacterium; assembly: GCA_029288725.1. GTDB lineage: Bacteria > Patescibacteriota > Minisyncoccia > Phycocordibacterales > UBA9973 > UBA4124. Next base: position 52,540 of record JARIGS010000023.1, on the reverse strand, counting down.
GCGGCTTTCAATGTCACTGATCAATGCCTGCAGTGATGCATACTGGGCATCGCTCGGCGTGTCAGTATTGCTGTATACCATTTCAATGCCAATCGAACGAGTATTCACATTGGTCGCCCCATTGGGCAAAGTGCTGACACCAGCATGCCAGGCAATATTTTTTTCTGCCACTAGCTGGTAGATAGTTCCATCACGATCAATGGCATAGTGCGGCGAGACATTATTTGCCTTCCATTCCGCCAATGCTCCATCAAGGGTTTGGGTGGCGAGGGCAGGATTGTACGTTGCATGAATGATTACTGTATCAATAGTGCGGCCACTGGCGGTTTTGTAGCCAAATGACACTGGGTGCTGAACGATGTTCAGTGTTGCGGCATGGGCTGACGTGAACAGTCCAAAGACAAGGACAATGCTGATGAAAAAGCTGCGCATTAGACTTCGAGCTTCTTAAGCGGAATGCCGTGAGCGGAAAGAATGGCTTCGTATTCCGGCTGTTCCAATGTTTCGACTTCGACCAACTTGTTGGTAATGACATCGAGGATGGTGCGGTGAGTAGTGAGCACTTCACGCGCGCGCTCCAACGCCTCCTTCATAATGCGCTGCACTTCTGCATCAATCGTTGCGCCAGTCTTTTCAGAATAGTCCTTGCTATCAACACCCTGGCCAAACATTGCTCGGCCACCATCGGACTCCAATGCCAACGGTCCGATCACTTCACTCATACCCCAACGAGTGACCATTGCCCGGGCAAGGCTTGTTGCAACCTGCAAATCGTTTGAAGGTCCTGTTGAAACATTGCCAAAGATCATATCCTCAACGGCATACCCGGCTAGTGACATTGCCAAGTCATCTAAGTATTCCTGCTTGTTATTGAGCTTGCGTTCCTCCAATGCAATCTTCATCGTGTATCCCGCAGCATTGCCGCGTGAGACGATCGAGATCTTGTGGACCGGATCAGCGTCAGGCAAGACCGATGCAACAAGGGCATGCGCCGCTTCATGATAGGCCGTGATCAGTTTTTCCTTCTTGGTCAGCAAGTGACTCTTGCGCTCTGGGCCAATCATCACCTTTTCAATTGAACGGACAAGATCAAACTGTGAAATCTTCTTGCGATTTTCACGAGCAGCAAGGATTGCGCCCTCATTCATCAATGAGAACAGGTCCGCACCGGAAAATCCTGGCGTGCGTTCCGCAATCACTTTCAGATTCACATCTTCAGCAAACGGCTTCTTGTGGGAGTGGACAGTCAAAATATCCTCACGGTCACGGCGATCAGGCAGATCGAGAGTAACACGACGGTCGAAACGACCCGGGCGAAGCAATGCTGGATCAAGGACATCGCTGCGGTTTGTTGCCGCCATGACGATAACCTTGTCATTGGGTTCGAAGCCATCCATCTCCACAAGGATCTGGTTCAAGGTCTGTTCGCGCTCGTCATTGCCGCCACCGAAACCACCACCACGAACGCGTCCAACCGCATCGATCTCATCAATGAAGATAATGGCAGGAGCAGCACGCTTGGCCATCTTGAAAAGATCGCGCACGCGAGAGGCACCGACACCGACAAACATTTCAACGAATTCAGAACCGGACAAATGATAGAACGGCACGCCGGCTTCGCCCGCTACGGCACGAGCCAGCAGAGTCTTCCCTGTTCCGGGTGCACCGGAAAGCAATACACCCTTGGGAATGCGCGCACCAATATCCAAAAACTTTTTCGGATTGCGAAGGAAGTCAACGATTTCCTTTAGTTCCTCCTTTGCCTCGCGCGCACCGGCGACGTCCTTGAAGGTCACACGGTTATTGGCATCGTTAGGGTCGGTAATGCGAGCCTTGGACTGACCGAAACTAAATGCCTGCATGCCGGCACCCTTGGCCTGACGGGTCAGCATCCAGATGAAGAAGACTGCGAGAAGAATTGGAAAGACAATCGGCAAAAAGATTGAACCGAGAAAAACCAGAAGGGCTGATTGGCCAGCAACGGTAATATCAAGGGCACTCAAGTGCGTGCCATCGACACCGTATGAGGACAATGTCTGGACCAGTGACGCATCGGCTTCCTTCTTGGACTTCACCACGCTGTCATCGGTTTTAGTAATGGTGAGGTCCTGATCATCCACGACGATGGTCTTGATCTCCCCCGCTTCAGCTAAACGTGCAACCTCGGATAGGGGTACAGTCGTGCTTTTGTCAGTTCCTGATCCTGAGAAGAATGAGAAAATAACCACGATGACTGCAAAAATCAGCAGGGTTGAAAAGATATAGGAAGAAAGGGACTTTTTTGGCGCCGGCTTTTTTTGCTGCGGCATCTGCGGTGCTGGAGGCATAGATTCGTGCTGTTCAATATGTTTTTTAGGTTCTTTTTTCGGCATAAGGGCATTATACACCCGCCTTCGCATTTCTCAGAAAAAAGCTACGGCGAGGCAATGCTATATATATACATATGTTAGTATAGGGGTATGGAATACCTCCGTAACAAAAAGGCCAGCCTTAATTTCACCCTTCAGGAAACGATGGAAACCGGCATCGAATTGCTCGGCACCGAGGTCAAATCGGTCAAAGCCCAGCACGGCAGCCTCACCGGCAGCCACGTTACCCTGCTCAATGGCGAGTTATGGCTTTTGGGTGCCCATATTCCGGCCTGGCAGGAAAAGAATGCCGGTACCGGCTATGACCCCTACCGCACCCGCAAGTTGCTTGTTCGCAAGAAGGAACTCTACGACCTATCAAAAGCCCTCAATACCAAAGGATTGACCATAGTGCCAATTTCATTGTATAATAAAGGCTCGCTCATCAAGCTCTCCATTGCCATTGCAAAGGGTAAGAAGGTGGCTGATAAGCGAAATACCTTGAAAGAAAAGGCCGATCGACGCGATATTGATCGAGCTATAAAAATGGGGATGTAAGGTTTCGACGGATGGTCGTCGGACAAGTATGCATGCCGGGTATGAGCGCAATCCCGTAACCTTCGCTCACACAGATAACTGCAAACAGTTCATCTAAGGTAGCGTCTCCCTACATGGCAGGCGCTATTCCAATCTTCGCCTAACTTAGGTCAAATTGGTGTCGCAGTCTAGATTTCTGATAAGGACTTCGCGGCAACATGCATCAGAATAGGCAGCCCTCCCCGTCTCAGGAGCGCACCGAATAAGACGAGACTCGGACAATGATCGTTTCGTATTACTTCGAGATCGTTGCTTAAACATTAAGTGATACTACGCATGGAGATTTACTTGCCCACTCCACCCACACGGGGTTTCGATACCCCCATCTCCACAAATTACGAAATAGCCTTATTTATTAAGGCTATTTCGTTTTTCACTGTATAGTTGCAAAAACCCTATCTATTGACTTTTTATATAAAGCGTGATTATATAAATTCAAATTAAAAACAGAAGAAATGGATAAAACAACAAAAGATTTGTCTAGGTCTCTTTTTGAGAAGCTGGGTATCAAACAGACAGCCGATTTACTTGGCAAAAAGATGGAAGTTTCTTTTTATCATAAACTCGATACAGACTGGCATTTTATAGAATTATGCTTTGTAATTAATTCCTGTGCGTTAGAGGTTGTGCACGGATCTGCCTATATCAACTTTCCTTGGGTTCCAATTTCTGAAGAAGAATCTGTATTTTTATCAATAATGCTAGATAATTATCTTATTCAATATAGAAGTCCTGTAACTGTCGACAAGCCCGTACAAGATGAAATTCAAGAATTTGCTAGCGATATTAAAACAAATGAGCTTTCAAAGGCTGTGTACAGACTGCTTTAACCGTTTTTTACTTAATCTAAAAGCCTATGTTAATAGGCTTTTTATTATTCAATACCCTTTTGTGGTACTTCCATATTCGAGTTTTTTACTATTACTAGAGCTAAACGATTTCAGAAAATTTTCAACGTCTTTTTCGATATCGTATTTAAACGAGATATTCATACCGTGATTCTATCATACTTGACTAAAAGCCCTCTCATGCTAAAGTCTTAATTAGTTAAATGATCTTTCGGTGATTAATAGTTCGAAAGGCCCGGGACTCCATATCCACGGGCTTTTTTTATTCAAAAACCCGGCCATAAGCCGGGTTTTACTTTACACCATTTGAAAAAGGACGGGGTCAGAAGGAGTGCATGACGCATTGTCATCATCCTGGTCAGGCGGAAAGAATTTCTTTTCAATCGAACAGAAGAAGTAGCGGGGTGTGCCTGGATGACCTTCTTCATACGAAAGTTCAATGTGCCGCAACTGTACGCTACCTCCGTTCATAATAAAACGAACCGATACCTGATAGCCTCCCTTTTGCGAGGCAATGAATAGTTCCGTGGGCTTTCTGCTTCGGGCAAAATGAGCTTCTAGGTTTTCGTCATACATAAGACATTCGTCTTTTTCATTTCCGGTGATAAACCTTTGATCAAAACTCAACCGAGCAAACAGTGTAAGGTAGCTATACACGTCAGCGGCTTCATCCACCTCGTCAAAGAGGCATTTTCCTGACTTATAGCCTTTGCTGAAATACCGTACATGCCACGGCGGAACATTGCTCTTTCGATAAGGATCGGAATAATGTGCTGATATTTTCAACGCTACGATCAACAGAGTGAGCAAGGAAAAAATTTCAAAAAATAATAGTATTGAGTCCATACGAGTACATTTTTCTCTACTGTACTCCAGCTGTTATGAATGTCAATTTCCCTATGCCGCGTCCCTGTATGACTCCTCCGCTTCCTCTCGCAGTCTTTGTATCTTTGCTTCATCCTCGGCTGAACGAGTATCAGGAAGTTGCGGAATTGCTTCATGCAAGGCTTCCTGTGGCTGGCGAATTTCAAGACGGGAAATATTTTGTGAGGCAACGTAGCGAAACTCATTCCCCTCCTTCATTACTAAAAGTGAGTATCCCTCATTGTGAATGCCGGCCTGTTCAGCCTGCGGGGGAATATCCTTCCTATTCTCCAGTACCGCAGCAATGTGCTCCGGGCTAAATGCCACCTTTTCCAACAAGGTCGTAAATTCACCAAGCGTTTGTACTGTCAGAGTGCTGGCATCGAGCTGGGCCTGCAAACGGTCGGATTCGGCAGTGCTCCCGCCATGTTCAAATACCAAAACAGCAATCTGTTCTTGCAGCCTTTTTGCCTCATCAGCTGGTATCGCTCGACTCTGAATTTCTTCCAACCGTTGCTCAAGCGTGGGGCTATATCGTTCAAGGGAAAAGCCTTTTTCCATAAGGCCAGTATACGCCTGAAGCTCTAATCCAAAACATTGACTTTTGTTTGTTTAGTGCAATAATAAGACAAAATAAATTATTGATTAACATGAAACAAGTAACAGACCCCAACAAGGTTTCAAGGGTGAACCCGGGACAAGTATTCCAAGAAATTAACAATCGTTACGTACCGGGCAGAAGCGCCGAAGAGCGCGGCGTCCATTTTCAAAAAGAACCGACCGACAGCAACGTTGTTGCCATGAGCTCAAAAGAAAATGACGCCGGCAAAAGGCAGACCGCTTGATTTATGGAGAAAGAAAAGACCGATGCATATTGCATCGGCTTTTATTATTCCTCAACAGCAGTTCTTTTGATGGTATATGCCAATGCTGGCACGCCGAGGAGCTCCCCCATTCTCTCAGCCAATGAGCGCATATAGGTACCGGATGAAACGGTGGTGCGGATACGAACAATTGTTGCGGCTGTATCTCCCTCTTCTTTTTTTAACTTTTCCCATTGCTCAAGGATAGCTTCCTGTCGAAAATCCCCCTGTACTTTTTTGATGATATCCTGTGCGGTACCGAGTAACGTAGATAATGGCAATGCATCAATGCCAAGCAGCTCCATACTATATATAGTGACCTTCTTAATCGGCACTGTCACAGCCCGACCCGCTCGGGCATGCATAAATAATGGCGTGCCGTCGACAGGGCGGGAGGAGTAGCGAGGGTATGGAAGTTCGGTGGTGTGGGAGAGTTCGATGATGGCCTTTTGAATATCACTTTTTTCCGTAGCCCCTCCTCCGCTAAAGCTATGGCGCGGCGAAGCAACCCCAAGCATGTCCCCCGTATCAGTACCAATCCCCAACAATATATCTACCTCATAGGTCTTTGCTTTACCGATAAGGTGATCCTTTTGAAAGCGGGCTTCCCCTACTAGTATCGGCACGATGCCCTCGGCCATCGGATCCAGTCGTCCGGCATAGGTTACTTTCTCATCGGCAGAAAGTCCCCGCTCTTCCCGAAAACGGCGCAACAATACCGCCAACGTCTCGCCTGGTTGTTTCCAGAACAATATCACTCCCTCGGCAGACATTTGAGCCTTATTTGATTGACTATTATGCTTTTTTTCGGTATTATAAAGACTCATTAACTGTCACTATAATCATTTTGAAGGAACGAATCAACAAACAAATACGCGCTACCGAACTTCGCGTCCTTGACGCAGAAGGCGAAAGTCTCGGTATCCTTCCCTTAGAAGAAGCGCTTGCGATGGCAGCTGCCCAGGGTGCCGACCTTGTCGAAATCAATGCCCAGGCTAAACCAGCTATTGCCAAGATCATTGAATACGGCAAATACCTGTATGAACAGAAGAAAAAGCTCCAAAAAGCCAAAAGCGGCGCCAAGGCTAGTGAAACCAAGTCTATTCAGATCAAGGTGGGTACTGGTGACCACGATTTGGAACTAAAGGCCAAGACCGCCTCAAAGTGGCTGAAGGAAGGACACCGCATAAAAGTCGAGCTTTTCCTCCGCGGGCGCTCAAAGGGCATGGATGAAGCCTTTCTCCGGGAAAGACTTGACCGGGTCTTGCATTTTGTGACAGAACACTATAAGATTGCAGAGCCACATAAACGCTCTCCCAAAGGCCTAGCCATTGTGATCGAGCGAGACAAAAGTGCGAAATAAACCCCTTTATGGCTACAAAAACCAACAAATCATATACAAAACGCCTTAAATTGACGAAAACTGGCAAAATTATTGGTCGAACCCCAGGGTTTAACCACTTTAATGCCAAGCAGTCTCGAACCAAGCAATTGGCAGGCAAAAAGGGTCAGGAATTTACCATGACGGCAAAGAACATTGCCCAGTTTATCCCTCACCGATAATCTTTATATAGTTAATTAATCTACTCCCATGACACGCGTAAAACGAGGAACCATAGCAAATAAGCGCCGCAAGAACGTCCTAGCCCAGGTAAAGGGCTACCGTTTTGGTCGCAGTACCAAGGAACGAATGGCAAAGGATGCCATCGCTCATGCTGGTAGTTACGCCTTTGCGCACCGCCGTGACAAGAAAAGCGACAAGCGTCGCATCTGGCAGATTCAGATCAATGCTGCAGTCCGCACCCTTGGCACGACCTACTCAAAGTTCATGGATGCGCTTAAGAAGAACAGCATCGAGGTAGACCGTAAGATCCTTGCAGACCTTGCTCACACCAATCCTGAAACCTTCAAGCGAATCGTAGACAAGGTATCATAATCTGATACACTGTTAGTATTAGTGGCCTAGGCCTCCGAGAATCCCCCTTTTACGAGGGGGATTCGTTTTACTTGTTAGATTAAATACTCCATTATTTTTGTTTTTAAGTAATGAAATTCTATCCGAGACATAGTGGTCATTTTTCTCAACAACCTTTTCGTACTAAAAACTCTCATTTGACTTAATATCGCCCAAGATGTTCCATCCGGGTGAATAATTTCAAAAAAAATATTCCTTCTTTTTTATGAGAGGTTAGCGGAATACCCCAAAACATATCTTTATTGAATTTTTTAATTATTAAGACAGGCCTTTCGAAAGAGTCATTTTTACCGTCCGTTTCAACTCCAATATTTAAACCTATTGATGTCCACCATATTTCCCTTTCATGGTAAAAGAAACTGTATTTAATTTTATTATCATCTAATACCTTTTTCTTCTTATTCCATGTATTAAAATCTTTCTGCATAACCATTAATTATGCATTTTTGAAATAAAGTTTTAGATAAGAATTCCTAAAGGTTTTATGACAATTTTGGCATCGTAACTTCTTGAGTATCTATATTTTCTAAGGTAAACAGTTCCTTTATATCCTTCACATGCAGTATGTCAGGATGAAGCTGCATCAGTGACCGTTTTGCGTATCCTCCTACAATATAAATTTTTATGTTTTTTGAAAGTTCCTTTTTTGCCAAACAAACACCTAGCTCAATAAACATATCCGTTCCTTCCGGATCGCTAATTAATACAAAAATATCTGAATCTAAAAGATTGCTCACCACCTTCTTTGATAAGACGTTCACTTTATCAATATTTTGATCATAGGGCTTTAGAGAATCTTCGTAAATCCATTGTGAAAGAATGGTTTCGTTCTTGCTCTTTAAAAAATCACTAACTTCTACAAGCTTTTCTTTGTGACGCATCCTTGACGCAAAATACCATTTCATACTATTTATTTTTCTATAGTCAGTACTTCCGGATAGCCGTCCTCCTTGATCAGTACAGTGTGCTCAAAGTGAGCAGAGCGGGAGTTGTCGATAGTTTTAAGAGTATATCCGTCTCTCATTTGGATAACATCCTCAGCCCCCCGAGTGAGCATTGGTTCAATAGCGATAACCATGCCAGGTACCAATTTCTCCCCCTTCCCTTTCTTGCCATAGTTTGGAATATACGGATCCTCATGAATAGCACGGCCGACACCATGCCCGGACAATCCTCGGACAATACCGAGGCGGTAGGGCTTCACAAATTGTTCTACTGCATGACCAATGTCACCCACCGTAGCACCTGGCTTGATGGCAGCAATAGCCTCATCAAGAGCGGATTTGGTAAGAGAGAGCAATTGTTTATTTTTTGGAGCAATCTCCCCTACCGGAACGGTAACAGTACTATCAAGAAAAACACCATCGTAATTAATTACAAGATCCAATGCTACGGTATCACCATCGTTAAGAATCTTATTTCCGGGTATACCATGTACCACCTCACTATTTACTGAGATACAAATACTTTTAGGAAATGGGTGATCCGCTCCCTCGGGTTTGTAATTCAACAATGCAGGAGTACAACCCGCTTTTGCAACTAGCTCATTAGTGAGAGCGTCTAATGATTCAGTCGTAATTCCTGGCTTAACCGCCTCAGATAGCTGTTTCAAAATACCAGCGAGTATTTTCCCTCCTTTTCGTAGACGTTCTATTTCATTTTCTGTTTTTATGATTATCATGTATTTATATTAGTCACCTATGAAGTGGTGTATTGCTTCGATGACCTAATTTTTCCCTGGCAAGCAGGCGGGAAAAGATTAGCTCATCTCCGGCCTCGCATTACGTAGCACTGGAAACGTTATAACTTTTTATTCACGCAGAGTGGATACAACCCCGGACAGCTGGGAGCAATATACCACCTCTGTTGAAGCTATGCCGCCAAGCTTCTCACAATATCCTGATGAACCTGCTCTATGGTCTGTTCCCCATTAATCGCGTGAAAACGCACCAGAGGGCTCTGTTTGAGCAGTTCAATAGCTGGTTCCACACTGGTGTGGAACCAGCGTATACGGCCCCCTACGGCCTCCTCATGGCTGTCATCTTCCCTGCCCCGGCCCGTAATCCGATCATGGGCCCAGGCATCCCCGATCTCCACATATATAACATCGATGGTCCAGTTATACAATTGGGCCGCGGACAGCAATAATGGCACCTCATCGGCCACCCGTGGCGTGCCATCAAGAAATACCGTGGTGGTACCATCATAGTCTTCCATCAACTCATGCGACCACATATGGACACCAAGAAATGCTGGGGGAAGCTTTCCCTGTGCGATCAGCTCTCGGACTAGACCGGCCGTGTAGGTTGAACCCGTAATGAAGTCACGGAACTTGCTACCGGTTTCAATATCAAGAAAACGAGTAGTAGGATCCTTGGCAAGGATAGACTCTTTGAGCAGGGCCACTTGAGTGCCTTTACCGGCGCCGGACTGACCAATGAAGAGATAGACAGGATGCATGGGACTAGTATAACAAAAAATCCCCTCTAAGGGACTTTTTTGTTTAGTATTCCTGCATTTCGACTTGGGCGTCAACGCGGCGGATAAGGTCAATGATAACCGATACGGTAATCAAGAGTGAGGTACCGCCGATAGCGAAGGCCGTGATACCGGTTGTGCTTTTCACTACCAATGGAAGAACCGCAATGATACCGAGGAAGAGTGAACCAACGAGAGTGATGCGAGTTACTACCGCACCAATGAAAGAGTTGGTTGCCTCACCAGGACGAGTACCAGGGATAAAGGCACCATTCTTCTGAAGGTTTTCGGCGATCTGCTGAGGATCGAAAGTCACCGCAGTATAGAAATAGGTGAAGAAGACCACGAGGAAGAAGTATACCGCTGAGTACCACCAGGTACTTGCAAGGAAGGTACCGAAGAACGCTGAAACGTTTTGCAGCCACACGTGTGATGAGTTCTGGAAAAGACTGATGAAGAACTGCGGGAAAAGAAGGAATGATGACGCGAAGATGATTGGAATCACTCCAGCCTGAGTAAGGCGAAGCGGCAAGTAGGTGTCATCACCACCAAATGAGCGAATACCGCGAACCTGACGAGCATACGTGATCTTGATTGGACGTTCTGCTTCGTAAATGTACACCACACCAGCGATCACAAGAAGACCAACAGCAAGGAAGAGCAGTACTACTGGAAGCTGATCAATCGTGAAGGTAAAGAAGAACTGTGAGATCTTTGGAGGAATCTGGGCAAGAATACCAGCCAAGATGATCATTGAGGTACCGTTTCCGACACCGAATTCACTGATTAATTCACCGATCCAGAGCAAGAGCATTGAGCCGCCAGTGATGATGACAATATTGAAAAGAAGGGTGTGCAATGACAATGCGCCGATTGCGCCCTGAGACTGAAGGTATTTGATAAAGGCAAAGCCCTGAAGGAATGCGATTGGCACAGTGAGCAAGCGAGTGTACTGGTTGAATTTCTTGCGGCCAATCTCGCCACTTTCCTGCATCAGTTCCTTCATTGAAGGCACCATCATACCGATAAGCTGCATGATGATAGAAGCAGTAATGTATGGACTAACACCAAGCATCACAATAGAGAATGTTGAAAGACCGCCACCAGAGACTACGTTGAAGAGACTGAGAAACTGGTTGCTACTGAATGCCTGAGAAATGGCAGACGTATCAACGCCCGGTACAGGAATAGTGGCAAGGAAACGGAATGCTGCCAGCATGGCAATAACAAAAAGCAGACGATTGCGAATCGATCGGTCGACAAACATCATCTTAAGCTTTTTGAAAAATGTATTCATGAGGGTAATTATTCCTTAGCAGCCCCTTTCACGGTACCGCCTGCCGCCTCGATTTTCACCTTGGCTGCTGCTGATACTTCACATCCGTACACGGTAACGGCATGTTTCATTTCACCGCCAGCCAAAATCTTGACTGCAGGAATCTTGCCGCCAGTGCGACGGATGAGACCCTTTTCAAACAGTGCTGAAGGAGTAACTGAAGCATTTGCTGGAAATGCCTTTGAAAGCACTGAAAGGTTAACGACGGTTGCATCGATGCGAAACGCCTTGTTGATGTTCTTGCCGCGTCCGCGAAGCTTTGGAAGCTTCTTGATACGATCACGAATTTCTGGACGGATCTTGTGACCAGCACGAGCCTTCTGCCCTTTCGTTCCGCGACCAGAAGTCTTTCCGCGCTTTGAGCCGCGACCAACGGTCTTTGCTTTTTTATTTGCTGTTGTACGTTGTAGTAGATTCATATCATTACTCTTTTGGTGCTACTGGAGCTTCTGCTTTTACTTCTTCAGTTCCCTCGGCCTTTGGTGCAGCACCAAATACATGCTTAGTACTTACCATTGAAAGTGCCTTCATGGTTGCGCGAGCAGTGTTGAGCTTGTTCTTACTGCCAGAAACGATCTTTGCAGACACGTCCTTTAGGCCACCAAGCACTGCGATATCGCGGATAGCGGCACCTGCTACCAATCCCTTACCGTGGTTTGGGAAGATCATGACCTTTGATGAAGTGTACTTTGCAGACACGTCATAAGGAATAGAGTGCTTGTCAGTGAGCTTGATCTTGATTGCGTTCTTCTTTGCATCCTTCAATGCCTTAGCAATTGCCAATGCAGTGTCATTACCCTTTCCGGTACCAAGACCGACAACGCCTTTCTTGTCACCAATGATCATTGAGACAGCGAAGCTCATGCGGCGACCACCAGCCACCACGCGAGTCACGCGACGAATGTCGAGAATCTTCTGATCAACGTCCTTTACGCGGTCAGCGAACTGCTTGCCACCGTCACGGCGTGGGCGACGTTCAGTTGATTTTTGATTTGTTGTTGGGGTTGTTGTAGTCATAATTAAAATTGTAGTCCTCCTTCACGGGCAGCGTCAGCAAATGCCTTGATGCGACCAGCGTACTTGAATCCGTTACGGTCAAATACTGCCTGAGTAACACCCTTTGCCTTTGCGGCTGCAGCAAGGGCCTTGCCGGCAGCAATCGCGCCTTCCATTTTTGTGCCCTTAGCCTTCATATCAGTTGCCGCTGCAAGTGTTACGCCCTGTACGTCATCAATAAGCTGCGCGTACATGTAGTTGTTTGAGCGAAATACTGAAAGGCGTGGACGAACATCGGTCCCTGAAATAGTAGCACGGATCTTGCGCTTGATGCGGAGTTTCTTTTCTTGTGGAGTTTGTGTAGACATATCGATAACTTATTATGCGCTCTTCTTGCCGGCCTTGCGACGTACGACCTCGGTATCGTAGTGGAAGCCCTTACCCTTATATGGTTCTGGCTTCTTCATCGCACGCACTGATGCGGCGAACTGTCCTACGGTTTCCTTGTTAATGCCGGACATGGTGATCACGTTCTTTTCAGCGGTAACGGTAAGTCCTTCTGGGATTTTTACCACGACTGGGTGAGAGAATCCAAGTGCGAGGTGAAGGTCGCTGTTAGATCCATTTGCTTTTACCTCACTCTTGAAACCAACCCCTTCCAGGATAAGCTTTTTGGTGTAAGGAGTATTCACGCCTGCAATCATGTTCTTCACGTGTGAAGCGTAGGTGCCCCAGATCGCGCGAGCGAATGGATCATTACCCTTCTGGGCAAATGTTACCATACCGTCAGCGATGTTGATGGTCACGACATCCTTGAATGGCTTTTCAAGCGTACCCAAAGGCCCCTTTACGCGAAGGATGCCATCTGCGTATGTTACTTCGGTATTTGCTGGGATAACCAGTTGTTGTTTTCCTACTCGGCTCATATATAAACTCTTACCACATCGTGAATAATACTTCTCCACCGACCATTTCCTTGCGCGCCTGCTTGTCGCTCAAGATTCCTTTTGGAGTTGATAATACGGTGATACCGTGACCGTTCTTCACTGGACGAAGTTCCTTCACTCCACTGTAGACGCGGCGTGACTGCTTTGAAACGCGCTTCACGTCATGAATCTTGGCACCCTCAGCGGTATACGCAAGTTCGATTTCAAGCACAGGAACATTATTCTTTTCTGTTTTCTTTGATGCGTTTACGATGAAGCCCTGGTCTTTCAAGCACTGCGCAATGGCGTACTTGAGCTTTGAAAAAGGCACAACGACGGTTTCCTTTGAAACCATTGAGGCGTTTTTCATCGTGATGAGCATGTTTGCGATAGGATCCTGCATAATAGTGTGGTTAATTACCAAGAAGACTTGCGAATACCAGGAATCATTCCTTCGTTAGCAAGCTCACGGAAACAGATACGACAAAGTCCGAAGTCACGCATGTAGCCATGACGACGACCGCAGCGGAAGCAGCGGTTTACCTGACGGGTACTAAATTTTGGCGTCTTTTGAGAACGCGCAATAACTGATGTTTTTGCCATAAATTAATATATGTTCGGGTGAATATCGCGTAAGGATTTCTTTATTGGTTATCTCAGATGCTGAATTGATCAACAAAGAGAAACTTACGGATTCAACAAGAACCTCCGTATCCTAACAAATAAAGCCTTTTCGGTCAAGCATCGCATGGATCTTGGGGCTTTTATCTGAAATAAAGGAAAAATGAAGAAAAATAAGGCTTTTTCCACTGGGATCCCCTAACCAAGGGTTGCTATACTGGGAGCATGAAAAAGCAGGTCGAACAGCATATTTCCCAGGAAATGACCATTACCGAGGTCGGGCATTTGGTACTTGGCTTGGCTGGCAAAATAGATGGCCTAGACACAAGAGTGTCCAACATGGAAACGAGAATGTCTAAAATAGAAACAAAAATCGATAGTTTGGATAGCCGAATGTTTAACGTAGAAAATAAACTTGGTTGTTTAGAAAATAAAATGGACATAAAATTCCAAGAAATTGATACCTTAATTGAAAAACTCACCATTATGGTAATGAACCGATTTACGGCCATAGATACCCATTTTGTAGAAATGGACGAACGATTTAACGATATGGACAACAATTTTCTCAAAGTCCGACAAGATATCCTTAACCTCGATGACCGTTTTGTCACCCACCGTCAGTTCGACCAATTTGCACTGAAATTTAAGCCCTAATGCTGTAAGCAAAAATCCCCAGGAGGTCAGACCTCCTGGGGATTTTTTGTCATTATTTCTTAAAAGGAATGCCGAGCTGGTCGAAGAATGCTTCTGCTTCTTCCTTTGACTTGGCAGTAGTCACGAGGGTGATAGCAAGACCGAAGACATCACGAAGGTCTTCATCGGCTGCTTCAGGGAAGATCGTGTGTTCCTTGATACCGAGCGTGAGGTTACCCATGCTATCGATAGCCTTCTTGTCGAGACCGCGGAAGTCCTTGGTTCGAGGGAATGCAATATGCACGAGCTTGTTAAGGAAATGCTGCATGCGCGCACCACGAAGGGTGACGGTGAGGCCGATAGGATCGCCTTCACGAATCTTAAAGCTTGCCACTGACTGCTTTGCTACGCGAAGAGAAGGCTTCTGACCAGTAATGCGAGCAAGACGATCAGCGACGATGTTGTTCTTCTCGCGATCTTTCTTCATGCCACTACCAGTACCACTTGAAACCACAATCTTGGTCAAGCGAGGCATTGCCATCTTATTTTGTTTTGCTGTAGTTGATGTCATAGGTTTATTTTAGTTCTTGGCCGCTTTTCTTTGCAATGCGAACGTTCTTGCCGTCAACAGTTTTCTTTCCAATACGGGTTGGCTTGTTACCCTTTGGATCAAGGATCATGACGTTTGAAACATGAATTGGTGATTCCTTTTCGATAGTACTGCCCTTTTCATTTGATGAGCGAGGCTTGATGTGACGCTTGGTCTTGTTTACACCGTCAACA
This sequence comes from Candidatus Nomurabacteria bacterium, assembly GCA_029288725.1. Lineage (GTDB taxonomy): Bacteria > Patescibacteriota > Minisyncoccia > Phycocordibacterales > UBA9973 > UBA4124. The sequence continues at coordinate 37,269 of JARIGS010000023.1, read as the reverse complement.
ATCACGCGACTGGTCGCAGTATGCACCACACTGATTTTGCCTGTCTGACCTTTGTTCTTGCCGGCAATCACTATTACGTTGTCTCCTTTTTTGAGTTTCATATGAATGTATTTAAAAATTACAGCACTTCTGGGGCAAGAGAAATGATCTTCTGGTAACCACGTTCTGCCAATTCACGAGGAATCGGACCGAAGATACGACCTGCCTTTGGCTCCTTCTTGGTCTTTTCAACAATCACTACGGCATTGTCATCAAAGCGAATGTATGAACCGTCCTTGCGGCGAAATGGCTGAGTGACGCGAACGACTACACCATAGACTACATCTTTTTTCTTGATTGCCTTGCGAGGTTCTGCTTCCTTAACAGAGAGCACTACCATGTCGCCGAGTGAGGCGTAGCGACGGCGTGAACCGCCAAGTACCTTGAAAATAGTACCCTTCTTACCTCCGGCGTTGTCAGTGATTTTAACTTTTGATCCTGCTTGTAACATAGTTCAACTCTTATTGCTGCACGATGGCAAAATGCTTATCCTTTGATAGTGGGCGGGTTTCGACGATTGCCACTGTTTCACCAATTACTGCCGTGTTGTTCTCATCATGAGCCTTGAATTTCTTGGTGATCTTGAAGTACTTCTTGTACTTTGGATGCTTCACGAAACGAGTAACCGCAACAACAGCCGTCTTGTCCATCTTGTTGGACAAAACTTTCCCCTTGAGGGTCTTCTTTGCTGCTTCAGTTGTGGTAGTAGTTGCTTTCATAATAGTGTTTGTATCTTACTTATTTTTTACCTTTTGTCTAGGCACGTGAAATGACACGAGTCTTAACAGGAAGCTTGGTACCTGCCTTGCGCAATGCTTCGCGAGCAACTGCCTCATCAACGCCGTCTACTTCAAAAATAATGCGACCTGGAAGGATTTCCACATGGTATCCCTGCAATTCACCCTTACCCTTACCCATCGGCTGCTGTGCGGCCTTTTCGGTAAATGGACGGTCAGGGAAGATGCGGATCCACATGCGACCAACCTTGGTGAGGTGACGACTTGCCGCCTTACGTGCAGCTTCAATCTGATTTGAAGTCACGCGACCCATGCTCTCAGTCTTGAGTGCGTAAGAACCAAAGTTGATGGTAGTACCGCGTGTTTCCACACGATTACTCATATCAGTTCGTTTCTTTTGCCACTTTCGGAATTTTACTTTTTTAGGGAATAACATATATCAACTCTATTTGCCTTTCTGATCAAATACCTGACCCTTGTAAATCCAGACCTTGATACCGATACCACCGTATGCCAAGCGCGCAGTTTCGCGAGCGTAGTCAATGTCAGCACGGAATGTCTGCAATGGGATAGAACCACGCTTCAAGACTTCTGAACGGGAGATTTCCGCACCGCCAAGACGACCACCGACATAGAACTTCACTCCCTGCACACCGCGCACTGCCATAACCTTTTCGATCAGGAGCTTCATTACGCGACGGTATGGAAGACGCTTTTCAAGACCTTCGGCAATCATGTAGGCAACGATCTTTGCGTCACCATCAGGGTTTGCTACCTCTGCGATCTCAATCTTAAGATCATCAGTGATAGTAAGCTTCTCGCGCTTAAGCTGCTTTTCAATATCAGCCTTAAGCTTGATTGCGCCTTCACCACTGCGTCCAATAACCATACCTGGGCGTGAAGTGCGGATAATGATACGGATCATTTTCTGTCCGCGTTCGATATCAACACTTGAAACATAGTATCCACGAAGGCGCTTTTCAAGGTATTCACGAATAGCAACGTCAACCTGAAGGTTGGTTACGTAATTCTTGTCTGTTGCGAACCAGCGTGATTTCCAATCACGGAGGATAACAAGACGATGAGCATAAGGATGGACGACTTTAGACATATATTATTTCTCTTTAACGTTAGTGTTCTTGGCCTTCTTAGCTTTTGGGGCAACTTCAGCAAGAGTAACTGCAACGTGACTGGTGCGCTTATTGATTGGCTTTGCCACACCCATTGCACGAGGCATTGAGCGCTTGATAACAAATCCCTTGTTTACTTCAATATTTTTCACCATCAAGTTTTCAGCAGTTGCGCCGAGGTTTACCGCATTTGCAGCAGCACTCATGATAAGCTTCTGAATTGGCTCTGCAGCACGCTTTGGCATGTAGGAAAGTACTACATTTGCTTCAGCAACGTGCTTGCCCTTAACAAGGTCAGTCACGAGACGAACCTTACGAGGTGATTGGCGATAGTTTGAGAGTGAGGCTTTCATACGAATAAATTATTTAAGAGGGATTATTTTTTCTTAGCATCACCGGTTGATTTTGCAGACTTTGCAGCGGCGATTTCAGCTTCTTTTTTCTTCTGGTCAATATCCTTCTGCATCTTACCACCGTGACGGGTAAACTTGCGAGTAGGAGAAAATTCACCCAAACGGTGCCCTACCATGTCTTCGGTCACCAACACTTCAATGTGCTGCTTGCCGTTGTGGACACCAAAGGTGAATCCTACCATTTCTGGGGCAATCTGACTGTCACGTGACCATGTTCGAATAGACCCTGTTGAAAGAGGGGTCTTACCTTCGATTTTTTTGAGTAATTTTGGGTCAACGTAAGGACCTTTTGCGAGTGATCGTGTCATATACCTGAAATAAAAGAAGCTCGATTTGAGCTCCACTATCTTATCAGATAGCACCGGAAAGTCAAATGATTTCGCTATCTCACGAAAAAGAGGATAAATATCTTGGGCAGAAAGACGATACAGCCGACCACCATTGCCCCAATAACGGCCAATAATACTGCTCCAGCGGCTACATCCTTGGTATCCCGAGCATAGGGATGGTACTGAGGACTGGTCAAATCAATGTCAATTTCAATGGCAGTATTAAAGGATTCAGCTACCAATACCCCTGTTACAGCCAATACCAGTAATGCCCATTCGGTAGCGGCAATATGGAAAAATATACCCAAATACGCCACAACACCGGCCGCAACAATCTGTATCCAGAAATTATGCTGGGTTTTTAGAATAATGCCCATGCCCCGAATGGCATACCGGAAACTTCGGACACGAGCAATGAATGAAAAGCGTTTCTTTTCGGAAATGTGTTTGGGAAGGCGATCCATGGGAGAAGTATAGCATTTAGAGAAAATGCTATAGAAAAAGCCCTTTTGCTAAAAGCAAAAGGGCTTTGATTACAATCCATACGATATCGTAGCGTGCAATTTGTTATAGAGAGGGCTTTCTCCCCTGCCACTCGGATCGATGAAACTGGCCATGTCGAGGTGGATTTTCCTGAAGCCAATACCGATGCCAATAGTGATGCCGGAATACTCGTGTATAAAGCTATCGTCGCAATACCCCATACGGATACTGAAACCGTCAGTCTTTACCGGGTCAGTCCGAAGACTGTACTCGAATCCGCCTGACAATGTAAGATACGGACCGGGAAATGGAAAGCTTAATGACTTATTCACCTCAAAAGAGGTAGTAATTGCATTGTTATGCACTCCTTCTATCCAAGTATGGCTTATTCCGGCTCCAACCGTGGCAGGAAGTATCCTGATAAGGGCGTGACCGTAATTCAGCGGTGTACCAAGGTTGGAAAGCATGAAACCGATAGTCGTACCAGCGCCTATTTCACTAAGGTCAGCGTAATAGGCTCCTAGATCGAGACTGAGCGCATCGGCACTTACCGTTGCTGCGGGCAGAAAAGTATTTATTGCTTTGCTATTAGTTTCTGACTGAAGCAGTTTGGTCATTACTGACACGCTCCAGGCATCTCCTATGCTTTTAGCATAGCCCATTTCAATATCCCATTCATAGTTGTCGTTTCCTGCCAGAAATGCCTGCTGAGGATTTCCCCCATTAAGGTATTTCGCTATGGCACAAAAATCATTACCGTCCTTATCAGCATGAGCATATCCGAGATAGTTAATGATGACAGCGTTATATTGTGCCATGCCTCCGGCAAACATGTTTTTTGTATGCTCCCACCCTTCCTCGGTATTCATGACAGAGGGAAGTTTTGCCAAATTGGAAAACATCACCATGTTATCAGGGGTACCAGCAATGGTATTGGCCTTACCCATGCCAGCTGCACGAGTGTCGAACGTTATACGATATAACGGTACAGTAGTAGACTCGGCCAATGACTGAGCAAATGTAGCGTGTTTTGCTACACACATGAGCAAAAACAAGTATTTTTTCATAATATTCTATTGTTTAGTTTTATTACAAAATACTATTTTATTTAAAAAAGTCAATAAAAAAATCTCCTCTATGAGAGAGGAGATTGTCAGAATATTCTAAAATTTGTATCCGAGCCCAATTCGGAAGGTATTACCAAATGGATCGTAGACATTGGACGCACGATAGGCCACATCGATAGCAATACTATTGAATCCATATCCTATGCCGGCCGTAACCCCACCCGTGCTCGTAGTTCCACCACTGTAACCAGCTCGAACACTAAGGTTCATTTTTTGTACCGCGAAATTGTATAAATACTCGGCACCGATAGCGTACGTTACTTCTCCCGCAGGATGCAGCAATCCTTGAATCATGCTGGTATGGCCAGTTGTATCGTTGGCAGGAATAAGGACTTTCCCTATCAGGGTCCCGATCGTAAATCCCGTTACTGAACCTGGCCCAACCGCCGTATACGCAACTCCTACCGTTGCACTGGCTGGCAGGAAGCTTTTAGTTTCTTTGGTATAAGAAACTGGGGTGCCAATATTTTTCAATGCTAGGCCACCGGAAAATCCCTGATGAAATATGTCGCGTCCGTCATAACAGCAGGCGATATCAGCCATTACCGCACTTCCAGTGAGGTACGTAGTACCGTTATAGGTACCATCCAACAATTTGGAATATGCCCACCCTCCGGTCACTGAAATGCTCCAGTCCGGTGAAAGCGGCAATGCATATCCAAGCTGCACTACCATGTCGGACGGCTCGACCGTCCCTAAGTAATTGGCATTACCATCGGCAAGCACTACTGACCCGGGCGTAAAGTACCGAAGCCCTACAAATAGTGCCCCTTGCTCATTCCGAGCAACAAAGGCTGCACTTGAGAGGTAAGCATTGTGAGCAACGTTTTTGAGGGGTGTATACGATACGCCCACCTGGGTTGGCTCATCAACCAAACTCACCAGCTTGGCAACGGCATTGAAACCGACATTCACATCAGTTCGTCCGTAATAAACCCCGCCCATGCCGGCAGACCGGGCATCGGGAATAAAGTTGAGAAATGGCATCGCAGTAGAGGCCGTGTGGGGCACCTGGGCCCTCAATAGTGTCGATAGACATACAAGTAGTAGAAGGCTCTTTTTCATTGCGCTATTTTTTTATGAATGTTTTTTGAAACAATACAGTAAAGAACAGCAAAGTCAATAAAAAGGGCGCATCCCGTAGGGATGCGCCCTTTTTATTTTCATAATTATCGCTTGCCGTTCTTGCGACGAGTGATAACGTGCTTGTTTGAGTACTTCTTCGGACTGCGAGTGCGTACACCGTATGCCTGCTTACCGTGACGAGTCTTAGGACCGCGACGGAGACCGATACCCTGAACACCTTCACCACCACCGTGTGGGTGGTCAACTGGGTTCATGGCAGTACCACGAACAGTTGGACGGATACCTCGCCATCGTGAGCGACCAGCCTTACCGTATTTCACGAGCTTGTGCTCATCGTTTGACACTTCACCAACAGTTGCCCAACAAAGGTCCTGTACGCGACGGATTTCAGTTGAAGGCATCTTGAGCTGGGTATAGCCATCATTCTGAGCGATGATCTGAGCAAATGCTCCGGCACTGCGCACCATCTTGGCACCCTTTCCTGGCTTGATTTCGATGTTGTATACAAAAGTACCAGAAGGGATGTTTTTCAATGGAAGGCGGTTACCTTGTTCCACTGGAACGTTTTCACCAACGACGAAGGTACTGCCGACAGTTACGCCTTTTGGAAGCAAGACATAGCGCTTCTCACCGTCCTTGTAGACTGCCACACCGATAAAACCACTGCGGTTTGGATCGTATTCAACAGTAGTGATCTTTGCGGGGATGTCGTGCTTGTTGTACAAGAAGTCCACCATGCGGTATGCACGCTTGTTTCCTCCTCCCTTGTGGGTAGCAGTAATGCGACCAGTGTTGTTACGTCCGCCAGTGCGCTTTGAGCCCTTTGTCAGTGACTTCAATGGCTTGCCTGTAGTGAGGACCTTGCGGTAATCAATAGTCACGGTATTGCGACTTGATTTGGTTGTTGGTTTGTATGTTTTCATTGCCATAATAATAACTCTTAGATGATATCTATCGTTGTTCCTTTTGGAAGGAAGACATACGCTTTCTTGCTAAAAGTACCAAATCCGAGACGACCGCGACGGAAGTGACTCTTGCGGAGGACGTTAATGGTATTAACCTTCAACGGAGTCTTCTTGTACTGAGCCTTGAAAGCCTTGGCGATTTCTGACTTGGTTGCACCAACAGCAACATTGAAAAGATAGATGCTGAACTGAGCGTTGTTTGCCGCCTTTTCGGTAATGCGTGCGCCAAGAAGGATTGATGGAGAAACTTTTTCGGTTGTAGTCTTTTTTGTAGCCATGATATTAACTCAATTTTGCCTCTAACACTGGTACGGTCACTGCAGGATCGACAATCGCTACGTGGTGGAAAGTAAGAGTATTCAATGCATTAAGGTCGTTTACTGTCATAACAGTTACGCCAGGAAGGTTTGCAAAGCTCTTTTCCACTACTTCATTGTGCTCAGGAAGCACTACCAACAAGGTAGTAGGTTTCTTCGAAGTGAGCTTTTCAAAGCCCTTGATGCCAGCAAAAGTGCTAAGCACGGTACTTGCATCCTTGGTCTTCATTGCACCGAATGAAAGTCCGTCAACGAGCAGTACTGCATCGTCAGCAACCTTGCGAGAAAGGACAGTGAAGAGAGCCTTAACGCGCATCTTCTTGTTGATCTTCTTTGAGTAATCCTTGTCATTGCGAGGACCGAAGGTAACACCACCGCCAACCCAGATTGGTGAGCGAGATGAACCGTGACGAGCACGACCAGTTCCCTTTTGCTTCCATGGCTTCTTACCGCCACCGGATACATCACTGCGATCCTTGGTGTGTGCGGTACCTGCACGCTTGTTAGCCTGCATACCGACAACGACCTGGTGTACGAGGTCAGCATTCCATGCAAGACCGAAGACCTTCTTTGGAAGAGTAAAGGTTCCTGCGCTAGTACCCTTCTGATTGTAAATAGCGGTATCAAGAGTCATAGTTGCCTTTGCAGTCTTTGGAGTAGTAGTCTTTTTGGTTGTAGTTGTTTTCTTTTCCATATATATAACTCTTAACCAACAATACTAATAACGGTACCGCGACGACCTGGTACTGCTCCACTAATGTAGAGAAGGTTATTTTCTGCATCAACCGCAACAACCTTCAACCCTTTTACGGTTACGGTGTCACCGCCAGTGCGTCCCGCCATGCGCATACCTTTTGGTACGTGCGTACGAAGACCACCACCGATAGAACCTGGTTCGCGCTCTGAGTGCTTCTGACCGTGTGAACGTGGTCCACCCTTGAAGTTGTAACGCTTCACGACACCCTGGAAGCCCTTTGCCTTTGAAGTGCCAGTAACGGTTACTGAATCACCCTTTTCAAATGATTCCACGGTTACGGTGTCACCAATTGTTGCCTCAGGGGCACCATCAGTGCGGAATTCCTGCACTTCCTTGTATCCCTTGCCAGCAAACTGCCCAAGCTGAGCCTTTGCAACACGAGATTCCTTCTGCTCAACAGTACCAACCTGCACTGCTGTGTATCCATCGCGATCGATGGTTTTGATACCAGTTACTACGTTTGGCATAGCCTTCACGATAGTGACAGGTGCGACCTTACCACTCTCGTCAAAGAGCTGGGTCATATTTACTTTTGTTCCTAAAATATATTTCATTGCTTTTTTGTTCGTACCCTGGAGCTTCCCCCGAAGGCATTGGACCATTAATTAACAAGTCCCAGGATTATACACGGGATTCAAAAAAGTGCAACATTTGACACCTATCAGGGCCTGGAATAGAATAAAAGAGTAATTTTTGGGGTTACCCACGTTCCCGAAAGGGAAAATTTATGAGTAAAGGCGGAGAAATCCGCTTTTTACTTTTTCAAAATCCTCAATATTAGCTTCCCCCATCTTATCGTATAGACGAGCACTGCTCATAATACGAATTTGGGCTAGGTTAGCAGAAATTTTAGCCTCTTTAAAATCAAGTTCCGTATACCAAGAACCTTGTTTTATTTGAGTAGACAGAGGGACTGCTAAAAAACTCCCCGGACTTATCTTTTTATATATCAGCACTGGTCGAGAAAACATCTCACCATTGCCATTTATCTCTACTCCAATGTTTTCTCCCAATGCCGCCCACCATATCTCCATTTCATTAAAATATACGGGTTTTTCTGAATTGCTATCCAATTTCTCTTTTAATCCAATCCATTCTAAAAAATTTTTAATCATAGGCGGATATACTCTACCACTATGAGATAAATTCCAGATAAAGAAAACAAAAAGAACCCCTTTCGGGGTTCTTTTTGCGATTACATCATTTTGACATCGATATCTACGCCTGAAGGCATTGATAGGTTTGTCAGAGATTCGATCACTTTTGGTGATGGGTTCTCGATGTCGATGAGACGCTTGTGCACGCGCATTTCGAACTGTTCACGGGAGTTCTTGTAGATGAACGGTGAACGGTTCACGGTGTACTTTTTGATCTCAGTTGGGAGAGGGATTGGGCCTCGTACTACTGCATCGTAACGAACTGCAGTGTCAATGATCTGCTTCACTGAAGCATCAAGAATCTTGTTTTCGTAAGCACGAACACGGATTCGAAGCATTGACTGAAGGTCCTCCTTCTTTGCTGTTTTCTTGGTTGTTTTTGTTGTTGCCATATCGTTTTGTCTAAAGAGCCTTGTCTATTTCTCTAGTTGATTACGCAATAACTTTAGTAACAACACCTGCACCGACTGTTCGGCCACCTTCACGGATAGCGAAACGCATCTGGTCTTCAAGCGCAACTGGTACAACGAGCTTCACGGTGATTTTCACGGTGTCGCCTGGCATAACCATTTCTGTTCCTGCTGGAAGTGTTACTTCACCGGTCACGTCAGTTGTACGGATGTAGAACTGAGGCTTGTAACCGTTGATGAATGGGGTGTGACGACCACCTTCTTCTTTCTTCAATACGTAGATTTCACCTTCGAATTCGGTGTGAGGCTTCACAGTACCTGTCTTCGCAAGCACCTGGCCGCGAGTAAGGTCTTCTTTCTTCACGCCACGGAGGAGAATACCTGCGTTGTCACCTGCCATACCTTCAGTCAACTGCTTGTTGAACATTTCGATACCGGTAACAGTAGTCTTGGCAGTATCCTTGATACCAACAATTTCTACTTCTTCACCAACCTTCACAATACCGCGTTCGATACGGCCAGTTACCACTGTACCGCGACCTTCAATAGAGAATATGTCTTCGATCGGCATAAGGAAAGACTTATCAACGTCACGTTCTGGAAGTGGGAAGTACGTATCAAGTGCGTTACAAAGATCAAGCACTTTCTGAGCCCATGGATCTTCGATAGAAGTTGCTTCAAGGGCCTTAAGACCTGAACCGCGGATTACAGGACAATCCTTGTCAAAGCCTTGCTTACCAAGGATTTCACGGATTTCTTCTTCCACGAGGTCGAGCATGTCAGGGTCATCAACCATGTCACACTTGTTAAGGAAGACAATGATTTTTGGCACACCAACCTGCTTCGCAAGAAGGATGTGTTCACGAGTCTGAGGCATAGCACCGTCAGTCGCAGCAACCACGAGCACTGCACCGTCCATCTGAGCGGCACCAGTAATCATGTTCTTGATGTAGTCAGCGTGACCTGGGGCATCAATGTGTGCGTAGTGACGAGTAGCAGTAGAGTACTCGTTGTGAGAGATGTTAATAGTGATTCCACGTGCCTTTTCTTCAGGAGCACCGTCAATATCACTAACACCTTTCATTTTAACTTGGTTTCCAGCCATGTTAAGAACATGGAGGATAGCAGCAGTAAGGGTAGTCTTACCGTGGTCAACGTGACCAATGGTACCTACGTTTACGTGCGGCTTTGAACGATCGAAAGCTTCAGCAGCCATAATAATAAACTCTTTTTAGTTAAGTAATAATCTAACAAACAAAAACAACGCAAAAAAGCGATTGTGCCCTATCATAGCTCCAAATCAAGTCATTTGTCAACCATTATAATGATACAGCTATAACAAAAAGGGTGGACACCGTAGGTGTCCACCCTTTTCTATAGTACTTACTTGCGAGATTCTGCGATCGTGGTTGCAACGTTCTGTGGAACGATATCGTAACGAGTGAATTCCATAGTGAAGCTTGCACGGCCTTCGGTCATAGAACGGAGGTTGGTCATGTAGCCAAACATTTCCGACAATGGCACTACAGCGTTTACCACCTGGTTCATACCGCGTGTTTCCATACCTTCGATCAAGCCACGGCGTGATGAGAGGGATCCGGTCACGTCACCCATGAACTTGTCAGGGGTTACTACTTCAACCTTCATCATCGGTTCAAGGATAACCGGCTTTGCAGCGCGGGCAGCTTCCTGAATTGCCATACTTGCGGCAATCTTGAAGGCCATTTCGTTCGAGTCGACTTCGTGGAATGAACCATCGTAAAGGTCAACAGAGACGTTTTCCATCTTGAAGCCGGCAACGATACCGCGGTCAAGTCCTTCACGAAGACCCTTTTCAATCGGTGCAATGTATTCCTGAGGAATAGCACCACCCTTGATGTTGTTTACGAATTCAAAGCCTTCTGAGCGCTTCACGTTCTTTGGAAGGTCCTTTGGATCAACATTCTGATCCATTGGCTTAATCTTGATCTTGACGTGACCATAGTTACCCTTACCACCAGACTGCTTGATGTACTTCCCTTCAGCCTGCGCTTCAGCAGTAATAGTTTCGCGGTATGCCACCTGTGGCTTACCAACATTTGCCTCAACATTGAACTCACGCTTCATACGATCAACGATGATTTCAAGGTGGAGTTCGCCCATACCGGCAATGATAGTTTCCTCAGTTTCAGGATCGGTTGAAACACGGAAGGTTGGGTCTTCATCGGACAAACGGTTCAAGGCAAGACCCATTTTTTCCTGGTCAGCCTTAGTCTTTGGCTCAATACGAAGGTTGATCACCGGTTCTGGGAAGGTGATACGGTCAAGAATGATAGGGTTAGCTTCATCACAGAGGGTATCTGAAGTCTTAGCTTCCTTTAGACCAACTGCAGCGGCGATTTCACCGGCAAAGACCTTCTTCACTTCTTCACGCTGGTCAGCCTGCATACGCACGATACGACTCAAGCGTTCCTTGTTACCAGTACGAGGGTTGTAAATGTATGAACCTGCTTCAACGGTTCCAGAGTACACACGGAAGAACACGAGCTGGCCAACGAATGGGTCTGCCATCGACTTGAAAGCCAATGCGGCAAACGGTTCCTTGTCATCAGCATGACGCTGCATTGGCTCATCAGTGTCAGGGTTGGTTCCAGTAACAGCCTTAATGTCAGTTGGAGCTGGAAGGTAGTCCACCACCGCATCGAGCACGAGCTGTACGCCCTTGTTCTTCAATGCACTACCGGCGTACACCGGGAAGATGTCATTGGCGATAACAGCCTTACGCATAAGCTTTTTCAAGACCTCAAGAGAAGGTTCCTTGCCTTCAAGGTAATCATTCATGACCGCCTCGTCATTTTCAACAATGCGTTCGATCAATTCTGCGCGATACTTTGTTGCATCGGCCATCATGTTTTCAGGAATGTCCTTTTCAACAACCTTATTGCCCATGTCGCCTTCGAAGTAATACGCCTTCATTTTCAAAAGGTCCACTACACCTTCGTGGTTTTCTTCGAGACCGATTGGAAGCTGGGCGCGAACGGCCTTCTTGGAGAGACGGTCGAGAATGGTCTTGAATGAGTGCTCAAATGAGGCACCGGTACGATCGAGTTTGTTCACAAAACAGATACGAGGAACATTTGCTTCGTCAGCATAGCGCCAGTTGGTTTCTGACTGTGGCTCAACACCAGCAACGCCGTCGAATACCACTACGGCACCGTCGAGCACGCGAAGTGAACGCTTCACTTCCACGGTAAAGTCAATGTGTCCTGGGGTGTCGATAATATTGAAACGGAAACGGCGGTTCTTGTCGCCATTGTCATAGGTGGGGATCCAAGTACAGGTCACCGCAGCCGCAGTAATAGTGATACCGCGCTCGCGCTCCTGTTCCATCCAGTCGGTTGTGGTCTCACCTTCGTGCACCTCACCGATCTTGTGGCTCATGCCAGTATAGAAGAGCACGCGTTCTGACGTCGTGGTCTTCCCGGCATCAATGTGGGCAATGATACCGAAATTTCGTACTTTTTCTAATGGGAATTCTCGTTCCATAAATAATGTTCTCTGTTTTGTTATTAATTAATATAGAGTGCAGATACTATACACCATATAGAAAAAAATAAAACCCCTTTCGGGGTCTTATTTGTATTACCAAGCGAAGTGGGCGAAGGCTTTGTTGGATTCCGCCATTTTGTGGGTATCCTTTTTCTTTTTCACCGCATTTCCTTCATTTTTTGCAGCGAGAGCGAGCTCGTCAGCGAGTGCAACAGCGGTCTTTACGCCCTTTCGTGAACGAGTGGCATCAATGATCCAGCGCATTGCAAGCGCATTGCGGCGTTCGGTACGAACTTCACGAGGAACCTGGTAGTTTGCACCACCGATACGGCGTGAGCGTACTTCCACCAAAGGACCAGCGTTCTTGATCGCATTGTCAAATACTTCCAATGCATTTTCAACAGTACTGTCCTTTTCCTTAATGATATCAAGGGCACCGTAGACAATAGTGCGGGCAGTGTTTTTCTTCCCGTCCTGCATGATGGAATTGATAAACTTCTCAAGCTGTTCTGAGCCATACTTGATGTCTGGAGAGACCATATTTCGATTGGTAACTTTTCTTCGCATATATTATGTAAATTATTTCTTCGCCTTGGGCAATTTGGTACCGTACAATGAGCGACTCTTGCGACGCTTTTCAATACCCTGTGTGTCGAGGACGCCACGAACAACGTGATAACGCACACCGATCAAGTCCTTCACACGACCACCGCGGATCATAACCACTGAGTGTTCCTGGAGGTTGTGACCTTCACCTGGAATGTAGGCAGTTACTTCCTTACCATTAGTAAGACGAATACGGGCGATCTTACGAACCGCGGAGTTCGGCTTCTTTGGGGTAGTAGTAGTAACTTTGGTACATACGCCGCGCTTGAAAGGAGACGGATAAAATACTGGTTTGTTGTGGATGTGGTTCATCCCAACAGAAAGTGCCACCGCCTTGATTTTGCGGGGTGCGCTCTTTCGTGGTTTCTTGATTAGCTGATTAAACGTAGCCATGTCCCGCTATGCTACTATACTTGCTCAAAAAAGACAAGAGGCTACAGAGGAACTGCTATGCCGGTAAGGAGGGCAAATGCCTTAAATGCCAGTGGAGCAACCGCTGCCCAGCCAAATACGATGAAAAGGAGGAGAAGTGGGAGGCTAAATTGTTCCAATATCCGCATAGTAGGCATAGTTCGCGCAGGGAGAATGGCGTTTAAAAAGCGAAATCCATCCAATGGTGCCAAGGGAATACTGTTAAATAAGGCCAAAACGATATTAATAAGGACGATAACGCCGCTGCCGTCAATAAGTGCGATATTTCCATAGTGCAGCGCCAAAGCCGTTCGAATAACCAAGCCAAAAAAGAGGGCAATGGTGAGATTAACGACAATGCCGGCAATAGCTACTTTTGCCTCGCTTTTCCGGCCATGGTGTAGGTTATCAGGATTATAAGGTACTGGCTTTGCCCAGCCAATAAGGAAGTTAGTCCCAGAAAGCAGCAAAATTACTGGTAAAATAACGGATCCAAGCCAATCAATATGCTTCAGGGGGTTTAGCGTGATACGTCCCAAATTGCGGGCTGTGGGATCCCCTTCTCGCTCAGCGATCAGGCCGTGAGCGACTTCATGCACAATAATCGAGAAAATAAGGACGACAAAGTAGAAAATAGAGGTGGCAGTAGTCATATATGAGCCATAGTATACTTCTTGCACAATAAAAAGTCATATGGTACCATGCGGACACTATGGCAAAAGCATGTGCAATAACTAAAAAGACCTCCCAGGTAGGCGGCAAGTACGCGAACCGCACTCGTGCGACCGTGTTTACCCCAACAGGCAGTCACCGCAAGTATGCAAACCTTCAGAAGAAGCGCGTATATGTGCCTGAACTGAACAAGACTGTCATTTTGACCGTTTCTACTAAAGGCATGCGCACTATTCAAAAGAACGGTGCCTTCAATGCCCTTAAGACAGCAGGCGTGTTGAAATAATACAAATGTAGGGTTAATAAAAAAGGCGTTCCCCGTAGGGGAACGCCTTTTATTTATAAACTTTATTATGCGCAATATGCAGAGACCAAGCTTCGCCTAAACCTATTAGGACTTTTTAAAACGTGTATGAATGATCGTAATACCTCTTCAGCAGAGTATATTTTTTGTTTTTCCAATTCGTCTACTTTTTGATTTTCAAACAATGGAAAGTTTTCTTCGTTTTTCGCCAACAAGGCGAATACTGTCTGATTGCTGTACATGGCTATAAAGTATTGGTTTCCTTTACTATATCCCAAACCGTTGATTCTGCAAAACTCTTGAGGTCGGTCCTCAAGAGTTTTTATTTATAGAGCTCGCTGTGAGTGCCAATGCGAATAAAAACAATTTCATTATTATCATCTGCTTTATATATTGCCCGAATATTTCCAGAGATATTTATACTCCAATATCCTTCGAAGGGACCATGGAGGCTAACCATGTTTTTTATTGTATTCTCTTAAATAATCAATTGCTTCTTTTGCATTACTAAAGCTAGGAGAAATATTTCTTCCTAACTTCATATCTTTTTCAGCAGACCTAATGGCTCGTACCGTTTTTGCACTGGGGATATAGCTTTCACTAAAAGTCACTTGTTTTTCTTGCACAAATGTTTTGAGGTAATTATTGATAATGGTAGAGAGAGGCAAGCCAAGCTGTTTGGCAGTCTTTTGGGCTTTCTCTTTTAATGGTTTGTCGATCTTGATGAGCATAGTGGTAAGCATATACTGAAGTATATATATCAGTATAATTATGTCAATAAATAGCAAGAACCCATTACTGGGTTCTATCGCCTATTCAAGGCTACAATGTCGGCCAGCATTTCCGCATGTTCATGAAGTTTGATATGAGCATCATACTCTGATATCAACATAACGAGTAAGCAGAGCGGGCACATGATAACTGGTTGTTCGATGATGATTGTTTCCATATTTTTTTATGCAGTGTACAAAATACATGCTCAAGACTATCTGAAGAAATACTCAAAAATTACTCAACACTATGCCACGTCCATTGAGCAGTACCATCGGTGGTAAGCTCGACAGTTCCCTTTTGCTGGGTACTGATCCAGGGAATGTGCAAATCCTGTAACCTGCCAAGCGTTTCGACATTAGGATGGCCATATTTGTTGTCTATGCCGGCAGAAATCAACCCAAGTACCGGTGCGACCACTTGTAAGTATTCGGTACTGGAAGAATATTTTGAACCATGATGACCGAGTTTCAACACATCGGCATGCAGTGCTTGTGGTTCTGCCTGCACTAAAAAATGCTCAACTGATGATGGTGAATCGCCCGTAAACAATATGCTTCTATTCCCTGTCTGCAATTTCCCTACCACCGATGCAGGATTTGTCTGCCAGCCCGAGGTATCACGATCAGGAAATAATACAGTGAAGGTGGTGCCGGTAACTGCATCAAGCGTAAGTATCATGCCGTGTCGCACGTAGTACGAAGGTATATGCTCTTTCAATAATTCCTTATACAAGTCGGTAAACGTCTTAGTATCAGTCAGTACTTCAGAGGTAAGGAATAGTCCAACGTGATAGCGTTGCAGGACATACTGCAGACCGCCAATGTGGTCAGCATCGGGATGAGTGGCGATCATGACATCGATCGTCTGATCTCCTACGGGCAAAACTTTTGATAGCTCGGAAAGGACCGTCGTATCGCGGCCGCCATCGATCAGTAATTTCTTGTGGTTGGCGGCCACAATCAGGAAGCTATCACCCTGGCCGATATTGAGCATGTACATATGGGTCTTGCCATCATTTTTCACCGGCTGCAATAACACACCTGCCGCAATCAATGCGGCGAGCAGACCAAACAATACGGATAGTGTGCGGCGGTGATAGCTCATGTATACTGTAACCATAGCAATACCGTTATCAATTTAAATCCAAGATAATCAAAAGAAATAATCAATATGTATACCGAACAACAATTTTCTATCCCTGCTCTCAATGGCATTAGTGAAAAAACCATTGAAGAACACAAGAAGCTCTATGCCGGCTATGTGAAACATGCGAATCTGATCATGGATCACATCAAGGAACTTTCCCAGGATGCAGAAAAAAACGTTTATGAAATCAACGAACTCCAGCGACGCTTTGCCTTTGAATGGGGTGGCATGAGAAATCATGAAGTATACTTTGCTCTCCTTGAAGGAGGAGCAAATACCGATGCCCCAACCTTAAAAGCTGCCATTGAAAAACAATGGGGTTCATTTGATGCATGGCTGGCCCGCTTTTCTGCGATTGCCATGACTCGCGGTATTGGCTGGGCCATGCTCTATCTTGATACTAAAAGCGGCGAGCTCGTAAACGGATGGGTGGATGAACAGCACCTTGGCCAGCTTGTGGGCTGCGTACCGGTAGTCGCGCTCGACATGTGGGAACACTCATTCGTTGCCGACTATCAACCGTCAGGCAAGAAGCAGTACGTTACGGACTTTCTTGCTCAGATGAACTGGTCTGTGGCAGAGAAGAACTTTTCAGCTGCAATTTCTGGTCATACCAAAACTGCCTAAGCTCAGATCGAAATAGGATACCGAAAAAGAAAAGGTACACCGCTATCACACCCCACCACGCAAGTGGTGGGGTGTTGAGTTGTGGCAAAGTATTCAAAATATGCAGTACGGCAATGACCGTATTTCCCATAAAGGAAACAAGCGTACCTATAAGGTGGGCCAATGGTGGCAGCCATGAAACGGTAAGTATGACAGCGCCTGACAACATCAAGATTGAGGTCATCAATGCCATCATGATATTTGCAAACGGTGATGCGGTGGGCACCAATCCAGAAAAATACATCGTGTAGGGAAGCATAAATAATGGTACGCATGTTGCTAACATGAATAGTTCGCGAAGACTGTATTTCTTGGGAATCCACTGAAACCACGGTTCTATTTTGGGCAAGACGATGACCATGAACAGGGTGGCCAATACTGACAAGTGAAAGCCTGGGTCACTGAAAATACTTTCTGGTGCATAGAAGAAAAAGAACAGCACAGAAATGGTCAGGGCGCGAAACGGCACATATGACCTTCTCACTACGCCGGCACTCAGGGCAATGATACCCATCACTCCAGCTCGTATGGCTGCCACTCCCGCACCACTGATCAGCACAACCATAACAATGGCCACGCCGGTCAGAACAGAACGCAGATGGAATGGCAAGGAACGCAGCACTATCGCCAAAAATAGTGCGAGCAAGGTAATGTTTTCACCCGACAATACCAATACATGCAATACGCCAGTGGTGCGAAAAAGATCCTGCAGCATGCTAGGAATGTTTCCCTGATACCCGACAATCATGCCAGCAATAATGCCATCGACAGGAAACGAAATATATCGTGACAACAGTTCGGCAATATGAAATCGTGCGATGGTGGCAATACGAATAATTGAAACACTGTGACCAGTTTCGATACTAGTTACTTGGGCAATCGGCACCGTACCGGCAATGTCTTTTGAGGCAAGATACTGCTGATACGGAAACAATCTGCCGGTATCGGTAAGAAAATCGGTCGGACGATCAATGGTTCCCTTAACCTGAACCGTATCCCCCGGCAATGCTGCACTGTCTGACCGCATCGTCACTTGTATATTCTGGTGATATGCATTGTCTTGTACCACTAACAATGTCTTATCAAGACGACGGTCAACACTTTCTACGGTGCCAGTAACAATTCGGGAAGCAAAAAATGCTTGAGGGGTATGGACATCATGAATGCTCATAAACACCGCACCGGTGATTATCGTAATGACCATCACCACTGACCGCACTAATGCCTTGCGAGATAAAAAATTACTAAAGAAAAAAGCGCTCGTCAGAGCGCTCAGGATTAGTATAGTGACTATGCCGATGCCAGTGCGATACAGCAGAGCACCGAACAACAACAATAAGGTAAAGACTTCACTCACAATAAACTTGCTAAGGTATAATCCTGCATCAGTTCCGTTTCCTCGGCCTTAGAAAACACTTTTTTGTACTTTGCACCCTTCTTGCCCTTCACGCGCTGTTCGCATGCCGCCCAGGTCTTGTCGGCATGAACAACACCGTCAACCATCGATACGTAGGAATATGCTGGTTGGTCACTTTTGGATTTTGAAGGAGAAGATTTTTTTACGCTCATAGCGTGCTCATTATAACCGTTTTCATCAAGAAATGTCTTGTATTCCTCTACGCTGCCAGAAAAAAGCTTCGGCTTTTTTCCTAGTGCCGCATCAACTGCCAACTCATCGCAGCGTTCATTATAGAGATCGCCGGCATGCCCTTTCACTTTCTCAATGTGCAATCGGTTGCCGTATTCCCTCATCAGGCGCAAAAGGTTTTGCCACTGAGTTTTGTTTTCAACTGGCGTCTTGGTACTGGTAATCCACCCATTGCGTTCCCAGCCCTTGGCCCACTTGGTCATGCCATTGATGACATACATCGAGTCGCTAAGCACCGTCACCGGTCCGTCCCAGGCTAATGCACCACTGTCCGACAATACTGCTTCTACAGCCGCTAATTCCATTTGATTGTTCGTCGCCCGTTCGGCATTGCCGGCAATTTCCATTGCGTGCTCTCCTGCCAAAATGATTGCCGCCCATCCGCCCAATCCAGGATTGCCCCGTGAGGCGCCGTCAGTATATATCGTCAATGCATGGGTATTCATATATATAGTATAGCAAACAGCCTTAGCGTACCTCCTTGATGCGAATTCTCACTCCTCCCCGCCATCCTGCTTCCAATGTGCCGACAATACTGACAACGGCTCCAGGAGCACATCGCGTGACGCATGCGTCATCGACAAAGAACGTAAATGCTGTAGCGGTACCAGTCGCATCATGGATAATACATTCAAGATGTTCCTTGGCCTTACCAAATTTTTTGGTGCTTTCTATAGTAACATCTTCAAACAAAAACAGTGGTTCAGGATTACCGACACCAAACGGCGCAAGTGATCGGATAACAGCCAGGTGACGAGTGGTGACACAGGCGAGCGGCAACATAATATGAAGGTGCCCGTCTTCGCCCGCCGTAGCCTCAGCGGAGGCTGGGTCAATGGTATGTGAATCTAATGCGGCATTCAACGCCTCCTCCAAAAAATGGACCTTATCCTTTGCCACGCCAAACCCTCCTGCGGCAGCATGTCCGCCAAAATGCAACAGTGCACCTTCAGGCAAGTTCTGCATTAGACTCGCCGCATGATGCGTGCTGATCATGCGACACGAACCCTTGAGCATGCCATCACCGCCTTCGCCCCAGACAAAGAAACTTCTGCCATAGGTTTCCTGCAGTTTTCCTGCTACCAATCCCAATACAGCTGGTCGCCATGACAGATCACCAATGACAACGATAGCAGGAAGTTCGCGAGCTGCCAGGCGAGCATGGGCATCCTTCACGATTCGTGCCACCAGCAATTTTCTCTCATCGTTAATGGCAGTGAGTTCCCTTACTAATTCCATCGCTCGTGCTCGGTCATCGGTTGCCAATAATTCAAATGCCAGGAGCGGTGTCGCCATGCGAGACGCTGCATTTAAGCGTGGAGCCACCGTAAATGTCAGGTCGCTTTCAGTCAGACGAGCCATATCAATACTATTGGCAGCAAACAGTGCCTGCAGACCGATACGCCTGGTCTTGCGCATGACCATCATGCCGTACCAGGAAAGAATCCTATTTTCTCCGGTCAGCGGCACCATATCAGCCAGGGTGGCGAAACCAGCAAGATCAAGCAGCCATTTTTCCCACCCAGCCGGAACGTTGTACTCCGTACCATACTGCGCCAGAAATCCTCGGACCAGCATAAATGCCACTGCCGCACCGCAGAGATTTTTTTCTGGATAATCCCCGACAGTAGGGTGAACGATTGCAAATGCTGCAGGGAGTAGGGCTAGTGGAGCGTGATGGTCGGTAACAATAACATCGATGCCGCGTGACTGGGCGTCAGCAACTTCTGCCAGGCCGGTAATGCCCAGATCAACAGTAATCATCAGTGTCACTCCCAATGCGTGAAGCTCATCAATGCCGTGAGTACTCAATCCATAGCCCTCATCATGACGGTCAGGAATATACACATGGATGCGTTCCATAATGCCCAATGCCTTGAATACATCTACTAGTATCACTGCTGCCGGAATACCATCACAGTCATAGTCAGCATAAATACCGATATGCTCCTTGTTCACGACTGCCTGTTGCAGGCGCGTCACTGCCTTTGCCATGTCGCGAAAGAGCATCGGATCAGCAAGGGTATAGACCGGTTCAAGAAAGGCCTGTTGTTCTTCAGGCGAAAGGTGCAGTTGAGCCAAGAGCATTTCCTTCAAGACTGCCGGAGCCGGAGCCAAGGGCGAAGGTCCCGAGCTTGTCGAGGGATAAGAAGATGCTTGCATAGACGCGATTGTACCATATACTGACTAGTATGAACGACACTATCTTTGGCAAAATCATTCGCAAGGAAATTCCCGCCACTATCGTCTATGAGGATGAACAATTCCTCGCCTTTCTCGATATTAACCCAGCCGCAAAAGGCGATACGCTCCTTATTCCTAAAACCCAATATCGCTGGATGCAGGATGTACCTGACCAGGAAATCGCTGCTATTTTCATTAAAGCAAAAGCACTGATGGCATCGTTAAAAAATGCCTTGGATACAGATTATGTACAATTGCAAATAGTTGGTGAGGAAGTTCCCCACTTTCACATCCATCTCATTCCTCGCATGCTCGGTGACAATATCCACGGACCGCATGTCACGTATGCTGAAGGCGAAGCAACAAACATTGCAGAGCGGATTATTACCAACCTCCACAGAGAATAGAAAAAGCCCCCATGATGGGGGCTTTTTCTATTCATTAATGGCTATTGATATACGCTCTCGTTAGTGGTCCGAAGTATCCGTTCGCAGGGCTGATACCGTGCGCCTTTTGGAATTTTTTCAGAGCTGCCTTTGTAGCGGAACCGAACGTCGTAGTCTCGTGGCCGAGTGAACCGCCCCCTTTCTTGACAATGATGAAGCCGTGGGCATTAAGGTACTGCTGCAGTGACCTTACCTCCTTGTCAGTAACACCGGTGGTAAGATTTTTAGTGAAGGAACCTGCGTTTGCTGTAGTTGTTGCAGTAGCCGGAGTGACTGCACAAGGAAGGCCTGTTGCTGCACTAAAGCGTTCTCCTGATGCGCAATCGTTTGCAGCAGGAGCAGTCACTGGACCTCCTCCGCCCGAAACGTATCCGCTAGTGGTACTAGAGGTACCTGTTGAGGTAGGTGTGCCAAAGACTGCAAAGTCAGAAAAGTGGGTGGTGGTACAGGATACGGTATTTGCATTTGTATCAATGGTGCAGTTGGTAAGGGGCGTCCAGGTACCGGAGTCATACCGTTCAATCGTAAGCGATGATTCAAGAAGGCCTGAAATCTGGGCATCGGTGTAATGAATAGTGACGGGGAGATTGGTACCAAACGAGGTAACCAATGCGCCTCCACTATTAATCGCCTGGATATTGTATACCGGTACCGCGCTGGCTGTTACCGCTGTCGGCGAAGTGACCGTGCCGAAGAATGCATTCTGATCCAATGCCTTAACCTGGAACGTAAGAGGCTGTGCGTTGTAAGCATTGGGTGCAGTGATAGTGGCATTGGAACCGCTTGGAGTAGAGGCGGTTACGCTACCACCGGTTGTGGCAATAGTACTGTCGGCAGTAGTTGATACGGGAGCACTTGCGGTACAACCAGAAGTGGTGAAGGTCTGGTCACTGCTGGTAGCAGAAACAGCGGAGGCAGAAACAGAATGAACCGTGTAGTGATAGGTAGTACATGCCAGGAGGCCGCTTACGGTCACGGTATGAGAAGTCACGCGTGGCGAAGTGTTGGTGGTACTAGTAGTTGTCCCGTATGAGGCAGAGGGACCATAAGTTACCTGAGAGTCCGCGGCCACAGAGGTAGTCCAAGTGAGAACACTGCTCGTTGCAGCTGGCACGCTCGCGATATTTGAAATGTTGTTCGGAGTAGCGGAAGGAGTCACCGTATTTGAAGTGCCAGCGGAACCAGAACCCACCGTATTGGCAGCGGTTACACTGAAGGTGTAGGGGGTGCCGTTGGTCAGGCCAGTAATGGTGTGGGTAAGTGCAGTTGTTCCTGCGTTAGTGTCGGTACCGCCACCGGTAACAGTGTACCCGGTGATCGCGCTTCCGCCGTTTGAGGCCGGAGCGGTGAAGGTGACAGTAGCGGTCGTGTCCCCTGCAGTGGCGTTTACCCCTGTCGGAGCACCAGGAACAACAGCGTTAGCCGTGTATACAATGCCTGAAGGATTGGTAATCGCGCCATTGTTTGTCGGAGTAAGGGTTATAGAACCGGCAACACTTGGAGTAATGGTAAATGTTTGTGCCACTGAAGAATTTGAAAATGTCAGCACAGTGGCCACAAGTCCGGTACTTCCTGAGCCGCTTGGAGTAATGGTGATAGTACCGGTATAGGGAGCATTTGGAGTAATCGTGAAATTAGTTGATGCAGACCCAACGTTTCCTGAGGAAGGACCGGTGAAGGTAAATGTGGTAGCAATCGGGGCAACGGGGGTAACCTGATTGGATGGAGAAGATGCAGTACTTGAACCAGCAATGTTGGTCGCCACAACCGTGAACGTGTAGGGGGTGCCGTTGGTCAGGCCAGTAATGGTGTGGGTTAAGCTGGTCGAACCGGCATTAGTATCAGTTCCTCCTGTGGGAATTGAAGTCACTGTATAACCAGTAATTGCACTCCCCCCGTTTGATGCAGGAGCAGTAAACGTTACGGTTGCCTGGGCATTGCCGGCAGTGGCGGAAGCACCAGTTGGTGCGCCCGGAACAACCGCGTTTGCGGTATATGACAGGTTTGAAGGGTTGGTAAGCGAACCGCTGTTGGTTGGGGTCAACGTCACCGTTCCTGCTGTTGTTGGAACAATGGTGAATGTTTGCGGTGTTGCAGAGCCCGCAAAGGTAAGCACGATCGGCGTTGAGAGTCCTCCCCCTGAAGGAGTGATGGTGACAGTACCGGTATAGGCATTATTTGGTGTAACAGTGAAGTTAGCCGATGCGCTGTTCACCGCCCCCGATGATGGTCCGGTAAACGTAAAGCTTGTTGCAGAAGGAACTGAGGGTGTCACGCTGTTTGAGGCACTTGAAGCGACACTGTTTCCTGATGCGTTTGTCGCGACAACAGTAAAGGTGTATGGCTGACCATTGGTAAGACCAGTAACGGTATGAGTAAGACTGGTTGAGCCGGCATTGGTATCAGTACCACCAGCAGGAATGGAAGTAACAGTGTACCCGGTGATCGCGCTTCCGCCGTTTGAGGCCGGAGCGGTGAAGGTGACGGTTGCCTGGGCATTGCCCGCCGTAGCAGAAACTGAAGTTGGCGCACCAGGATTTAGTGTTGCAAGATCACTCTGCACAAGCGGCAATAGCTGCGATTCAATCGAAGCATCTGTCGCGGCAAACGGATGGACTCCATCTGAGGAGCCGCCAGACGTTATCTGGGTTGCCACGCTCGATCCTAAATTGATCAAAAATACTTTTGTGTCACTCGGATTAGCAGCAACATACGCATTGAATCCCGAGGTAACAGCAGAAGCCTTGGTTTGCCCGAACGGTATTACCATAATGATAGTGGAATCCGGTGCAGCGCCTCGAATTGCCGAAAACCACCCTGACATGGAAGCAGTCACTGCCGCATCAGTGGCTCCCCCGTCATTGGTTCCCTCATTCACATAAATATAGTCAGGTTCAGGAACAAGCAACCCTCCCACTAATGCACTCTTTCCAGCAGAATATTTATTCCACATGCTACCGGTGTCATTACCGGGGGTATAAAGAGGAGGAACTCCGCCTGAGCCAGACTTGGTCCACCCGGTACCGCCAAGACCGCGGTTTCCGATTTCAACATTCAAATCCTTTGCCAAAAGCCATGGCACTGTTTTTGTTACATCCTCATCTTGGTTTGGAAAGACTCCGGAATTTCCATTGACGTACGCACCTTCACTAATTGAGTCACCGTACACCAGCATCTTTTTGGAGAGAATCGTTGGCAACGAAACGGTGGCACCGTTATCGAGTGTCAAACCAGTGAACTTAAGTGCTTGGACTGGCGTTTGCCATCGATCAGGATCAGTAGGCGTACCTCCACCCGAACCAGGGAAGAGAATATAAAGACTATGAGTTCCTGAAGCAAGTCCGGTAGCAGCGGCAATGGAAGTAATGCTGGAATTCAGCTGTACTTCGGTTATTGCTCCCCCGTCAATCTGATAACGGATGCGAGGATAGTAGCCACTGGTAGTGCCGGCAGTAATGAGGTGATCTTCAGCAAGATTGATAGTCAATGAAGTACCGGTAAAGTTTGTCTTTATATATGCGCCAGTATTCTGTGATATTGCATAACTTGATCCTGAAATATACCACGTGTAGGGACTAAAATAGAGTCCCGGATTTGATACGGTAATAGTAGTAGGAGTACCCATCACAGAAAGACTGAGCGATGATGGGTTGGTAAGTGACGTACTATTAGTAGTACTAATGGTCTTGGTGCCGGTGCTTGCCGCGGTATAGGTGAAGGTTTGCGGCGTAGCGGTGCCGGAAAATGTCAAACTGGACGGCGTGAACGTGCCACCTGCGGCCCCATCGGAAGGGGTGATGGTGCCGGTATAGGTACCATTCGGGGAAACCGTAAAGACTGAAGACGCCTGGTTCACTATCGCACTCGAAGGCCCCGTAAGCGTGTAGGAGGTAGCAGCAGTACCAGAAACGGTAACGCTAATAGAAGAGGGGTTAGGGAGTGTCGTGCTGTTGGTGGTGCTAACAGTCTTTGTCCCCGCCGATCCGGCCGTATAAGTGAAGGTCTGCGGCACGCGGGAATTATTGAATGTAAGAGAGCTTGGCGTAAATACCCCACCTCCGCTACTGTCAGATGGTGTAATCGTTCCTGTATAAGCCCCGTTGGGAGTGACAGTAAAGTTGGAGGAGGCTTGACCAGTAACAGATGCTGACGGTCCAGTCAGGGTGTAGGAAGTGGCGAAGCTCGTAATCGCAAAGTTGTCCATCGCCATGCCGGTGGAGTCGGACGGTGTCCCGCCGAGGGCCTGGTAGCCTATGACAATACCTGCGGCGCCCTTGGCAGTTACTACGGTATTTGTTACCGATATCAACTGAACACCATTTACCGATAGGCTAATTTTTGATCCTATTGCGCTGAGAACGACATGATAGGTTTGCCCTGTAGTGAGGGCCTGACTAAACGACCCAAGGGTTGTATAGGTGGAAACACCATTACGAAGCTGAATGATCCATTGGCCAAGATGCGTGTCATAGTGACCACTATAATACTGTAGACCGTCCGTAGTAGAGCGAACGATAACGCCATATACCCCTTCACTAATGCTTGATTTTACGTTGATGTCGGCCTCTGACTGATAGTCCGTACTTACAGGGTCAAATGAGCTAATGTATGTAGAAATTCCTGTGTTATTGGCACGCACCTGGTTAGCATTGTTGATGACAGCGCTACCACCTGCGCCGTAGTCACTGGTCTTTGTATAAGTAGTACCAGTATCACTGGTATGGCTTGTCAATGCGGTACCGGCCGTGTCAGTGAAAGTATCGGGGGTACCGACAGCAGCAATACTTACCGTAAGCGAAGAAGGATTGGACAATGAAGGGCTACTGCTAACACTAATGGTCTTGGTGCCGGTGCTTGCCGCGGTATAGGTGAAGGTCTGTGGTGATGAAGAATTTGAAAAACTGAGAGAAGAAGGAGTAAATGTCCCACCCGCACTTCCATCAGAGAACGTAATAGTACCAGTATACCCACCATTAGGGGCAACAGTAAAGTTGGAGGAGGCCTGGTTTGCAAAGGCGGCAGATGGTCCAGTAAGTGTGTAAGCAGTGGCTGGAGGAGTGGAAGCAGTAACACTGAGAGAAGACGGATCGGTGAGTGTCGTGCTGTTGGTAGTGCTTATAGTTTTAGCACCATTACTTGCGGCAGTATAGGTAAATGTCTGCGGTGTCGCACTATTGGAGAACGTCAAACTGGACGGCGTGAACGTGCCGCCGGCACCTCCGTCGGAAGGGGTGATGGTGCCGGTATACAAACCATTAGGAGTGACAGTAAAGTTGGAGGAGGCTTGACCTGGAACAACACTTGAAGGCCCAGTGAGGGTATATGTTGAAGCAAAACTGGTGATGGAGAAGTTGTCCATCGCCATGCCGGTGGAGTCGGACGGTGTCCCACCGAGGGCCTCGTAGCCTATGAGGACTCCTCCGAATCCCTGAGCGGTAACAACCGTATTACTCGCTATCGTCACCCGAGCAACGCCATTCACATACAATACGAGCTTACTTCCCTGCACGCTGAGAGCAAGGTGATAGGTCTGCCCAACAGTAAGTGCCTGTGCATAGGTACCAATATTCGTATATGAAGAAACGCCGTTGCGAACTTGTAGTATCCAGGCACCAACGTGGACATCATAATATGCGGCATAGTACTGAAGACCATCTGAGCTACAACGCACTGTTACGCCATACAATCCTTCCGTGATACTGGACTTAACAATGATATCTGCCTCTGATTGGTAGTCAGCCGTCCCAGGGTTAAACGAACTATTGTAAGTAGAGTTTCCAGTATTGTTAGGGCGAAGTTGGTTAGCATTGTTGATGACAGCGCTACCACCTGCGCCGTAGTCACTACTTTTTGCATATGTCGCTCCCGAGTCACTAGTATGGCTCAATATGGAGGTACCGGTAGTACCAGTGAAAGTATCAATGGTAGTTGCGGCATAGGCTGCCGATGAATGCCCTATGATGATGGCACATAAGGCTATAAAAAAGTAACGTGTTGATGGTAAATATTTTTTCATGATATATGGTCGTATGTATATATGACCATATAATACCATATGAGGAATATTTACTGCGTTGGCGCTGTAGCAGGGTCGGATGATCCGCTATCTGGAGACGGGGCAGTCGTGTCGGAGGCAGGAGGAGTGACTGTTGCAGAGTCAGTGGATGGAGTCTGGGTACTGTCGGAACTACCGCTGTCAGTGACCGGAGCACTTGATGATGTTGTAGTTGAACTGCTGGAGCTTGATGATCCGCTATTATTGCTATTTTGTATCAGCTGCAGGAATTGCTGCTGGGTCACACAGGTCGTACCGACACACAATTCGTCAGTCGTGACTTTCTTGGCAAAGATATTAGTGATGCCATTCGCACTGTCAGCAAACCAGTTGATAAGCGCATCGCGCCAACTGTTTGATTTGGTTAGATCATCGATAGCGGTAATCTTTACGTTCATTTCCTGAATTGCGGCAATGGTGTACGGAATGAGACCGGTGTAGTTCAAGGAAAGCAGATGAGTTGCGGGGTTGGTGCTGACCAAGTCAGGGAATATCTGCTGAACTTCCTGAGCGATGAAACCGGCATGCTTCGCGTCAGTATCCTGCTCAACGTTCCAGTTATAGTTCACCGGAGTAAGGGCAAGGATCTTATCAAGATCGCTGTCATTAGCCACTGCAATATTGTTATTGAAACTCCATGGAGAACTGTCAGCAAGGAGGGTGATATTTTTCTTAAGATTCATGTCAGAACTACAAGTAATACCACCAGTAGTGCTTGGCGTGATATCACAAGTACCTCCTGCATTTTCAAAATGAGCAACGATAGTTCCAGTAAGCACTGATGAGCCGCCGACTGACAACAATACTGTCGGTGCGGTAGTCCCAATACCCACCCTTCCTCCAAAGTAGGCATTCCCTGACGCCACGTTCAATGCCCATGGATTGGTGATGGTGGTATTCGTTCCGGCTAACGGTGCGCCAGCAATATAAAGCGTAGAGGCGTTGGTATAGGTAACGGCATTGGTGGAAGCAAGTGTAGGAATACCAAATGAGTTGACGGAAGTATTGGTAACGGTACCGTTGGAAACAGCATCAGTGTAGGTGAACGCGTTTGTCTGAACCTTATTGCCATAAGTAATGAAGCCAGAACTACTGTCGTAATAGAGAAGTCCCGATGCAGTTCCACTAGGAATACCCTTCCATATAACATCACCGTCAAATTGATATTTTTGAGTGTAGGTATCCTGGGACCATGAAGAGGCAAAATTGATTTTTGTGATGCCACCGGTAAAAGTGAGCGATCCTGCACCGCCAATGATTTCTTGATTGGAATTATCAATACCAAAGGCTCTGAATGATTGGCCGGTATTGTCCTTAAGGTAAAGATATTCATTATTACCCATCTGTACCGGACCTGCAATTTGTACCGCGCCACCAAAATACGATGTACCTCCTGCCACGTTCAGTGCAAATGGATTAGTAATGTTAACGTTCGTTCCCGCTACGGGCGCGCCGGCAATATAGACAGTCGAGAGATCGGTGTAGCCGATACTCGAATTTGTGGCTGCTACTGTCGGAATGCCAAAGGAGTTGATAGCAGTAACAGAAGCGAAGGTACTGCTTGGAGTGGACGTATCAGTATATGTCGCAGGCGCAGCCTGGAAGTTAATGCCATTCAAGCCCCACGCTGCAGCAGAGCGGTTGCCGGCAATAGTTAGCGCTCCTGATGGAGTAGTAGTACCAATACCTACATTGCCAGCAGAGGTCAGTCGCATCACTTCATTAAGAGTATTAAAATCATTAGCAGTAGCAAATATTAGATCACCAGCAGAAGTATTTGAAGGGCCATACCCATAACTATTCGAACCAATTCGGGCGGTAGGATAGCGATTGCCATTAGTATTGCTGCCGTAAAAATCCAAACTGCCAATTGACCCCGTGTTTCCAGCGTTTTCTATACGTAAAAATCCAGGAGCGGTACTGATAGTAGTCGCGGTACTTGTACCAACAATATCCGCTGCTACAGCAGGGTTCTTTGTGCCAAATCCAACATTGCCGCCAAAATAAGTGTTTCCTGATGCAACGTTTAATGCAAGCGGAGAGTTGATAACAAGATTCGCTCCTCCAGTCGGCGCACCAGCAATGTAAAGCGTAGATGCGGTAGTATCAACTACGTTTGTATTAGATGCATTAAGTGCGGCAATACCAAGTGAGTTAACAGCCACATTTGCCACGGTACCATTAGCAGCAGTAGATGAATCTGTGTAGGCCGCTCCCGCAACCTGCAAGCCAATACCATTCACCCCCCAGGCAGGAACACTTTGATTTCCAGCAACCGTTAATACGCTGGTAGGGGTAGTAGCACCAATAGCAACCCTCCCCTTAGTATCAACCTGCAATCCTACATAATATATTGTATAGGCTGACGAAGATTCAGTGTCACTGTTTGAAACAGTAAGGTGGGTAGCGTCAGCGACTGCCGTAATGACGCCTTCATTATGACTATCGCTAAAAATAAACTGAGAGCCAATCAGTGCGGGAGTAAAGGTAGTACCAACACCAGTGACAGTGGTACCGGACTGTGAAGCAGTACCGGTGTTATATTGAACCGGACTTACTGCTAAGAAATTCTGCGGTGAAAAGACACCGATACCAACATTGCCGTTGCCCAATATTGTTAAACGATCAGTTCCCGAACTATTGCGAAAATGGTATGAGCCAGGGACTGAGTCAAAAAACATGCCTTGAGAAAGATTGCCGTCAATTGAATCCTGCAGCACGCCGTTACTGTCATAAAATCCGATTGTTGGATCAACTCCCGCACTCGATGATTGCAAGCGCAATGTTGGATTAGCGGAATTGCTCATATCAAACGCTATGGAGCTTCCTGCAGTGCCGTTTACCTGTAACGCATAGCTTGGTGTAGTACCAACACCAAGCTTTCCCGCTATAGTGGTTGTCCCATCCCCCAACACAGTCAATGCGGGTGTTCCTAAGTAGTTTGCTGCCTCAAACGCATATTTAGTGCTATTACCACCCTGAACATATAGCCCATTTCCTGCCGTACTGTTATTTACAAAACTGGCTGCCGGGAAATTAAATCCTATGCTGTTGTCCGCAACCGTCGAGATAATCCCATCGGTGACCCCAACATTGCTTCCGTTTCCCGTGACAGTTAGTGATCCTTGGAACTTTGAGGCACCAGTAACCTGCAACTGCTCATTACCGGGTGATAGTGTTTGACTACCAATTAAAGTACTTCCCGTTCCGAGATAGTTATTATATGCGGTTGAAGAATAGATGTTCCAATTGCCCGCAGGAATGCTGTCAGTTCCAGTCAGCACTTCGGTATTGTTCGTGGCAACAACTACATTGTTTACCGCAATACCGGCAAAGTTTGTCAGGGTACCGCCACCACTGTTACCTATCGATGCCAAGCGTACTCCATAACTGTTAGTGATATTCATTGCTGAAAAATTGGAAATATCAATGACGACTCCTTCTCTATTGGATAGTGTGCCCGTAGCCCCAGCAGCAAGAAGTGGCGAGCTATACAATCCGGCCAGACCATACACGCCGGTGATATTTCCTGTATTGGTAGCACCGATGGTATTTTGAGCAACAAAACTATAGAAATTTAGATTGCCAGAGACACTACGCGCGACGCTTGATGATGAATAAAAGTCTTCTATACTGGACCCAGTAGAGGAGTACGTTCCTTGTGCTCGAAACGCACCTTGAGTACCAACGGTTGCCACCGATTTGAATGTTCCAGCTGTAAGCAATCCTCCGAGTGTGCCGGCACCGCTGATGTTAAAGTTTGATGAAGCCTGTTGCGTGGTCGTGTTCTGAATATAGTTAGTGGCGTAATCACTAGCTTGTGGTACTACTGCTCCAGTCCTACCGTTGAACGA
Organism: Candidatus Nomurabacteria bacterium; assembly: GCA_029288725.1. Classification (GTDB taxonomy): domain Bacteria; phylum Patescibacteriota; class Minisyncoccia; order Phycocordibacterales; family UBA9973; genus UBA4124. The sequence continues at coordinate 6,025 of JARIGS010000023.1, read as the reverse complement.
AGTCACAATATTGGTCAGGCTGGAACCATCACCATTTGTCGTAAGCAGTCCAGTGATCGATCCGCCAAGTGCTACCGGTGTACCGTTTATGGTGATACCAGAATTCGTCAATGCTGAGTTGGGAATATTGGCTACACTGATCACGCCAGTCGTATTGTCGTAAGAAATACCGGTGCCGCCAGAGAGGGCACTAAGTGAGATATAATTCGGAGTAAAGTATTCAAGTGAGGTTCCATTGGAACGCACGAGCTGTCCGGAAGTGCCCAGTGATGACAATCCCGTACCACCGCGGCTAATAGGCAACTGTCCGGCAAAAGACAGTGTGAGGACATTGTTGGAAATGGCACCAGTAATATTGGTATCATTGGTCACTGAGGTTGGCACGGCAGTGCCAAGTGATATGGAAGCGCCACTACCGATCACTGCCCCAGTACCGCCAGTCACCGACAAGCCAGTGCCGACCGTAAGGTCACCAAACGTGAGGGCATTTTGCTTATTGTTAAATGTCGTCCAGTCAGTTGCTGACAACAAGCCTGCAACTGAGGAGGTAGCGGTAGGAATTTGCAGCTGCACTCCTGACCACTGCAATGCCGAGCCAGTATTGGCAACGGTCAGCACAATCGCGCCAGTAGCGCTGTTCACTGAGGCAACGTTACCCTGGGAACTTATTTTCTGCCAGACACTGCCGCTAAACACTGCCCAGTCCCCGACTGCCCATGACGAAATGCCATCAAGCGTAGTAGTACCAGCATTTGAAACTACGTAATACTGTCCCTGGGTACCAACACCGGAAGTAAGCGTCGGCGTGTTGGTAGAAGCATCCCATGAACCTTGGTAAACAACAGCACCGGTAATTGAAGCCGGCAATTGTGAAGTTGGCACCTTGCCGGAAACATCGAGTGAAGCATAGCCATTTGATGCGCCCTTATTGGCAGCATTCTCGGGAACATAACCAAGCGCTCCGACGATATCACCAGCCTGTGGCATTACTGCCCCGGTTCGACCGTTGTAAGAAGTGACCCCGCCGGCACTGGCAGCCCAGCTGATCTTCGTTCCGTCAGTAGTTAAAAATTTTCCGGCATTGCCACCCAATGACGGAATAATCACTATCCAGTTCGCATCAGTGGTGGGAGTTTGGGTACCACCTGATCCGTCAGCGGTGGGATTACTGATGAGCTGGTAAGTTACGGTCTGATTCCCTACCGTTCCGGTATCGTCATCGACAACGGTGACGAGCATGCCGATGCTGCGACGCTCACGGGTAATGGCTAGGAGGGCTGCATGAGTAGCGACTTCCATATGACCGCCCTCGAGATAGTTTGCATCTGCGATGGCATAGGTGTTGTTGGTATCACCAACGGTAACTTTTGATCCAAGAAAGGCTCCTGGCAATGGAGATGCTATCGCCCTAAAAGCAAAAACGCTCACCGTTGAGAGGATCGCGAGAATGGTGATGATGCGATTGAGGCGATAGGTTATGTTCATTGTTACTGTACGGAATAAGAGATCGATCCGCTCAAGAGGTTGGCAGAGCGGTATATTTTGTAGCTTGAGGTATATCCTGAAGCGTTGGTGAATGATCGGGTCTGAACGAGGAAGTCGGTAACGGGAGTGGAACCTTGGAAGAAGCAGTTTGTTGTACCGACCGGTGTTACTCCATCACTGGCATCGACGGCATTACATCCACCTGAAGGATCAAATGATGCTGGCCATACGAAATATACGTACTGGGAAGAAGGGCTGTATGCAGTGGAACCAAGGGTGCGGCTCGTTGCAAACGGACTGTTGGCGAGAGCCTGGATCTGACCGTCAGTAATACCGCTAGACACAGAAGACACGCCGTTATAAACACGATTGAAATATGAAATGGTAACGTTTGAGGTTGGAGAAGTGGTACCGTCACTGACAGTAAGCGTAAACGTGGTATTAGTATTGGCAACGGTGGTCGCTGAGGCGCTGCCTGACTGAGTATTTCCTGTGGCAGTAATCGGCGTACCGCTACTGTATGATCCACCGTTGTTTGCAGTGAGTGTAATGGAGGTAATGCTATTAGTATTTTTTGTTGCCGTCCAGTTAAGCGAGACAGCATTGCTTGAACCAAGTTCACGACTAGTGCTACCGGATGCAAGAGAAAGCGATGCGCCTGGACCAGTGATGATGACAGGGAAGAAATATTTCTCAAGAAAGTCCTGAATGGTGGTGGTACCCACATTCACGGCAGGCAATCCTGAGCGAGTAACCGTGCGATTGCCGTTAAACGTCTCACTACCCCATGACAAGTTACCGGCACCGTCAGTAATCAGTGCCTGTCCAGCGTGGCCTGACTGACTTGGGAAGAGTGAACTCAATGATACCCATGAGGCATTCGTACCATCGGTCGTTAGGAACTGGCCGGCATGACCTGTTTGAGTAGGAAGAGCAGCGGCAGAGGGAGTAGCCCAGTACAAAGTCGTACCGTCAGTGGTCAATACTTGGCCAACGTGTCCCGTGACATCGGGATAGACCTGCACGCTACAGTTTGTTGCTCCCGGCGCACAGCCCGGATCCAATGTTTCGCCTGGTTGGTACTTCGTAGCAGGGGGTACCGCATAGGAAACAGTGACTGAAAAAAGAAAGACAAAGACAAGTGCAAAAAGAGTGCGTTTATGTTTTATAACAAACGAAAAAAACCTGTTCGACATACAATAAGTATATCATAGAGTTTGTTATTGTAATGCTACTATTCCCGGCAAATTTCCCTGCGCAAGATATTCAAGCGTTGCACCACCACCGGTTGAAACAAAAATGTGTTTTGCATCGGTTTTTTTCAAAATTTTTTCCACTACCGCACCGGTATCTCCACCGCCAATAACCGTATGAGCCTTTGATTGTATGCATGCTTTGGCAAGTGCAGTGGTTGCCTTCACGAAGCCTTTTTCATACCAGCCAGTTGGGCCATTCCAGACCACGAGCTTTGCCTTCATGATTTTTTCGGTAATCAGTGCCACTGATTGTGGTCCGATATCCACAACAACATCGTTTGCTTCAATTTCAATCGGAGTAACGGCAATAGTTTTTTGTTTCCGTATCACCAAACAGTCTGCCGGGAGCAGTACTTTTTCATTTTTTAATAATGCGGCGATTGGCTTATCGAATCCCTCCTCGGTTACAGACTTCCCTACTGAAAATCCTGCAGTCTTATAAAAATTATTCATGATCGCACCCGTGATAACGATATGGTCAGCCAATTCGGTAAATCGTTTTAGGAGCGGAATTTTGGTACCGAATTTTGCCCCACCCAAGATAAAAAGAAACGGATGCTTGTTGTTTTTTAATACTCCGGAGAGCGCGGCAATTTCCTTTTGTAATTGCACACCAGCAAAACTTGGCAAGTATTTTGGAATACCGACTACTGACGCATGCTTACGGTGCGATACGGAAAAGGCATCATTCACATAATAACTACCGAGCTTTGCCAGGGCTTTTGCAAATGCAGGAACATTTTTTTCTTCCTGCTCATAGCGACGAATATTTTCCAAAAGAATAATCGTGCCCTTCGGTACTGCATTGATAATGTCGTGAATATGCGTATCCATGACATCGTGCGTGACAAATACAATCTTGTAGGTTTTTGACAGGAATGTTGCTACCGGGCGCAGACTTGCGCTGGCATCACCGAGATGGGCGAGCAAAACAGGGGTACCGCCTTTTTTCAAAATAGTATTGATCGTCTCAAATGAGCTCGTAATGCGGCGAGTATCACGAATGCGATTCGCAGCAATCGGTACATTGTAGTCCACGCGAACAACAACGCGTGCGCCCTTAAGTGATGGAAGTGAGGTCAGTGATTTCATAAAAATAATTAACTAATAGCCTTAGCCAGTAATGCAAGTCGTTTCGGATCAAGGCTGACGCGCCCAACCAGAAAGCCCTGGGCTTCGCCATCCGTAATAAATGTTTGGGCGTTGAACTCGTCCGCTGAACCACCATAGAGCAACGGAATGGTCTTTGCGACCTTTTCGCCATAGCGATCAGACAGGAATTTGCGAATAAATATAAGCATTTCCCGGCATTCCATCGGCGTAGCGGCCCGGGTCGCCTTACTGCCAATCGCCCACACTGGCTCATAGGCAATAATGATCTTTTTGGCCTGCAATGGTGCAAGATCAGCAAAGGCAGTTTCAAGTTGCTCCTTCACTTCGCTGAGATACCAGCCCTGCTCATCACGTTGCTGCTCACCGATGCACAGAATGGGTGAAATCTTTTTTTCCAAGAGGCGCATAACCTGCTCCTTCACATAGGTGTTACTATCCCCGCGAGCACGCATTTCAGAGTGACCGACAATGCAGTATTGCGCGCCGACATCCTTGAGCATTGCAGCACTCATAAGGCCTGTTTGTGCTACCGCATCAGAGGCGGCAACGCCCTGCGCGCCGATTAGCAAGGGCACTTTAACCTGCTTTTGCGCACCTGAAAGAAAAAGAGCAGGAGGACAGATGATAGTGGTAACACTCTTTTTATACTGCTTGGCAATAGCAGCGCTAGCCTTCGTCAATTCGACCGCCTTAAGGGATTTTTCGGGTGCCATTTTCCAATTGCCGATGAGATATATCATAACGGCAGTATATCATATGGCGCTTGATCAAAACTTTATTTTTTCGCCTGCCCGTGCTATATATGAGGTACCAACTGTCCGCTCCGAAAGCGGACATTGCGCTTTATAAAAAAGAATAACAATAATAAATATGTTGGATATCAAAGCATTAAAATTGGCACTGGAACAGCTCGAAGGCGAACGACGCATCAGTCGTGACCGTCTTGTTGACGCAATTGAACAGTCATTGGCAGCAGCCTACAAGAAGGAATACGGCAAAAAGGGTCAGGTCATCCGCGCTCACATTGACCTTGACGGCGGCACCTTCAGTTTCGAACAGGTGAAAACCGTCGTGGACGACACGCTCGTACGCTTCGAGGAAGAGCCTGAATCAGAGGAAGACGAACGCGAACACTTCAATGAGGAGAAGCATCTCCTGCTTGAAGATGCCCGCATCATGAAAAGTGATGCAAAGGTAGGTGATGAAATCGTTTTCAGCCTTGAACCAAAGGATGATTTCGGACGCATCGCCGCTCAGACTGCCAAGCAGGTTATCATGCAGCGCATCCGTGAAGCGGAGCGTGTTTCGATCATGGATGAATTCGGTGGCAAGGAAGGCGACATCGTTTCCGGCTATGTCCAGAAAATTGATCGTGGCACAGTGTTCATCGATTTCAATCGCGCAACTGGTGTCTTGCCAGTGAACGAGCAGATTCCCGGCGAACGTTACGTTCGTGGTGCCCGCATTCGCGCATACCTCTATCATGTAGAGGAATCTCCACGCGGCGTGAACCTTCGTCTCTCTCGCACCCATCCAAAGTTCCTGGAAAAGTTGTTTGCATTTGAGTCACCGGAAATCGCTTCTGGTGTAGTGCAGATTAAGTCAATTGCCCGCGAACCAGGCGCTCGCTCAAAGATCGCTGTGTGGACTGATGACAGCAATATTGATCCAGTCGGTTCATGCGTTGGGCAGAAAGGTGTTCGCGTTAGTACCGTCATGAATGAATTGAGCGGTGAGAAGATCGACATCATCGAATGGTCTCCTGATCCTGAAGAATTCGTGCGCAAGTCTCTTTCTCCAGCAAAGGTTCTTGACCTTCAGCTTGATGAGGAAGAACACAAGGCAACGATTGAAGTTACTCCCGATCAGCTTTCACTTGCTATTGGTAAGGGCGGACAGAATGTTCGTCTTGCCGCAAAGCTTACTGGTTGGAAAATCGACATCAAGGGTACTGATATGGAGGTCGAAGAAAGCACCGAAGAAAAACTTGAAGGTGATGACTTCGTTTCATTGAAGGATCTCGCTGGTGGTGAAACTGAAGATACTCAGCAAACCGAAGAAGCTTCTTCAGATGAAGCACCATCTGAAGAAACAGTAGCTACGGAAGAGGAAGCTCAATAAGCATTTCTTTAGTACATAACAGAAAGGCCCGTGACACACTACGTGTGTCA
>JARIGS010000017.1 GCA_029288725.1 Candidatus Nomurabacteria bacterium | reverse complement strand
GGTGTGCTAATACACGATAGTCCTTCCGAGGTAAAGTTTTTCGCTCGGGGAACAGCCTGTACGATATCAGCTAGTTGGTAGGGTAAAAGCCTACCAAGGCTATGACGTCTAGGGGAGGTGAGAGCCTGACCCCCACCGATGGGACTGAGACACGGCCCATACACCTACGGGTGGCTGCAGTCGAGAATCTTCCACAATGGACGAAAGTCTGATGGAGCGACGCCGCGTGATTGATGAAGTGGTTCGCCACGTAAAGGTCTTTTATGAGGGAAGAAGTATATTGACGGTACCTCATGAATAAGGGGCTCCTAACTCTGTGCCAGCAGGAGCGGTAATACAGAGGCCCCGAGCGTTATCCGGAATTATTGGGTGTAAAGGGTGTGTAGGTGGCGTTGTTAGTCGTTTGTGAAAGCCCGGGGCTTAACCTCGGAAACGCGAACGAAACGGCAATGCTTGAGTATGTGAGAGGTAAGCGGAACTCAAGGTGTAGGGGTGAAATCCGTTGATATCTTGGGGAACACCAAAAGCGAAGGCAGCTTACTGGCACATTACTGACACTGAAACACGAAAGCGTGGGTAGCGAATGGGATTAGATACCCCAGTAGTCCACGCCCTAAACGATGACAACTAGCTTTTCGGAGTATCGACCCTCTGAGAGGCGAAGCTAACGCGTTAAGTTGTCCGCCTGGGAAGTACGGCCGCAAGGCTAAAACTCAAAGGAATAGACGGGGACTCGCACAAGCGGTGGATTATGTGGTTTAATTCGTAGGTAAACGAAGAACCTTACCCAGATTTGAAACTTAACTGAAAGCTCTAAGAAACTAGAGCCCTCGCAAGACTGTTAAGCAGGTGATGCATGGCCGTCGTCAGCTCGTGGTTTGAACTGTTCCCTTAAGTGGGCTAACGAGCGCAACCCTCGTTGTCTGTTACAAGTGTCAGGCAAGACTGCCCAGCCCAAAGACTATATCCTCGTAGGCTCTGTGGTGAACATGATGTATTTATATATTATGTTCACCACTGAGTCTGCGATGATGACCGGATGTTCTGTGGTACAAGCAATGTATTTATATGTTGCTCGTACCACTGAGCATCTGGTAGTGGATCCTGTATGGTGAGAATAATGTATTTATATGTTGTTCTCACCATACAGGATCTGCAACGGGTTCTCTGTGGTAGAAATGAAGTATTTATATTTTGTTTCTACCACTGAGGATCTGTCCGATGTAGTTTTCGGGCTGGGAGGAAGGAGAGGATGACGCCAGGTCAGCATGTCCCTTTGATATCTGGGGCCACACACATAATACAATGGTTACTACAGTGGGATGCAATGGAGCGATCCGGAGCCAACCCCCAAAGGTAGCCCTAGTTCGGATAGGAGTCTGCAACTCGACTCCTTGAAGCTGGAATCGCTAGTAATCGCAGGTCAGCCAAACTGCGGTGAATACGTTCTCGAGTCTTGTACTCACCGCCCGTCAATTCAAGGGAGCCGGTAGTACCCGAAGGCTCTGCACAAGCAGGGACTACGGTAAGATCGGTGACAGGGAATAAGTCGTAACAAGGCACGGCTAGCGGAAGCTGGTCGTGGATTAACTCAAATTGAGATAGTTGTATATCCTTTCGAGGGTATATAATTGATACGGTTGACTTGTCCACCAGAGCTCTGAACGCAAGTGAAGAGCAATGGAGGAGTTGGTTTTGGTAACTGACTTAATAGTTACTCCTTGCTGCAAGGTTAAGCAGCACAAATCCATTATGTGATTCTATAGAGCACAGAATGGTAGGCTGAAGCAAAATAAAGATGGTTTTATATGTTTAAAGACAAATGCACTCACTATACAATTTTCATACTACTCGCAATAGGAGCAGCACTCGTAGGAGGTCTGCTCTTTTTGCATTCTGAGTGGACGCCTACGCCGTCTACTCAGAGGGAAAGAAGCGGTAATTATATTACATCTCAGGCGGTGACGCCGTCGGCGTCACCGCTCTCCATAAACGGAACCCTGACGAGCGGTTCGCTCAGCATTCCTGTCACCATTGCCAACACCCCCCAAAGCCGGGAACAGGGTCTTTCCGATACTACGGCATTGCCCGCCAATGATGGCATGCTCTTTGTCTTCGATAGTCCGCAAATAACAGGCTTTTGGATGAAGGATATGCAGTATCCATTGGATTTCGTCTGGATGGACAGTGCAATGAAGATTGTATCCATTGATACCAATGTTGCCGTCGATACGTACCCGAAAATTTTCTATCCACCGCAAAAAATACAGTACGTACTTGAGGTCAACGCAGGGTTTTCCACAGCACATGACCTGAAAGTGGGACAACTGTTCACTTTGTCACAATAGTCGTTTAGGATTATTTTATTTTTGACCAAACTTTGGTCAAAAATGCAGTGCCTAAAGGCCGTATGAGCATGCTGCTTTACAAGGCATTTTTTTTATTTTCTTACTTCGAAAACAGCCACAGATAATATGAGCCAACGTTTTTTTTCGATATACTAATCATACATTTATGGCAATTACCCGTATCAAAAAAAGAGACGAATCAATTGCGGCGTTCGATCGCTCTCATATTGAAAACGCCATTGCAAAGGCCTATGAGGCGCAAGGCACGCCGATTGATGAAATCTCACTTTCCATACTAGGCGACCGTATCATGGTGGTGGTAGAACATACCTATGACGACGATAAGGTGATGCCAACCGTCGAAAACATCCAGGATATCGTTGAACGAGAAATTGCCCGCAAGGGAGACTTTGAGGTTGCAAAGGCGTATATACTCTATCGTCAGGAACGAAATAAGGAGCGCACCCGAGATGTATTCAAAAAGCGACTGTCATTAAAGCCGTATGAATATCCGGAGCTGTATGAATATGTTGACGCGATCCGCCACTCTTATTGGATTCATACTGAATTCAACTTTGTTGGTGACGTTCAGGATTTCAAGGTAAACGTTGATGAAAAGGAACGAACCGTGATCAAAAATGCCATGCTGGCCATCGCCCAGATAGAAGTAGCCGTAAAGACGTTCTGGGGAGATATTTATAAAAAGCTCCCTAAACCAGAAATTGGTGCAGTCGGAGCAACCTTTGCCGAGAGTGAAGTCCGCCACACTGATGCCTATGCCCACCTACTTGAAATACTTGGTTTGAATGACGCGTTCAAGACTATTGATGAGATACCGGTCTTGATGAAGCGCGTGCAATATCTTGAAAAAGCTCTGACCAATGCAAAGAGCGAGGATAATCGAGAATATAGCCAATCAATCCTCCTCTTCTCACTGTTCATAGAACACGTCTCACTCTTCTCCCAGTTTCTGATTATCATGTCCTTTAATAAGCACAAGAATCTCTTCAAGGGAATCTCCAACGCAGTTGAGGCAACCTCCAAGGAAGAGCAGATTCACGGCTTGTTCGGTATCGATATTATCAATATCATCAAGCAGGAACATCCAGAATGGTTCAATGAGGCATTTGAGGAAGAGGTAATCAAATTGTGCGAAGAGGCATTTGAATCAGAACAGCAGGTAGTGGAGTGGATATTTGAAAAAGGTGAACCGGACTTCATCTCAAAGGCGATCGTCATCGAATTCATCAAGCAGCGATTTAACAACTCACTTCACAGTATCGGTATTAGAAAGATTTTTACCACCGATCAGAAATTGCTCAACGAATCAGACTGGTTTTATGACGAAGTGATCGCAACCAAGCACGGTGACTTCTTCAATAAGAAATCAATCAATTACAGCAAAAAAAGCAAAAGTATTACTAGCGACGATTTATTTTAAAATATGTATTGGCTAAACGAAAACAGTAGAAAATTTTTATCAAAGGGATATCTCGTAGGAAATATCACGGCTGAAGAGCGCATTCGGGAAATTGCGGAAATTGCTGAAAAGCACCTTGGCAAGCCCGGCTTTGCTGACAAGTTCTATGACTACATGTCCCGTGGTTTCTACTCGCTCGCGTCTCCAATCTGGTCAAACTATGGCATGGAACGAGGTCTTCCGATCAGTTGTTTCGGAAGCTATGTGGCAGACGACATGTCTCGCATTCTCTATACGCATGCTGAAGTGGGCATGATGACAAAGTATGGCGGTGGTACGTCAGGATTCTTTGGCGGTCTTCGTCCTCGTGGTTCAATCATCAAGGACAATGGCCATTCTTCAGGAGCAGTGCACTTCATGGAACTCTTTGACGGTCTGATCAATATTGTCAGTCAGGGATCAGTTCGTCGTGGACACTTTGCGCCGTACCTTGCCGTTGAACACGGTGACATTGAGGATTTTTTGAACATTGGTAAGGAAGGTCATCCAATTCAGGAGTCCACGTACGCGGTCACAGTAGGGGACGCATGGCTTAAGGACATGATTGCCGGTGATCAGGACAAACGTCGTATCTGGGCGAAAATCATCCAGCGCAGAACCGAAATTGGCTACCCGTACATTCTTTTTAGTGATACCGTCAATAACAATACTGTTGATGTCTACAAGGATAAGGGTATGAGAATTTATGGCAGTAACCTTTGTTCTGAAATCTGTCTTCCAACCAGTGACGAGCTCTCATTCGTCTGCTGTCTTTCTTCCATCAATCTTCGTCATTATCACGAATGGAAGGATACTGATGCCGTTGAAACACTGACGATGTTCCTCGATACGGTCATCACTGAATTCGTTGACCGTCTTGAAGCCTTGCGTGACAGTAATGATCCGCAAAAGCAGTCTGCCTTTTATTTCATGCAGCGTGCCCACAAGTTTGCAAAGGAACACCGCGCTCTCGGTGTCGGTGTCCTTGGCTGGCATACCTTCCTTCAGGAAAGCAACATTGCATTTGATAGTGCCGAAGCAGCAACACTGAACGAGGAAATATTTGCCCTTGTGAAGGATCGTGCCTACAAGGCATCAGAAATGATGGCAAAGGAATATGGCGAACCGGAAATTCTGAAGGGATACGGTCGTCGCAATACCACCCTGTTGGCTGTTGCTCCAACCACTTCTTCCGCATTTATCTTGGGCCAGGTATCACAAAGTATCGAGCCATTGATGTCCAATGCTTTCGTGAAGGATGTCGACAAGATGAAGGTGACGATCAAGAACCCAACCCTCGAAGCATTGCTTGAAGAAAAGGGCATGAATACCAAGGAAACCTGGGACAGTATTCGCGACAATGACGGATCAGTCCAGCATCTTGACTGTCTTAACGCACACGAGAAGCGTGTCTTCCGTACCTTCAGTGAGATTGATCAAAAGGCCATCATTGAACAGGCGGCAGTTCGCCAACAGTACATTGACCAGGCTCAGTCATTGAACATTCTCATTGACCCAACGATGTCAGCGAAGGAGTTGAACGCACTGTATCTCTATGCCTGGGAAAGAGGCATCAAGACTCTCTACTACCAGCACAGCATGAATGCTGCCCAGCAGTTTGGCCGCAAGAAGATCCAGGAAAATGAAGTAAAGAAACCACAGGTTATCATCGTTGCCCAGGAAGAATGCCTTACCTGTGAGGCGTAAGAAGGAATAATATAAAAAGGACGTGATTGGATCACGTCCTTTTTATATTGACATACTGTAATACAATTTGTTACAATGGTTGTATGAGAACAATAATGAACATTTCTATGCCGGAAACCCTTGCTAAAGAGGTGGATCAGGCTGTTAAAGAAGGGAACTTTGCTTCAAAAAGCGAGTTTATTCGTGATTTGTTGCGAGAATGGAAAAATCAGCAATTGTTGAGAGATATTGCGCAAAGTCGGAAGGAAATTGCACAAGGAAAGGGCAAGGTACTGCGGTCTCTCAAAGACCTTCGGTAAATGCAGATTGTATACTCCTCAAAATTTGTTCGAATGTACAAGAAATTGCCCGAACAAATAAAACGTATTGCCGAAAAGAAAGAATCATTATTCAGAAAAGACCCATTTGCCCAGCCTCTTAAGACTCACAAATTGACCGGATCGTTAGAAGGATTATATGCATTCTCTCTGGACTATGCGTACAGAATAATATTTGAATTTGCCGATAGTGATACAGTATATTTTCATGCGATAGGGAACCATGATATCTATACATGAAAAAACCACGGACTAACCGTGGTTTTTTCATTGTGTTGTACTCGTAAGCCGAATTCTGTTTTAGTGATCATTTATCTGTGATGACTGTTGCCAGCCACCTATAGCGGCACTTCCTTCGATTGCTCTCAGGACACGGCCTTGCACACGGGTAGACATTTAGCCGTTTCACCCCGGCCTTGCTCCGCCGAAGCGCTTGCGCGTAGGCGAGACGAAGCCGGATTCGTCACTGTTCGCAGTCCTATCCTTGCGGACGATGGGCATTACCCACTACCTGCTCGCTTTTTAACGAAGTGTGTTCGGACTTTCCTCTACATTGCTGCAGCGATCATTCGGTACAACAAGGCTAGTATACGTACATTTTTCAATAGCACAAGCCATTTATTACAGAGCCATAGATACAAAGGCAAAACGTTTCCGATGCCACTTAACGCGAGGCCGAAGATGAGCTAATCTTTTTCCGCCTGCTTGCCAGGAAAAAATTAGGTCATCGGAGCAATATCCCACTTAATGTATTTATTTTATAAACGCAAATAATTTGCATTTGAAAAAACGTGAGTTATCCACAGTTTTTTATAATAAATTATTGCATGCATGTGTTGTGCAAGAGATAATATAAGTACGAGTGATGATAACGCGTTATCACAATAAAGTGGTCGATCATCACCGAAGATTAATAGAACATAATACTTACATTTATGGCAGCAAAAAAGAAGGTAGCCAAGAAAAAGGTTGCTAAGAAAGCAGTAAAGAAAGTTGCTAAGAAGGCAGTAAAGAAGGTAGCCAAGAAAAAGGTTGCTAAGAAGAAGAAATAATTCTTTCTTTACTCTCTCACTCTCTTTCCACTTCAAAACTACCACCTTCGGGTGGTAGTTTTGCGTTCTTTAAAAAGGGGTATTTTTATGCTAGAATGGGCTTCTATGGCGTTTTCACTACAATCTATTTTCGACCGCGGAGCATTGAAGGGGTATAAAAATAAAGCTGATAAAATAGGGACATTTGAGGAACGATTGTCCGGTCTTTCTGATGAGCAATTTCCCTTGGAAACCGAGGCGTTAAAAGCCCGCTTGGCACAGGGTCAGTCATTGGACGATATTCTCCCTGAAGCTTTCGCATTAGTGCGCGAAGCTGCAAAGCGTACCATGAACAAGCGTCACTATGACGTGCAGTTGATTGGTGGCATGGTATTGCACGATGGCAATATTGCCGAGATGCGTACCGGTGAAGGAAAGACGATGGTAGCAACGTTGCCGGTGTATCTGAATGCGCTTGCTGGTCGCGGCGTGCACGTCGTTACCGTCAACGATTACCTTGCCCGACGTGATGCAACATGGATGGGGCAGATTTATAACTTCCTGGGATTGTCTATCGGTGTCATCAACGACCAAAACCAGTCATTCGTCTATGATCCCACTCATCAGGAAATGGATGAGGAGCGCGATGAGGAAGGATCATTCAAGGTCATCAAGCAGTTTCTCCGCCCGGTCACTCGCAAGGAAGCCTATCTTGCTGACATCACGTATGGTACCAACAGTCAGTATGGCTTCGACTATCTTCGCGACAACCTGGTCAATACCAAGGAAGAAATCGTTCAGCGCGATCACTATTTTGCCGTTGTCGACGAAGTTGACTCTATCCTGATCGACGAATCACGTACCCCGCTTATTATTTCCTCTGCCATTGCCGAATCAGAATCCCTCTACAAGACGGTCAAAGAAGTGGCAGCAAAGATGGAACCAGAAAAGGATTTTACTGTCGATGAAAAGCTCAAGGCTATTACTCTGACTGACGATGGCATTACCAAGGCAGAAAAACTGCTCGGTATTGGTGACATGTATACCGAAAAGGGCATTAAGTACGCTCACTATCTTGAAACGGCCGTTCGTGCTCGGGCATTGTTCCAAAAGGACAAGGATTATGTGGTGAAGGATGGCGAGATTATTATTGTCGATACCTTTACTGGCCGCATGCAGCCAGGTCGCCGCTGGTCAGAAGGTCTACATCAGGCCATTGAGGCAAAGGAAGGGGTAAAGGTGGAGCAGGAAACCCGTGCCGTGGCATCGATTACCTATCAGAACTATTTCAAGCTCTATGAAAAGCTTTCCGGTATGACTGGTACGGCCAAGACCAGTGAGGAAGAATTTATGAAAGTGTACGGATTGGGCGTAGTATCCATTCCCACCCATCGTCCAGTACAGCGTATTGATCATAACGATCTCATTTTCCAAACTGAAAACGGCAAGTTTGAGGCCATTGCCCAGAAGGTGAAGGCACTTAATGCCAAGGGTCAGCCAGTCTTGATCGGTACTGTTTCAATCGAAAAGAATGAATTGCTTGCTGCATACCTTAAGCGTGCCGGTATTCCACACCAGGTATTGAATGCCAAGAACCACGAAAATGAAGGTTCCGTGATTGCTCAAGCCGGTCGCAAGGGCAATGTTGTCATTGCTACCAACCTTGCCGGTCGTGGTGTCGACATCATTCTTGGTGGTACGCCATCAACTCCGGAGGAACAGCAGGAAGTGAAAGACCTTGGCGGTCTGTTCGTTATCGGTACCGAACGTCATGAGGCTCGCCGTATCGACAACCAGCTCCGCGGACGTTCCGGCCGTCAGGGTGATCCCGGCGAAACCCAATTCTATGTCTCATTGGAAGATGAACTGATGCGTGTTTTCGGTTCTGACCGTCTCAAGGGCATGATGACCCGTTTTGGCATGCCGGAAGACCAGCCAATTGAAAACGGCTTTGTTTCCCGCGCTCTTGAATCAGCCCAGAAAAAGATCGAAGGATTCCATTTTGATGCCCGTAAAAGTACCTTGGAATACGATACGGTATTGTCATATCAGCGTACCATCATCTACGGACGCCGTCGGGCAATGGTAGAAGGGGATGGGGGACATGTCATGAGCACTTTCTATGCCTTGGACAATATTGAAATTCTGGAACCAATTGTAAAGGAAAAAATTGCCCTGGTAGGTGAGGAAGCCTTTTGGGAACAGGTTCGCCGTGTCGTCCTTTACACCACTGATACCCTGTGGGTAGAGCATATTGATACGATGGAACATATGCGCCAGTCGGTTGGATTGCGTGCCTATGGCCAGCGGGAACCATTGGTAGAGTACAAAAAGGAAGCGACTCGACTCTTCAAAGAAATGGAACAGCGTCTGAAAGACCAAGTAATTACAATGGTTTCGGCTATTTCGTAGTCAAAAGCCTCTTTTTGGCCAGGATGGCAAAAAGAGGCTTAGTCTAAAGCTTTATATAGCAATATATTAGCCAAATCGTCAATCTTTGTTGTCTAAAATACCCTTATTTTATAAGGGTATTTTTCATTTGACACATGTTTTTTTCATTGTATAACCATTGACAATTTATACGGTTTGTGCTACTATATAGGAAGTTCGTAACCTGTAATGGGATACGGATTTTTGTTTAGAAACCAACTCACAAGGAAGGGCTAACAAAGAAAACTGTCACGAAGTTCCTCCGGAGCTCAACCGGAACCTATGAGTTCAATAAAACATTCAATCACTCGATCATTTATCATTATTCCGTTGGTCGCAACTACACTATCGATGAGTGCCTTCACGGCAGCCATCAATACTGCGGTTACACCGACCCTATCTTCAGATCAATCAATCGCAACTGCCTCTACTGAGCCTGCCTCGGTACAGACAGATGCTGACTTGCTCCAAAAGGAAAGAGAGGAGAAAGCTGCTAAAATTGATGCCTATTTTACACAAAATGGCATGCCGCTTGCCGGATATGGTATGAAAATGGTTACTGAAGCTGAAAAACATGGCATCGATTGGCGGCTGATCCCAGCAATTGCGATTCGCGAATCGACTGGCGGACTGCACCAATGTAAGTCCGTTACCTATAGTCCTTTTGGATTCGGTTCATGTAAGATCAGCTTTAAGAGCTATGACTCTGCCATTGAGATTCTCGCTACCAACCTTGGTGGTGACAATCCAAATACCGCAGCGCACTATGAAGGGAAGACTGTTAAGGCTATTCTGCAAAGTTACAATCCTCCGTCAGTGGTACCAAACTACGCTAACGAAGTGATGGCCTTAATGAATAAGATCGATAACACACAAGTGTAATAGTTGGATTTATCTATAACCCAAAACCCCATTCCGCGAGGAATGGGGTTTTGGTATGCATTATTTATTATGGTAGACAAACAAAAAGTCCTTTGCGGTGAAGCAAAGGACTTTGTGAATTAAGCAGTTAAGAGCTTGAATTCACGAGGAAAATACTTTTCGAGATAGGAGATAGGGAAGATGTCGGTAATGTCGCCACCATGTAAAATTTCGTGCTGGCATTGCACACGCGCTTGCTGGGCAATCAATGCATTTGTTGCAATGGTGGCCTTGTTGGCCATCAATGCTTTATGGATTTCATCCATTGCTGTGCGAATCTCATTCCAAATGACGTTTTCTGCGGCAGAAGAGCATCTTTTCCCATATTTTTGTTTAGCCTGCTTAAAGATAACGTTCTTATCTGTAACAGTCTGTTTGCTATAGAACCTCATTGTTAGATCAAAAAAGTTCTTATAGTCATCGTCTCCTTCAGGCAATTTACCGCTTTTTATCACGGTAATAATATGATCCTTAATGTCAAAGATAGTCGGCAGTACTTTTTGTGTTTTCATGCGTCCCTGTTTTTTATCAGTATAGCACCTATTGACAAAAAGTCAAGTATGGGGTGTGATTACAAGACTTTGATGTCCTCAATCATGATAGTGACCTTGTCACCGCGCTCGGCAACGGAACATTTCATGGCAGCCACGATGCCTTCTTTAACGAGGGAACCAATCTTTTTGAACGCCTCAGGGAAGATCACTGCTTCGGCGGTGGCGCTTTTATCCTGAATGGTGAGAAAGGCCATCTTGGAATTATCCTTTTTAGTCATAATGACCTTGCAGAGATCAATATGGGCAACCAATAGCTGATTCTTATCAAACTTCTTTTTGATTAATGAACTAATGGTGGTAGTGGCTCTTTTCATTTTTTCACTGTGTGAGTCGAGCGGGTGGCCGGAAATATAGAGCCCCAAGAGTTCCTTTTCCCATTCCAGTTTCTTTTTGAGTGGTGCCGGTTCTGCCGGATTAAGGGTAAGGACGCTCTTTGGCTTGTCGTCGAGACCGTCAAACAATGAAAGGGAATTGCCATTACTCAATTGACCTACACCCTTATGAAAGGCGAGCAGGTTCTCAATATTGGCACAGAAGATGCCACGCTCACCAAAGGCATCCATCGCCCCACACATGATCAGCGCTTCCAATGACTTCTTATTCAAATTACGATGCTGAACTCGTTCCAGGAAGTCTTCCATGCTCGTAAAGCGTCCATTGGCCTTGCGCTCGGCAATGATGGCCTTGCCGATTTCAATACCAAAGTTTTTGATGTTGTTAAGTCCGAAACGGATGTTACTAGTCACTCTGCCGTCTTCTATGACCACCGTGAAGTCCGAGAATGACTCGTTGATGTCAGGAGGAAGGACTTTGTAGCCCATGCGATTGGCTTCGGCAATGTATTCGCTGCAGGTTTCAATGTCACCGGCTTCGGCGGTCATACAAGCGGAAAGGTATTCGGCAGGGTAGTTGGCCTTCAGGTACGCTGTCTGATATGCCACCATACCGTAACTTGCAGCGTGAGCCTTGTTAAATCCATACGCAGCGAATGGCTCAATCTTTTTCCACAGATCGTCAATCTGCTTCACGGAAAGGCCACCGTACTCCTTACACCCCTTGTAAAACTTATCCTTCTGTTCGGCCATTTCTGCTGGAATCTTCTTACCCATGGCCTTGCGGAACTTGTCGGCATCAAGCCAGGAATAGCCGGCCAGGCGAATGGCAGTGAGCAGCACGTCATCCTGATAGACCAAGAGACCATAGGAGGCTTCCAAATCGTCGACAAGGCGCGGATCAGGGTAATTCACCAGGCTGGGATTTTTCTTACGTTTAATGTACTCTGGGATAACTTCCATCGGTCCTGGACGGTACAATGCCACCATGGCCATCAGGTCTTCCACTTTGGTTGGCTGCAGGTCCTTGATGTACTGGGTCATGCCGTCACCAGCCATTTGGAATACTCCCACCGTCTCACCCTTGGAGAGCATAACGAAAACTTTCTTGTCATCAAGGGGGATGTTGTCGATATCGATGGTAATGCCATGAATTTCCTTGATGCGTTCAATCGCACCAGAAATGAACTGGAGATTGCGGATTCCCAACATGTCGAATTTCGGCAGGTTCACCACGCCGTCACGGCCACCGGAGAACATATCGTACTGGGTAATGATTTTTCCTTCACCCTTTGGATCGTATTGGATTGGTGTGTAATCAGTGATGTCGGGCGTTGGCGCAATAACCACACCGGCGGCATGAACAGAAATGTGACGGACATTGCCTTCAATCTTTTTTGCCATATTGATGATTTCGGTTGTGGCACGATCGGTGTCATACATTTCCTTCAGCTCAGGAACGATTTCTAGGGCATGGTCAATGGTCATTGGAAACCCTTGTGAGCCCATCGGAATGAGCTTAGAAATTTGATCACCGGTAGCATATGGGTATCCCAAGGCGCGCGCGACATCCCGAACTGAACCGCGGGCAGCCATCGTTCCAAACGTACAGATTTGAGCTACGGCACCGGTACCGTATTTTTCACGAATATACCCGATGAGGTCGTCACGGCGGTTGTCGGCAATGTCCAAGTCGATATCAGGAATACCAGGACGGAGTGGGTTTAGGAAACGCTCAAAGGGAAGCTTGTATTTGATCGGGTCAACGGTCGTGATACCGGTTAGGTAAGACACGAGCGAGCCGGCAGCTGATCCTCGAGTGTTGGTATAGATTCCCATGCGACGAGCGGCCTTCACCATGTCGGCCTCTACCAGGAAGTAGGAAGGAAAGCCCTTTTGAATAATGACATCAAGCTCGAAATCAATACGATCCTTGATTGCACCTTCGTAGGCATAGCCCTTTTCTGGCAAGCCGGCCATCACGGCCTTGCGGAGTTCTTCTTCATAGGTAGAACCTTCGGGAATAGGATAGGTGGGGAAGCGCCATGGGGCAAATTCGATCTCGATGTCGACCGTCTCTGCCAGCTTTACGGTATTTTCAACGGCACCAGGAATATCCTGAAATGCTTCTAGTGCATCCTGAGTACTGATAAAGGAATAATTGCCGTTTTTCATCGACATTTTGGCACTGCCAACTTCGCTTCCCGTATTGATCGCTACCAGTGTGTCCTGCGCTTCCTTATCGTCAATATTGAGATAGTGCGAGTCCCAGGTACCCACGATCGGTAGATCAAGCTCCTGGGCGATACTGACAATGGTAGGAATAAGCGGGATATACCAGTCAACATCCTCATGCTTCATGACCTCGACATAGACGTTTTCCTTGCCAAATGTTGCAACATACCAGCGCAACAAGTTTTTTGCTTCAGCGAGATTGTCATTGCGCACGTAGTTAATGAAGCGACTGCCTGGACAGCCCGACAGACAGATAATGCCTTCACTGTGCATTTCCATCAATTCAGTATCGATACGCGGCTTGTAATAAAACCCTTCCATGTTCGCTTTGGAAATCATTTTCATGAGGTTCTTGTACCCTGCGCCGTTTTTTGCCAAGAGTGTGAGGTGATAGCGTTTGCTATCGATGCCGGGTTCCTTGTCAAAGCGGGTGCGCTCTGCCACGTATGCCTCCACCCCAATGATTGGCTTGATGCCAGCCTTCTTGCATTCATTGTAAAATTCAATGGCACCGTACATCGTTCCGTGGTCAGTCAGGGCTAGTGCCGGCATGCCAAAATCCTTGGCTCGCTTCACGAGCTCGGGGATTTTTGAGAGGCCATCGAGGAGGGAATAGTGGGAATGAGTGTGCAAATGCACATAGTGCTGCTCCATGTGACTGTAGTATACCAAGTATGATCTTCCGGGGGCAGATTGACATATTACCTCTATGAAGTAATGTTATCGCAATACCACAATGCAAAATGGACCCAATCCGCTTCGCCGAACCGTATGTATTTCATCGGTAAACCATGTGCTGTAATGTTTGCAGAAGTCGTATACCGCTCCTCACGGGGCGGTTTTTCATATATCATATAAACACATGAAATGGGTTATTGGTATTGATGAGGTGGGCAGGGGGCCGTTGGCTGGTCCCGTAACCGTGTGTGCCGTGGCAATGCCATTAACGATATATAAGAAAGGTGGATGGCACAAAACGCTGTTGGGATTGAATGATTCCAAACAAATGTCTCCTGCATTGCGCGAACAATGTTACATAGAGGCTGAGTCTCTCGCTAAAAAGGGAAAGGTGCACTATGCAATTACCTCTCGAACAGCGGCAATGATCGATAAGAAGGGGATTGCAGTCTGTATCCGGGAATGCATTGCGGCCAATGTAAAAAAACTGGCACTGGATCCGGAAGCGTGTCTTGTATTACTGGATGGAGGATTAAAGGCGCCGAGGGAGTATGTGCATCAGCAAACGATTATCAAGGGTGATATGAAGGAAAAGATTATTTCCTTGGCTTCAGTGATAGCAAAGGTCCAGCGCGACCATTTCATGGTCGCGCTGGACAAAAAACATCCTGCCTATGCCTGGCATCGCAATAAAGGCTATGGCACGAAGGCTCACATTCAGGCCATTAAAAAAGAGGGTCTGACCCCACTTCATCGTCGATCGTTCTTAACACGAATTACATAAATTATTGCAAAAGCTGATACGCTCCGACAATGGCAGCGGTTTCGGTGCGCAGCACTCGGTTGCTGACACTAAGGTGGTGAGGAGTGTGGGCAGTGATTACTTCCTCGTCATGCTCATCCCAGCCACCTTCAGGGCCGACATAGTACACCAGAGTATCTGGAAGCTCGGGGAGGGCGTGTTCAGTGGTGATAGGGTCTAGTACTATGCTGAAATAAGGAAATTGTTTAAAGCATTCCTCCAGCGTCATAGGTTCAAGAATGTGTACTCGTTGAGTCGCGCCGCATTGCTCGACCGCCTCATCACTGATGGCTTGGAGACGATTGCTACGGATGGATTGCTTGACGGTACGACTGGTGATGAGGGGCACAATGGTACTAATGCCAAGCTCTGTCAGTTTCTGAACGATCAGTTCAAAGGCATCACCTTTTACAATGCTAATGGCGGCAATAATAGTTCTCGATGGAGCGGGAACAGTGGTGACAGCAGTAACGGTGCCGGTGATTGAGAAGTCCGTGCTTGCCGTGAGCGTCATGGTGTATTGCGGTCCTTCGTCGACAAAAACCTGGATGTCTTCACCAGGGCGAATTTTCAATACCCGATTGATCTGCTTCGTAGCCTGCTCATCCGTAATAGTAACGGTGGTGCCAATGGCAACAGGAGGAATATGTTCCACCAAAAAGCGGTGGATTTTCTTATGGCTCATCATGATGGAAAGTGAATGAAAAACGGTGCATGCGGACTGGAGAAATTGTGCGCAAGGGCCAACACTGCAAGCACCATGATAATAAAACCGATGACTCTGTTTAGCAAGACGGCCTTCTCATAACGATTTCGTTGGGTGAAGGCAATGTATGCAAGAAGAGACCACCAGATCAGTGCGCCAATGAAAAAGCCGATTGCGACTTGGGCACGGGTAAACAGCGGTCGGTCAACGAAACGGTTGAGAAAAATACCGATGACACCGAATGCCAGATAGGTCGAAGGGTTGGTGAGGGCGAGAATGATTGAAGCAAAGAAATGCTTGTGCCACGGCAGGTCACGCTCGATGGTTTGCAAGGGGTCGGCCAATACCATTCGCAAGCCATAGAAAAAGACAATCAGAGTGCCAATGATAAATAACCAGTGGGGGACATGGAGAAACGTGCTTCGGGAGTGGTGTAGACCGATCAGGATAATGACGGCGGCTGTGGTGTCGATAAGTGCAATGGCAAAACCGGAAATGATCCCAGCTCGCAAACCGTGGTTGACGGTGCGCTTCATCGTGATGAGTGCGACCGGTCCCAGAGGGAGAGAAATAATGATGCCAATCAGGGCACCCCAGAAAAGGTCAAGAAAGGGAAAATGCATAGCTATGTTCCTAGTTTACACTATTTTTCTCATTGTTTTAATCTGAAGGTATTCCCGGCTGATGAAAGTAATGGTGATGATATTCACAATCAGGAGGAGAACGGTAAACCAGGAGAAATGGACAAAGAGGTCATAGATTTGATAGAGGCTGAATCCGCTTAAAAGCACGATGGCCAACGGATAGGCCCAGAGTCGGTTAGTGAGGAGTCCCCAGACCAGGATTATTTTGACAATACCGTGACTGAAGAAATACACCATGCCCATGGCTTGGTTCTGGGCAGAAATACTCATGATCACGCTTTGTATGGTTGAAGAGAAGGGATAGTGATAAAAATATATGATAGCGGTAATGCGCTGCTGAAAGAGGAAAAACAGTCCGGCGAAAAGATCGGCAACGGCAATGCAGCCGTTTACGATGACGGTAGCAAAGAATGCCTTATGCAGGAGTACCTGTTTTCGCTCAATTTCCATACTGTGTACAGTATACGATATTACAGGTATTTTTTCCCGTATTTTTCCATTTCCGCAATAACCGGAGCAAGTCTGGTGCCGCTGGGAGTAAGCTGGTAGCGCAGCTCACGTTTATTGATAATGCTCAGTGATTCGAGGCGCTTGAGCTTAAGGGTCAGAGTGCGGGTACTGATGCCTTCCAATGACTCCATCAATTCATTGAAGCGCATCGGTTGCTTGATAAGATCGCGCACGATAAGCATCGTCCACATGTCCGAAAGGAGTGAGGCAACTTTGGCGGTAGGGCAGTCAGTGCAGGCCGTTGATTTCATATAGCGCCATTCTACCACTGTACTTTTAAAAGTAAAGGTTTACAAAGTAAAGTAATAGAGTTAATATACTAGTATTATAAAAGTAAACAAACAATAACATGACAAACACGGACATTCTTGCAGCATTGCAGTGGCGCTATGGCGTAAAGACATTTGATACAGAGAAAAAGGTAAGCGAAGAAGATCTTGCTACTATTTTAGAAAGTGCGCGCTTGGCGCCGAGCTCCTTTGGCATTGAACCATGGAAGTTTATTGTCGTGAATAATCCTGAGCTTCGTCAGAAGATTCGTGCCGCCGGCTATGATCAGACCAAGATTACTGACGCCTCACACTTGATCGTCATTGCCGATCGTACCGATGCTGAAGCGTTGACGGGTGAGTTGGTAGATCGTACCGCTAAGGCCCAAGGCAAGGCACCGGAAGATTTTGCCATGCTGCAAAATATGGTGAGTGGGGCAATTGCTAGCAAGCCGGAAGGCATGGCACGCGATGCCTTTCTTACCGCTCAAACCTACATCCCGCTTGGCATGATGATTGAAACTGCCGCCCTGCTTGGCGTGGATGCGGGGCCGATGGAAGGATTTGATCCGGTACAGGTAACGAGCATTCTTGGTCTTGAAGATAAGCACCTTCGAGCGGTAACAATGCTTGCCCTTGGCTATCGTGGTGATGACGCTTTCGCAGCACTCCCAAAGACCCGTCGAGCACATGACGAAGTCATAGAAGTGATGAACTAACTTATTTGTTTGGCGAAAACTTGATGCACAGAATGCGGATGACAATAAGAGTGAGCAATAGTGCTACGAGAGGGATGTAGGTGATATGGTCGCCGGTATACCAAAAGGTCAGGACTTCGTTGAGCATCACGATCAATACGGTATCAACAATGTAGGTGACATGGACCCGTCCATCCTTGAGGTAACTCAATGCGGTGCGGAGCACTTCGATTACTGCCAAGAGGGTAAGGACATTGATCAGCATCTGCTTGATGCCGACATCGAGGGGCTGATGAACAAACAACTGAAGATCGATAAACGTTTTGACAATGCCGGCGAGAAAGCCGAGCAGGACGGCGACAATCAGGAGACTGGCCAAAAGGCGAATGACGTAGGTGAGGTTTAACTTTGCAATTGTTTTTTCAACAGCATGCTTAAACTTCGCTTTCATAGTTTCATTATCAATTATTGGTTGACTATGTCAATAGATGGCGTAGTATTAAGGAAATTTCACTTCTTAAACATCGCTATATGGAAAACAATAACAGTTTTGAAGACAAAGGAATATACATTGTTATCTATGGTCTCATAGTATTTCCAACGCCCCTTGCCATATTCATCTATGAGCATGGATCGCTTTTTACGAAACCTTGGCAATTATCAGTATGCATGGTCGCGACCGTAATGCTATCGATTTTCATCTGGTACCAATGTATTTTTAAGCCGTCTAAACAAAAGCCCCTGTAGGGGCTTTTTTTTGTTAGGCAGTCTTTGTAACAAGAAGTTTGTGATACGTCTTGTATGAAATGACCAGCAATACCATGAAGACAAGAGGAAGGATTGCTCCAGTAGTGAAGCCACCAACGACGACAATGCTGACAAAGGCACAGATGAAGTCGATACCGAAGCCGGCATAGGCCCACTCCTTAATGCGAGGAGAAACCTGGGGAATAATGAGGACCAGTGTGCCTACAACCTTAAATGCGGCCAAGAGTGTGCAAAAGTACACTGGGTAGCCAAGGCCGGTGATGCCCTGAATCGCCATGGAGCTGTTAAAGGTAAAAGCAGTGAGCACTCCTTCAAAGAGGAAAATAATAGTGGTTGAAATCCAAAACAGTACCTTTGCGGTCTTCATAAAAATAAATGATTAGTAGTAACAGTACTTATTATAATAAAGTTTCAATGCCTGTCTATCCTGCAATGCAATAATTGTAGGCAGAGTATCCCTCATTGGCATGAAGCTTCAGTGATGGGTTGAACGGATCGGACATGTCAGCGTGTCCAAGCGTTGCAGCGTCGCCATGATTTTCCAGCCAGGTACACAATAAGTAGTGCGCGCCATCGGAACGATAGTGGTAGAGGTGGTTCACCGAAGCCCCGGCTGGCGCGCTCCAGGGATAACTGCCAGTGGCAACATTCAACGGATCGCGGGGAATGCCGGTCATATAGCCGGCATTGACTAGTGGAGTGAAAAGGTTCGTCCAGGCATAGGTTTTGCCATCCCAGCTAGTGTTGCTGTTGGCATAGTTACCAGAGTCCGTGGCAGAAGTAGTGTTGGTGTTTGGGTAGCTGCCGTTTTGCGCATAATACAATGCAAGGGCAGTGCTGATTTCATGGAAATCCTCCTTGCGTCGGGCATCACGGGCTTTTGATCGCGCGGCATCAACAGAAGCGAGAATGACTGATGCCAGAATGCCAATAATGGCAATGACCACAAGCAGTTCAATAAGGGTAAAACCAGAAGACTGTTTTTTCTTATGCATAGTTACAGTATAGCAAAATGACGGATTTTTTTTATGATAAAATTACCGCATGACAAAGATTGCCACTGGCGTAGTACACACCGTGCCTGCAGACATGCGGAACGTATTTCTTGATGCACCGAAGGTTCTGGCGGCATGGAATGACCTGACCCCACTCGCGCGCAACGAATGGATTTGCTGGACGACCTCAGTCAAGAAGCCGGAAACCAGAGCTCACCACCTCAAACGAATGTCCGAAGACCTGCTGAAAGGGAAGCGTCGTCCCTGTTGCTGGGCTGGCTGTCCGCACCGATAACTTGCTATACTAGAAGTATGGAAAAATATATAACACTGACAAAAACAATAGAGGCCCCACGAGAACGCGTGTGGCAGGCATGGGTAGATGAAAAGCAGGTTCAGCAATGGTGGGCACCGGACGGATTTACCAATCCGGTCTGCGAAGTGAATGCTACCGTTGGCGGCAAGATCTATATCGTGATGCAGGGTGGCGAGAACATGGGACCTTTCAGTAACATGAAGGCACCGATGGAAGGAGTTTTCACTGAAGTGACCGAGCCGGAAAAATTAGTCTTTACCAATGCGGCATTAAATGCAGAAGGGAACCATGTTCTCGATGGAGTAACGACGGTAACGTTTGAGGAAGCTGATGGTCAGACCATGCTCACCGTTCATACTGGTGCAAAGGGCACTGCTCCCGGTGTTGAACAGATGCTTGGTGGTATGCAGCAGGGCTGGGAACAGCAATTGGACAAGCTCGCAGCATTTGTAAAAAATAATTAAACCACTACCCCTTATGACGTATAACATTCATCCGTTGCTCGTCCATTTTCCCATCGCACTTCTTTTCCTTTATTCGGTTATTAAAATCCTTCCACTCCAGAAGTGGTTTCCTCAAGTCGGATGGAGGGATATTGAGCGTGTATTGCTCGTATGTGGCGTGCTCGGTGCGTTTGCCGCCCTCGCAACGGGGGATACCGCAGAGCACCTGGTTCACCCTAACCGTCAGCTTGTTGATGCCCACTCTACTTTTGCGGGCATTGCCACCTTCATATACGGCGCATTGCTTGTTGGTGAAATTGCGGCGGTATTCAATACCTACAAGAATCGTATCAATGCATCATGGCAGTGGCTACTTCGCATCTCACACGTTATCGAAGCGATCCTCTGCAATAAAGTAGTATCTTTCATCTTGGCTCTTGCTGGCTTTATCGCCATTTCAGTGACGGGGCTATTGGGTGGTGTCATTGCCTACGGACTAACCGCTGATCCTGTTGCACCGTTCGTATTGAAATTGCTCGGCATCTCTCTTCCATAACGCAAAATTAAACTGTATTCATCTGCAAACAAAAAAACACCCTCAGTTATGGACTAACTGCGGGTGTTTTTATTTTCATAAGAAACTTTAGTAGCGTTACTATAACTTACACAATGAAGCTAAAGATAAAAATAATCACCACAAATGCAACGAGGTTGAAGAGTGATTCGGAAAAGAACTTTTTCCATCGCAGCTTCTGATCAACGTTTCCCCAGAGCAATGCCTGGCCAACAAGTGGCACTACGAAACAAAGCCAGACTGCTGCAATCTCTCCGTACACTACTGAAGCGCCAAGACCCTTCTGCTCGATCATGACAAATGCGATAAAGGCAGATGTCAGAAATGAAAGGAACAGCTGTGCAAGATAGTACTTCCACATCTTCGGCTTCATCTCATCCATTTTCATCTTTTGTTCCTCAGGCGAAAGCTTGTCGAAACCAACTGAGGCCATCTGCACCTTTCCCATTGGAGTGGCGTTTGAATACCACAACGTACCGAGCACTGCGCTAATAACTGCTCCCAACACACCAAGTAAAATAATTGCCATACAATATATATTAAAATCTTACAATAGATTAAGTATAGCACTGGAAGGGTAATATTTTCCTTCCATACAACGTAGGTATATATAGGCGTCAAATATTGAGCCTTTTATTTAATAATTTATTATTTTATCTCATATGCTTACTACCATCGCTGTTATTCTTCTTATCTTGTGGCTTTTGGGAAT
Organism: Candidatus Nomurabacteria bacterium; assembly: GCA_029288725.1. Taxonomy (GTDB): domain Bacteria; phylum Patescibacteriota; class Minisyncoccia; order Phycocordibacterales; family UBA9973; genus UBA4124. Next base: position 10,873 of record JARIGS010000017.1, on the reverse strand, counting down.
AGTAGGGGTATATACCATCGGCTGGTATATACACATCTTGCTCATTATCGCCATCGTTTTGATTCTTATTCGCATAATACGAGGCCAGAATCCTCTGTAAGACACTTGTGTCACATACTTCTCCTTTTAGAATAGTTGCTAACAAGCCCCGATACCAATCGGGGCTTTGGTTTTTTAAATTGCCATATTGTTTACAATGCCATTTTGGTAGCCAAACTTGGTATACTTAGCATATATGGATATGCAACGTTGTGCTGAGTGCGGGGGAAGACTGGAAGAGGGCAAAACCTGCAATGATTATTTTCAACAGATGTTGATCTGGGATTTTGAGGATTTCACCGGTGCCGGTGCAGTCCATCATTTGACCGTGTTGTGCTATCACGTACAGCACCCTGCCACATATTCCAAGAAAGGACTCGAAGATGCAAAAGCATTTCTGACGGAATTTGTTGCAAAAAAACGCTTCTTTTGAAGAACACGATCTGCGAAATAGGGAACGGCTTTCTTCAAGTGTTCGTGATTGGAAAATTACTGGCACGTCGGAGGATCACGGGGCGTACGACGTTCCCATACAATGGACCACCCATACTTCTGATGTGGCTATGGCGGGAAGAGTAGGGTACGAGGACCGAGTTCGATCCTGGGCCGAATCGGTATATCAGGATTTAAAAGATACCGAGAATTTATAACAAAAAAAGCCCCGATACCAATCGGGGCTTTTTTATTTTCTCTAAATGAGGGAGGTATTTAAACCTTCTTGACTATTGCGGCTCGCCTGATAGAGTGGGGTTAAATCACATTTAAACCCAATACAGCATGCATCCAATACAAGTAACCACTGAAGGTAACAAAACAACTATTGTCTTTAACGGTGAAGGATTCGACAGGGACGATTTCGTTTCGGAGGCTCGGCTTTTCATTCACAATTATTTTGGACAGAGTGAACGCTCCTTCTACAACCCGTTGGTCTACATATTCCGGGAGCTGATAAAGAACCTTTATGATCACGGTATTGCCAAGGGCTCGTTAGAAATGATCGATACGGAGGAATATTTCCAGTTCAGCCTCATCGACGACAATGACAAATTGTTTGACTTTGCCAAGATAAAAAGCGGCACAAACTGGGTCAAAAAATCAGGAAAGAACTTCCATGTCGGCGTATCGACCGTCATCGATATCTGTGAGACCCATGGAATAACCCTCACGGTTGACGATACCAAGGGAGGTCTTAATTATTTTGGAAACTATCCTAAGAAAAACAAAATCGAACATTAACGTGTTTACGCAGCCAGTCCGAATAAAAAGGACTGGCTTTTTCTTTACCCACATTCGATAAAGGGTCTTTTTCGAGGATTTGCGTCTGTTTGATAAAAATGTGAAATGGTGTAGTCTTGTAGGAAAATCAAAATCTATATGGGCAAAGATAGGAAAATTGACTTAAGAAGCCGGTATGACATCGTCATGGAAGAGTTTGAGAAAGAAGGGAAGGTCTATCATTTTACTGACGAGGAAAACTCAAAAATCATTAAAGGGTTAAATGAAGGCATGGATGATTTCAACAGGCAGTGCATCGTCAATCAGATTGAATCTGAGCGAGAATTAAAAAACATTATTTTAGACTAAAAGACCGAAAGGTCTTTTTTATTTTGCCCCGTATTGATAATTACCTATATGGTATTATGAAAATGATTATCAATATAATATATTTTCACATGGAATTTTCACAAAAAATAGCTGATAGTTTACTCGCTGCCGACAGTAAGGCTTTGGCAACTAACGGGTCACACGGGCTTAATGTGGTACCGGTGTCGTCTATCCGTATCGTTGACGGAAAGATTTGGCTAATCAACTATTTCTTCAAAAAGACCCTTGAAAATATTTTGGCACAGCCTGATGTTGCCCTAGTTGGCTGGAAGGGCTTTGAGGGATATCAGGTGCACGGAACAGTTGAATATGTAACGGACGGTGAACTCTTTGAAGATGCGAAGGAATGGGTGGCTGAGCGCTTGCCCGATCGTGTGGTTAAGGGGCTGCTCATTATTACCCCCAAAGAGGTATACGATATTTCACCCGCTGCCGCGTAATTTGGTGGCATATCCGAGGAATACGCTACTCGCTAAGCGTATGCACCGCTTCCTGTATACCGTAGAAAACAATCACGAGACTTGCTATGCTATCTGCCCACCACCAGCCAAGGTATGCGGTAACCAATAGTCCGATAAGAACCGATACTGCCAACAACCCATCAACAACTGTTACTCGAGACTCTGCAATAAGGACGGGGTTGCTTATTTCCTGACCGACCTGCTTCTTTCCATAGGCAAGCAGAAACATGACAATAGCAGTAACCGTTAGCCATATAATTCCTCCAGCGGAAGGGGAAGCATGAGAGCGGTGAACCAGTCCGAGCGTTGCTTGAATCAGGATATAGAGAGAAAGGAGTACGAACGCCACGCCAATCATTTTTGTCGCCAGCCTCTCATACGTTTTGTTGATAGCTTTCAGTTGCCATATCACCACGATAGAGGCAAAGATTTCAATGACTGAATCAATGCCAAATCCAAACAACGAAAGGGAAGAAGCCCTCAGTGCAAGCATAATGATAATGCCACAGCCGACCACATTCCAACTCAGGGTGACGTATTCCAACATGAGTCCTTTTTGAAGAGAATTTTTCATGGAGGAAGTATAGCAGGGTGGTGTATGTGTGCCGAACGCTAAATGATATTTGGAACTACTTAGAAAAACTATAAGTACTGGTTGGAGCAGAAGGGAATCCATCGGTCCAAACACAGGTCCCTGCTTCAGGGGGATTGTGGCCAATAAGTTTTTCACTTTTAATAACCTTACCGTCTTGGATATAACAAAAGTCATAAACACCGTCTGCTCCTGATGCTGCCATTCCGCCTTCGTCTTTGTGGATGTAAAAAGAATGCCCCTCTGTATCCGTTGCAGTTATTTCATATTGATCAAAGCCAAGTTGTGAAGCACATCTAAACGCTGTTACGGCTGAAGAGTTAAATTGAGGTATATGAAATCCGTCTGCATATCCTGTTTGCGCAACGTCCATAAACCGATCAAAACACTCACTATTTTTTGGAGGAAAATGACTAGCAGAGAATTTTTTAAATAGACTTGTTGTGAACATACCGTATAGCGTTAAACCTATAATAACCGCTATTAAGACTGTAATTCCAGCATTCTTTTTATTCATATTGTCATAATACAGCAAGACCACTTTTTGTCGATTGATCCGAACGCTGGACGATGTTTGAGCCTGCTTGATAAAGCAAGTGTGTTGACATTGTCCAAGTATCCTGTAATTTAGGAGGAAACTAAAAAAGATGAATTTGAGTATAGATAAGCGCAATGCTATTTTAAGTATCGTGAAAACGTATGTCGGTGCTCCATATTCTAAGGAATTTGACTGCGTAGCCTTTGTTCGGGGGGTGTACAGGCAAGTAGGAATCGAGGTTCCGAAACTTAGGTCGTTTGAACCGCCTAAAGACTTTAATCTCTCGAAAGAACAGCTGGAGAATCCGCCGGCTGGGCACATTCTTTTCCTGAAAGACAGGGAAGACCCGCGGAAACACAGGGCGTGGACACATGTAGTCATTATTTTAGACGACAAAAACTGCATTCACTGCTCATTGTTCTTTGGAAGAAAAGTCGTGGTTACTCCGTTAGTGGAGATATATAAAAGATACGACTATGCGGAAAGCAAAACTACCTAGAAATGGGTGGTTTTTTATTTTGCTCCGAACGTGGGAGGATGTTTGAAATGCTATAATTAATGTATGAAAACTTCCAAGACCGCAGTCATTTTAATTGACATGCAAGACTTTTTTCTCAAACAACATACCCCAGAGAATCGCAGGGCACTCATTGCTAATCAATCTAAGGTGATTGAATGCTGTCAAAAGAATAAAATACCATTGATCTTATTTGAATATAAAACACGGGGCATATATCGGGGAAGTACTACAAAGTCATTATTGGAAAAAATAAAAAAAGTTCCCGAAGTGCTAACTCTTATTAAAGAAAGTAACAGTGCGTTTACTGACACCGATCTTCACGCAATTCTCACTGCAATGAAATGTAAAAAGCTTCTTGTTATGGGAATCAACGCTAATGCGTGTGTCCAGGATACTACAATTAGTGCTATTCAAAGAGGATATAAAGTCGTGATTGCTAAAGGATTAACAGCTTCAACATTACAAGACGGCAAGGATTTTTCTCCTAAAAATGAAGCGTGGTACAAGGAACATTCTCTGTTTCTTGAAAACACTCAAGATGCAATCAAAGAAATTTTGCATTAAATTATTATTTGCTCCCACCCCCGGTAAGCAGAGCTTTCCGGGGTTCGCACCCTCGGCAAAGAAAAACACCTCAACAGAAGTTGGGTGTTTTTCTTTTCGCTCGGGTGCTCCCCCGGTAGGATTCGAACCTACGACCAATCGATTAACAGTCGATAGCTCTACCGCTGAGCTACAGGGGAATGGGTTTTGGATGGTGTGCGGTTCCGCCTTTGCCATGAAAGGCTTCGGCGAGACGCAGGAAACTATATCATTTTTGACGGGGGTTTTCAACCCCTTTGGGGCGTCAATGGAATATTCGCAGGTCGCGTTTGGTGACGATTTCGCCCTGTGGGGAAGGGTTATTCCAGAAGTCAAAATGGAACCAGCCATAGCCCGTAGAAGGTTGGGCGGCGGCTTCCGCATAGCCCGTGGTGTCATAGGTCGTGACCCAGGAACCGGGCTTGATGGCCGTCGGGGCAAGCCATTGGCCGTGGGTGACACGGGGGATGGCGAGCCACACAAACACAATCAGCACTACTATTGCCAAAATCTTGTCCATAAGGCTATACTACAGTGCTTTTTTATTATTACACAAGGCTAAAAAAACTATGTCACAAAAAACCAGAAACACCAAAATCGTGGCCACTATAGGTCCCGGATCAGAATCAAAAGAAAACTTCGCGAAGCTCCTCAAGGCCGGCGTTGATATTGCCCGCACCAATATGAGTCACGATGACCAGGGTATTCACCAGACCCGTATCGAAAACATCCGTGCCGTCTCTCAGGAAGAAAACATTCCTGTTGATGTGCTCGTTGACCTTTCCGGTCCGAAGATCCGTATCGGTGACTTCGAGGATGTTTCAGTGGAACTCATTCCCGGAGCAGAATTCATCCTCAGTGGTACCAAGGCGGCAGGAACCGTACGCAAGGTCTATTTCAACTATCCAAACATCGAGCAGGACATCAAGCCAGGCCAGATCCTGATGATCGATGACGGTCGCCGCAAGCTGCGTGTTGATCGCGTAGAAGGCACTGACATCTATACGACCGTCCTCGTGGGTGGCGTGATCAAGAGCCGTCGCGGAGTGAACATTCCCAATGCCTACCTCTCAATCTCCGCTATCACTGACAAGGATCGCAGTGATTTGGAATTTGCCGTAAAAATGAATGCCGACTACATCGCCTTGTCATTCGTTCGTACTGCCAAGGACATCAATGAATTGCGTGACCTTATCAAAAGTCATGGCGGCAACCAGCCAATCGTAGCCAAGATCGAAACCCCAGAAGCAGTTGAGAAGATCGATGAAATCATCGAGGCTACCGATGCCATCATGGTGGCTCGCGGTGACCTTGCCGTTGAAATCGGTCATGCCAAGGTACCAGCCGTACAGCGCATGCTGATCGAAAAGTGTAATGCTGCAGGCAAGCCGGTTATCGTGGCAACACAGATGCTTGAATCAATGATCAAGGCTCCGGTTCCAACTCGTGCCGAAGTGTCTGACATTGCCAATGCCGTTTATGCCGGTGCTGATGCAACAATGCTTTCAGAAGAAAGCTCACTCGGTGAATTCGCCCTTGAGGCCGTATCAATGATGGCCGAAGTCATTGAAGAAACCGAAAAGGATCTTGGTGACAAACTGAAGAAGCCAGTTAGCTGGAAATAACAAAAAGCCGCCGCGTCTGACGCGGCGGCTTTTTTATGGGTGGAGGAAAGAAAAATCCTGCAAAAGGAGTATAATAGGGTATATGAGCATGACGATAAAAAGTACCCTTATTGAACTTACCCCCGCACTGTCCGACTATGCCGAAAAGCGGCTCAGCACCATTACTAAATACACCGAAGGCGATCCGCTGATTGCCGTGGAGATCGGCAAGACCACCATGCATCATCGTAACGGCGAGGTCTTCCGTGCCGAAGTCAATCTCACCACCGCTTTGGGCAAGCAGTATCGGGCCGTATCTGAAAAGGCTGACCTGTACGAGGCTATCGATGACATTCGTACCGAAATCATCAGGGAAATGAAAGATGGCAAAAGCCGTTCCCAAACACTGTTCCGTCGTGGCGCAACAAAGATCAAGGATCTAGTGAAGGGAATGTAGAAAATCTTCGTAAGACTGGCGCTTGCCATTCTCTGGAATAACTTCCTCGATCACAAAAGTCTCATCATGGTATGAGGCTTTTGTTATTTTCATCCGAATCTTTTTTCCCTGCTTCTCGATATAAAAAAATATCCCAGGCCATCCATCATATGCTTTATACTTGCGATAGTTGATAATCCCGCTGTCATTCAGGTCTATCTCGCCATCTTCCTTGGTGATTTTTTTCGTATACGTTGCATCAGATTCGTGTTGAGGAATAGCGGCAATAGTTTCTTCAAAGATTCCCGTTAAGGTATGAGGCAGCATCAAAAGTGCCTCCTGGTTTAGTTTGTGCCGCAAGGTGTGTGAGGTATCTTCAGGTGTAATGCTTATTTCTTTCTGAGCCAATATTGGTCCGGTATCAAGCTTATATCTCATTGACTGAATTACTACTGCGGTAGTGGTATCACCATGTAAGATTGCTGATTCAACCGGCGTAGCGCCACGATACTGAGGAAGTAGGGAATAGTGCACATTTATAGTGCCGTATGTTGGAAGCTCTATAAGTGATTCGGGTAGTATCTTGCCATAGGCAATAACGATAAAAAGGTCCCACGGTTCCTTTCTCATGGCCTCCATAAAGGACTCATCAATGCGTTCAGGTTGTAATACTGGGACATCATATGACAGAGCCCAGGTCTTCGGTCCCGGAGCGGTCATTACCATACCACGGCCACTAGGACGATCGGGGTTTGTCACGATAAGGTCGGGTTTCAGGTCATGGGCAACCAATACGTCTAAAAAGTCAGTCGTAAAGTCCGGAGTTCCAAAAAAAGCGATACGTTTCTTCATGTAAGCGGTATTGTACTACATATTGACTTTTTTATAAAATAACGTAAATTAGAGGAAATAATGATTTTTTAAATAAACTTTATAACGATGTCAAAAAATCTCTTATCCAGCTGGGTGAAGAAAAAAGAGTTTCTTCACCCCCAATTTACCATCACTAAATTCGATGACCGGTGGGAACATAACCGAACCTACAAACCCTGGGATGGTGTCATTAACTCCAAGGTTCGGGTATTGTTTGATGACCTCTCATTGCTCGATAATTGCCCTTTTATGGCAAAGGTTGGTACAAACTTTAACGGGCATATTATCCCGTTGAAATATGTGGCATTCTGTTATGGTAATGGCAAAAACCGCGAAGAATTGATGGCCTATGCCCGTACCTTTCCTTATGCTGAAATCATCGATGGTCTCAACGATGATGGCACCATGCATGAACATAGCTTGATTAACAGGCTGGCCGGTGACGAATTGGTTAACAAAGAAGCCGAAGAAGATGAAATGCACTTCAGGCAAACCATGAATGAGTTAATGCATTTGTTATAGTAACTTGTAAAACTTCGTAAGGTTTTTTACAAAAAGACGCCTTTTATTAGGCGTCTTTTTTATTTCCCCGGTGGAATATCTTCTACGTTCTTTGCCGTATCAATAAACAGGATGCCGTTTAAGTGGTCTACTTCATGTTGGAAAATTTGCGCGAGTAAGCCACGACCATTCATGACGAATTCATTGCCATGCTCATTAAGGGCGCGAACACTTGCCGTAGTAGCGCGCTTCACGTCACCGTATTTCCATCGAACAGAAAGACAGCCTTCCTGCATGATCTTCTTTTCCTTGCCCAGACGAATAATTTCCGGATTGATAAACACCAGGTCCTCCTCGTATTTCTTGTTGATCTTTTTCGAAACCACAAAGATACGCACTGACTGACCAAGTTGCGGTGCGGCGATAGCGACTGCGTCTTCCTCATGGTCAACGGCAGCCTTCATGTCCTCGAGAAGGGACTGGATGGGTTTTTTGGAGATGTCAGCAACTGGTACCGGTGCGGCGTTTTGTCGAAGCACGGGGTCGGGGACTTGAACGATCGTTTTCATATTACTTCAATGACTTAAGGTAGGTGTGAAGTTCGGCAATAGGAACATTGTCCTGACTGCGGGTGTCCATATTGCGAACGATCACGCTGTGTTCCATTGCTTCCTTCTGTCCAAAGATAATGGTGTAGGGAACGCCGGCTTTTTCTGCCACCGCTAACTGGGCGGAGAGTGAGTCCTTTGAAAGGGCCTGCATGACCGGAATGTGAGCCTTGCGGAGGATTTCGATCACGTTCAGGCTCTTGAGCTTGGCATCAAGGCCAACCTGAATGAAGTAGACCTTCGGCTTTTTCATAATGCGAGGGGAAAGGTCCTTGAACCAGCTCGTTTCGATTACGCGATCAACGCCGATGCCAACACCCATGGCTGGAGCATCCTTCTTGGCGCCAAGCTGTCGAGCAAGGAGGTCATAGCGACCACCGGCGGCAATGGTAAGCGGTTCAATGCCTTCCTGTTCAGGTTCCTGGATTTCAAAAACCGTACGAGTGTAGTAGGAAAGGCCGCGCACGAGGTTTTTGTTGATCTCGTAGCTGATACCCATTTCATCGAGGGCTTCGAGCACTTCCTTGAAATGCTTCTTTGCAGCCGCCCCAAGGTGTGACACGATATCAGGCGCGCCCTGATTAACGGCAATAGTGCCAGGATCCTTCGAATCAAGAATGCGCAATGGATTTACCTTCAGGCGTTCCTGGTCAAGAGCAGAGAGTTCGCTGATATGCTTTTTGTAGTAGTTAGTCAGCTCGCGAGTGTAGGAAACGCGGTCTTCCTTGTCACCCATGGAGTTGATCTGCACCACGAGATCCTTTGCACCGGATTCCTCAAGAATGGCAATGGTGGTCTTGATCAACAAGGCATCAATGATGCTCTTTTCTGAACCAATCGCTTCGAGACCAAACTGGTGAAGCTGACGATATCGTCCACGCTGTGGTTTATCGTGACGGAACATTGGTCCGTAGTAATAGAATAGCAATGGCTGTGGCAGGCTTTGCATGCCGTGTTCGATATAGGCACGCATGACGCCGGCAGTACCTTCAGGACGCATCGCAAGCTGGTCACCGCCCTTGGTTTTAAGGGAGTACATTTCCTTGTCGATAATGTCGGTACCGGCACCGATTGAGGTCATAAAGGTATCCTCGTGTTCAAGGATAGGGGTGGCAATTGGACTGAAGCCGTAGTACACCGCAATCTCCTGAGCCTTTTCGAAGAAGCCCTGGAACTTGTAGTAATCGTCACCAATAATGTCACGCATGCCTTTTGGACTGGCAAGCTCCTGACTTTTCTTGGGGGTGGTTGGTTTAGTACTCATATGATTCTTTTCCTGGAAGGACCTTGACGGTATTTACTGGCAAGAGACGGACAAGCGCGCGACCACGAATGTTTGCCGCTGGAAGCATGCCCCAGGCGCGTGAGTCATAACTGCCACTGCGATTGTCTCCCATAACAAAGTACTGGTCAGCAGGAACCACGAAGGTGCCGTTATCGTGTGAAAGGTGAGTAAGGTATGGTTCTGCAAGAGTAAAGCCCTTTGGATGTGCAGCATCGATGATAGTAACCTTGCCGTCAGTAAGGACAACGGTATCGCCAGGAAGACCGATAACGCGCTTGATGTAGTATTTGGTTGGTTCTGGTGGAGCCTTGAAGACAATGACATCACCGCGTTCTGGAGCATGGAAATGATAGGTCACTTCGTCAATGATGAGGTACTGGCCATTCTGAATGACAGGGTCCATTGAGGTGCCGCTGACGATAAATGGGCGGATGATGAATGCCTGGATCAGTGCGGCAAGAATGATCGCACCGATAATGTAGAGAACGTTTTCAATAAACTTCCAAAAGCCGGTTTGGAAAAATGATTTCTGTACTGGTTCCTGCGGGGGCATTTGTGTTGTTGGTTCCATAATTAGGGCAAGTATAGCAGACCGTGAATATATGGTACAGTAGGCATATGAGTACTATAACGAATATCGTGATCGGTCTCGGAAACCCTGGAAGCGCGCATGCCAGTCAGCGTCACAATATCGGCTGGATGGTGCTTGATGCACTTGCGGCAAAAGAGCACTTGTCATTTGCGGATAAGAAAATTTTTTCTGCGGGCATTGCACAATTTGGTCAGTTACTCCTGGCAAAGCCGGATACCTACATGAACCTCTCTGGCGTAGCGGCAAAGGCATTGACCAAGCAGTATGACGAGGCAATGGTTGTCGTTGTCTATGATGATATTGATATCCCGCTTGGAGAAATCAAATGCTCATTTAGTAGAGGAGCGGGTGGTCACAATGGCGTACAGTCAGTGATTGACCATCTCGGAACGAAGGACTTTCTCCGCATTCGTGTCGGTGTCCGTCCGGTTCATGATGAATTGTTGCCACGCATTGCACCGCCAAACGGCTTCGAAACATTCCTACTCTCAAACTTTGCGCCGTTCGAATACGAACTTCGCGACCAGGCAATAGAAAAAGCCGTACAGATCATTGAACAATTACCGTTCAAGACGAAGGAAGAAATAATGAATCAGTATAACTACTGTCTCTTATACACATCTCCGAGCCCACGAGA
>JARIGS010000009.1 GCA_029288725.1 Candidatus Nomurabacteria bacterium | reverse complement strand
ACCGTAGGTGGCGCCGTTTCTCTGTTATTTCGACATGTGCTGCACAATATAATTAAAGTGTGTTTCCGATACCGGCTGGACTGAAAGGCGGCTACCGGTTTGGCGCACCATCATGCCTTCCAAATGAGGATCATGCTTTATCGCGGTCAGCGAAATTGGCTCCTTGAACTTTTTGACGAAGGCAACGTCAACGCATACCCAGCGCGGGTCAGCCTTGGTGCTTGTCGGATCGTAATGATCATCTTTTTTATCGAATTGGGTTTCGTCGGCATGAGCATTGGCGACAACCTTGGCGATGCCGTAGATGCCATTTGGATTACTGTTGGAATGATAAAACAATGCCAAATCCCCCTTCTTCATGTCATCACGCATGAAGTTACGAGCCTGATAATTTCTTATGCCAGTCCAAGCAGTCTGCTTGTCACGATGCAAATCATCAATCGAGTAACAATCCCCCTCACTTTTCAGTAACCAATATCGCATGAGAGAAGTTAGATCAGCACAAATGCAAGCAAGAGCATCAAGGTACCGATCAGGGCAAGGTTCTTGGTGAAGTTCATGTGCTGCGTAGCGCGGTCCATCGGATCCTTAATAGTCCAGAAGTTATGCATCATCGTTGTCACAGGCAACAATGCCAAAATGATCAGACCGATACCAATGTCAGGACGCATCCAACCGATCAATGAGATTCCTCCAAGCCCAAACATTACCCCAGCGGCAATGACTGAGAACTTAGGAAATGGCACGCCCTTGGAAGCAGCATAGCCTGCCAAGTAGCCTGTTTTGAAAAAGTGATTGAGTCCGCTTTGCAAGAAATAAATACCGACGATCAGGTGACCGATAACAAAAAGTGCTTCCATAAAAAATAATCGTTACGTAATAATACTGTCAGTATAACATTTCCTGCCCTAGTTTGAAGCAGTCTTGAGCTGATCGTACTGGGCGCAATCGGCACTAGGAATTGCCAATGAATAGGTCACCGCACCTGGGGCTCCGTACCCAATCATGGCTTGATCATTATCCAGCTTGATCATCTGTTCATTTACATTGTTCATGCCTTCCCCGCTATTGACGTACTGTCCATCGAACACCGCAGTGGCATTGTCTGCACTTGCCGTAACGGTTCCCGTTAGGGTGCCGTGCATGCTGTCTTTTTCAGCCAATGCAATGCCAAGCTCTCCAGTAGTATGCGCACCGCCATCTGATGAGGTTAATTTCAAATAGGCGATATCGTTATGGCCTGATGCAGTAGGCTTATTGAGTATGTAACACAATGACTGGTTCTGATCTGCCGTTGCAGCAACAGGGGCGGCCACAGGATGACGATGGGCATTGATAAGCAATGCGGCAATGCCGACTACTGCGACGATAGTAACGGTGAGAGGAATAGGGCGAACGATATTGTTTTTCATATATGTAGTATACCACCCACCTTCGCTAAGGCTACGGCGAGGCGAGGAAAGAAAAAGGGACTGCAGTACCAGCCCTTTTTCATCGTTAAGAAATAATGAATTATTTCTTTTTATCTTTCTTTGGTTTTTTTGCTTCTTTTTGTGATCGTACTCCTTTTGCCATATGCGTATATTTTATTACCAACTGCTTTCTCTCGCAACTTATTTATACACAGATGCGGTGTATGTATTTGCCGCATCCCACATTAGCCAGGAATGTAGTCCGAGGTCGTGAACGGCATTGATTTGCGCCTGAACCATGTCAGCAGTATAGACTGCTCCAAGGTTAAAATCCTGCAACCACGGACGGAACTTTGTCACCGGAATACCTGCGGCTTGCAACTTGGCAATACCATCAGCAAGCGAATGATGAATGACGTCATACGGATGAGCGGCAGGATTCTTGTAGCCATACGTGCCATCGGCAAAATGCGATGGGTAAATCATCGGACAGACATAGTCGACATGCGGAGCGATTAGTTCTAACTTTTGACCAATGCCCAAGTCATCCTTGGCACTAAGGGTTAGGCCAAAAATATCAGCCGATACCGTGATGTGATCCTTTTGACGAAGGGTGGTATCAATGTTAGTGAAAAATGACGCGATCGTGTCCTGCTTGCTTTGGGTAAAGCTACTTTCATCAATGTCGGCAAGCTTGCCATCCGAAGGAAAGCGCACGTAGTCGAGATTGATCTCATCAAACCCTTGGGCATAGGCATCTTCAGCAATCTGCTCTGTGTAGTGCCAGACTTCCGGATTGTTGGATTGAAGATAACTCAGGCCTTTCGGATCCTTCCACACTCCTTTTGTAACGGTGTCCTGCAAGGCATTCTCTGGATGCAAGGTGGGATAGTATTCATCCTGAAATACCTCAATACGACCAATGACGTAAACATGTTTAGCATGAAGTGATTGGATAAGATCACCCAGGTGGCGAATGCGGTTAGTGCCGACACCGGTAGCAGCCAATGTTGGATCAAGCGGCATATAGGAAAGTCTACCGGTCGCATCCTTAATATCGATGACCACACTGTTAAGCTTTCCTCCATCAAGCAGACTATTGATATGGGCCATACTTGATGGTGTGCCCGCACTCCAGCTGGAAACGTAAATGCCATTAACTTCCGCCGGTGTTGGAACGTGCGTGACCGGGATAATGACTGGAGCAACGGCGGCAGTTTGAGTTTCAGCTGAAGGCGTATCGGTCTGCACCCCCAGCACTTCAGTAGGACTGCTCTGTTTGTTATAGAAATGCATTCCAATGCCGATTACGACAACAAGCACAGCAATGCCGATAACTGTTTTTATAAATGCATTTCCTGCCTGCTGCATGATAGAGCAAGTATACTATAGTTCTTCGGATTGTTCTTCCTGTTCTGCAAGCATCGCAGCGATTTCTGTTGCCAAGCGTTCGAGGTTGTCAGCTGGATCACTGAAGTCCGTACCATCTGGTATGTATTCCATCGCCTCAGTGAGCTTTTGCTGAGCATTACCGTAGTCTTTCATTTCCGCAAAGAGCACACCCATAGCATTGAGCAGATATGCCGCCGTGATATCCTTCTTTAAGAATTGCTTCGATTCCGCCAATACTTCAACCTTCATCGTTCTCAATGTTTCAAGGTCAATATCGCGAAAATGGGTGCGGGCATGCTGAGCAGCATTGTCTGCCAACAGGTCAAATGCCTTGCTAAACTGTTCCAAGGCCGCTTCGGTTTCGCCCTTATCCTGCAATACCTGAGCTATTTCTATTACTGCTTCGACATCATTCATGGTCACTATTGTAGCATGGTATAATTGCCGGTATGAAGACCCTCGTCAGCACCCTTCCCAAAGGCCAAGAACGCCTCGAACGCGCTATCGCACACATGGGTTTGGCGTCACGTCGCGAGGCCAAAGACCTTATTGCCAGTGGTCAGGTCAAAGTTAATGGTAAGGTCATTCGTGAGCCAGGCTACGGCATTATGGTCGGCAACGATACCGTTGATATCAAGGGTGAAGCATTGGAGGGCAAGGAAACAGTGCTTGTGTATAAGCCGCGCGGATTGGAGACGAACAGTACTACAGGACCCTCCTTCGCCAAGGCTACGGCGGGCAAAGCAAAAGACCTTCATGACTATTTTCCCAAGCTCAAACACTTGGCACCGATCGGTCGTCTTGATAAGGATTCAGAAGGATTGATCATCATGTCCAATGACGGCAGCCTTGCCCGAGCCCTGACCAAGGAAGACTCGCATATCGGCAAGACGTATGTCGTAACGGTTCGTGAAAATGTGACCGATGAGGCCATGCAGAAAATGTCCCGTGGCATTATGCTTGATAAAGTGAAGACCAAAGCAGCAGTAGTAAAGCGATTGTCACGAACTAGTTTTAGCATTGTGCTCCACGAAGGTCGCAAGCATCAGATCCGCCGCATGTGCGATGCCTGCCACCTCAATGTCGAAAAGCTTCTGCGCACCAGCATTGGCCATCTCACTATTGGCACGATGAAGCCCGGCGCAATGCGCAACTTGATACTCGACGATGTTGAACGATTGAAATCATAAAAACCATGGCCGACATCTTCACCAAGGAAAAGCGTAGTGAGATCATGAGTCTCATTCGCTCGACCAATACCAAACCGGAATTGACCCTACGCAAAATTTTCAGCAACACGCTCTATCCGCTCGGCTATCGCTATCGCATCCACTACAAAAAGCTTCCCGGTAAGCCGGACATCGTTTTTGTTGGGAAAAAAGTTGCCGTCTTTATGGACGGCACGTTTTGGCATGGCTATAAACCCGAGAAAATAATGCAAAGACCAGTCGATGATTTCTGGCGCAAGAAAATCGAAACCAACATGGCCCGCGATAAACGGGTGAACTATCGCCTGAAAAAACTTGGATGGAAGGTCATTCGTATCTGGGAGCACGATATCAAAAAGTCACCGGACAAAATCGTGCGGCGTATCCTCCGCGTGCTCGAGCAGCAACGCTAGGCTATGCTATCGCCTGCAATGTTTCGGTAATACCAGTTTTTTCCTTGGAAGAAAATGGAATGACGCGTTGACCATGCAAGGTTTCGCGAATTGTATCAATTGTTGCCTTCTGGTGTGACTTCTTCACCTTGTCGATTTTATTTGCCAAAATGATCACGTCCTTTTTATGCTCAAGCAATGCATCAAGCATTTCCAAGTCACTGTCAGTCGGACCGACATAGGCATCGATGATAAGTACTACTTTTCGCTGTGGAATAGCCGGATTAAAGAGATAGCTATTGATCACCTCTTCGATCTTTGCCCGTTCTACTTTTGAAACTTTGGCATAGCCATATCCCGGCAAGTCAATCAGATAGAATTTGTTATTGATCAGAAAGACATTGATCTGTCTCGTACGGCCCGGAAACGAACTAGTTTTGGCCAACCCTCTCACCTTGGTCAATGCATTGATCGTACTCGACTTCCCCACATTCGAACGCCCAATAAACGCCACCTGCGGAAATGCCAAATCCTCCACTTCCTGGCCATCCGTAACTCCCTTTATAAATTGTGCGGAGGTTATGTTCATAGGGACATACTAGCATAGAAATAAATATTGACTCAAAATTTCACTATGTGGTAGTATATGATTATAAAGGTTCCACCCCCGCAACAAGAGCTCCTGGGCTCTTCCGAAAGGATAGCGGGGGTGGTCGTGTTTATGGGTATTGCCCCTCTTCCATCTAGTAATAATACGTAGTCCCCCTATTAAAGATATCAAATGTATGTTTTGAAATAGCTGCTATCGATTCCATCGGTCTCAGTTCTCCCCTTTCTAAAGAAACATATTTTGCCCATGCACAATAATCTGCAATTTGACCGTTAAAATCTGACATTGTTCTGTGAAAATAAAGTGCGTAAGGTTTTCCTGTTTCTTTAAGAATAGGTTTAACGGTCTTTTGGAAATTATTTTGCTGTTTTTGAGTAAGTATTTGATCAAATACAATAATGATTTTATCGTACTCGCTCCTTCTATATCTTAATAAAAAATATTTTGCTAAAGCTGATCCTAATAATCCGTAAAACTTTTCATTTTGATAGTGCGGATGGGTTTTTCTTTTTTCAGCAACAATGTAATTGATTTTTATACTTGCCATGGTATTGATTAGCGGAAAGACCAAATCTCTTGTTATCTGGATGTCCTCAGAAGCATGAAAGTGTTGGTGTTCATTACCTCCATTTCCTTGCGCTAATAAATCGTATTTTAATTGCTGCAACCTATTAGAAGATTCAATTGGTTGTATTGCGGTAACAGCTGCAAGCACAAAATGTTTTGTGCCACCAACGCTAAAATCAAGGTTTCCTGATTCGTCAACAAAAATAAAAAGGTTATTCATATATTTTAATTATCATTTTCCCCACATCAGGAAAATAATCTAGACAATTCCAAAGAATACCTCATCTCCATCAAATAAAGCACTATATGTTTTCGGCGCAACACCGTTAACTGAAAAATACAATACTCCTGGTGGATATTTTTCCTGAATTTCCGGGTACTCTATAAAAATGCACTCCAACAACCATGCAAATGTCGAACCCTTTCCCATCATGCACGGATGTTCTGCTACCTCAGTAATTAATTGTAATTGCTTGTCGTACCGAACTGTAATATTTATTAATTCTAACATCAGGCCAGTATATCTAGAGGCCAATCAAGAATATTTTAGTTCTTAATCAAGATTTGATAAAGATTTAAAATATTGTTCGGTTTCCTTGTCAGTAAAATATACGTAACAGCCTTTCATACCTCGAGTCATAAGCGTTCTATAGGTATTTTTTATGATTTTATCTGCAATAGTATTGGCTTTTTCTGGATCAGTTTTCAAAAGAGTTTTATATCCTTTCAAAGATGCATCTGTTTTTGCCCGCTTAGACGGATCAGTGATAACTTTTCCGTTTCGAACAATAAAATCTGGACCTACAATTACTCCAATATAATCAACCTCTAGTCCCTGACAAGTGTGAATGCATCCTACCTCATTTACGGAATCTGGTTTGATAATCCATAGGTTGGCATCACTAGCTAGGTTCCATTTCATAGCAAAATCATATTGGGGGAAAACAATATCTTTCAAACTATTATTTTTCTTACTAACCCAGTCCCAGCAATATCCTGCAACAAGACGAGATTTATTATTGATAGTATTCTTTTCAAGAATCATATCTCTTAACCTGTTCGGAGAGTCTACTATTCTAAAGTCATAATTACTCTCTTCTAGACTAGAATTTGCTATTTCTGTTATTTGGAGAATGTTATCAAGCCATGCAAGGTATCCATTTGAACCGTTACATCTAAATTGAGATTCGAGTTTTAATTGCTCAACCGGAACATCCAACTTATTGGCCCACATAATAATGTCTTCTTTATTGCCAATATCGCTCCAGGTAACCTTTTGATCTTCATCGATAAAAAATATGCTGCATTTTGTCGCTTCAATAATTTCCTTAATCTGATTTTCACCAAGATTTCTAAGCATCCCTGACTTTTCATTCAA
Organism: Candidatus Nomurabacteria bacterium; assembly: GCA_029288725.1. Classification (GTDB taxonomy): domain Bacteria; phylum Patescibacteriota; class Minisyncoccia; order Phycocordibacterales; family UBA9973; genus UBA4124. The sequence continues at coordinate 17,228 of JARIGS010000009.1, read as the reverse complement.
GCGATGAGCTTCATCAACAATTAAGGCATCAAAAACATTGGGGTCACAATTAATATATGAGCCGGAACTACTGAATATATTTGATATCTCGGTCTTTTTTAAGGTACCGGTGAGCTTACTTTCAAATACCGCACGCGGTGCAGCATTTTTTGTAACGTATTGAGCGTTAAGACCTTCTTTCGTAGATTTTACTAATAAATTAATTGCTATTACCGACTTCCCTGTTCCCGGACCTCCTTCTACGATTAACACCCTTTTATTACTTTCAGACCCTTTTCTTATCATCGAAAGAGCTGTTTCGTAGGCAATTTTTTGTTCATCAATCATCACAAATTCTTGATTTCCTTTTATCATAGAAACCAGACTGTCGGCCAATTCTTTTGAAGGTCTTATTTTACCGTTATCAATGCGATACAAAATATTTTTTGTATCGCCATATTTTATAAAGGTACTAATAAAATCTTGCAGTTTTTCCTTCTCTCCTTTACAGAATGCCGGTGCCTTATCTAAATACTCTTTATAAAAAGGATTCTTGATAATATATTCTTCAATATAGTTATGCAGATACGTGCATGGATGAAGTTGGATGTTTTCTTCATAGACTGTTGCATTAAATCCATTCAATAGTGTGGCATATGACCATGCCTGATAACTTGGGTGCAGTTCATCACTATACCCATGTTGAAAACGAGTAGTCACCATAGCATCCTTATCGGTAATACTAATATCTGACCACTGTTTCAGTTCAATTATAATAACGTGATCTTTATTATCATGATCTTGCCCCGTTACTATAAAATCAATTCTATTTTTTGTACGAGGAATCGAATATTCAACAGCAATGCCTGAGTCATTGGGAATGAGCTCACTATTCATGACGTGATACATTGAGCTAAGTGAATTCTTCCAAGAAAGATATTCGTTATTTCCTACATTTTTATTCAGTTTTTCTTTTACCGCTGCACGAATAATATCTTCAATACATCCATCCGACACATCCTTAAGAAAACCTACCTTTGTAGTTTGATATACAATCATATCTTACAATTTATTGTATTTAGTATGATTGCCTTTTGCCTTTGCAACAGGATATTTTTTATTATTTTCCTTAAGCTTTTGTTCAAGTGCTTTTTTAAGATCAATACCAAGCTCATGACAAAGAATCAATAGGTAGGATAAAACATCGGCTACCTCTTCAGAGATTTCTTTCTTACCTTGTTTTATGTGTTTTTCAATTTCTTCCCCATTTTTCCATTGAAAATGCTCTAGTACTTCTGTTGCTTCAAGTACCAGGGATAGCGCCAAATCTTTTGGGTTATGAAATTGCTTCCAATCCCTCTGGTCTCTGAATTTAATTACCTTAGCTGTAAGTTCTTGAATTTCTGACATAGTGTTTATCTTAAATAAGAATTTTTTGCTTTAATTAAATCAATCTTATTACTTAAATCCTGAATTTTTAAACTCTGTTCATAATTGTCTTTTTCTAATCCAGAATAAAATTGATTATCACGCTTATTAGAAGTAATTACAGATATTGCAGCTGACCCAACAATTAATATGAAAGCCACCAGCACCGCAATCATGATATCTTTATTACGGGTTTCCTGTTTATCTACTAAGCCTTCTATTTTTGATAGACGTTCAGAAATAGAGTCGATAGATTTTGCTTGTGCCTCAACAAGACCCACTATTTCTTTCTTGTTAGGCACAGGATCAGCCATAAAGGTATTAGTTATAAAAACCTTGAATTATTAAAACTCCGCCTTCTTCATGTCCCGCTATGTCAAAATATTTATAGAGATGAAAATCAATTCCTCCAAAAGCGACCCCTTTTTGAAAGGTTACACCAGGGCCAAAGCTAATTCCATTTATATGTATTTGCCTTCGAGGAGTTAATGAACCATCAGGGTTTTCCTGGAAAACATCCAAAAATTTATACCTTTGCATGTTTATATAATGCCATATTTTTCTGTTTTTTTCAATTGATAAAACGCTCTCTTATTTAACCACCGCTCTTCTTTTCCACCCCTCATACAAAACCCTAAAACTACCCTTATTCCGTAACTCCCTATGCCATTTTTGCCATTCTGGGCATTGTTGGGCAATGAGGTCCCAGAAGGCCTTGGAGTGGTTAAACTCTTTGAGATGGCAAAGCTCATGGATGATGAGGTAATCCTGGGCAGCGGGTTCGAGAAAAATGATGCGGTAGCTGAAGTTCAGGTTGCCCTTGCTGGAACAGCTGCCCCAACGGGTTTTTTGATTGCGGATGGAAACGCGTCCGTAGGTGAATCCATAGAACGCATTGAAGTGTTCCAGGCGAGCATGGACCAGTTCCCTCGCCTGCTCGCGATATCGTTTGTATAGGATGCCGTTAATCATTATTCGCTATTATTTTTTCTGATTGCGCGCAGTAATAATCGCCCGGGCTAAACGAATGGTGTCGAAGGTGTATTTGCCGTCGAGGTGATTGAAGACCGGCGAGAGCAATGTCGTATCGCAGGTGGTGAACGCTTCAGCAATAACCGGAAGTGATTTCTCAAGTTTACTATCGATGAGATAGGTAACGTCATCAAGACCAATGCGTTTCAACAGAAGCAGTTTTTCCAAATGGTCTAACACTGTTGCCATGACAAGTTTACGTTCCTTGGCAATATCCTTAAGTGCCATGCCTTGCATGATGAGCTCCTTGGTGAGATCAAGCGTGTCACGCTTCTCTGGTTTAGCCAGTTTAGTTTTTTTGCCTTCAAGCACGCCGCCGGAAGCAAGGATAAAGTTCTTGTGCATCTCGGCAATGTCTGTCGCATCTAATCTTCCGAACATGGCGTCAGCTGCTTCGGATTGCTCTATAAACTGCCGATCCTGCTGCAGAATGCGCGGATGAACCTGAAAGGTCTGCTCATTCCATCCGACAAGGTATAAGCCGCCAAGGGTGCGAACACGCGAAAGCGCCACATAGCCCTGACCATATTCAAATACTTGCCGTAGATCCATGAGAGCGGTATCAAGCGAAAGGCCCTGACTTTTGTGAATGGTAATGGCCCACGCCAAACGCAATGGCACTTGTGATATCAATGCTTTGATCTTACCATCCTCCTCAATCGTCCAATCCATCGGTTCAATGGTGATCTCCTCGCCCTCCTTAGTGCGAATGATCGGATATTTTGTCCCTGGCTCAAAGCGAATCACCGTCCCCGTCGTGCCATTCACAAACCCTTTCTGGCTATTATTTTTCGTGCACATTACCACTGCGCCAATTTTCAAATCCAAGCGTTCCGGTGACAGACAGCCTTTCTTCAGGCTTGCCACCATCGATTCAGAACCCTTGCTATGCATGGTGTAGGTATTGGTCGGGCCATCAATGCCGTTTAGTGCCGCGGTATTAATTGCATCGACATCAGCATTGTGGGCAAAGAGTCGAGTCATATCCTCTGCCTGTTCAAAGACCATTTCATCAGCGATCATGCGATCGTGAAGGTGGATCAGATGATCATCCATAGCATCGTTGCGACGAATAGCAGACAGCAAACTAAGAAAGTTCTGATCACTCTGACGATGCTGTTCGGTGAGATAGCAGACTAATGGCTTCATCGTTCGCCAGACTTCAGACTCAAATGCAAACGGTACTGTTTCGCCATTGCGGGCAATCGGTGGCAGTTGGAAGAAGTCGCCCACTAGAATGACTTGCATGCCACCAAACGGCTCATCCTTTTGAGTGATAGTTCTGCACACCGCATTGACGCTATCGAGTGTGAAGCCGTCAATCATCGAAATCTCATCGATAATCAGCACTTTCGTTTTTTGAATTCTTCGAACGAGATATTCGGTTGTCGCCAATTTATCCAAATCGTACGGTGACAAAAACTTGCGAATGCCAATGCCGCTCCATGAATGAATGGTCTGACCATGGATATGAGTGGCGGCAATACCAGTACTAGCAGTGATAGCCGGCTCAATGCCATGGCGACGCAGATACTCCACATAGGCATTAATGGTATGCGTTTTTCCCGCTCCCGGCTCCCCTGTCAGAAAGACATTTGCACCCGTTTTCAATATGGTTAATGCCTGTTCTTGTGTCATTAGGATTGATTGTAGCACCTAGGCCCGCCGTTTGATGAATAGAAAAACTGTGGTCAAAAGCGCAATGAGCATAAGCGTGCCAATAAGAACCTTTCTAGTAAATGGTAGTTGTACCGTAGCAGTAGAGGCAAGCAACTGATCTGCTGCATTGTCCTGGACAGCTACCTCTCCAGTTTCAGTCTGGGTGCTACCGTGAGCGGGCGTTATCTCAGTTCTCGTATCCACATCAGAGACGGGTGCAGTATCGACAGTCTGAACGGTATCATCGACATCAGAAGTACTGTCATCAGTGGCAGTGGGATCTGTTACGGTAATAGGGTCATCTTGCGGTGTCGCAAGCTCATCATTGGTATCAAGGGAGAGTACAGGTTGTGTATCAGATGGCTGCGTATCGGTAGGTGTGCTATTGATGACCGTAGTGTTGTTGATAATGGTAGTAACAGGTGTTTGAGTGGTAACTGGCGGAGTCACTACCGGCGGATTAACCTCTGGCGTGCTGGTTTGAGGAGGCGGAGTAGTATCGGGCGGAGGAACGGTACCTGGCACCATAAATGTTTTAATTGCCTCGCTATTCCCCGCCTTATCGATAGACAGGAATGATATCGTGCTACCCCCAGTTACGGTAAAGGGATCAGTATAGACATGCCAGGTGGTGCCGTCGATAGTATAGCGAGTGTTCAATACCCCCGCATTGTCATCAGTAGCTGACAGTGTGAGCGTGGTACCAGACAATGTCGCAGTTGTTACTGGCGGTGTGACGTCTGCTGCCTGAACAGCATTCAACACAGCTGAAGGACTGATAGTATTGTCCTCATTGCCGTCTCCATCGCTGTCCATGCTAAGACTATAACTATCCGTGGCAGGGCTGATAGTGAAGGTTGCTACACTCTTGGTGCTAGTCAAAGGCACAGCGTTAAAGTAGGCTTCCTTGGTAATGGTGTCGTCATTAGCACTGTGGCTGACATACATGTCATAGGTACCGATTGCCTGCGCGTGATTGACGATCGTATACGTCACGCCGCTTGGTAGAAAGGCAAATTTCTCATCGCCAATGATATCGTATTGGACATTGGGAATACCGAACTCAGTGCCACCCGATGCAACAGGACCGGTATGTCTACCCTGGCCATCATAAATATCAAGACTGACCGGACTGTGGACCTCGACAATATCACCAGAAAGATTGCAATGAGTTTGACTATCCGCAATGCCGGCAGTATTCGCAAAGACCTTGCCATTCAATATATCCACTATCGTTTGCTGAATATCCGGTTGAGCGGGCAAGGTACCATGCGAACCGTTAGTAACATAGTAGTTTACTGCCCCATTATCAGCATCAGCACTATTCATCGGTACTACACCATCACCAGCCGCATAGCGAATACGATGTTCCGGCACGAATGTTAAGCCGAGGGCACCGAATGACTGCTTGTGACTAAGAGTAAATCCGGCAATGGTTTTTGTTGCGCCACAACCGACAAAGTCATAGGCGGAAAACTTTCCATCATTGAGACCGTCAGTGGCATCATGCAATGTTTTGGCAAAGGGAAACATCTTACTATTGCGCCCGTCATCAGTCATGACCTTTTGAATACCATCTAAAGTGAGCCTACTTGGTGATTGCAGCAGGTCAGTGACATACGAACCGTTGGCATCCATGTATCCCTGGCTCGGCAATAGTTCGTACACTGCCGGCATGTTCTGACTGATGGTCTTTACCCTATCAGGATCAAGCAAGGGAACCTGCACGGGTCCAAGCGAGAATTTGAATCCCATATCATCGCCGTACATCAGGGTCTGAAATGCCTTTGGTGCACCAAGATGAGGTACCCCGATATAAAACAGGTGGTCAATCGGCGCAGAGGGATTGTTTGTCAGGTAGTCTTTTACTAATAAGCCTCCCATACTGTGGGCCATAATATTGACCTTTGATTTGCCGCTTTTTGACAATGCCTGAGTAATCATATTCTTAAGCAATGCCTGATTGGTAGTATTGCTAAGACGCCAGTCATACGGAAGGACGAACAGATCGGTACCTTCGGTATAGCCCTGCTGTTCAAGCGTGGCGATCATGCTGCTAAAGACATCGGTAGATGAGACGGAGCGAATAATGTCCCCGACGGTCACGGGACGAACAGTACTTGGCGTTCCGCCCTGCAATAATTCCAAATCATTGAGGAAACTGTCTGTCGGACTAAGCGAAAGCTTGGTGATATTGGGCCAAAGTTCGCTCTTGTCATCATAATTTTTCGTTAGCACTGAACCAGTAATACCTGGAACGATAATAATAGGATTATGCTCGGCAGGCGGTGTCATCCCAATCCATGGCCGATAGATGACATCAGTGGTATTGGAAAGAATAATCGAATTGCCTTTCCCTGTTGGGTTACTGGCAATGGTCGGCCCACTATCGCTTCCCCACCAGTTATTGATAACAGTTGTTACCGGCATGTTGGTAAGCGAGATGCCCACCGTGTTATCATGAAATTTATTATTGGAAACGTTGATAACTAGTGCCTCGGTCAAATCAATCGCCGTACCGCTATTCATAATTTCACTGTCTGTTAACGAGATACCACTTGGCCCGCTTGTTGCGTCGTTAGTGCTGACAATGCCCGCAGTTGAACAATGCGACAACGTTATTGCGCTGACCGTCATAGAAGAATTATTTGATATCCCAATACACGACCTCGCAGTATCAATAGTAATATCACTCCCACTGAACGGTGACTGATCATGGATAGCAATAGCTGGTGTTTTGCCATTGACCAATGAGATATCGGCATGCGTGAGCGTCAATTGACTGTCAGTGCCAATATCAATAGGTTGGTAGATGTCGTGCATCGTTAGGTGGTCAGCGGTAATATTCGTATTGTATCGTGCTCTCAATGCGATACCGGCAATAGTGTCGAAAGTATCATGATCAAATGTTCCGGTAGTATTTGTTGAGAGGTCAACGCCGGTGCAAAGATTGTTAAAATGAACATAGCTATACGTCGCCGTCGTATTATTGCTACTATAAAATACAGGGTTATAGACGGCGCATACACCATCTCCATAGATGGTAATCGGGTTATCAGCAGTACCTACCGCACGTATAGTACCATCAATAATGTCTATCTTGCCGTCACGAACAAAGACAGTGACGCCGGGACTAATCACCAATGAGGCGTTCTTTGCGACCGTAATGGCAGGAATGTAATATTCACCGTCAGTCGAATCAAGCTTCATCGTCTCTCCGCTGACCACATCGCCACCATACCGCCAACCCTTGATATCAGTATGAGAGAACGTGTTGTTCGAATGCGTAAAGCTACCATGAAAATCCCAATCAACAGGAATGCTTACATTGGTAAAACTACTATTGGTCAGTTTCAGATTACCGCGTGCGCCCAAAATCCCCGTATCACAATTGGTAAACGTGACATGGTCCATCGACACCGTAGAAGGATTTCCCAAAATAGCACCATCATAGCCATCGCTAATATCAACATACGACAATGTGGACGATGAACCGTTTTCAAATAGAAATCCGTAATGCTTTACCGTGCTGACGTCGGCCGCCATCATAATCCCGTTGGTCACCGTTAGCGGACTGGCCTGAGGACTGGTATCAGACACCGGAACAATATCCTGGACTTCGGAACTTTGCACTTCAGGACTTTGGCTCACGGGAATGACAGCTGCAGATACTGGTGCAGCAAAAGGAATAAAAGGAGGGGGTGTTCCACCTACTACGCTAATATGATTGCTTGAAGTGCCCTTGGCAATAAGTGTTCCATCAACCCGCAGGTGCGACCCCTGAGTAATCATAAGGTGGGTGCCAGCCGGAATGGTAAGGGTTGCGCCAGGAAAGACCGTGACATCTCCATCGACGGTATACGTGAGATTGGGATCCAACGTTGTATCGATGTGCGTATTGATCAATGGCACATTGTCTGCCAGTGCCACGGTCGGCATACCGATACTATGAATAATAAGAACAGCTATGATAATAAAAAATGCTTTCAGTCGAATTAATACGTTCATGCCATCACTATGGCAAATGGAGTATCAATTAAATTGAAGTTTTCTCTCAAGATTTTATCAAGAATCCTGGTATCCAAGGGAAAATACCATGACCGGTGCGGCGTAGTTCATACGGAGGAGTCCAGGATTGGATGGGTGTTGGTGCGGGTGCAACAGTACTAGCAACAGACGCAACGGCACTGGTGCGAAAGACACTGAAGCTCATACCGGAAGTGGCAATCGGTGACGGCACTGCCAATGCAGTATTGGTAGGAGTATCAAGGAGATTAATCTGTTGAGGATTGGTTTGTGAAAGGCTGACACGCTGACCATTCTGAACGGCAGTTGCACCAGTAAACTGAATCGGCGTGAAGCCAGACAATACTGCCAATGACTGATCAATCAACGGTCGTTCCTGAATCCATTCAGCGGAACTTTCCGAGGAGTGGTAAATCACGGTCTTGGCGAATTGCTGTTTGGTCGTGTTATTGGTGATAACAATGTTCCATACGTCGTTTGATGTCTCAATGATTGCAACACTGATTGAATCACCCGGATGAACGGGCAAATCAACTGCAACAGAATCATTCGGTAATAATTCATACCACGCTTGATAGGTTGCTCCATCGCTATTGGCAATTTCATATACTCCGGCCTGGATTAAGTCGTTGGTATTACGACCGCCAATGCCAACCCAGGTTGCATTTGAAGACACCGTTGAGGAATAGGAAATTTCTGGCATCACCCACGTACCACTGACCCCCGTATAGGTGCCACTTTGGGCAACATAGCCTGCCCAGTTTGAAGAAATACCCGGAATGGTACCATCAGCAAAAGCAGTGCCTGAGCAGGTCAGAAAAAGAAAGGCGACTGCGACGATACATGCCGTTTTTATAAAAAATGATTGTGTCATACCTTTATTATACGTATGCAAGAGTAAAAACGTTGCATGGTGCGCCCTGAACGCACATTAACCCTGTATCACTTTCTGTACGCGGCGAAGAGTAATTTCCTTACCCAGTATGCTTGCCAACTCAAATGGATCGGGAGATTTTTCCTTTCCAGAAAGGGTAACACGAAGCGGCCAGAGCACATTGCCCTTCCCTTCCTGTTCGGCATAGTCAATCACCACCTGCTTAATGCCTTCATAGTGCCAAGCAGATTCATCAATTGGTTCGATCAAATTCAAGACATGCTGCACATAGTCCTTAGTCTTCTCTAAGCCTTCCGGATCTTCCTTGAGAGCTTTCCACACCAGCATGTGATTATCAATAGTTGGTTCAATAAAGAAATAATCAAACTCTCCCTCACTAAACAACGTAACGATATCAGAAAATTTCTCTATTCTATCTTTAATAATACTTTCAATTTTCTTGATCATCGAAGTGCTACGATATGCATCAGGAACAAATGGCATCGCATGCTGCCAGAACTGTTCCGAAGAAAGCTGCTTGATGTATTCGCGGTTGAACCAGACTAGTTTTTCAGGGTTAAACACGGCCGGTGACTTTTGCACTTTCGTAAGATCGAAGCTATCAATCAATGCTTCCTTGCTAAACAACTCCTGTTCGGTGCCCGGATTCCAGCCAACCATGGCAACCATGTTCAATAATGCCTCAGGAAGGTATCCTAAATCTCGGTATTCTGTTACCGCTAATGCGCCTTTGCGCTTTGAGAGTTTCTGCTTATCGAGCCCTAACACCAGCGGCAAATGAGCATAGACTGGGGTCGGCGCACCGATGGCGCGCTGAATGAGAATTTGTCGTGGCGTATTGGAAACATGGTCTTCCCCGCGGACAACATGAGTAATGCCAGCATCAAAGTCATCGACTACTACGGCAAGATGAAATAATGGTTCGCGAATGTTTTTTGCAATGACGAAGTCACCGAGGTCAGTGGTATTCATCGTAACATTGCCTTTGATTTCATCATGAAAGGTAACATCGACATTGGGGTTTTTGAAACGGATAATTTCCTTGATTACTCCAGATCCGTCCTTCGCTTCTTCCTTCGAGACATATGCATGCCCGTCAGCAATGAGCTGTTCGAGCACTGCCTGATGACGCGCAATATTGTCAGACTGTCTCACAAAAACATCATATTCAAGGCCAAGCCACTCCAGACTTTCTAAGATGTTTTCTTCATACTCCTTTTTAGACCGCTCCTTATCGGTATCTTCAATACGCAATACAAATGTTCCGCCATGCTTGCGAGCATAGAGGTACGAAAAGATCGCAGTACGATATGCCCCAGAATGCAGATTGCCCGTCGGACTTGGGGCAAAGCGTGTAACTACCTTTTGAGTGTGTTCCATAGAATCTTATAATAGCATATAAAATGACATTATTGACAAAAAATTTCAAAATTATATAGTTATAAAAACTAAAACCCTTGTATTATGACAGCACTATTAAATTTAAATGGTTTTCTTATTGTCATGTTGCTATTAATTGCAACGATGTTTTTCCTTGTTGGCAGAAAAGCCAGTGAGGATGGTGACAGAACGCAACTTCCCGTTGCCCTTGCGATAGGCATGTTTTTAATAGCAGTAGCCTTTAAAGTATGCGGTGCGTACTATCCACAACTGGAATATAGTTATACCAGTTGGATTATTGCAGCCGTTATGATTCCTCTCTTTATTGGTCTATTTGCAGGAGCAGTGCCTCAAAAAAGTTATTAAATTAAACAGTATGTCCTTGTTAGGTTCCCGCCAACAAGGACATTTAATTTTATTGACAATAAATACTGAGGTTGTATAGTAATAAAAAAACCTTTAATAGACACGATTATGGAAAAGCAAGTAATGTATTCGCTATTGCCCTTGGCAATACTGTTTTTAGTGGTGACACTGTATTATCTGAGAAAACTTTCCTGGCCGGAAGAAAAGTTGGCGGTAATAGCCTGCATCCTCTTTGGCGCACTAAGTTGCGTATTTATGTGTATGATATTGCACACTGCCCCGGCATATCTGATAATAGTGTACGCTATACTGTATTTTTTCGACTTTGTTGTTTTTCATAAAAAACAGGCCGCGAATTAAACAATGTTTTGAAATTAATTAAAAAGACCAATCTAACGATCGGTCTTTTATTATTCCTCTTTTACTTTCCCCTACTCCACTCGTAGAGCACTACTGATGCGGCAACTGAAGCATTCAATGATTCACAGTCCGGATTCATCGGAATGGTAAGCCCAACATCACATAGTTCGAGAGTTTTCTCACGGATGCCAGTGGATTCATTGCCCACAATAAACAACGTTGCGGTATCAAATACCGCCTTGTTCAACGGCGTGTCCCCATCCATAACCAACCCGTAACTCCACATGTGCTTTTCCTTGAGTAGGCGTACAGTTTGATTAACGTTGCCGATCTTTACAATAGGAATGCGAAAGACCATACCAGCAGAAGTCTTGATAACCGTACCGGTAATCGGTGACTGGTTATGTTCCGGCATCAGGATAGCATGCGCGCCAAATGCCGCCGCGGAGCGAATGATCGCGCCAACATTGTGGGGATCATGAAGTTCATCAAGCAGGACAAAGCACAGCTTGTCATTGGGCAATAGCTTCAGTACCTCATCGAGTGGGGTGTATAATTTTTCAGTATTAATAACGGCAATAACCCCCTGATGGACGGCGTCATTCCCTACTCCTTTGGCTTCACCTTTCATGGCACTCCAGGCAATCTTGTTGGCCTGCAACAGACTGGTCAGCTCCTTGTCACTTTCAGCATTACCATCGAGAAATACCTTTTGTACTGACTGTGGTTTTGCCAGCAATGCCTCGCGCAAGGCATGCTTGCCATAGAGATAGACTTTGTCATCCTTCGGATTTGATTTCATGCTTGCATAGTAACGAATATCACCCCCCATTGCAAATAACGGAGGCGGTGGTATAGTTCGAAAAAGCCTTATTACCATGCCGACACACCCTTATCTTGCCTTCTGTGGGCTGATGCTCATAGGGGTATCCGTTCTCTCCATCATGTACGGAATGATTTATGCCGGCGCTCATATCCGATCTATTGTGAGGTATATTAAGCGCCTAAAAAACAAAGCAGTCATCCTTTTTCATAGCATACGATGAAAAATAACAACGCCAGCAGAGTCAAAGTAACCTTGCTGGCGTTTTTTATACTGGTCCTATTGTTTCTAATCAGCAAAATGCCGGATGCATTCTCGATCAAGTAGCCGCACAAGCACGCACCCTGCCAATACAAGCATGATGATCGGCACGATGATCTTCTGACAGGTAATGAGCAGCATCACGCTTGGCAGCACGGTGACACATTCGAGACAGACTGCCATGCTCCATGCCCAGAGCTTCCTCGCTTGGACTCCAGAAGCAATAACGAGATACAACATGCCCCACAGCAGTTCGATTGCAGTAAATATGCCCGTACCGTGATGAAATCGATAGCTTGCCCGACCGGTCAGGTGCAATACTGCCAATACAAAGAATAACAGCCCTTGCAAGGTAAGCAGCAATGCAGATCGTGCCCGTTGTAATGAATAGGTATTCATATTCCTACAACCCGGCAGCAAACGAATATGATGATGGAATTGGTTTTGGCAATTCCTCTTCCGTGCCATAGGTCACGACAATTTCTTGATGGGCCTTCAGTACGATAGAGCGAACATCGGATGGTGCAAGGACTCCGTTCACATACACACGAAGTGTGTTAGCGCTATCAGCACTGTATCCGCCAATTGACTGGTCATTGAACTGCACACCCCAAATGTCGAAGAATTGTCCTAGGGTGAAATCCTGCACCACCGGAGATTCAACGTGAATAACACCGGAAGTATCGTGAACATGAATGGGTGAAATGAATCCTTCCACTTGATTGATACCAATGTCAGCGGGAATGGCGACCTTTGTACCATGAATGTATATATCCAAGTGCTGGTGAATGTGCAATGCCGTGCCTTCGGCTGACAATGCGGGAAGTCCGATAGCAGAAAGACGGCTTCTCAGATGATCGAGTTCGGGGATCCAGGGTGCTGATGTTGTCTGAATACCGGCAAGCTGGGCTGAGTTGGTGAGTGTGACCGCTGGGCGATGAGCATTGTGATATGCCCAGATACTAAGTGCCGCAATGATGGCGATGATAATGCCGGCAGTATACCGGCCGGTAGTTGTTGATGTGTTTTTCATATATTAGTGTTGGGCAAGTGCTGCATCAATTGCCTGCTTAAATTGCTCGTAAGGCTGCGCGCCGACGACGAGCTGTTTTCCAATAATAACTCCTGGCGTACCGTTCACGCCAAAGCCTGCTCCTTCTGCCTTGTCAGCATCCATCTGCTGCTGATACTGCATGGCATGGGTGGCCACCAGGTCAGTGACCTGTTTTGTTTCGGTTGGACCTAATACGGCAGTGGTAATATCCAGAATGGTGTGCTGAGTAGCCCAGCCGGTGTTTTCAGTGCCTTGGTGATCAAAGATTGCCTTATGCCACTGGTAGAATTTTGCCGGGTCAGTATTCCAGACTGCACGGGCAAACGTACCCAGTGTCTGTGAATCAGGACCAAGAAATGCATAATCCTTAAAGACTATTTTGACCTTTCCGGTTGCTACATAGTCCTTGATAATCTGCGGCAATACCTGCTCTTCATTGCGCTGACAGAACGGACACTGATAGTCAGACCAGTATGCCATGACAACTGGCGCGCGCTCATCACCGATAAAGGGTTCGCCGGTAGTTACTACCTTGCTGCTATCGGCAGGTACTGTCGCTACGGGCTGGTTATCAGTTGCTGTTGGCTGAACAGTGCGAGCATGGGCATCATGCATGGCGCCGGTGATCAGCACCGCAGCAGCAATCACTATGCCTGCCGTAATGATAGCGGAAGATAGATTTGGTTGTTTTAATGGTTCCATAGTACTACTTATTACACGAGTAAAGACCATGCTTCGAAGCATAGTGTGCTAGCAATACTTATTTAATAGGAACGAGAGTTAAGGATGCCTTGGGAGAATAGAGACTGGTAGAGCGGCTGCCAAGCAGCGGTATTTCGTTGCCGACGAGGCGGCGATGAAAAACGTACAACGATGTACGCTAATGACATCGCAGCGGAAAGAATAAGAAGCCATGCCAAAAATGGAATGGCAAAAGCATGTCGTTGAGTGGTTTCGCGATATTCTGCCAGGGTGGTCTGACACAATGATTCCTTCGCCTGACTGTACGGACACTGCCGTCCCGGTACTGCTGCATTGCTATGTGCCATATTGAGTACGCCAAACAGGCTGAACAGCAAATATGTTACTGCCAACACTATCGCTATAGAACGTTGTAGCGCTGATGATTGCACTTTTGCATCATACCATACCGCCCCTGTTATTGCGGAGGAGCAGCAATGGCATCCTTATATGACATAACCACCTGTTCCAGGCTGTCCGAGGAAATGGTAGTAGCGACAGGATTGGTCGCTAATTTTTTCCATGGCGAGGTACTGCCATACGCATACTGTCCAAAGACGATAACGGGCGTACCGTGAGCCAAGACCGTTTCGTTGTCATCGGCCACGCGCCATTGGTCTACCCAGTTGTAGATCCATTCGGCATCCTGGGCAAAAAGACGGATACAGGCATGACTGGCCGGATATCCCGGCAAGCTGTACTGGTGCATGGAAATGCCGCGCATGTTGTCGAGATTGACATACCACGGTAATACCCAGCTGTCATCATCAGTACTGACGACACTCTTCCCTTTCCAATTGGCAAAATACAATTGAGCGGGCGTTGGGGTAGATTGTTTGCCGGTATTCACGCCTCCCCAGCGCACCAGCGCGCCTGACTCATACACCGCAAAAGCCTGGATCTTCAGTGATACGACCATCAGTTTAGGAATATCTATAGCGGCTGATATGGTGGCCGGAAATGGCGAAAGAATTGAAAGATCGGCAAAGCTATTGGGCACTATCAGCACCCTGCCCTTTTTTATATTGTCAGTATCAATGCGATTGATCTCCAATACTGTTTGGACGTTGTCAGCACCAACTGCAGCAGTTAGTTCAGCGTGTGGGTCACTGCTCATAATGGTAACCGTATGATAAACCGTTCCTTGAATGTTTTTTGGCACTAGTATGGGCGTAGGCCTAGGAGCGGGAGCAGTTGCAATTGGTGCCACCACAGGCGGTGTAACAGGGGCAGGCTTATCATGAGACCGTAGCACTATCGCTCCAACTGCCACTATCATTAGTAACACTGCGATCAGTATTTTTATATAGTGTGAACGATGCATCATGAGTGTATCCCGTATGACAATACTTTCTGTAGCCAGTTAATAATAATCTGTCCGTCGGCATAGCGATCCTTCGAATGCAGAAAGACGACAGTGATATAGTCGAAGGTCGTGCCGCCATTGGTAATAAATGCAAGATCTTGACCGGCGAGATCGGTAGTACCCGTTTTACTGAGAATCACAAAATAGTTGTATGCGGGATCATAGTTCAGCTCATTGCTGCTTTTGATCTGGATTTGTTTTCCTGATACCTGGTCGGTGATCAATGCGGCTTTGGTTTCGAGTACAGAAGTTAGTAAAGGATCTTTGGTAAAAATATCATTTAGCAGGTAGGTGAGGTTTTGCGGCGTGAGACGGTTAGGAGGAACAGTGTGCTTTGCCGGATCAAGACCGCTGGGATTGCTGAAGCTGGTATGGGTATAGCCATTGTTGTGAAGAAAGGCATTCATCGCATCAAGAAAAGTCGTACCGCCTGCCGATATGGCAAACTGATTGGCAATGCCATTATTGGAACTTACCAATAACGAGCGGAGCATGTCATCACGAGAGAGCACCATGCCCGGAACAACGCTGACATTGTTTTCCTGGGTGTTGGTCATCGCCTCCTTGGAAATAGTAAATACAGCATTGGTTGGATAGAGCTGTTCCGCTACTTTGGCAGTCACCAACTTGGTGATACTTGCTACGGGAAAAAGATAGTTCTGTTTCTTTTCATACAATACGGTTGGCACGCCCTGCTTCCAGCCATAGATCGCCACGCCCTGTGCAGTGAGCTGCGACAAATCAACACTCTGCGCACTCACCAGAGTCGGAATAGCTATCACTATGAGCATCAGCATGATCTTCCTCATACAATAACTATATATCTATTTAGAGAAAATGAACATTCATATACCGTAATTGACAAAATTAAATATTATAGTAATGTGAAAAAAAACTTTAGCACATGAAAAAATTTTTAAAATGCAAGAACGGCAATATTATTTTTGCCACTGGGTACAATAATCTTGACGAGATATATCATGGTATCAACCTTGCCTCTCCTCAATTAAAACAGGTGAATATACCGCTTTCGAACATTAAGACCGGATGGCATGTAGACCTTGAGGAAGCAGAAGTCATGGTGAAAAAATCTGTAGATGTTTCCTTGGTATATGCAAAATACCCGGAAACATCCCTGCAGAAACAGCTGAAAAAAGTTATCAAGGGATTGAGCCTGCTTGAGCTTGCAGCAACCAATTAGCATTTTAAAAAATATGAAGCTGCCAAGAACCCTCGAATATCGAGGGTTCTTTTTTATTTAGCTACCGTGCGGCATGCTGGAAGATGTTCGAACGGAATTGATGGAATCTATTGACAAAACTATAATTTTAATGTATTTTAAATAAAAAAATAAATTATGTACTCGCAAATCATCTGTATTCGCCTAAAAAATGAGGGTTATAAGATTATATATTCAATATCGATGGTCCATTTACAACGGAAATTGGGAAACTTTCTGAAACTAAAACCCAGCAAGCATTGGTTGATAATCTCACTTATTCCATTGCATGGTGGTATAAAACCTTTCAAATGAACCAGATAATGGTTACCGAAGTTGAAATAACTCTTCCTCCTCTTGGGGAATACCTTCAGTTACAAGAAAAATTAGAAGCGTGCATGCAGGAATATGGCGTTACTGTATTAATATTTACAGGAACTACAATCAAGATTCCCAATAGGGATGTTGCTTCAAACCTTGATTATATTAAGAAACAGATTAAAGAATTTAACAAGAAAGATTTTAAAGGTAACTAAAAAACCTAAGACCCGTTCTAGCGGGTCTTTTTTTTATTTCAGCTGCAGTGCGGCTGTTGGATTTCGGCGCACAAACAGCAAAAGGGCGATCCATATATGGATC
>JARIGS010000026.1 GCA_029288725.1 Candidatus Nomurabacteria bacterium | reverse complement strand
CACCGTCGGTGCGCGCTTTTGATTTACAATGTCGTATTATTGGCGGTGAAGTCAATGGACTGAACCGACAGTGGATTGCTCTTGGCAATGTAATTGTTAATGACAAAAACGGATCCAATGATTGCCATGACCATCACGCCGTTCATGATGAGATCAGGATGGTGATGGCTGATCTTGATGCCAATATTGAGCAAGAGCGCCAATGCCACAAAGCCAAGAATACTAAACAAAATAATATTGGTGGTCGTACGCGGTGAGGCCAGGAGCTTTTGGAAGAATGTCGGCTGCGGTGTCGCAATCGGTGCAATATCTGGTGCAGGAGTACTTGCCACCACCGTTGTTGGCGCTACCGTATGCGGACTGACTTCCGCACCAAGTACGGCACTAGCCGCTGTTTTAACTGCTGTCGCAACTGCCGTTGGTGACGGAATCTGTGCCGCTGTCGCCGTTACGGCCGCCGGCGTGCCAAAGTCTTGCGCCACAAAAATAGTTGGATTGCCCTGATAGACTCCGGCCGCTACCCCAGTTCCCACCTGGGTATAGTTTGCCTTCAGAATGTTTGCCCGATGAGTGGGACTGTTCATCCATGCTGCGGTGATGTCCTTGGCATCGGTGAAATTGATTGCCAAGTTTTCTCCGGCATAGCTGTAACTATAGTTAGCCTGTCCAAGCCAGTACCACGGTGTCTTGCCGGTTGGGCTGACATGAGCAAAGTAACTGTTTGCAGCCATGTCATCAGCCTTGGCCTGAGCCGCGGCATTAAGTTTGTCATTGACCGTCAAAGGGGCAAGGTTGTACTTATTGCGCTCCTCATTGATCAATGATGACAAGACCGCAGGCACGACATTGCCAGTATCAGCATTGCTGATCAGGGCGATAGTCGGAATAAGAAAGGCAAAGACCTCGACAAACATGACGAAACCGATAATGCGATGAGCATTATGCTGATGGAGAATACGTGGCCGGTGATCATTCCCCTCATGAGGAATAAAATGCATTTTGAGCCATTGCAACATGCATATATCATACATAACAAAAGCCACTCTGTCTAGAGTGGCTTTTGTCTTTCCTTATATGGAAGGAATTATTGAGCGTTCAATGCCGCGCGAGTCTTTGGACCGACAACGCCGTCAGCCTTCAAACCATGAGCCTTCTGCCATTTCATGAGGGCAGCCTTGGTCTTTGGACCAAATTTGCCATCCTTGCTGACAATAAATCCGTCCGCAACAAGGCGTGTCTGGAGCTGCATCACTTCATCACCATGAGCACCGCTTGCAAGTGCTGCAGTGAAGTTGAAGGTTTCAGCACCGAGGACCTGTCCTGTTGGAGCCGTGGTCGTAGTGGTTGTGGTAGTAGTTGCTGCTGGCGTAGTCACTGCAGTACTTACTGCCGCACCGCCGCCTCCGGCACTTCCCCCACCTGAGACGGAGCCGCCTCCGCTACCCACAGGAGTTACAACAATAGGAGCGAGCGTATATGCCGTGCCTGTTACTCCTGCATTGGTGACATCTTTGGAAGTGTATTGGTGATTACTGTCCACCAAAGTCACATCACGAGTATTGTCATCCTTGATGATATCAACGGTTGTTTCTGAATGAGTACTGGTGCCGTTAATCGTTAGCACTGTCGCTGATGTTGCATCAGCTGGCTTGTCGATATCGATACCGCCCCAGCCGTCATTGCTGGTACTCACATTGGTCACGGTCAAGGTAGAACCGTTGACTGAAATACCAGTGTGCTGGTTGTTCGCAACGCTGACATTGTTGAATGTCGCATTGCCAGCCTCAAAGAGATTGATACCGTGCAGGTTAGTACCTGAGGTACCGTCTTCCTTCAAGTCACTGATCGTCACTGCATCAGTAACATTGAGGATACCGATGGCAGCGTTATTGGTGCTGTCAGTCTTGGTAAAGTTTGGATGAATGGTAAATCCTCCACCATTCAAGGTCAGCCCCTTGCTGATAGTGATCTGAGCCGTAGTGGTGAGATCAGAACCGAGTACGATCGTACCATTGGTAGAGACTGCCGTTACTGCTGCCTGCAATGTTGCAAATGCATTGTAGCCATAGGTGTATGAAGCACCGTCCGGACCCGTCACTGATGAGCCGGCAACGACACCAGTTGCCCAGGCTGCATTGACTGCTACTTTTGAAGTATCAGTGGCTACCGTTCCGCCATCTACAGTATTGCCAGAAAGGCTGACCGTAGTAGCAAGACTTGCGTCGTTTTCAAAGTGAATACCTGCCACATCACCAGTACCAGTAGTACTCAATGCCGTAATGGTATTGTTTGAGATTGAAGCGTTTGGCGTATCAAAATCAAGACTGATTGCATGGGTCCATCCGCCTGATGAGATGTTGTTAATGATGTTTCCGGTAATGGAAACATGTGATGCAACGTGGTTGATCAGAATACCGTAGCCACCCTTGATCTCACTTGAGACAAAGCTAATAGTGTTGTTTGAAAGCGTAATGCTATCTGTCGCCGTTGTACTTGATGAACTGTCTCCCACCATGATGCCGTGGGCACTTGGATGTGAGGCAATGTTTGAAATGGTGTTGCCACGTGCCGTAACATTGGTCGCGCCATTTTCAATATAAATACCGTTGGCATTGTTGGTGTCACTTAGTACGCCAACATTTGAAATATTGTTATTGCTTACAGTCACATTGTCTACTGCCTTCACATCAATGCCAGTATCTCCATTGACGTTGCTGAGCGTAAAGCCATTCACTGCTGAATTGGCAGCAGTGACAATGATTTCACCACTGATTGATGCATTGTTGCTTGTCGTAAGCGTGACACTCTTGTCGAGCGTAACGTTTCCAGTATAAGAACCGCTACTTCCATCGACACTGACTGTGTCGCCAACGTTGGTGTTGCTATCGTCGATAGCAGCCTGAATAGAAGTAAACGGATTATCCGAAGTACCCATAACGGCAGTCGGATCATTTGCCGGTGCCGTGCTAACAAATACTGTTGCCGCTTGCGCATGAGCAGTAAATGCCGTCATAACGAGGAAAGCAGCTACACCTGCAATCCACTTATTTTTATGTGTTCCTTTCATAAAAAACCTCCTTTTTATATCTACCTAATAATCCCCTTCGAATACTATAGTATTCCTAACCAATGTCAAAAATACCCGTGTTCTTATATAGACCCTAGCACAGCAACTTAAAGGAATTCTAAAATTACTCTAAAGCAGCCGTGATGACGAGTCGCTTGTCGTGGGTATGAAATGAGGGCAACCAGGTGCCGGTACAGGTAATGAGCTTGATGTACGTGCCACTCATGTCACTGAAAATTCCATTGGTTTTTGCATTCTTGTCATAGACGGTGCTGGTAGTCATGACAAAATTGAGGACACTTTTGTCACTCATGGTGATAGTGATAGTGTCTCCCGGCTTCAGCTTGTCGAGATTGCTGAATACGCCCGGCAATGCCAGACCGTCATCAACGTGCCCGGCAAGGACGGCACTACCCTGCTGTCCCGGCAACGTACCATACTTGTACCAGCCAACATCGCTGAAGTTTGTCGGTACTGCCATCGCGCCACTTTTCGTGATACCAACTTCCTGAATCTTGGTATTGATATGCAGTGCCGGAATAGCAATCGCCACCGGATGCACTGCCACTGTATTTGATGCCGGAGCAGCGGCATGAGCCACCGGTACGGTTAGGTCATCTGTTGGTGAGTAAAGTACGGCACGGGAAAATAGCATGACAAAAACCACGGCGGCTATACCGACTACTGCATATGCCAGCATCTTTTTTATGCTGCTACTCTTTATTGTACGTGTCTGCATAGTATGCATAAGAAACGGATGGTCTGTTTTTTATTATTGTCCATCCGTCTCTTGTGCACGCTAGGCTACGTGGTATCGTCCTGCATACCACATTGCGCCGATTGCCACTGCTGCTACCGCTGCCAAAATCACAATGGTGGCCGCCGCATCAGTCGAACCAGTCGTTGGTAAGCCAGGATTGGTGATAGTGCTTGTAGTTACGGTTCCTGGTAGACCAACTACCACGCTATTGCCTGGACCGGCATAGATCACTCCATTGATCGCCGTGTTACAAGCATAGCCGGTGGTCGCACTGTACCCTGCCGTTGAAGTACAACCGTTGATGAAGCCATTTGCACCAACAGTGGTACCGTCATATCCATTGGCTGCTGCCGTATTGCCATTACAAGGTTGGCCAGTGGTGTTATTGAACCCGGCTGTACTAGTACATCCAGCCGGAATGGTGGTAGCACCATTACAAGGAGCACCAGTAGCGGTACTAAAGCCATTGGTTGAAGTACAGCCACTTGCTACCTGAGCATGAGCCTGTGGGGCGATGAATCCAATACCGATAATCAATACTGCTGAAAAAAGAATACTTGAGAGTAGTTTCATAATAAATTGCTATTATTGATAATATCGCTTACATAATAAAATTCGACCCTCATATACTGATAACGACAGGGCCGACGATTTTATTTCACTGTATTTTGTACACTATGTTATCGCTGTGTATTTCGAAGTGAGTTGGTTTCGAGGCCTTGGGCACGGAGCTTGTCAGGAGTCACAAGATTTTTGCCGTGGAAGCAGCTCACAGAATACGGAAAGTCCTGGGTAAGAACATAGTGATAGGATTGCTGGCTCTTGCCATCAAGGGTGATAGTGCTTGTCATGCCATGACAGACATCGAGGTCATTGGTCGTGAGATACTTCCCGCTCGGAAGTAACGGACCGGTGATCGGATAGCCATCGAATGCAAATCCTACCACCGTTGAAACTGAAACATGTTTGATGTCACTGATGAATCCGTGTTTATGGTATCCCTCATCATTGGGATGCCCGTCATGAGCGTCCTGCAATTCATGAGCAAGAGCATCGCGATACAATGCATCAAAGCCATCGAACAGCAACACACCATTATTCATGATACCAACCTCACCATAGATACAGCCGGGTGTCGCAAGTGCAGTAGGATATGCCGGTAATGAAAAGGCATACGGATGCGCGGTGATACTGCCGGGATTGCGATCGTACTGTGCGGCTGGGTCATTTGCCTGAATCGGAAATATGCCGGTAGTCTGATCGGTCGGCAGGTCATTACTGGAAATGGAACGAGTACTGCCAGTCAGTTTCATGACATAGGTGGCATTGGGCCAATTCACCGATCCTTGAACATGAACCTTCTCACTTGGATTCCATGTCTGACCGTGAATCCATGGACCATTGACCCGCGCGCCCTGCCCGCCACTTTGAACATGACAGACATAGATATACCCCTTCTTCGGCTGATCGGTGACGTACTTATTATCGCCGAGAGGCAATGTTGTCAGCCACGCAGAACCAGTTGGCAATATTGTCTTCGTTGAAGCATCAGCAACAGCACCACTATGGGCACCGAACAGTGACGCTGTTCCCAACCATAGAGCAATAAAAAATGACGCGATGGAATGCATGGGAAAATTGTACCATATTTACTAGTAACGGATTTTGTACTCGTAGAGATCGAGACCGGGTGAAAAGTGCATGACGGTCAGTCGCTGATAGTGGGTGTCGAAATACAAGCGCAATGTTTCCTGATAGCCCTGATCATAACTGAGCAGTAGCCAGAGGTTCTGATGGTTTTGGCTGATGGTGGCAATCTGCTGTGGCAGGGTTGCACTATCAAACGGCGGTATCGGTCCGTATGATGCGCGATCCCAGATCGGCAGCGTGCTCAGCACGGATGAACCATGATAATAATATTCAACTGGATAGATAGTAAACGGTGCCGACACAACGATCGCATCGTCGGCCTTGGCATTGGCCATCAGGTAGTCAGTGGCAGCCTTGTAATCTTCTTTGACTGGAGTCAATGCGCTGAATGCCTCGATGAAGAGCGTTGCCGCCATCAGCACTACGAGTAGAATCTGAAATACTTTTTTTATGGTCGGCGGTAAGTTGGCAAAAAAGCCGATGATGACCATGTACAAGGGCGGCAAACTCAGGATCAGGTAGCGACTCAGATAGAGTGGACGAAAGGCAATGCTGACAATGAAGGCCAATGCCATGGGCACAATCAGAGCCGTGAGGAAATACAGCGTGTCAGAGGACGGTTTCTTATTTTTCTGCAATCCAAAAAATCCGAACAATACCAGTAACGGCCACAACGACACAAGAATGGTATTGACGTAGTCTATCTGAAAACCAAAGAGGAATTGCGAGAAGGTGTTGAAGATGTTGACCGATGTTGGAGCCTCGAGCAGCGGTGAGCTGTTACTGATACTGCCAAGCTTGAGGACATAATAGATCCACGGACTGAAGGCAATCATCAACAGCACGATGATACCGAGAAATTTCTTGAAGTCGCCCGGCTGAAATAGATCCCTGTTGAACAAGTAAAACAGTCCCTGACTGACAATTGAAAAAAGAAAGAAGTAGTGCGTGAATATGCCAAACAGCGAAACGATGCCATACGCCCACCACCATGAACGGCGACGAGCCGGGTCAGTGGTCTTGTAGAGTTTGATGAAACAATACTGATGCAGAATGACAACAAGCGTGAAAAGACTGTACATGCGGATCTCATTGCCATACCAGTTCATGAATGGAGAGACCGAGAGGAGCAAGGCCGCATACAGGCCGGCATTTTTGTTGTACGCAAGCTTGCCGAGAAAATACATTGCCGGAATGGCGGCAATGAAAAATATCATCGACAGGGCCCGGGCAGTCGCCACCCCATTTCCCAAAAAGACCTGCCAGAAGTGCAGCATCAGGTGATAAAACGGCACATGAACATCCTGGGCAATAATGTTGAACATTTTCAACGGCGAACGACTGGTCTGCCAAAGACTCTGGGCCTCATCCAAGCGCAGGCTTTGCCGTGAAAAAATAAACACCGACAATGATATGACAAAGAGCATCAGTGCGCCGAGCACGAGCGGTATCTTGTATTTGTAAAAAAATGGCGGAAGGTTTTTCATACGGTAACTGCAACGGGCTTTTGAGCGTCGATACGCTCCGGTGCCGCCAACCGAATAAACTGCAAAAAGATCACGCCATTCAGTATCGCCCAGGCGGCATTTGCCATGATCGAAGCGCTAACTCCCTCGCGAGAGATAGCGACGGTCAGACCAATCGCCACCAGCGCAACATAGGCAATGTGAATCCATACCAAATGCAAGAAATTGCCGGACAGTTTTGTCTTTGAAGTTACCTCAAAGGCTGGCTTGGTACCGGTCATCACTGACCACAATGCCGCAAGATGGATGCTGAACGAGCTCATTGAGAATGCCAGTGAGCGGAAAGTGTAGGAGAAATTCGACGATCCGCGCAAGGTATAAAGCGTGACAAAGATATATGGGAGGAAGATCAGGGCCAGCAGCATGGTTGCCACTACAATAGGCACTGCCCCGGTGAAGAAAAAGACCAATGGAATAAGTGCATTCATAATCACCACCAGTCCTGATAGATAAAACGATGCAGAGGCAAGGTACTGAATGCGCTGTGGCAAGGTCAGACCCTTACGAAACAGAACATGGTATTTGAATATGACATCCAGTGCGCCGCGGGCCCAGCGAAACTGCTGCTTGTAGTACGAAAGGAAATCTTCCGGTGCCAATCCTTCGGCCAAGACTTCTGCCACATAGATTGAACGATAGCCCTTTTGATGAAGAAACATGCCAGTAGCAAAGTCCTCGGCAATGCTTTCCTCGCACATGCCACCGACTGACTGTAGAGCATCCCTGCGAATGACCATGTTGGTGCCGCACATCGTTGCGGCATTAAGTCTGTTTTTGCCACGGCAAATCGGACCGAAAAAGAGTTCCTGCTGCTCCCATGCCCCACGGGTGATTTCATTGACGGCGTAATTTTTGTAATACTGCGGCGACTGAACGAATGCTACTTTTTGATCACTGAAGTACGGTATTGTTTTCAGCAAAAAGTCGGCATGAGGAACATGATCGGCATCAAATATTGCCACAAACGGGCTGCCGGTCTGAGCGAGGGCATGATTGATATTGCCCGCCTTTGCCCCACCGCCGACCTGACGAGTGATAACGTGTACGCCGTACCGCTTTCCCAATGCCTCGATGTCCTGCCAATTGTCCCGCTTGGCAACATAGCCATCATTCAGTAGATAGATCGTAAAGTCAGGATAGTCCATGGCTTGGGCCGCCTGCAACGTCTCCTCAACAAGTTCGGCCGGTTCCCCCGCTACAGTGATATAGACATCGACCGGTGCGCGAAATGCCGCATCCTGCGGGACGGGTGTCCGCGTATCCCAAATAGTGTAGAGAAAGGTCAGCAACTGCCAGACGTGAAAGACCTCACCGGCGATCAGCAGCGCAAAAAGAATCCTATTGCCTGTCGGGAAAAAGAATGCCAACAGTATAAAGTACGCGAACAGCAGTACGATGTTCAGCAACACGAGTCCTTTCGGGGTGACGGAACTAAGAAATCGCTTCTGATCTTTTTTTGTCGGATTGAGGGCTGGCATATTATTGGGTGGTGAGATTAGGAAGAAGGTGCTCGTACAGGCCGATGCCGAACCAGGTCCAGTTGTCGTCATAGTAGCCGAGCGGCGTTCGCCATGCATTGGTATCAGTATCATAGAGCACCGCTAATTTCTGATCATAGACGTCACTCGCAACTTTTTGGTCGCCCGCGTTCATGAAATAACCGATCACCCCACCATACATTGCCGGTACCTCAGTGGCATTGCCGACCACTGCCCCATCATGACTATACGGAATGGACAATGATCCATTGGCCTTCCACTGTGTTGAGAAAAAGCTAAACATGCTGAGCAGCTGAGTGTCACGCGGGTCACCGTACCACTGAGCATCCAGGGCCAGTCGCCATGGCACACGCAAGGCATCATAACTGTAATTCGTTGTCAGCGATCCGTTGCCGACTGCCGTCACCGCGCCGGTATGACGATTGATCTGAACCCAGTCCGGCGGAATATTGGCACTGGTCTTTACATCAAGCGGTGAAGTAACGCTCTGATTGATGATTGCATAGCCACTGTCAATCACGCCCTGCCAGTTATGAGTTGAATCAACGGTCGCAAACATGCGATATGCATACGGTGAAAAATACGATGGATTGAAGATGATCTTGTCCGGTGACAGTCGCTCGACATCGTTTGCCGCCAAGATCGGCTTGCCCTGAACCGTCACGACTTCGTTTTTCCAAATGTCACCGATCAATGCCTTGGCCTGATCAAGGTATGAAGGATCATTCCAACGATGGGCGGCAAAAAGCAGGCTCATGGCCATATCAGTTTCTGCATCAGTGGCAGAATTATCCCCGCCCTTATTAGTCAGGATGCCATACTTTCCTGCTGACTGCTCACCAAAGACCCAGGCATGGAGATTGTCCTGCTTGTGCTTCAAGACATTCTGCGTCCACTGCAGACTGGCATCAAACGTTGGCTTGTCATCCATCCAGACCGCGCGCAGCATCGTGTAACTCTCCCCTTCAGAAGTAGTGAGATTGTTCTGCTGCTTATCAAGCGTTCGGTTAGTGCCCGGCTCAAGGTATGCCGCCTTGTACTGATCCCAGGTATTCTGAAGCATTTCCTTCTTAGAAAAAATAATCGGTACCTGGCGCTTGTCGCCATTAACAAAGCGCACTACCAGAAAGAGCACGGCTGCAAAGCAGATCAGGCCGATGCCGATAACGGTGATATTGTTCATTTTCATTTTGGGAAGTTGCATGATGAAGATATTATGAAAAACTGAGTAATGAAATCAGAAGACGGGCAATGAATGCCGGACGTCGAATGATAAGAATCAATCCCGACAAAGCCACTATGGCACTGATCGCATAGAGTACATACGTCGTAGCCGGTCGGAATCCTTTCTCAATATACGGATCAGTGGGAATAAACTTTTGCATGACCTGATAGATGATGTCCTTGCGCGGTGCGGAAGCAGCAAGAGGAATAGTCGGCTTTTGAGCGTCCGGTGGTGTGACGGTAACGGCAACCGCTACTGGAGTTTGTGCCGGTACTGGAGTAGTGGTAACACGGTTGGCACCCGGCTGCATCATTGCCCGGATGGCATTGTAGATATTGTCCTGGTGATCGTCCTGATGTTGAGGTTGTTGTTGGGGTTGAGTTTGGGTTTGAGGCTGAGACTGATTTTGAGGATCGGTTGCATGCTTGTTGTGGTTGTCACCATGCGCCCCGTGGGCATGCGGGTCAGCAGCCGGTTGGGTGCTTTGAACTTGTGGACTTTGCACCTGCGGACCTTGCGTTTGAGGGCTTTGGGTATCGGGTGCGGCATAGGCCATGACAGTGAGTGCGAGTGCCATCGTGATGCCAGTTATCGTCAGTACAAGGTGTTTCTTTTTCTTTTCATTACTTTTCATATAGTTTAGTATGTATAGTGAACTAGTAATTACCTGTGCTATAGCATAATGACGATCGATACCTGCTATACATACACTGTACCCCATTCTTATTAGTGGAAGCAAGCAATGCAAAAATACACTATGAATACCAACAACGACATTTCACTCTCAATATTTTTTCCTGCCTACAATGAAGCGGCAAACATCGAACACAGCGTGTACGAAGCTGACGCAGTGTTGCAGTCGCTCAACGTGCCGTATGAAATCATTATTGTCGATGACGGCAGCAGTGATGACACGCCGGCCATTGCCGATCGGTTGGCCGCAGAAAACAACCGCGTCAAGGTAGTACATCATCGCCCCAACCGCGGTTACGGTGCGGCATTGTGGAGTGGCATTCAGGCTGCTCGCTATCGCTATATCTTTTTTACAGATGCCGACTTGCAGTTTGACCTGTCCGAGCTCGCGATCCTGATGCACTTTGTTCCTGCCTACCAAGTGGTGCTGGGCTATCGAGCACCGCGACGCGATCCGTGGCCTCGCCTACTCAATGCCGGTCTGTGGAATATCCTGAACCGCTTTTTGTTCGGACTGAAAGTGAAGGACATTGACTGCGCCTTCAAGCTGATGGACCGTGAGTTGGTAGCGGGACTACCGATCAAGACCCGCGGAGCAATGATGAGTGCCGAGTTGCTGATTCGCCTACAGCGCAAGGGCGTTGTCTTCAAGGAAATTCCCGTCTCCCATTTCCCTCGCACCGAAGGCGCAGCCACCGGTGCCAAGCTCAGCGTTATTGTTCGAGCATTGAAGGAGCTGATCAAACTGTACCGTGGTCGTCTGGGTGCGATTGCCCGCCGCCAATTTATGCGCTTTATCGTGATCGGCGTTATCAATACTGGCATTGACCTAGGAATGTACGTTACGCTCACGCGTACAACTGATTTCTTTAGCCATCACTTCCTCTTTGCCAAAGCATTGTCATTTGGTGCCGGCACGATCTTCAGCTTTTTTGCCAATCGTCGTTGGACATTCAAAAAAACCGTGCCCCTCAAGGCACAGGAATTGGTCAAATTCTATCTCACCGTCGGTGTCGGCCTTGGCCTCAACCTTCTGTCATTGTCATTATTCCTCAGTGTCTTCCATCTCTACGACATCATTGCCGTGATCGGTGCAACGCTCGTGACGTTCCTCTGGAACTTTGCCGCTTCAAAACTCTGGGTCTTTGCCGAATCCGTCCCACTGCAACTTCCCCTTCGCCGTTCCGGTTTCCTCAAGCGTTTTTCGAAGAAGAAAAAATAAGTACAAACATTCCGTACCCAATCAGCACGCCAAGAGCATTGAGTATCAGATCATCAATATCAAATATTCCGACATGCAATACGGTCTGGAGTAATTCAATGACAAGTCCAGCCGCAATGCCGAGGATAACAGCTTTCTTCCAGGTCATAGTTCGATACACCAGTGGAACAAGAAATCCGATCGGTACCAGCAAGGCAATATTGCCGACAAGGTTAATGCCGCCAATGATTATTCCCTGACTGCCAAACACGTAGTGTGCGATGGTTCTGAACGGCACAAAGTTTGGTGGACGGACAGCCTCCTTGCCTCCAAACTTAAACATCAGCCCTCCTACTCGAATAACCGGCAGATCCTTAAAGACCATGACTTTGATAAGCAATGCGCTATAAAGCGTGAGAAGGATTGATGGAATAAGGCGTTTTTGCATGACGTAATAATTTTAGCATACCCTGTACATTTTCTGATTTTGATGTAGTATTTTAAAAAAACAAATACTTGCACTATGTCAAAAACTCAAGAAACCCCTACGGAAACTATCCTGAAAATCAGGACGTACTTAGTAGTACTTAACGAGCCAGGTCAGCCACCGCTGGTCGAAACCGCCAAGCCAACCATGATCACGGGCGGCCAGGTCTTGTTTGAACTCGTCATTAACGGCAAGCGCTGTTCGTACTGGATCAAAGAAGAAGAGATTGCAGCAGTTCGTTATGAGCACGGCACAATAAAGCTCAGAGCACTTGCCGGAAAATGGCGGATACTAAATCCCACACTTTTCCAGCAGTACCTCGACAGCGGCATCATTGCCCTGAAACGGCCTGGGGTGGTAATCAAAATGCCACCACCCGAATCGGAACCTTCCGGCCCCGTCTACCCCGGCGAAGGCATCAAAAAGGTAAGCCATCGCCCGCATCACCTCAGCGGAAGATTTGGCTATATCCATCGCGCGTAGTGTTTTCAAGAATTCAAAAAGCCCCATTGGGGCTTTTTTGTTGACAAACTAGTCTTAAAACGTAGTATGAGAAAAAATTGAAAATAATGAGAAAGAAAACACTTGAGGAATATCTCCTGCTTATCCATGCACCAAACGATGCAAGATGCGCAAGGTTACTGGAAGATCATAAGGAAAAAATAATTTCTTCGCCCGGTTCAAAAAGGAAACACCAGGCCTGGGAGGGCGGCTACGTTGATCACCTCACCGAAACAATGCAATTTGCTACGGATCTCTATGAACTGTATGCGGAAGAGAGAGGCTATCATTTTACTCTTTCCGATGCATTATTAACGTTGCTTCTTCATGATATTGAAAAACCGTTTAAGTACATTGGCGGTCGCCTCGATCTTATCAATGAAAAAGCAAAATGGAGATTCCTTCAAAACATTGTAAGGGGGTACAATATTGAGCTGACTAACCAGCACTGGAATGCTCTCAAATATGTACACGGCGAGGGCAACGACTACCATCCTACCAAACGCGTTCAGGGATCGCTCGCCGCATTTATTCACATATGTGACACACTTAGTGCACGAGTGTTCTATGACCACCCTCGACAGAAATCAGTAAGATAAAACTTAAAGCCGCTCTTAGCGGCTTTTTTGTTTCTCAAATCATTTTCCATATTTCTCCCTCACATCCGCTATCAGCAATAGTAACTCTTCGTATTGTTTCTCTTTGTACGTCCCCGCAAGTTCTGGTGTCCACTTTTCACCGATTCGTATGCCAGCACCTTCACTGGTTTCTCTGGGAATTTCCATAATGCTAGCAAAATCAATCACTCTTTCTATCACGGGAATCTTGCTTAATTCCTTCATAAAAATACAACCAGTGATGTTATATGCAACCCCTTCAGCTCGAAGCAGACCTTCTTCCTTTTGACGAATACACTCGTCACAGTATGCTAAAAATATTTTTGGTTTTTCATCGATAGGAACTTCTTCCAATTTCATACGAAGATCCTCTGTCCGTATCAATGGCAAGATTTTTCTAATTGCGGTTGATGTATGTTCTGGTAGCCCATCTTTCGGAAACCACTGCGCCATCGAGACTTCATGATTTTTCTTAAAATCTTTCTCATCAACATGGGCTCGGAAAAGATACACCGTATCTTTTTTATACTCCGCAGTACTGTTATAAAAACCAAGCTTTTGAATATTCCCTATCTCAATTCCAAGCTCCTCCTTTACTTCCCTTCGTGCTGCATCTTCCAACTTTTCATTCTTTTTAACACCCCCTCCAGGCAAGGTCCAATATGTTCCAGAATATGAAGTCTGTATTAAAAGATATTCTCCGTCATGCTCAATGAGACATTTCACTCCGACGGTATTTGGCCGAAAGATGAACCAGTATATTCGTCGTAATGAATTGGCGAGCTTATAAAAAAGTTCCATAATTTATCTAATAATCAATGGATTAAAATTAGTATCGGTATCATAATAATCTTCCTGCTCCTCTTTCTTCAACTTCGCAACCACTACGTACGTTACGGGGGTCAATACAACTTCAACAATCACCTTCAGAAACCACGCAGAAAGAATAGAACTAATGAGTAAGCCGTTTGGAAGAATGGCATAAAGAGCGATAGCGTAAAACAAGATTGAGTTTACAAATTCACTGGCTATTGTTGAACCGATGGTACGAGCCCAGAGATATTTTCCTTTAGTGGCAACTTTCATTTTTGCCATGACATAATCATTAAGCATTCCTCCGGCCCAGACCGCCAGCCATCCGCCAAGCAGAATTCGCGGTACTGAACCGAGCACTGTTGCATATGCCGCATTGGCCCCAAAGCCCTGAGCGGGAGGTAACAGTATAACTAGCTGATATATAATTCCTGCAAGCACCGACGCGAGCAGCACTTTCCAGACCACACTTCGAGCTCTGGCATACCCATACACTTCGGTCAGTACATCGCCAAAGATGAACGTAAACGGAAAATAAAGAGCTGTGACAGAGACAGTGAAGATACCCAATTGCACTATCTTTCCTGCGGTGATATCGGAAACTAACTGAAAGGTCACGTACAGAGTGGTGAGAAGGCCGAGATACTTGTAGGTTTTCATGCTAGTACTGTAACTCAAACTGTAAAAAATGTGTAGCTTTCACTAAAAGGATGAGTAGTGCAGAAAGGAAAATGGGGGTGCTCGGTTTATTTCCTTTCCTTACCATTCATTGTAGCCTCCTCTTCTTCCAAAGTGCGGAGACCAACTTCTAACCTTCTTTCTACGACATGTTCCTCATCTTCAATTGGGCGTCGAATATATTCTCCACCTGGTCCTTTGTAAAATTGCGTGCCATACAATTGTGGCATTCCCTTACTGACACGTACACGATCTTCAAGTAAGGCGATATTTCGCTTTCTTATTTCACCTTTGGGTTGAGCCTTCATTAGCTCCAGACATTTTTCCTGAAAGCTGAGATCCTCGTCAGCATGCTGTACCAATATCCAGGCAGCATCTGCAGCTTCTTCTCCAACCTTAGAAATAGTTGGCCAGCCACCATGTTCGACGATTTCTTTCATTCTTTCCGTATTCTTTACATCAACTTCCGTGTCAAAAACGCCCGAATTTCTCATACGCTGATCTTCTATTCTCATGGCTATAAGTTCCTGTGCTAATTCCTGATGGAGATTATTCATATTTCAAATTGTAACACGGTGGAGATTCATTCTACTTTTTTACTTGCTGGCCGTCTGGGGGCGAAGTGGGATCTATGTAGTAATCTGAACCAATTCTGGAGAAAGATCTTTCATTTCTGCCTCTGAATATATGCCTATTCCCCTGAGTTGGTTTTCCTGTTTCGTACTATTGGTAAAAAGTGTTACGTGAGAAAATGGCAGGGCAAAATTCTGACCAGTTAATTGATTTAATTGTTCATAAAAACCTAGTAGGTCAGGAAGCTGTACGATTTCGATAACGGAACTTCTCTGCTCATCAGGATATGATTTGGTAATGAAATAGAATTCCTGATTCAATGAAAACTGCCATTCGAAAGATTCTACCAACTCTTTTATTTTATTAAAATCAATATTTTCAGCCAGAAGCTTTTCCCCCGTCTCCCTTCCAACAATCGTAATATGAAATTCTTTTTTCTCGAGAAGGTTTTTTGTAACTGCAAACTTTCTTACTGCATCGGTAATAACATCTTCACTTTTAACACCAAGAAGAATGGTTTTTAGATCTTCATTAAAAATCAGATGCCCAGAATTATTCATTCTGTAAGTATATCATTTGCCCGCCTCCTCGAGCAGTTTAGTTTCCAATCTTTCTTCCAAGTGTCAGTGACATGCTAAGAGGAATAGTGACTATGCCGCCGTACTCTTTGTTGCCCAACTCTCTGATTTCCATCAAAAAATTTTCTCTGTCATTTGCATCCATTGCAATGACAAATGAGAACGTGGAAATAAGCTTAATATAATCATCGATGCTGTAGCGTAGAACCTCAGGAAAAGCCTTGAAAAGCATCGGTTCAAACAATTCTGTATCTAGCTTTACTTCCTTAACCTCATCGGTTGGCAATACAGGGGATTTTCCCGCAGCAGTGGAATTGTACTTGTCATACTTTTCAAAGATAGCCTGAGCCGCCTTGAAGAAGTCATCATGCTCCTTGTCGGAAATATAATGAGTGTAGATGATTGCCAGATAGCCACCGTCCTTAAGCAGTGTATGTGTCTTTGCAAATTTCACCTCTGGCTTGATCCAGTGAAATGCGGTGGCGCAATATACTAAATCAAAACTTCGTAAAGGCAATTCAACATCTTCAAACGAATTTGTGATTACTTCCACATTTCCAAAACCAGCAAGTTCCCTTCTCGCAACATTTGCCATCTCATCACCAAGCTCAACAGCAGTTACATTGTAGCCTTTCTCTGCAAAAGGCTTTGTAGCCTGACCGGTCCCCGCCCCTATTTCAAGTAGACGGGAATCCTTAGAAAGCTTGGCAGCTTCTTCCAGGACATCAAAAAGCTCCGACGGATATCGTGGGCGAACCTCGTTATACAACTCGGCTTGGTTATTAAAAGTATTTTTGAGAAAGTCGTTCATGGATATTTACTTATCGTTTCTATTTCAAAACTAATTACGCCAGCTTCTTTCGACTTCCTCAGTCATCCATGACCCAATACCTTCCAAGACAATCCCTATTTCAGACTTGTCAGATGTGGGGTTGACTGCCAATTCCAAAACTCGGTACATAGCTTCTTTCTTCTCAGGATAGTATTCTGAAAACCCTTCATAGCAAAGATACAAGTCTCGAGTGTATTTCTGGGAACGCTCCATTACTAGTTCAAATCCTGAACGAAGCATGCGCTTCATGATCCAGGTACATTTTCTTTTTATTTCCTCTTCAGTGTGTTCACCTTCAAGCCATTGCTTAGTTTTAATAATTTCAATCTGTATGTATTTTACGTGCTGTGCAGTATCCGTGCCCGGCTTCATAGGAGGAATCGTATTGGCAAGACTTTCTCCATATATACAAACACTCTGGGTCTTGATCATGATTTGATCGCCCTTATGATCTTGAATCTCTTCTAGCGGGATGCATCCCATTTCAATTCCTTTGACAAACGGATACTCAGAAATAAGTTTCTCTTCAAAGGCATCAGACCATGAAGTATCTATCTTTTCATAAGGAAGCGTAATAACGGCAAACGAATCGACATCGGAAATATTCTCTATCGCCTGCCCCTTCGCAACTGATCCTCTGATATACACGCTATGCAAATTAACTCCGAAATGCTGCATGTATGCCTCCTTCACCTTTTCAACAATAGGTAACCATTCGGGCTGGATTGTATGTATTGAGGTCGGATTAATGATAAAGCCCTGCTCGTCCACATGCAGGTATGAGCCTATTTTCTGAATTTGATGAATACTATCCATACCGGATTATTATATCAGTTTTCAGACCTGAATTAATGTGGCTTGTATTGGCTATAGCCTCTCCTGTCAATAAAGCTCAGAAAGTCGAGCCCAAAATCTGTAATTCTAAACTTACGTCCCCCAACTTCTTCAACCGGAACAATGAGGCCGTTGGCAATAAGAAAACCGATATAATTATCCAATGAATAATTTTTGAGAATCTCGTCATTCGTTCTCCATTGTTCATAGACATTAGCAAGTGCCGCGTACCATATACCAGCTAAGTTGTTTCGAAGCCACACAAGAACTGAAATCTGCGTGCCAAATATTAAATTATAGATTCTTTCAAACATCAACTCTCTGGACAACTCTTGAATTTGAGATCTCGGCTCGGACACCGCGAGGTTTTCTTCGGGAGTAGGTTCTGTTGTTGCACCAGAACCGTGACCAATCCCATTTTCTTCAGCTACAGCCCCCGGTGTGGCTACTGGAGTTATGGCACCTGCTGTCTCGCCCTTACTCGCTGCATCAAGCTCTGCTTGAGACTCTTGAGGATTTAATATTCCTCCTTCTACCCCACCCGGCCCCGCTTTAGTCATTCTTTTTCTTATGAACTCGTCTATGGAGCTACGCTGTGTAATAAGTAAAGTCAGGCCGATCACAAGAATAGCAGTAGGCCATGAATTCAATATTAAGGGTGCATATTGATCTAAAACCGATAGAAGAACTCGAGGGACTCTTATGAGAGGAGCTAATCCCATAGAAAGTACTATTATGAAATAAGCCAGCATAGCCTCACTAAAGAAAAGCACTAAAATTTTAAAATAAAGCGTAATCTTATGTCCTGTCTTAACAACAAAAACAGTAACCTTATCTTCTTCATAATACATTAATTACATTATACCCTGTTTGTCCATTAAAAAGACATTATTATTCTGTAAGGTAACCTATCCCAATCTTATAGACTGTGTGAATCAATGTTGATACTCAATTTATATTGATAAAATATATTTTATATGTAAAATAAAGAAAAATTAAAAGCATGGAAAATAAAATCGTCTTGGTTGAACACCCCGATATTACAATCGGAGCTTCGCAAGAAAAAGTTGATTTGATAAAGCTCCTACAGGAAACACTTCGTGGCTTATCCTCTGATCGGTATTCAGGACTTCTTACCTTTAAGTTTTGCGAGACAAGGAAAATTGATGGGGTTAAAGAATCGACCGCAAGACTGTACGGGTATGAAGGAAAAATGTCCATACAGGAAATAATCAAGCAGTCTTCAGAAATGGGCACACTCAAAAAATTTGACGCAGCCCAAGCCTTGGTCATTTTTAGAGAGCTGATTAAACTTGATCTTCTCCCTTGTGGATTTAGATTAATGATCTTCCTAGAAGAAGAGGAACGGGGGTTTATTGAACTAGCATGTAAACATTTCAACGGAGAGCTCTCCCCCGGGTATCCCTCTGCTCTTTCTTTTAACCCTGAAGACGGTGTACGCGCTACCAACTTTGGTGTTGTTACTCCTGAAACAGAATTTTCTAATCTACTCTTAATTTTAAATTGAGAATAATGCCATCTCCAAATAGGGGTGGCATTTTTAATATGACGAGATCATATCTAATGACACTGGATCTTTTATTAGGTTGGGAGCAAATTCTTTCGGTAAATATAGTTAGTGAAATTTAATAGAATCTAAAATTTTCTGTTTAATAAGATCATATTCTACAGGAAGTTTTTCAAGTGTATTTTTTAGTTTTGATGCTGATTGACTAAAAACAGAATGACTTTGTAAATACTTCAAAATATCATTCAGTGTATCGTGGATTCTAAAATCCCAATTCTTTTTTATATCCATTTCTAGTAAGTTTATTCGACAAAGAATCCCTCCTTCCTGCCCTTTTTCTTCATATTCTTTTGCTTGATTTTTAAATATCTCTCTTTTTACTTCATATGTATCATCTTCCAATTCTGACATTCTAGATTTTATAGCTCCGGTTTCTTTATCAAAATTATTTTTTAAAATCACGCTATTTTCTCTCAAAAACTTTACCGTCTTTTTTATTTCTTCAAAATCTTCATTAAATTTTGAATCTGATACATTATCAGCCCTAGAAGAAGGATTTCTAAAAAGAAAATCTTTTATGCGAATTGTTAAAAAAATAATCCATATCACTATTAAAAATAGAATAAGGGGTGTCATATTGTTTAATACTAAGCTGATAACAGGCTCAATTATTTTTTCTAAGATGAAGGTATATATTCCCCATTTTACCACGTAGTCAATTATTCCAAATATGACAAGAACCCCTCCCCCAAAGGCAATAATTTTACCCCATAATGTTTTTAAATAGTTTTCCATAAAAATACAAGAAACTGAATTTTAAGTCATTTTAATTACTGCTGCGGGTCAGGGACTCGAACCCCAATAGACGGTACCAGAAACCGTAGTCCTACCATTAGACGAACCCGCAAATTACCTGTAAAGGTTCACGTAGAATAGCGTTTTTTGAGTAAAAAATCAATGGTGGGAAATGGTCTTTTTAATTAAAGAAAGGCCCGCATATAATGCGGGCCTTTAGCTTAATTGTTACTGAAATTTTGTAACGATGTTAAGGCAGTGGCGAAGCGGTTGTTCGAGCCATGGAGCCTCCTCTTCGTTGGTCAGCAGGGTGTATACCGAACCGTTTTCCTTGTCCCATTCGGGATATTGCTCCTTCAGAATATCGCTCATGTTCATCGATAAGTGCAGCGACTTCTTCTTGGCGCAAATAGATGGTAGCGGTACACTCGATGTCATTGCGGTAAGCATACTATATAACGGGTATGCGACTCCGACACATGCGGTAAGGAACCATACTCCATTTACGCAGTAATACCCTTTCTGGATGGTTGCAATAAAAACATCAGGGTTTTCAATATTCTCCTTGATGCATTGGAATCGTTTCTGTACTGTCAGAGGAAAGCTGTCCTGAGTGAGCGGTGTCTCAAACCCCTTACTCTTTACCAAACCTACATTCAAACTATCTGTACTGAACCTCTTAGAAAAAACATTTCTGATTGCCTCTTGCTTGATGCCAGTGCAATCCGTAACTATCTCTATTGTCATAATGATTGATTGTTTGAAATGACATTAGCGTTGAACTATTGTTTTGTCAAATAACAGAAATTAGCTACTTCTCCATCTTCTTTAATACCCTTCCCACCGTCTTCCAGGTTCGGGTGGTGATTTCCTTGCCGTGCTGCTTTTCGATATCTTTCATGAAGGTGGTAGTGCCGTTGCGTAGTTCATCGGTATTGAGGACGGTGCAAAGTTCTTTTTTGCGATCCTTGAAAAAGGTCACGACGAGGTAGTTGGGCCTCTCATCCTTGATGCCCTTGAAGGGGTTTTTCTTTGCCAATGCTTCGAGTTCCTGCTGACTGCGAATGATGGTCGTGCTGGTAAATCCCAGCTGGGCTGGGAGGGCTTTTTCTATGTTGGCTTCGAGGGCGGCAGTGTCCGGTGAAGGCGAACGGAAGACAACATTGCCGCTGGCAATGACAGTCGCGACATCCTTAAACCCCAATGACTCAAAGACGCCCTTAAGCTTCCCCCCTTTCATATTGGGATTCATCGGCATAATGCCTCGGAGGAGGGCAACGTAGGTGGTCATAGAGAGGAGTATACCAACAAAAGCCTGCCTGCTATAATTCACTGTATGGAACAACTTAAGGAAATCGAGGGACCAAATCTTACCCTAGCCGATGGCAGTACGCTGAAGGATGTTGAACAAGAAAAACGAGATGAGATGTTGACTCATATACAGGAGCAGCGCAAGGATCGTGACGACAAATTAAAGGAGGCATCGTCATTCAAGACAAAGATGAAGGATTTCTTCGGTGGAACGGAAGGATCATCCCTCACTCACCAGGCAAAGCGTATTGAAGAAGACCTCTACTCACAGAATGAATGGAAACATCGCCAGCTTCAGCAGGAGTTACGGGAAAAAACTACTGCGGCGGTACAGGAAACCATTAAGGATCCATTGAGCGAAGTAAGTAAGTTTTACCGAGAGAAAAGAGCAATACAACATCAGGCATGGATGAAACGCGAACCGGTTGATGAGCTTTCGCTAAAGATTGCCCAAGAAAAAGTAGAGCAGTCGTTCAGTCAGGAAAATGTCCGCAGGGCATTTGCCGACAAGCGCTTGCGTCTCGATCTGGTATATACCTTCGATGAATTTTTTGACCAACAATCCAATACGGCGATGTTTGAAAATATCAAACGGCCTGATAGCACTTCGTTCGAGCACTCAGAGGGATTCCCCATTGACGTTGCCCGTTCCATACTCGAGGGCATAGGTACCGCAATCAAGGCAGAAGGAATTGAAAATATTGAGGACAGTCCAAGATTGTTTCGCGTCCTTGATGGCATTGCCCGAATATACCCGGAAGGATTTCAGGGCGAGGAGGGCAAGGCATTGATTGCATTATTTCTTGAACGAGGGATGCTGTTGCCACTTCGAGTGATAGCAGGCCTCACTGAACTGGTTAAAACCGTAGCACTGACTGAGCAAGAACAATTTGATGCGTTGTTAGCAGCCAAGCTTGATACGATATGTTCAGAAAAAGATTGGGAGGAGCTCCATAGCGGCTGTCTCTCCTTTTCAAAACACATTGCTGAACCTGCCCAGAAAAAGCTGAACGAGGAATTGGGGCACTACGGCCTTACATTGCCTGATATTAAAAAAGCCTGGGATATTTCTCCCGCTTCAGGAGCAGCTTCGTATAATAATATCTCTCGCAACCTTGAAAAAATGGAAACGCTGGAGCAGCAGCGACCCGGTATCGTACAGAGTCTCTTTTCAGAATTTGGCATAAAGGAGTTTCGTCGCTACCCTGTCGATGCCCTCATCAAGCAATACGATGATCGCGACAAGGACGAACCGTATGGCGTGGTACTTTTTACCAATACGGACCATAACCAGGCGTTTGATATGCGCGCCCACGTTATTGAATCAGTATTCAAGCAGACTGGTGAACATGGGATCGGCACGCGCATTGCCGAATTCGATTCGCGCTACGACATCATGAAGCGTTTTGCAAAACTTAACGATAAGTATGGCGAACAGCATAAAATCTCCTACCTTTTCTTTGCCGCTCACGGTATGGAGGACAGCTTTGAGGTTAACTCTGCTGAAGAAGTAAGCAAGAAAACGTTCGATAATAAAGGGACGGCTCGTCTCAAGGACTTTTTCGTTGAACATCCAGAAATCATCATGGCATCATGCTCTACCGGCGCAGACAACGGCATTGGACAGAAAATTTCCGAAACCTTTGGCGCAACCGTTCATGCTCCCAACGAGCCGACAAACGTGAAGTCAGTTGATGTAACATTCGATCAGGACAATAAGCCGCACTTTGCAGTAACCTATAGTGACGACGTCCTTCGAAGGTACGATATGGGAGTTAAGCAATAATTGCTATTTTCGGTATTCTGGCGGAACCTGAATGACTTCCTTTTCCTTATGGACATGATTCTTAGCAGTATCATCGAGCACTTCAATTTCCCTTTTTTCATGGGTAATTTTATCGATGTATATCTCTCGCTTTGGTTTATATTCAGGATCACCAAGCGGGAAAATAGTATTAGTAGTATTTGACCCAGCGATCACACGCCCTTGGGGATCTTTTGCCATAATGTCCTTTTTACTAAATTTAATAGTATCCCATATAGGCTTTTTATTGGCATCATATATATAAGCTGCATGATGTGCCCTGATTTTGTCATTCACATACTTTTTTACATCGACAAGTTCCTCCTGAACCTCACCCATATCATCGTAGGTAAGTGATGGGTATTCATGAGTTTCTGCCTTAACACTTTCTCGCCATTGATTAAAAGTTTTCACAGAAGTCTCATAATTATCAAGTGACTTGTCTCCTTTCAGTCCTATTTTTTCAAGGTATTTCACATACGCATTCCACTCCCTCATTTTTTTTTCGGGAAGGGGCGCCGCCTCTTTAACTGTCGCCTCCTTCTTCACCACATCCTTATCTTTTCCTTTTTCCTGAGCATGCGCCCCCTTACCAAGTAACCCAAGCGATCCTGCGGTCAATCCAAGAAAAGTAGCAGCGGCTCGCGCCATTTTGCCCAACTTTCCTGATTTTTCTGATTTCTTTTCTTCCGGAGGGTAAAACGCCGTACCTTCCCGCTTTGACAAAGTAGGCTGTTCCCCATTCTGTAACGCCTCATCAATAGCCTCCTTTAATTCTTGTTCTTGTTCAGCGGTCATTTTTCCCTGTTCAGGATATTCCGCACTAGTTTCCACATTTCCCTCTTCCAACGGCTGGACTTTCGCCTCCTGCTGTTCAGGAGAAAGATTTTCTGGCTGTGGAGGTATTTCGAATGATGTCATATACCCCAAGTATAGCCCATTTCCTGGAAAACTCTAGATTGGTATACTACGAGTAGTTATTAGTTTAAATACACATATATGAATCCAGTTACACATTTTGAAATGGGATATAACGATCGTGAGCGTATGAAAAGCTTTTATGAGAAGACATTCGGGTGGCAGATGAAGCAATTTGGACCGGAAATGGGTAACTATGTCGTGGCACAGACGACAGAAACCGATGAGCAGGGCATGGTACAAAGACCCGGAGCAATCAATGGTGGTTTTTATCAAAAGACTGAAGACCCGGTTTCTCAGGCGCCGTCAGTGGTGATCGCTGTGCAGGATATTCATGCTGCACTGGCTGCAGTAACCGCAAACGGCGGCACCATTCTCGGCGCAATGGCTGCAGATGGCAGTCGCAGTATGGGACCAGAAATGATTCCCGGCGTAGGACTGTGGGTTTCCATTCAGGACACTGAAGGCAATCGCGTCAGTCTGCTCCAACCGAATGAACGAGCTGCAGCCTAATCGTCACTACCAATTCTAGAGTATTAAAAACCACCCGCAGTATGCGGGTGGTTACATTAAGGGGGCTATCCAGTGCGCTTGAATTTCGGCATTGAGGTCAGGGCAACAGTGCAGGCATCATGAAACGTTGGTGACAGGGATGTATTAACGGACAATGCGTATAGTACCTAATTTTTCTCTGATTGCTTTCTTTGAAAGAAAGGCGATATCGGACCATAGGTGTCCGCTGAATTCCGTTCAAGTAATACGTATGCAATTGCATCATTGATATGCGGTGACAGAGCCATTGTTCTTTCTATGGCAAACCAATGAGGTGAAATTTCGTAACTCAATAACAATTCCATGTGCTTACTGGTGACATTGGGATGGCGTAAAAGCTCGATCCAGCAATGAGCATTAGCGGGGTGACTGGCGATTTCCATCAGTGCCTCACCAGAGGCGTGCGGGCTTTTTACTGCGAGAACAATAAGATCTGCTTCCGAGGCAAAACGAGCAACCACTTCTACCATCGCAGAATCTTCAAGACCGTTCTGGAAACACTTCATTAGGGCCGAGAGCATGCTGTCCCGCTCAAACTGGTATCCCAAACAAGAAAAATCCCAGTGAGACTGTACAATACTTTCCATATTCAATGAGTTTAATGAGGGTAAATTTCCCTTAATAGTAAAGGAAAAATTGGCGAAGTCAATGTATCTAAGCCTCCACTCCCAAAATTGTTTCCCTAAGGAGGCGAGTCTTTTTCGTTTCCTTATGATAGCTGACGGCGATAAGCACTGCCAGTATCACACCAAGCACGATTGACGAACCAATGGTGCCAAAATTCAAACCGCCTTTGGCGTGGGGTTTGGTGAGCAAGTCTCCAAACGTTGCACCGAATGGCCGCGTGAGCACGAATGCCAGCCAGAAGAGTAGTACCGTTGAAATCTTCGTGTAGTATTTCGCTACGACAATCAGTGCCAGCAATCCGCCAATCAGCACTGCCCCGCCGATATACCCCAACTTGGAAGTGTCGGAGAGAAAGTCACCAAGGGCGGTACCGAGGGTATTGGAAAAAAGAATGGCGATCCAGTAGAGAAACTCTCCCTTGAAAGTTGTGATCTTGCTCACTGACAACGGTAGCTTACTGAGCTTCCAGATGGCAAAGATGGCGAGCAGGATCGACACGAGAATGAGCGAGCCTTTGGCGTAGCCCAAACCAAGCGTACGGTCCATGTAGTCAGACATGGTCGTGCCGGCGGTGCTGGTTGAAAGGATAACCAGCCAATACAGTATCGGATTGTGCTTTTTTACCGCCAGCTGACTGGTAAGCGTCACAAGGAAAAAGCTGATAAGAATAATGGAACTGACGCCGTATCCCACCTTTAGCGTCTGAGCCAAAAGGTCACCGCCTGTTTCGCCCAAAGTAGTGGCACAGATTTTCATGATCCAGAAGATCAGCGTGATTTCCGGTAATTTGTTCGCAATTTTTTCCTGCATGGTTATGTATTATGCTGATTGTTTTGTAATAAATGTGTCTTTCTTGGTCTTGGTCAGATAGATGACCGTTCCAAGTATAGCAGTAAGAAATAGCGCACTGGTAATAACCGTTCCTAGCCCAAGTCCTCCATCGGTCTTGGCCTGTGAAAGGTAGTCGCCGATTGAAGCGCCGAGTGGACGAGTCAATATGTAGGCGATCCAGAATGCCCACACAGCATTGAGGTTGGCTTTTTTGTACAAGAAATAGATGACAGCGATGGCCAGGGCAAAAATGCCGACAGAGGGAAGGTAGCCGATACCGAATGTTTCTGCTATTAAATCCCCTGCTGCCGTGCCCAATGCAAACGTGAAGAGGATGGTCAGCCAATAAAATGCCTCCCGACTAAAGGTGTTGATACTATGAATAGAAAGCGTTTTTTCCTTCGTGTACCAGAGCGCAAAGACTACCGCCAAAATAACGGCGAAGATGGGAGTGGTGATTTTTAGCGAAATGCCGAGACCGTCACTGAGATTGTCAGTGATGAGCGTGCCAACAATACTGATGAGCACGACACTAAGCCAGTAGATGCTTGGCACATACTTTTTTGTTTTGAACTGATAGATCAGACTGA
Source organism: Candidatus Nomurabacteria bacterium (assembly GCA_029288725.1). Lineage (GTDB taxonomy): Bacteria > Patescibacteriota > Minisyncoccia > Phycocordibacterales > UBA9973 > UBA4124. The sequence continues at coordinate 12,045 of JARIGS010000026.1, read as the reverse complement.
CGATAAGCAATACCGCCATAATGATGCTAGTGATGGTCAAACCGAGGTTCAACGTACTACTGAGAAAGTCTGCCGCTGTTTCGCCGACGGTGGTGCAGAGAATTTTAATAATCCAAAAATAGAGCGTGATTTCCGGCACCTTGTTGAGTACCGGGCTGATAATCCGAGCAAGCTTGTCGTCTTGTATTATGGTATCCATAGTTTTTATTATACCGATGAACATGAAGCTAGCATGAAGCGCATGTTATGAGAGATAGATGCCGGTAAGCAGGCCAATCGTACCGACCACATAACCCGCAATGATGTCAGTGAAATAATGCACACCGAGATACAGGCGACTAATGCCAATGAACAGAATGATGACACTGGCCACTATAACAACAGCCAGCCGAGCGTGTTTGTTCGTGTATTGTTTCAACAATAAAAATGCCATGAAGCCGTAGAAAGCGACGGCAATGGTGGCATGACCGCTGGGAAAAGAATAGTCGTTTTCGACAATGAGTGCATGGAGCGGTCGAGCGCGGTGAAACAGCAGCTTGCCGACATAGGTAATGCCTTCAGCAATGCCAAGCTCGATGATAAGTGCAGCGGCAAGCTGTTTTTTATTCCGATACCACAATACGAGCACTACGATGGCGACAAGACCGGCAATAACACCGACATTTCCTAGTGCGGTGACCAGCGTAAAAAATGCCGTCCGCGCTGGCGTCCGCAGCGAGAAAAAATAATTTCCAACAATGGTATCGATATTCATATACCCTTAGTAAACACGAGGTATATGAAGACACCATGAAGCGTTACATACTGATCGGAAGGGTGATCGTAACGGTGGTTCCTTTTCCTTGTTCGCTCTGTATCGCAATAGTACCCTGATACTGTTCAACGATCTGTTTGGCAATTGCTAAGCCTAAACCACTGCCATGAGCGGCGCGGGCAGCATCAGCCTTATAAAAACGAGTGAATACCTGCGGCAAGTCATGCTCGCTGATACCGATGCCATTATCGGAAATGGTCACGATTGTCTGATGATGAGCAACTCGCAGTGCTACCGTCACTCTTCCCTGTTCAGGAGTATAGGTAATGGCATTGGCGATAACATTCTTGAAAGCTCGACCAAGTCGTTCGGCATTGCCGCGCACTGTCGCAGGACCTGCAAGTGTACAGGCAAGATCGATATGTTTTGCACGAGCCAACGCCTGAAGCGTCTCTACTTCATTCTGTATTACGGCCGGCAATGCTACTTGTTCATTCCTTGCCTGGCGACCGCGTGAGAGCTCCAACAAATCGGTGGTCATAGTCGTCAGCGTACCAATCTCCTCAAGGGTGCTGTTAAGGGTCTTCGTAACCTCGGGAGAAAATGTCTCCTTACTCCGAAGCAATACTTCAATTTCGGTTTTCATCACTGCCAATGGCGTGCGCAATTCATGCGATGCGTCGGCACTGAAGGCTTCCTGGGCATCCAAGGCTTTCTTAATCGGACGTAACGTTGCCCCGGCTAGCCAATAGCTTCCGACTGCAGCGACAATAAAGGTGATGACATCGATAATGCCGATCTGCAATTGGAGATGGTCGATGCCGGCTTCGCCCCTGACATGACGCAGCAATGAGAAGTACATTGCCGTACTGTAGACGACCAAGGTTGCCACAATGATGAGCAGGTAAAGCGCGGTCAGCTTAATTCGCGCCCAGGCGAAAAGGTTAGACCGTAAACCGGTAGCCCATGCCACGCACTGTTTCAAGATTTTTTTCATAGTGTCCCAATTTCTTTCTTAGGTTTTTAATATGGACGTCGACGACGTTGCTGAACGAATCAAACGAATAGTCCCAGACATTCGCCATAATCTGCTCACGGGTCAGAACCTGCTGCGGATGGCGCAGGAGATATTCCAGTATGCTGAATTCGCGCAGGGTCAGCACGACAGGAAGGCCGTCAACCGTCACCATCTTTGTTGCAGTATTGAGCTGCACCCCTGCCTGCTGCAATACCACGGGCATAAGCGGAGCGGGACGCCGCGATAGTGCCCTGATGCGTGCCAGCAGTTCCTCAAAGGCAAATGGCTTGACCAAGTAGTCATCGGCACCTGCATCGAGCCCGCTGACCTTGTCGGAAAGGGTGTCCTTGGCCGTCAGCATAATGATCGGCGTGATAATACCGTGGTCACGGACACTGAGGCAGACGGCAATGCCATCCTTACCGGGCAGCATTACGTCTAGGATCACTGCATCGTATGCGACACCCTGTGCAAACATCCGCTGTTCAGCCTCGTCACCATTCAGCAATACGTCCACCGCATAGCCCTCCTGTTCCAGTCCTTTTTGTATCGACTGGGCCAATTTTTCATTGTCCTCTACCAGCAATAATTTCATGTCTTCATTATGACGTATTCAATGAAGAAATTATGAAGAAGGCTGATCATTGTGCTGTTTCCATGGCACACCAAGGACGGGCAAGACATAGCAGTCCAATCCGATATAGCCGGCAACGCGCCATGCCATCATGATGCCAATCGTCAGTACAAAAAGAATCGGATTGATACTGACAGTACCAGCAAGGAGATAGTTAAGGTTCATAAACAATCCAAAGAATGCCGCAATACCGGTCAACAGACCGAGTATGAGGGCAATGCCTACCAGCAATTCTCCATAGGCAATGCAGTGCGACCACACGTTCACATGCGGTAGCACCGCATGCTGCAAAAACCAGGCATACCAGCCGGCAACGTCAGAATGGGCTCCCGGTGTTTTTGCCAATGCACCCTGGATAAATCCCTGCAACGCAGGACCAGCTTGGTTGCCCACCCATACTGGACTGTGTATTTTTTCCCACCCGGCCACCAGCCATTGGTACCCGACATAGAGGCGGATGACCAGCCATACCAGCGAGGTCTTAGTATTAGAAAAAAGGAATCGGGACAAGGGTGCTTCTTCAATGTGTATTGTTGCCATGTCCTTAGTATATCAAATAGAGCGCTCTTTGATATACTGGTTGTATGAAAGCAGCCGTTGCGGTTATTGCCGCCCTACTCGCCATTGTTGGCAATGTTCCCTATCTTATCGACATTGTAAAAAGACGCGTCCAACCCCATCCCTATACCTGGATGATTTGGACGATCGTGTCCTGCATTATCTTTTTTGGACAGGTTGCCAAGGGTGCCGGCATTGGTGCATTGCCAACCGCCGCTTCAGAAATATTCACCGTCATTATTTTTCTCTTTTCATTACGCTACGGCTTCAAGCACATCGTCAGAAGCGACACGTATTTTCTTATCGCCGCATTGCTCGGCATTATTCCCTGGATCCTTACGAAGGATCCAACCATTTCGGTCATTATCGCCGTCAGCATTGACCTCATCGCATTCATTCCCACCATTCGCAAGACTTGGCATTTCCCCGCAACAGAAACGCCAATACTCTACAGTATGAATGCCCTCCGCCACATCCTCGCACTCTTTTCATTACGCACCTACAATATTGCCACCACCCTTCACTCCGTCGTGATGATTATTACCAATACTATTATGACAGTGCTGATCGTAAAGCCTCGGAAAAAGGCGCAATAAAGGATATACTCTTCATTATGACTAATTCACGAAAGAACATAGTATTTGGTACCCTTTCCATTATCGGTATTGTCATCGCTGCATTGGTAATCGTACAGGTGCACAAGCTCCGTGTGGCACACAGCAGTTTTGATAATTACTATGCCTTTCGAGGGTGCACAAAGCTGATCGCAAAGACTGACACCTCAGGGGTGTGTATGACCAGTGATGGACAAATCATTGGCATCGATCAGTATGGTGACAAATGGTATTTGGAGGGAGACGGTCCGGGAAAGTGGTAAGGTTTCCTACACGTTCAAGTATCGGCGAACGGCCATCAGACTAGAAATCATACCGAGGAGCAATCCGATAAGGAGCACGAGACCGCTGACTGAGAAGAAGTGACTAGTGTAGTATGAGTAAAGATTGATACCGAGCAGGTCAGTGAGCTTGTCACCAGCAAGGTAAGTCAGTGGGAAAAAGACGATATTGGTGAGTAGCCAGGCAAAGGCACCGTAGAGCATGCCCTGAACAAGGAATGGCGCACGGACGTATGAGCCGCTGGCACCAACCAGGCGCATGATACCGATTTCCTCACGAGCCATGTAGATGGTGAGACGAATGGTGGTGTGCATGATGATGATAGAGACCAATGAGAGGATAAGGGTCAGGATCAAGCCAAAGCGACGAGCATTGAAAATAAGATTGTTCAAACGATCAATAATGTCCTTGTTCTGAGAATAGTTGATGCGCTGAATGATTTGGGAATTGTCATGAGCGATATCAGTATCGCCTTCGAGCACCTGGGCAATGGCTTCGTACTGACTTGGGTCCTTGGCAGTAATCTGAAGCAATCCACCGAATGGATTATCGCCAAGCTCATCAAGGGCCTGAAGGGTCAGGTAGTCATTGGAATGACGGTCACGAAATGCCAAAACCTGCTGATCAGCTGAAATATACTGGACGGACGCAACCTCCGGCATTTTTTGCAACGTACCTTCAAGGCTGAGAATCTGATCCTCCGGTGCATTGACGGTGAAGTACACCGCAATATCAACCTTGCTCTGAATACTTGCAATGGAGGCATTGAGAATAGCCTGGAAGAGAAATAATCCTGTCACCACAGCCAACGTGATAGTCGTGACCAAAATAGCGGCGTATGACACGACACTATTGCGGCGGAAGTTTACCCACCCTGCCTTGATTACTCGTTTCAATCTGATCCAAAACATATCCATAGTATACCGTATTATATGACCGTTGCAGCCCGTTGGTCATCCCCTACGACGCGGCCACGTTCCATGCTGATAATGCGCTGCCCCACGGCCTTGATCAGCTGTGGATCATGGGTGGTAAGAATAACGGTCGTACCAAGGTCATTGATCTTCTTCAAAATTTCAATCACTTCCGCAGTATTGCGAGAGTCGAGATTGCCGGTTGGCTCATCGGCGATCAATACTTCCGGCTGATTGATGATGGCGCGGGCAATGGCCAGGCGCTGCTTTTCTCCACCAGACAACTGATTCGGAAAGTGAAACATGCGATCAGCCATATCAACAAGCTGGAGAACGTGCGGCACGTCGGAAACAATTTCCTCATCGCTTTTGCCAGCGGCTTCCATTGCGAAGGCAATGTTTTCATAAGCGGTCTTATTTGGCAGAAGACGGAATTCCTGGAAGACCGTACCGATGCGGCGACGAAGCGCGGTGATCTGACTGCGACTGAAGGTATTGATGTCGACATTTTCAAACAGAACCGTCCCTTCAGTTGGTCGTTCCTCATCAAGCATGAGCTTATTAAGCGTGGTCTTGCCAGCACCGGACGGACCGACAATAGTCACAAATTCACCCTTTCCTATTTCCAAATTCACATTTTCCAATGCCACGGAACCGTTTGGATAGACTTTTGAAACATTTACAAACTTAATCATAACGAATTATCAGTATAGCATATTGTTGAGCGTGAAATAAAAAAGCCCCTCACTATAAAACGATAGATGAGGGGTCTTGGTTTTGAGAAAACATTTTAAGCAGATAACGTGGGCACGCACTTCATTAAACCATATTTGTCTGAAGCTACCCTGAACTGAGCGTCACCAACGATGCTACGTATCACGTTCTCAAGATCTTCCCTTGATTGTGTGTTCAACAGCATAAACTGGCCGGCCTGGTTTTCAAACACTATGCCGGTTTCCGCGGTATGTTGTTTTGCGCGATCCAATACATCTTGCACATTTTCCGCCATCAGAATTTTAATTTGATCCAGGTTGGCAAGATCGTACCTGAAGGTTCCCATAAAATCACCACCCATCAGATCGCGGATTATGGATGATTCATCATTAGTATGCTGTTTATTCTCATACACAAGCATGTTAATTTTTCTTTTACCGTTACCAAAAAGTTGAGGGATGTTTATAACAACAACTGTTTTCATGTTTTTAAGTTTTGATTGTTACCGCAAGGCTCCGAAGCGAAGCATTCTGGAAACAACCAAAACTCCTGTGAATGAGCATTTCTTAATTAAATCATATCACATTTTTTATAAAAAGTCAATAGACAAAAGGGCTCTTATTACAGGCCTTGTTCAGCCTCAAGAAACGGTTCAATATCGCCACGCTCCAGTACCGCCTCGGCATTGTTAACTTCGACGCCGGTGCGGTGGTCTTTCACCTGTTTGTACGGATGCAATACGTATGAGCGCATTTGGCTTCCCCATTCGTTGTCGGTGGTTTTGGAAATCTGCATGCCATGTTCTGACGCTTTGCGTTCTTCCTCCTGTCGCTTGTAGAGTTTTCCTTTCAACAATTCCAATGCCTTTTCCTTATTCTGTTCCTGACTGCGTTCGTTGGTAGCATGGACAGACAAGCCTGTGGGGAGGTGCACGACACGAACAGCAGTCTCTCGCTTATTCACATTCTGACCACCAGGACCCCCAGCGCGGGCAAAGGAGTATTCCAATTCATTGTCGGGAATAACAATTTCAGTATCCCCTTTCGAAAATTCTGGAATAACTTCCACCATCGCAAATGACGTCTGACGCTTGCCATTGGCATTGAACGGTGAGATACGCACGAGGCGATGGACACCGGATTCGTTTTTTAATGTTCCATACGCACGCTTGCCTTCTATCGCGAACGTAATGTTACGGTAGCCACCATGATCATTAGCGTGTTGTTCCATTGAGGACAGGTGCCAGCCTTGTTTCTCGGCATAGCGCATGTACATCGTGAACAGCATGCCAACAAAATCCTCGGCATCGTCACCGCCGGCACCGGCAAAAATCGTCATCACGGCATTGCCCTTGTCATACTTGCCCAATCCTTCGAGCGAATCCTTCAGCTCCTGCAATTCCCTGATCTGAGCCTGAGCCTTATTCTTATCCTGCCAAAAATCCCCCTGCATCATGGCGGTTTCGATAGCCTGTATCCGTTCCTGTATCGCTTCCTTGTTCATTATCCTTTGTACTGTAGCAAAAAATTGGCATTTTGCAGACCCTTTACTTCACCGCCAAAATATCGGATACTGTCAAAAAATTCTTTACGCAATGGCACAACACTATCTCACGTCTGACGGTATTAACGAATACTGCTCAGAAAGTATTATTGAAGCAACTCAAAAGATGGTAGCTGAAATCTTTAGGTACAACAAAGATCAGCCCTATCGAACGTATGTATGCTTGGGTTTTATCAGGAACGAAGATATCGCAACCGCTCAAGACATTATTTTATTTCGACAGGATGATGCTGAAACAGTGGTAGAAAAACACTGCTCACAAAAACTAAAGGATTTTTCCTCTATTCAGGTGAGCAATGCGATTATTTCGGATTTTCAATATACCCATGTATTACTAGAAAGAAAAATATTCGAGACTGGCTTGCATGAAGTCCGCATCGTCACCAATCCTGAACACTTACACCTGGGATATTACAGTAACTCGAGAGTGTTAAGCCCAGAAGGGTTGGCATACTTACGAACATGCCACAAAGCTGCACCCGAACAACTGTGCTGAATCCAGAATATCCCCTTGCGGGGATATTTTTGTTGGAGCCAACGGCCGGAATTGAACCGGCGACCTGCGGTTTACGATACCGCTGCTCTACCTGCTAAGCTACGTTGGCAATAGGATTCATGATATCCTATTTCTTTTCAAAATAACAGACTACTGAACGGCGCTTATTTGGCTTGCCGCGAATGTTGTGCTTGTAGGATGGTTCCTTGCGCTGAAGGATAAAGTCCTTGCCAAAGGTTTCCTCAATTGAGGCATCGTCCCAGACGTACTCATACACTCCGAGCTTGGGATGGATGTAGGCATTGTGCTCACCGGCACTTTCGTTTTTTACCAAATCCTTGGCATGACGGTCACCTTCAACATAAAACGACTTAAAGAAGAGTACGCCCTGCGGTTTCAGCACGCGCGCCACTTCGCTGAAATAGATCGCGCGTTCCTTTTCCTTCAGGAAGTGCGATGCCATCATATCGAGTACAATATCCACCGATTCGTCAGGGAGCGGAATTGGTAAGGCAATCGAATGAACCTTGAATGTCAGTTTACTTCCCCATTTCTGCGCCGCCGCATTGTCGGTAGCCTGCTTGATCGCCACCTCCGAAATGTCATAGCCAAAACCATTAACACGAAACTCTTCATTCAGCCACAGCAAATTGCGGCCATTGCCACAGCCGGCATCAAGCACCGTAATGTCGGGGCGAAGGACGTCCTTGCCGTATTCCTTTTGCAGCCAGCGCGTGAACTTCTGCAGGTCACTGCTTGCCTCATCCGACAACTGAAAAATCCCCGGATCTCGGTATTCCTTGTTCCAAAATTCTTTGAGGCGCTTTTCGTTCATAAAAGCCATACTACCATTCTTGACCTTAAAATGAAACTTTGTTAGCATACCAGCATGACCTCTTGGTCCCCGAGGAACCACTAAGCAAGTGGGACCGTATGCTTTCTTGAAATAGAAAAGCAGAACAATGTCCGTAAGGATCCGAACACCCTTAGATCACCATGTCTAAGGGTGTTCTTAATTTCTAAAAGACAATCATAATAGATAATTGAATATCAATAAAAATATAAGAATTAATAAAAGACCCCCAAAGAATTCTTTGGGGGTCTTTTATAGTTATTTTCTTCGTGACTTTGAGCGGTCGGTCTCGGTCAGGTATTGCTTGCGCAAGCGAACTGACAACGGGGTGACTTCGAGGAATTCATCATCGGTCATCACTTCCAAGCCGCGTTCAATCGACATCGTCCAGGCTGGAATAACGTTCACCGCTTCATCAGAACCAGAAGCGCGCATGTTCGTAAGCTGCTTACCCTTGGTTGGGTTCACGGTCATTTCCTCACCCTTTGAGGTATTACCAATAACCATACCCTCATAGACTTCAGTGTTTGGTGCAATGTAAAGCACCCCACGATCCTGCAAGCCCCACAACGCAAAGGCCAATGCCTTGCCTGATTCCATGGAGATCATTGATCCAACCTGACGGCGGGTGATCTCACCGGCATATGGACGGAAGCCAAGCACACGTGAGGACATGATGCCTTCACCCTTAGTATCAACGAGGAACTGGTTACGGTAGCCGAGCAAGCCACGAGTCGGACCGGTGAATACCATACGAACAGTATTGTGCTTCAAGTTCATGTCAGCCATGATGAAGCCGCGCATGCCGAGCTTTTCAATGATCACACCCTGGTGTTCTGCTGGAGCATCGATCGTCACTTCTTCAAACGGCTCACTCTTCACGCCATCAACGTCCTTGATGATAACCTGTGGCTGGGAAATTTGAATCTCATAGCCTTCGCGACGCATGGTTTCAAGCAATACGGCAATGTGCATTTCACCGCGACCAAAAACCTTGAAGCCTTCGGCGATACGATTTTCGTCTGATGAGAAATCCACCTTCAAGCCGACGTTCACTTCAAGCTCGCGTTCCAAACGCTCGCGAATCTGACGAGAGGTCACAAACTTTCCTTCCTTACCGGCAAATGGTGAGTTGTTCACGAGGAAGTCGAGCACGATAGTCGGCTCATCGATAGTGATAGCAGGAAGCAATTCCATTTCCTTTACGGTACTGATAGTTTCACCGATGAAAATGTCCGGAATACCAGCAAGCATGACGATATCCCCTGCTTGCGCTTCAGCTGCCTCTTCACGGGTAAAGCCGTGGAAGGTAAAGAGCTTGGTGATTTTTGCGGTGCGTGTTTCTGCCCCTTCACTTTTCACATAGACGGTATCACCTGCCTTCACCACGCCTTCGTAGACGCGACCGACAGCGAGACGACCGAGGAAGTTATCGTAGGCCAGGTTAAATGCCTGCATACGAAATGTTTTGGTCGTGTCGTTTGCAGCAACCGGAACCTTTTCCAAAATAGTTTCAAAAAGCGGTGTAAGATCCTTGCGCTCATCGTCAGGATTGGTCATTGCTACGCCATCGCGACCGATTGCATAGACCGTGGTGAAATCAAGCTGCTCGTCTGTTGCGCCAAGCTCCATGAACAATTCAAAAACAGCATCGTGCGTAGCGGAAACATCTGATCCTGGCTTGTCGATTTTGTTAATAACCACGATTGGCTTCAGGCCAAGTTCTAGAGACTTCTTCAAGACGAAGCGAGTCTGCGGCATTGGTCCTTCCTGGGCATCAACAATGAGGAGGACAGAGTCGATTGAGCGAAGCACACGCTCCACTTCTGAACCGAAGTCGGCGTGACCCGGTGTATCAACGATGTTGATCTTTGTTCCCTTATAGTTAACCGCGGTGTTTTTTGCATAAATAGTAATGCCGCGCTCGCGTTCGATTTGGTTTGAGTCCATTGAGCCGCCATCCATCAACTCGCCACAAAAAGCCAACATTTTGTCGGTGAGAGTGGTTTTGCCGTGGTCAACGTGCGCAATGATTGCAATGTTTCTGATTTCCATAATGAGCCGTGATTATACAGTAAAAATAGAAAAAATCAAAGTATTTCCTCGGGAGCCAATGATCGGGATTGAACCGATGACCTCGCCCTTACCATGGGCGTGCTCTACCAACTGAGCTACATTGGCTAAAAGCTTATAAAAGCTTTTATAAGATATCACATTATCGAACAAATGTCAGCGCAACACCCTTCTTGTTACCGCGGCCGGTACGGCCGATACGGTGAACGTAGGTATCGTAGGTTGACGGGGTGTCGTAGTTGATTACATGACTGATGTCGGGGATATCAATACCGCGAGCGGCAACGTCAGTGGCGATCACGGCCTGAATCTGACCCTTGGTTAGGGCTTCAACGGCACGGGAACGCTCACGGGAACGCATGTCACCGTGCAATGCTGAGACAGCAAAGCCACGGCCGCGAAGTTCACGAGCCAATTCATCAGTGTGATGCTTGGTCTCACGGAAGATCAAAACTTTTCTGAATTCGGGCTGCACAAGCAAGTCATGCAACTTGTCGATCTTTTCACTGACATGGCTAACACGGATAATATCCTGGTCAACACTGGCAGCAGTATCGCGAGTCTTGATCGCAACAGTTACTGGATCAGTGAGGAATTGTCCGCACAGTGCCTTGATTTCAGGTGAGAATGTCGCTGAGAAAAACAGGGTCTGGCGCTCCTTGGGCATTGCACCAAGAATGACCTTCATATCATCGATGAATCCCATGTCCAACATACGGTCTGCCTCATCAAGCACGATCGTGCCGTACTGTGACATCGTGATCTTGTTGCGTGAGATAAGATCCTTCACGCGTCCAGGTGTACCGATAACGATATGAACACCCATTTCCAATGAACGAATCTGGCGCATGATCGGTAGGCCACCGACAGCACAGACACTCCACAGCTTCATGCCATGAGTGAGGGTACGGAACTCGGTTTCGATTTGCTGGGCAAGCTCACGAGTTGGCGTGAGGATCATGACCTTGTGATTACGATCACTGACGAGCTTGTTGATGATTGGAATAAGAAATGCCACAGTCTTACCAGTACCAGTATTGGCAATACCGATCACATCCTTTCCTTCCAAAGCGACAGGAATAGCCTGATCCTGAATCGGTGACGGCTGGACGAAGCCCTTGGCATCGAGGTTAGCCTGCAATGAAGGATGAACGTCGAAGTCAGCAAAGGTGTGCTTTGCAACATGTACTATTTCCTCTACTGCTGTTGCACGATTAATGAAGCGAGAGGTATCGATACTATCGCCCTTGAATGAACGCTTACCGCGTCCTCCGCTAAAGCCACCCCGGGAACCTCCACGATATCCTGCAGAGGAAGAAGCACCACCGAAACTACGGCGAGGAGCTGACGAAGTACTATTAAAATTACGACGAGGCGCATAATTGCCTCCTGACGAAGACGAGCGTGCTGGACGCGGTCCCCGACTGTTTGTTGTATGCATATTTGTTATTTTCTATTACTGTGTCATTCAGACTCAGATAGTCAATAACACAATACGTATAGTAATGCTCCTATGATAACACCATAGTTTTCTATTGTCAATAGAACGCAAAAGCGCGATCCCTACGGGAT
>JARIGS010000024.1 GCA_029288725.1 Candidatus Nomurabacteria bacterium | reverse complement strand
TACCTAACGTACCGCTGTTGGCACCGAACAAACCTAAAGTCAGATCACTTCTTTGAAAGGCATCGAAGATTGGGGTGCGCCTACCTGGGCTCGAACCAGGGACCGTCTCCTTAAAAGGGAGCTGCTCTACCGACTGAGCTATAAGGGCATGTGGTTATTGTACAAATTACGAGTTGCAAATTGCGACAAAAACTATACCATGCAGAATACATGAAAACAACGGATACGCCAAGCCGAATATTGATACTCCCTGATATTCGCAGTGCCCAAAATGTTGGATCATTATTTCGTACCGCCGATGCCTGCGGTATCGACTTCATATATATTGTTGGCATTAGTCCTGCGCCATTGGATCAATTTAACCGTCCCAATAGTGCCATCGCCAAGACTGCCCTTGGTGCGGAAAAAACCATACCTTGGAAGAAGGTTACCGTTCTTGCGCCACTCATTACCAAACTAAAAAAGGCTGGTGTTCAGATCATTGCTATCGAACAGTCACCAGATGCTATTGATTATAAGAAGGTAAAGATAAAGCAACCAGTCGCTTTTATTCTCGGCAATGAAGTTGAGGGGGTACCGAAAAATATTCTTAGCAAAGTAGATATTGTAGCCGAAATTCCGATGCGGGGCATGAAGGAATCACTCAATGTTTCCGTTGCAGCAGGCATCGCATTATTTCGAATGCTTTCTATATAACTAAAAAAGCCTTGCCGGTTTACCGGCAAGGCTTTGGTTTTTACTGAATACCACAGCTGCAGTCATCATGTGATTTGCGATGGCGGATTCTTTTTACTTTCTTCTTCGGAGCAACAATCGGCTGCACTGTTCCAAGTTTACTCAAAAGGCTATCCATCCTGCTGTCAAAGTATTCCTTTGAAACAGGCATGGGACGACTAGTGAGCAAAAATTGCAGGCTATCGACTTTTTTCCGCAAACTACGAATAATGTGGGCTGAATCTTTTTTAACCGTAATGTTTACTGAAACAGATTTTGTTTTTACTGAATTTTTTACTGAATGAGAAAATGGCCATTTATTATCGCGGTAAAGCACTATGCCCAACACAACGATAAGGCATCCGATTAAAGCCACCAAAAGGTAATCGCCTAATTTCATTTTTACGTTTTTTTATTATGTGTGAATGAATATGATTTTTATTCAAAATATCACAATATTTAAAAAAGTCAATGAGCGTTGGATATTATACCCCTGCCAAACGTATTGCGAGAAAAAGCACTCCTGCCCCAACAACGGTCATTACTGTTGTCCATTTGGTCGGATGACTATGATAACTTTCAGGGAGTAAGTCGCTGGCACCGATGTACAAAAAGAATCCGGAAAATAATGCCAATATAAGACCAAGCGTAGATTCAGGAACGGTGAAGAATAGTGTTGACGCAGCGCCGAGGACTGGTGCCAGTGCATCAATGAATAGCCACTTCAATGCCTCGCCACGCATGCCCTTATTTTTCAGCACAATATTTACGGTATTGATACCATCAGAAAAATCATGCACCAATACTGCAGTGGTTACTACAATACCGACTGCTAGTGATACCTTGAATGCCAAGCCAATAGCGGCACCATCAAGAAAGCTGTGAAGAGACAGACTCGTTGCGCCCAATTTCCCTCGGACAGTAGTGGCAGTAGCGGGCTCTACGGCATCATGATCATGCATTGTGTAATGGGCATGAAGAATAACAAAGCGATCAAGCAGCATGAAGAATAAAAATCCCGCTGCCACAAATGCAATCATATTGGTAAAACCATAGTGCTGACTGCCCAGCCCCAGTGCTTCTGGCATCAGATCAAAAAATGCCACCCCCAATACGGCACCGGCACTAAAGCCGAGGATCAAGTGCAGCTTGTCCTTGAAACGTATTGCGAACAATCCTCCAAGGAGTGTTGCGATGAATGCGAAAATGCTAATAAGTATTACCATGTTTTTATTGTACTATAACTGATATCCTGACAATTGCAAATCATTTGCATTTGTATATACTACAGATATGAAGAAGCAAATGCAACCAGTTGACGCAGCCGCTCTGCTTGAGGAGCACGGTTTCAAGAAGACGCCGTTACGATTGCTGTTATTGGAAATCCTCTCGATTTCCCCTGCCCCTCTCCCTGTTTCCACGCTGCAACGCAAGACTAAAAAGCTTGGTGCCGACCTGGCCACGCTGTATCGTGCCCTTAATGCATTTGTCGAGGCGGAGCTCGTCCAGGCTATTACCGCTGACAAGAAAAAGGCGCTCTATGAGCTTAATCGACCAAAGATCCATGTACACCACATTATGTGCGATTCGTGCAATACCGTCGAAACAATTCCCTTCTGTATAAAAAGCCTTGATCAGCAAGCCATAAATGTCTCTCGTCTGTTCAAGAAGATTTACAGTCACCAACTGGCCTTTGTTGGTACTTGCAGAAAATGCCTGCGCGCGGTACGGTAATACGTATATGAAGAAAAAAAATACATGGATATGGATCATTGTTACCGTCGTTGTTATCGGTGCAATCGTTGCATTATTGGTAGTTGAAGCAAAGAAGCCAGGCAAGTACGACAGCTTCGCGCAGTGCATCACCGACAGCGGTACGAAGTTCTACGGTGCCTGGTGGTGTCCACACTGCCAGGCTCAGAAGGCACTGTTCGGCAAGTCAGAAAAGCTACTTCCTTATGTAGAATGCCAGACTAAGGACCAGAAACAGAATGACCTCTGCAACAGTCTCAACATTACCGGTTACCCAACCTGGGTCTTCCCTGATGGCACTCGCGAAACCGGTGAACACACCTTTGCCCAGCTTGCAGCAAAGACTGGCTGCGTTGCACCAACCAATTAATCTTCTATTCTCATATGTTTGACCTTATTGTTGCCATTGGCACTCTTATCCTCCTTGTCGCTCTTATTATTCTTGTCGTCGCATGGCTTACCGACAACCCTATTGCCGGATGGGTGGCAGATCATGCTGGCATCATCCTTCGCATCGTCTTTGCCGGAGCAGTAATCGGCAGTTTGATCTATTCAAATTACTTCGACTATGCGCCATGCCTGCTTTGCTGGTACCAGCGCCTCTGCATTTTCCCTATCGCCATTCTGCTCTTCACTGACGATCTTCGCAAAAGCAAGCTCTTGCAGCGCCAAATCCTTCTGCTCAGCAGCGCCGGTTTCCTTATCGCATTGTTCCATAACTACATTAGCATCTTCCCCCAAAGCGGCATCGATGTCTGCGGTACCAGCGGTGTAAGCTGTCTGAATGTCTATGTGTCCCAATTTGGCTTTGTGACCATTCCTTTCATGTCTGCCGTGGTATTGCTTTCAGGGATACTCATTACCGTCCTCGCAATGCGTTATCCCCACAGTGACGTTGCGAAGGCATAGGTTTGTTACTACACTATAGCTAAGTGATCTTCCGGCTTATACACCTCATCAGTGCGTGCCACTACAAACTGTTCCTCTCCGAAAGATCTTTCAAAAAAAACAAATCTTAATAATACCTTCCTCAATCATAAAAGACCCTCCTAAAGGGTCTTTATTTTTTGGTATACCAGCTAGTGGGTAAGCAGCACTTTCTCTATGGCGAGTGCCAACGGCGTACCCTGCTGCCATGCCTGGGCATGAGCAACGAGCATGGCGGTGTAGAGGGTATGATATGTTCCCTGGGAATCCTTTTCCTTGATGGCCATGTCGCGGATCTTCCAATACAGCATGCCGAGAATTGCTTCGATCGGATAGTGAGAGATTGCCTGCTGATAGGCTAGCCAGCGGTCTTTTTTATTTCGCATAGTAATGAGTGACGTCACGCCAAAGAGATTGCTCTTGGCCGAAGCATTGCTGGTAGAAGCCTGTTCGTGGATATCAGCCCCGAGTTTTTTCATACTCGTCAGCAGTGATTTCGAAAGTGACAATTCCTCAAAAAGAAACATTGTGGGACTGGCAAGGAGTTTTTTCACCAACGTTGGTGTAAGGTCCTTCTCTCGCGCCTCGAGCATGAAACGCATATGCACAATCGGGGTACCGAATGTGAAGAGTGACGGATAGAGATACTGCTCAAGGTCAGCGATAGTGGCGAGGGTGTCATCAATGATGATGACCTCTCCCCCGCTGTGCTGTTTCATCACATCACCAATGCGACTACTGCGAAACGGTTTAGTATCGGCAACAACAATAGTAAGCATTAGAAAATTTTTGGCACCTTGGCCTTATATTTCTTATAAAGGTCACCGTATTTTATATGGAGCAATGATTCGTATTTTTTGAAAAAGACATTTGAAACCAGATAGCCAACAATAGTTACGGCTAGGAAAATAATTGATCCGCTGATTGCGGTGTATCCTGCCACGAGGATCATAATACCGATATGGGTCGGGTTTCTCATCAGACAGTATGGTCCGCGTTCAAAATACGGCTTGTCGGACTTAACGGCGGAAGTATACTGGGCCCACCAGATGAGCATTGGTCCGAGGATGAAGCACACTATGGCAATCCATTGACCATGTGGTAACGGCGCCTCAAATGAAAAGAAGCTGTCTGCCAACAGGCCAACCACGCTGAAAATAAAATAGGAAAGGTAGGAATGAGCCAGGGTCAGGTGTATTGAGGATTTTGTTTCCATATGTTTATTCTAAATGGTTATTTCAAATCGTCCAATCGCTTGCCGGTGCCGATTGATACCGCCAGTGGCACAAGTGGCGCCGTCACAAGAAATGGGGCGCGATCAAAGACATTATTCATGGCGTTTTTAATAATGGCTTCGGCCTTAGCCTGTGCGCTCTCCTCTACTTCGTACACCAATTCGTCATGGATTTGCAAAACAAGGTGAACCTTATCGATAAGTTTGGCCACACGAAGGTCATCATCAATAAGCTTAATGGCAATCTTCACGATATCGGCATTGGTGCCCTGAATGGGCGCATTGGTCGCCATGCGTTCTGCCATAGCACGAAGAAATGGCGCACTGGCATTGATACCGGGGAAATAGCGACGGCGACCGAACAGCGTTTCGGTGTAGCCGTGCTTTTTTGCATATTCCTTGGTTGATTCCAGATAGTCATGAATCTTGGGAAAGGCCTCGAAATAACTGTTGTAAAACGCCTGAGCCTCGGCACGGGTCGTGCCGAGATTTTTCTGCAGGGCAGTAATACCCATACCATAGAGAATGCCGAAGTTAATGACCTTGGCCTTGCGGCGCATGTCATTGGTAACCTCATCAAACGGCACGTGGAACATCGCTGATGCCACTGACATGTGAATGTCCTCCCCCTTGCGAAACGTCTCTATCAGCTGCTCGTCTCCTGACAGCATGGCGAGGACACGGAGCTCTATCTGTGAGTAGTCACTGCCGATGTAGACATTACCCGGTGCGGCAATAAAGCCATGACGGATTTCCTTGCCGGAATTTCCCTTGATAGGAATGTTTTGAAGATTGGGATTGGTGGATGAAAATCGTCCAGTCGTCGTGCCGTGCTGCAAAAAGGTTGCGTGCACGCGCCCATCTTCTTTGACATGCCCCAATAATGCCTCGACATAGGTGGTGAGGAGTTTCTGAACTTCACGGTATTCCAAAATCATCGGAATGATCGGATGGGCGTCACGCAGTTCCTCCAACTGTTCGGCGTTGGTGGTGTAGGCACCACTGGCCTTCTGCTTGCCTTTTGGCGCAAGACCAAGAGTGGTAAATAGTAATTCAGACATCTGCTTTGGTGAGTTCAGGTTAATAGTCACCCCCGTCTGCTCGGTAATGCTTTTTTCGATAGTGGCCAACTGTTCCTTCATGCGTGCCTGCAGGGTACGGAAATAATCCTGGTCAATCATGATGCCGAAGTGTTCCATTTCAGCAATGATGGGAATAAGCGGTTCCTCTATGGTTTCAAACAACGGCAACAGTTCGCGTCGCTGCAATTCCTCTTGAATGGTGGTCATGGCTTCAGCCAGGGTCTTTTTGTGAGTACGCTCAAGGATCTGCTCATAGGTCGGATTGGTATGTTCCGAAGACAGTACCCACAAACCAATAGAAGCCCTACGCAGCATATCAGGGTCAATATCTTCAGTCGGCTGAACAGTATCAAAATGGAACACCCGCTTGGCTCGTGCGATAAGACTGGAGAATTCGTATTTAGCGATGAGGCCGAGTACTGCCTCCTCGTTCACACTTTCTGCAAATGTCTTTTCCGGTAATTCGTAGACGATCGGTGCATCGAAGCGAATGGTTGCCAGGGTCTTTGAAAAGAACGCGTCGTCCTTGTGGTCAAGTAGGATCTTCACGATACGGTCAGTCAGACCGGCCTTTTTGCCATTGGCAGGATCCTTCTCCAGTGCAGCATAGAGCTTTTCGATTGAACCGAATTCCTGAATGATGGTGGTGGCAGTCTTTTCGCCAATGCCGGGCACGCCGATGATGTTGTCGGATGGATCGCCGCGCAAGCCCTTGTAGTCAATGAGCTGCAATGGGCTGAATCCGTAACGCTCCTTCACTGCTGCCTCATCATAGAGAATGGTATCGGTAATGCCCTTCTTAAGGGTAAAGACCTGGACTTTCTGACCGTCAACGAGCTGGAGGGTGTCCATGTCACCAGAGGCAATGACGATTGCAACATCATCAATTGTTTTTAATTTCCCCACCAATGTACCGATGACATCATCGGCTTCAAATCCTTCTGCATCGAGCACAGGGATACCGAGCGCGGCAAAGACCTCGCGTGAAGTGATGATCTGCTTTACGAGGTCATCCTCGGCCTTTACCCGACCAGCCTTGTACTGCTCATAGGCGTGATGACGGAAGGTTGGCTTGGGCAAGTCGTATGCGGCCACAATGTAATCCGGCTTCAATTCTTCGATGATGCGAATGATCATCGAGAGCAATCCATAGAGTGCACCAGTTGGTACGCCCTCACTATTCGCAAAGCTCGGCAACGCATGATAGGCACGGTGAATGATGGCATGTGAGTCGAGGAGAACGACTGTTTTTTTGGTAGTGGTTTTTTTCATACTATTTTTTCCGGCTAATGCTGCGTTGGTCACCATCATGGGAAATGGCAAAATGGTAGTGATCTTCAGGAATTGCGTCGCTAATTTTTTCAGGCCATTCAACGATCACGAGCGTGCGGGGCTGCTGTAGTACCGTCTCCCAACCCAAAGGACCGAGTTCATCCAATGATTCGATTCGGTATGCGTCCATATGCACGAGTGTATCAAATGAGGCATGGTTGGTAGGATAGAATTTCGCAATGACAAAGGTTGGACTAACGACTGTCTCGGCTACACCAAGCTCGTGTGCCAATGCCTTGGTTAAGGTAGTTTTGCCCGCTCCCAAATCCCCCTCAACGGCCACCACCGTTGCCCCTGCATTATTTGGAGCAAGTAGACTAAGGATTTCCTTGGCTATTGCGGCTGTGTCGGATTCGATATAGGTGCGTTCCATAGAGTGATTTTAGCACAAAAGGCCGACCACTACGTGGTCGGCCTTTTGGTACGAATGCGTGTTCAATTACGCAGTCTTTGCGGGCTCTTCCTTCTTCTTAGAGAGGGTTCGAGCGAGGACAATGAGTGCAAGAATGACGAGGATGAGTAGAAGCCATTCAAGCAATGTCTGTGGAAGGAATGATCCAAATCCGAAGACACTTGCACCGAGTACTGTTGGACAGTCATTTGAGACTGTGATCAAAGAGTACGCGATTGCGTTTTCCTGAGCGTGAGAGACAGGGTTGGTGTACACCATCGTTGCAGTGATCACAGCAAGCTTGCCCTGTACTGCCTGGTTGTTCACCTGAGCGTGTACGGTAACACTGCCCTGTTCACCTGGCTGCACATCGCCAAGAGCGATAGTGAGGGTACGATCAGTGACATCATAGTCACCACGAGAACTTGTCTCGTAGGTTAGCTCACCAGGGAAGGTAATGCGGAGCACACTGTTCTGCAATACCTGAGTACTGATGTTCTGGTAGTTCACAGTGTAATCAACGTCTCCGCCGATACACATGTGATCAAAGTTACTATCAACTTCAAGCTTGAAGAGTGATGGCTGGCTCTTTGCTACCAAGCCGGTGTTCGCAGAACGAGTGACAGTCTGTGACTGCACGATCACGCGTGTTGGTGGCGTATAGGTAGTGGTGTTTGCCGTAGTACGGAATGACACAACGCTACCGTAGGCAAGACCACCCTGGTTTTGCACTACTGCACGATAGTAATACGTTGCACCAGGAACAAGTCCGCTGATGGTATCACTATATGGATAACTACCGTATGAGTTCACTACCTGAGCATTGGTACGATTGCCCAATGAACTAGTATTGCCGTATTCGAACCATGCATTGGTAGAACCATAGCTGGTATTTGGTACCGCAATACCGTTGAGCTGAGCAGAGTATCCACCGAGGACACTTGCTACTGTCGTAATAGCCTGTGGCTGAGAGTAGTATGTACCGCCACCAGTGTATCCGCCCTGATTGACGTTCACATATGCTGACTGTGACACGCCTGAACAGTTAGTACCGTTCAGCGTAAGCGTATAGGTTGTGGTCTGGTAAGGACTGATACTCATGCTGCCACTACTGTTTTCGTTACCGAATCCAGTAAGGTAGACAGAGTTTGCACCACTGGTATTCCAGTGCAATGTCGTAGTCTGGCCCTGGTTGATACTGTTGCTATCAACGTAGAATGAATTGATGTAACAACTGTTGTTGTTATTGCCACCATTCCCTACTGTTACCGTAGTAGTCGCAGTTACGCCACTTGGGTATGCAGTAAGGGTGTAGGTACGAGTACTTGATGGATAGACAGTCTGACTGCCGGTTGCAACCAAGTTGCTTCCTGCTGAAGTGATGTTTACGTAATCACAGTTAGAAGTGTTCCAAGACAATGTACTTGCATCGCCACTCTGAATGTTTGAAGGGTTTGCAGTGAAACTGTTGATAGTACAAGTACCAGGATTAGTACTTGAACCGTTTACCATGAAGCGAACCACAAGGACTCCCTGCTGACCTGCAGCAAGATTGCCTATAGGAAATCCGCTTCCAAACAACTGGTCAGTATCAACTGGCTGCGGTGCACTATTTGCACTTGGATACCAATCTGCCTGATACGGACCTGACTGAGGCATTGAAGTAATAGACGTTACCTGAGACAGGGTGGCATATGCGGTGCCTGTCGCACGTGGAGCGTTCGTTGCAGCTACCCCACCATTAAAGGTGACGTTTGCTCCACTACGAGACGGCTGAACACTCAACATAACGTTGTTTGCTGTTTCGTTACTAGTATTTTTGAAATACAAATGTACGGCAATTATGTCGCCTGGACTTGCAGTCGTACTCGATTTCCAACAACCATCGATAGCCCCGAAGTTACAAGGCTGGGTTGTTGCGTTTGTTACAGTAACCGTTGGCATTGCCCCCGGTGAGTTCAAACTCGCGTCAGCAAATGCTGTTGCTGAGAACAACATCATACTGAAAGCTATTGCTAGCATTGATATAATTATTTTTTTCATACTCATCTCTTTCACTTTATAATACTTACTTTAACTTTGTTACCATAACATAATATAGTAAAAAAGTCAATTCACTCTTTAGTCTCCTACCGACTTAGTAAGATACTAAAGAATAAAGGGAATAATGATCTTTAAGACCATTATTCCCATTTTTTTGTACTATCGCAAGTACTACTTTGCTTTCCATTAAAAATGGATAATGTACCGTACTGTAACTACTGGCGGGCGCATCGTTGAAACAACCGGGATACTCGGCACGCTCTGGGTACCAACCATAGGTGGCGGTACCGAGGTGGTTTTTTGACTACCTGTGCCTCCAGACGTTCCTGATGGCCCAGAACCACCTTGGAAATTGTTTGGGTACGTGTTATCTACAACAACTGGACCTTTCTTTAAAGCATCTACTAACAGGACTGTTCCTGTAGCAATAACACCGGCCCCCAAGGGACCTATCCATGCCCAATTTTCTCCAACAAAAGTTTTGGCTTTGATCTTTACATATTTGCCCGTACCTTCCGGTGTGGTAAGCATGTAATAATTTATCCTATCCATCGGAGTAACAGACAGGCCGTTACCGCTGACAGCGGGTAAATTTTTCCTAATCAACTGACGGACCGCATCTGCCTCTAACGAATTAGATTCCTTTAGCGTTAACGGGCTACAAGTAGCCTCCCAATTTAACGTGACTGACCTACCCCGTCTTATCTTGAGACGGCTTGCAGTAAAGCTTTCGATAAAGCAATTACTGTTGTCACCACGATAGTTCGGTGTTACAACACCTGGTCCGCGGTCAACATCTCTCTTGGTAATCGTTTCATCAAGAGGGCGAAAACCATTCAGGCAATCAGCGAATATCCTTGCTGTTTTACCCGTTGTAACATGGGTAATAACAGCAACGATACGACAGGTCTTGTGCCTACTTACCCATGAAGATGCCGGGTCACCGTAATCGAACTTTAATTCTCCTACCTGATCCTTAACATAGCTATCTTCATTTTCCGCGCAAAATTTCTTCCATTCTTCTGAATTGGTTTTGTAGGTTACCCATTCGATACTGTACTCATCGGGATGGTTAGGGAGAAAATCTTCATCCATTTGGTCAGCAATATTTTGAACTATGGCGTCAAGTATCTGCTGCTGGGTAACATGTTTAAGGTCACTCCTAATTACCGTAAATGCTTCAGAGGTGGTTCCAAAAATTACTTTTTTACAATTAGATTTTATAATCTCTGGATTTGTTTCTCTTTGCGCTTTAATGGTAGACATACCGTGACCTTCATACTCGTGGACTTGGGCAATGGTCACATTGGTGCAGATGCTTCCTATGAACACCATCGCACCCGTTAATAAGCTTCTTTTCATAGTTTTCTGTGTTTTCTTAAATAACTTGTTTTTTAAAACCTTAGCATAACTTGACTTACTTGTCAATGGCAGTCCCTATGCATAAACACTCGACGGTTCACATTCAAAAAAATTGACTTTTGTTTAAACATGTGTTTATATTCAAAAAAATATTTGTTTCACTTCTATAACAATTGAATATTATGCGTATCAAAAACATCCTACTCGGCTTTATTGTCTGTAGTATCATCTTTACTTCCTGTAAAAAGGAAAAGACAGATGGGTCAGACCAGTCCTCTACTTCTGCACCGGTGGTAACACACCAATTTTTACCGCAGTCATCGGATCCCTATTCCGGACCTATGCCAGTTGGAGGAAGATCATACATGCTCCTCAAGTCACCAATAGCGTCCAACAACTCTTTCAACTACTATCCGGTGTACGTTAACCGTGCCAGTGGAGACGAAATAGGCGCTGATGGAAACATCTATTACAACCCTATTACCAAGCGCGACTCCCTCGCATTTGGCTCAAACGTGTATGGCAATACTGCCACGCTCCGTACAAACGCCAATGCAATGATTCAAAGTAGCGGGTATGTGTTACTTGCCTCTTCTGCCGATGGCGGGCCTGCTTACAAGCAGTATGAAATCATAAACGTTCCAGGCAATGTAAAATTTTGACCACTCTTTCAGTGTACGTAGTAACCATAGCCGCTTCATTATTGAAGCGGCTATTTTAGATCTAGAACCCACAACGACATTGACAAAATCATTTAAAAGTGATATGGTGAAAAAAACTAAAAACTCATTGAAAATGAAAAAGATACTGATCTTGTTATTTGTAGTGACTGGTTTACTACAAGTCGGATGTCGCGTTCATCCACCAAAAACTTCAACCAGGATCGTTCGAGATGATTCGGATACGACCAGGAAGGGTGTTAAGGGGGTACGCACTTTTTTAGTGTTACGTCCTATTGATAATATTGCAAAAGGTGATGGAAAAAATTATCCCTTTTTCTACGATTACTCCAACAAAACTCTTGATTTTACCGATAATGAAGAAGCATATATTGCGGCAAGGAATTCCTTGCCCGAATATATTACCGCTGATTCAATTGGCCATGGGGTGGAGCTTCAATCGATGTCTGCTCGCCCGTTCGTAAATTTTACGAACGAGGCAACAAAGGAAATTGCTCTTAAATCAGGCATTGATTTTGAAAAGATCAATGCCTATCGTATTGCGTATGGTTCTAACATCAAGTTGCATAGCAAGTCTGCGGAAGCAATGAAATTGCTATTGAACAAGCTTTTGTTGAAAGAACCTCCTTTACCACGATTATCTGATATCCGGAAAGATGTTGATGGGGGTGAAGGAGTATTAACTATGCACCCTATCGAAAACTTCATTAAGGACAACAATGGGAAAATCTGGTATATATTCTACGATTTTAATGGTCAATGTATTTATATAACAGATGATGTTGCTATCTATAAAAAATTTAGCAAAGCCATTCCAATGAAAATAAGGGATGGCGATCCTGAAAATGTCATTCTGGTTCAGGGTATATCAATAGATCCTTTTGTTTACTTTAACAAGGAAACATTGGAAGCAATGAGTAAAGACAAGGGGCTGCAAATTAATGGCGACAAGAGCGTAAATAATAACCTTAATCGCTGGGATGTAAGAAAACTTTCAGCATATGGTATCGTGTTTAATGTAAATGAAGTGAAAAGAGTATTGTCTGAAAAATTAAACATTTCAATAGGCTCTGACCCCGCTTCAACCCAAACAAAATCTACCGATAAGGCTACTGTGATAGCACCCTTTCCAACCACTACTAGTCGCGCCTCATCGTTAAGGCAAGACACCACGAGAGACAACGGCAGAAAACCCGTTAAGCCAAGAACGCACAACTAAAATT
The DNA here is from genome assembly GCA_029288725.1 of Candidatus Nomurabacteria bacterium. Lineage (GTDB taxonomy): Bacteria > Patescibacteriota > Minisyncoccia > Phycocordibacterales > UBA9973 > UBA4124. The sequence goes on along the minus strand of JARIGS010000024.1, from coordinate 35,069 downwards.
TATTCAACACGCCTATTTTAAAATAGGCGTGTTTTTTATTTTTATACCCTAAAGTACGCTATACTTATTACACTATGGTCCAATTTGACGAATCTGATCAGATCAAAAGAATCAACAATTTGCGTGAGGCGGAAGAGGAAGATGTGGTATCGATGCTGGCGGAACAGAAATATGGCCTGACATACGTCAATCTGCTTTCTCAGCCTATCGACAATGACGCTATTCGCCTTTTGACCGAAGAGCAGGCACGTACATTCGATGTCGGTCCGTACAAATTAATCGACAAGAAACTGTATTTGGCAGTGCGCTCCCCCAATGCAAACGGTGCAATTGAGGCGAAAAAATTTCTTGAAGGCAGCGGCTACGAAGTGGTGATGGTCATGGCCAGTGAAAAAAGTATTGAGAAGGTGTGGAGTCACTATACCGACCTGTCCTATGCAACTCGCTCTCGAGCGGGAGGATTGGATATTTCCCCTGATGTCCTGCTTGAGCTTAGTAAGACCGTTAAGACGATAGATGATGCCGTGAAAGCGATCAATGACGCTATCAATGAAAGCGGCGAAGCCCATCATCTGTCACGCATTTTGGAAATCATCCTCGGGGCCGGCATTGGTATCGGTGCTTCTGACGTCCACGTTGAGCCGATGGAAGATCATGTTGAGCTGCGCTTTCGTTTGGACGGCGTACTGCACATCATCACCACCTTTAGCATGAATACATACAAGCAGATCAATACTCGTATCAAGCTGCTCTCTGGTCTGAAACTCACCATCAGTGCTGTACCACAAGACGGACGCTTCAGCGCTTTCCTGGGAACTGACGAGATCAGTTTTCGTACCTCAATGATTCCCGGTGCATACGGCGAGTCCATCGTGCTTCGTATCTTGAATCCCAAGTCCATTCGCGTGCAGCTCAATGAGCTGGGCATTTCCGCTCCCCTGCTCGATATTTTTCTTCGTGGTATCAACAAGCCCAATGGCATGGTATTGCTGACCGGTCCGACCGGTTCCGGTAAGACCACAACCCTTTATGCATTCTTGCAGCAGATTTTTTCTCCTGAATTAAAAATTATTACCATTGAAGACCCGATCGAATATCACCTTGCCGGCATCACTCAAACTCAAGTTGACCACAAAAAAGGCTATACCTTTCTTGAGGGCCTTCGTTCAGCATTGCGTCAGGACCCGGACATCATCATGGTCGGTGAAATCCGTGACTCAGAGACAGCAAAGATTGCTGTTGAGTCAGCGTTGACCGGCCACATCGTGTTTTCAACACTCCACACTAACAATGCCTCTGGTGTTATTCCTCGCCTCATCGACCTCGAAGTTAACCCAAAGATTCTCGTATCAGCACTATCACTTTCTATCGCTCAGCGTCTGGTCCGAAAGCTCTGTACGAACTGCAAGCATGAACGACCGATTACTGAAGACGAAAAAAAGACGGTAACCGAAATTTGGAATACCGCCGTTGCCAATGGCAAGAACATGGAACAGTTTGGCGTGAAGCCTGATGCCACCACCGTCTGGACAGCCGATGGCTGTGACAAGTGCGGCAAGACCGGCTACAAGGGACGTCTCGGCATTTTTGAAGTCGTACAGATGGATGCCAATATCGAGCACATCATTCTTTCCAATCCGACTGAGCGCGACATCAAGGCCATTGCCGACAAGCAGGGCACGCTCGACATGCGCGAGGACGGTATCGTCAAAATTCTTCAGGGCATCACTGACTTTGCCGAAGTACAATCTGTCGTCGATTTGAGCGAGCAGAAATAAAGTAAAAATAAAAAGGGGTCAGACCCCTTTTTATTTTTACTTTATCGACATGTGCAATGATAAAGCAATGCCCCGAAAACCGAGAGAAGCTCTAGGAGGAAAATTTTACCATGTGCTTAATCGTGCAAATGCACGATTCAAAATATTTCAGGAAGATGCTGATTATGCGCTTTTTGAATGTGTACTTATAGAAGCTGCGCGAAAATTTGCCATAGATATTCTAAGCGAAACTACCATGACAAACCATTTCCATCTTGTAGTGTATTCTCGGAAAGATCATGAATTGTCAAAATTCATGCATTGGCTTTCGACCACCTTTATCCAGCGGTGGCATAGAAAACATAACACAATAGGAACAGGTCATTTGTTTCAGGGGAGATATAAATCATTCCCTCTTAAGGATGAGCGGCACTTGTTGCAGGTATTGATGTACGTTGACGGAAATGCGGTACGGGCAGGGTTAGTTGAAAAAGCTCAGGACTGGCGATGGTCTAGTGTTTGGATACGTTCATATGGAGATACTCACCAAAAGAACATGCTCTCACCAATACCAATTGAATTGCCAATAAACTACCTTTATCTTGTAAATGATAAAAATCTGGAGGAAAAATTAAGGAAAAATAAAAAGGGGTCAGACCCCATTTTATAAATAAAAAAAGCACTAATCTCCAAACAGTCCTTATACGTGCTGTGACGTATAAGTAAAGCATAATTATAGGATAGCCCCAGTCGAAACCAAAACGTCCTGCGCAAATACTTAGAACCTGTGGCTGACTGCTTAGAGATTAGTACCTTCTTTCCACACTTACTGCGATGTGTAGTAGAATGTAGTTGTTATTGAACTAGTAATAGGATAGCATACTATAAACAAAATGTCAAGTACCCTGCCCGAAGAACAATTTAGCGATTCCCTGCTCCGCCCGACGACCTTTACGGACTATGTTGGACAGGAACAGATCAAACGCGCCCTGTCGATCCTCATTGGCGCGGCTAAAAGTCGCGGCCAGGCACCGGAACATGTGCTGTTTTACGGTCCACCGGGCTTGGGAAAGACCACACTTGCCCATGTCATTGCCAAGGAAATGAACGCCCAGGTCAAAATTACTTCTGGTCCATCAATCGAACGCGTGGGCGATCTTGCAGCAATCCTCACCAATCTCCAACCAGGCGATATGCTGTTCATCGATGAGATTCATCGCCTCAACAAAACAATCGAGGAGGTGCTCTACCCTGTTATGGAAACGGGCAAGATGGATATCATGATTGGTAAGGGTCCCTCAGCTCGAACCGTGCAGCTTGATTTGCCGCCATTTACGCTCGTCGGTGCCACTACTCGTTTTGGCATGCTCTCTGCTCCATTGCGTTCCCGCTTCTCCGGAGGTACCTATCGTTTGGAATTTTATACTGATGAGGAAATCGCCCGCATCCTTGGACGATCAGCCCAATTGCTCGACATTGACCTGCCTGATCATGCCCACACAGCTATTGCTGCGCGCAGTCGCAAGACTCCCCGCATTGCCAACTATCTCCTCCGTCGCGTGCGTGACTATGCCCAGATGCACGATCAGGCAATTGATGAAGAAAGCGTACAGCAGGCATTTGTCCTGCTTGGCCTTGATGAGAATGGACTTAGCGCACACGACATCACGCTATTGAAAACTATTCGCGACAAATTTAGCGGTGGCCCAGTCGGGGTGAAAAATTTGGCAGCTGCTACCGGGGAGGACGAAGGCACCATTGAGGACGTAACAGAGCCGTATCTCATCCAGCTTGGATTGCTAGAGCGCACCCCTCGTGGCCGCCAGCTAACTGATCAGGGTAAATCATACATTCGTGAAAAATAATAACGAACAAACTATTCTGGCAATTGATCCTGGCTTTGATCGTTGTGGTGTTGCCATCATTACGGTTGGCGCAACTACTGTCGTAACACACTCACAATGCATTCAGACGAACAAGAAGGAAACACACGCTGAACGCCTGGCCCAAATCTATCGCACCCTGGAAGCGGTCATGACAGAATGGAAACCTGATGCCATTGCGCTTGAGACATTGTTTTTTTCCGTTAATAAAAAGACCGTTATTGCCGTAGCGGAGGCTCGCGGGATTATCGTACTTTTGGCAGGATTGCATGGCCTGCCGTTGATAGAGCTGTCACCTCAGGAAGTGAAGCAGGCTATGACTGGTACAGGCAATGCTGACAAGGTTGCAGTTCAGAAAATGGTGGCACTAACCCTTAAAATAGACATTGCCAAGAAGCTCGATGACGAAATTGATGCCATTGCTCTCGGTATGGCTGCGGCCGGTACCCTTCGCCTGAACTCATTTTTCTAAAAAACTTCTAAAAAGGTATTGCCAAGTAAAACGGTATCTGATACAAATAATGCTATAAAAATTAATTAAATTATTTGAATTCATAGATATGGATGAAAACGAAGAAGTGTTAGTAGAGGAAGGGGGCGAACTGGAAGGATTTAGTGAGGTAGACGATAACGGCGACGTTGTTGTCGAAGAGGCTGAAGTTATCGATGATCCTCTTATTATTGAAGAAGAGGAAGATGAAAACCGAGAACCTACCGAAGAAGAAGAATTTATGGATGAATTCCGCACTGCACAAAGCGAGTACAGTGATGGTAGTGAGTACTAGATAACACCAAACAGAAAGGGGGCACGCCGTAGGCGTGCCCCCTTTCGCATTTATATAGAGTGTGCTGTCTCATCTCAAAGCGCAGGCAAATTTTTCTTCCAACCCGACGGGCTTGTTCAGTCAAAATTTGCCTGCGCTTTTCGTGAGACTCTATTTCTTTACCCCTTTTTCTCCTTCTCTCTTTTTAGCGTGCACTTCTCACATCGGCAGCCCTTTGGCTTGATGTATTCATTAAAGAACTCCTTACCGTAGTCATAGAAAAGCTCCTCGCCTGGTTTGATATTGCGCTTTGCATAAATAAATACCCGAGTCTTCACAATATCCACCTCACAGTTCTGCTTGCTGCAGACGTGATTGATATAGCGTGCAGTATTCCAGCGCACTGAACCGTCGATCGTTTTATTCTTTGAAACTTCAAAGAGGTACTGTCCTCCTCGCTTATTCACTTCCTCATCAGTCGTTAGAATGTCGCCGACATATTCGATGATACAGTCACCTTTTTTAATCGGTACCATCGCAAATAATCCAAAACCATTAATTCCTTTTTTTACTTTCAGATCACCGGGAAAGGAGTATAACGGTGTCGTTTTTTTTGCTGCCATGGACGAAAGTATAGCACAGCTATTTCTGCCATTTACCGTATATGCCCGTTGTTAGAATACGATCGGTACCCTGTTGGGCAATGCCAACTTCGCCATAAGAAATAGTGCCGGCAGACATGACATCGCGAAGAAGTTCACCAAAGGTACGGGCACTGAAGCCGGCAGCGTAGCCGTTGATGATGACGAGTGCTGCCTCAGCTGAAAGCAATTGTGGCAGCACTTCCATCAGCTCCTGTAATTTTTCCTCGATCTTCCATACTTCCCCTTTTGGTCCTCGACCAAAAGCCGGCGGGTCCATCACGATCACTTCAAATGTTTCTCCGCGCTGGGCCAGGCGCTTTGTATATTTCAACGCATCTTCCACCACTGTTCTGATCGCAGTGTCATCCAAGCCTGACGCGAGGGCGTTTTCCTTTACCGTCTGCACGGTTTGCTTTGAAGCATCGACATGAGTAACCTGCATGCCAGCCTGTGCGGCAGCAATGCTTGCTCCGCCCGTGTACCCGAAAAGGTTAAGCATCTTCAGCCCAGGACGCTTCTTGCCAAGTTCCTGCAATTCTTCCCATTGAGCGGTGTGCTCAGGAAATATCCCAATGTGCTTAAACCCTTTGAATGATAGTGTCATAGTGACATTGTGCCATTGGATTGGCCATTCTTCTGCCACGCCTTTGGTGACGCTCCATCGGTCACCTTTTTCTGCCCATAAAAATTGAGCCTGGGCATTGAACCACTGTTCCGGGTTATTTTTTTTCCATAATGCCTGAGGGTCGGGACGATCAAGCACGATGCTGCCAAACTGCTCGAGCTTTCTCCCCTCTCCGCTGTCGAGTAGTCGATACTGCTCCCAGCCTGGTATTACGACATCATTTCTTTCCATAGGCAGCAACTGCGCTTTCGATAGTTGGATAAATAAAAGTGAAGCCCTTGTCGAGCAGACGCTTTGGTGACACTCGGTTATTGTAGGTTAATTCCTCAACACCGTCCCCAAGGATTTTCTTGGCAAGCCAGTGCGGCAAAGTAATGACGAGACGATGCTTCCAGAGTGTCTTTACTGTTTTCAAAAATTCACTGTAGAGTATCGGTTCAGGCGCTACCGCATTTACCACTCCCTGTAGCGTGCTCGTTTCTAGTGCAAAAAGATAGGCATTCACGATATCAATATCGGCAATCCAAGAGAACCAGTAATCGTCTTTGTTCAATCGTGGAATAACGCCAAATCGTGCAGCGTCTTTCAGGGTATGCATCAATCCGCCGTGACCGATAACCGGTGCAGTACGGACACAGACTACACGCACACCATATTCAGTAGCCTTGCGTGCTGATGCTTCCCATTCCGTTACCACTTCTGCGAGAAAGCCCTTGCCTTCTGTCGCCTGTTCATCAACCATAGTTTCGCCGGTATCCCCGTAGAAACCAGTTGCTGAAGCACAAATAAATACTGCTGGGCGACTTTTAGCGGATGCGATAGCACTAACGATTGATTCAGTGCTCTTGATGCGACTGTCACGGATAAGCTGCTTGTAAGCAGGGGTCCACTTCTTATTAATCGGTGCGCCTGCGAGATTGATCACCGCATCGGTGTGTTCGAGAATGTTATACGGCAGAGGTTGCTGAGCAACATCGCACTGAATAAAGAAGAGGTTCTGATGGGTAAAGCGAGGAGCAGTCAATGCCACTACCACCACGGTATGCCCCTGCCCCAATAAACGCTGCGTCACCATGCTGCCAATAAAACCGCTTCCCCCTACTACCACTATTGTCATATAGGACTATAGTACCACGAGATTTTTTCCAATCTGTGACAGACAACAAAAACCGTGACTTTACAATATAGGGCCTTACGGCTAGGATAGCGGGTATGGATGAAGCGGGCAAAATACTTACCTTTATGGGCAAATTGGTCTTTTTTGTATTTTTGACCGTGCTTTTTATTCCGGCTTTTCTGATTGTGAACTATTTGCAGAAAACCTGGAGCACTATGCTCGGAGAGCTCTTCAAACTCTAACCAATTCGGACAATACGGCTTTTGCCAATCTTGTACACTCCAGCAATCGCTGGTTTTTTTACTGCCTCGATAGTGATGACTTCTTTTGTTTCAAAATTAGTGACCGCTTTGCTTTCAACCAATCGGCGGAGGTCTGACTTTGAGCCAGTGAGTGATTCTTCGATAAGAATTGCTTCGAGGGTACGGCCATTGGCAGGGATTTCGTGAATGCTTTCATGTGACTCTTTCTTTTGGAAAGTTTTCACAAATGCTTCTTCGGCACGCTGTGCGCTTTTTTCATCAGTGCATGAGCGAACGATTTCATACGCCAAACGCATTTTGATATCGCGAGGATTGATACCCTTTGCCAACTCATCAGCAATGACCGCTATCTGTGACGGGGTGTAGTCAGTACAGAGTTCAAATCCAGGAACGATCAAACCATCAGTCCAACTCATGATCTTGCCGTACATGTGTTCAGGCGTATCAATAAGACTGACCATGTTACCCTCACTCTTACCCATTTTCTTACCGTTATTGTCTTCCAGTAGCTTTGTCGTAATGACAAATTTCTCCTTATGTTTCAATTGTTTCAGCAAGGTGCGGCCTGCCATCATATTAAACAACTGATCGTTGCCACCCACTTCTCCATCGACATTCATTGCCACGCTGTCATAGCCCTGCATCAAAGGATACATGAATTCATGAATATAGATCGGCTTCTCTTCCTCCATACGACGGACGAACATGTCACGCTTGAGCATCTGATCAACGGTCATATTTGAGGCAAGCGCCAAGACATCGGCAAATTTCATCTTGCCCAACCAGTCATTGTTAAACTTTATTTGTGCAGCGTGTTTGCCGGTGAAGCGAATAAACTTGCTTGCCTGCTTTTTGTACTGCTTGAGGTTTACCTTGATTTCCTTTTCAGTCAGCTGCTTGCGCGCTGTTCCCTTGTCGGTTGGATCACCGATGCGAGCAGTAAAGTCCCCAACCAAGAAAATAATCTTGTGCCCCAGATCCTGAAAATGACGCAGTTTGCGCAATTGAATAGTGTGGCCGATGTGCAATGTCGGTGCGGTTGGGTCAAACCCAGCATAAATAGTCAGTGTTTTCCCTGAGGCCAATTCCTTTTCCAAGAATCCCCTACTTGGCAAAATATCCGCCACACCTTTATTCAATAAAATTTCCGTTAATTCACTTTTGCTGAGTTTTTCGTTCATTACTGGTGATTGTACCATGTTTTCAGGAGGTCGGACCTCCCTCCGTCTAAAGCGTTATATCCATATTTTTGTTATGATACCTATATGCAAGAACATAAAAAACGTCATATTCCTTGGAAAAAAATAGTGCTTGGGCTGCTCGCTTTCTTTTTTATCGTAGTTGGAGGCGTACTGGTATGGGCAAGCTTTATTAAATTACCTGATATCTCAACATTTGAAGCTCGACAAATTGCCAATTCTTCAAAAATTACTGACCGTACTGGTCAGATTGTGCTGTATGACGTGCACCAGTCCGTCCGCCGCACCGAGGTCGACCTGCCAAATATGGGAGACAATATCCAAAATGCCGTTGTCTCTATTGAAGACCATGACTTCTACCAACATATCGGTATTCGTCCGACGTCTATTTTGCGTGCAATATTCATCAATATCACCCATGTCGGCTATGCGCAGGGAGGATCTACTATCACTCAGCAGATCATCAAGAACACCCTCTTGAATGGTGACAAGTCAGTTGTTCGTAAGCTGAAAGAGTGGGTATTGGCAGTGCGTTTGGAACGACAGTTCAGCAAGCAGCAGATTCTGGGCATCTATCTTAATGACGCACCAATGGGTGGCACTATTTATGGTATGGAAGCCGCATCTGAGGCCTTCTATAGTACGCCGGTTAAGAATATCGACGTAGCACAAGCCGCATACCTTGCAGCCATGCTTCCAGCTCCGACATACTACTCTCCATTTGGCCTTCACAAGAGTGCCCTGGATGCCCGTAAAAATCTTGTCTTGGAAAAGATGAACGAATATGGGTACATCACCACTGACCAGATGAATGCCGCAAAAAACGAACAGGTGGCATTTAGCAATGGCGGCGTAAACGGCATCAAGGCTCCCCACTTTGTCTTCTATCTCCTTGATCAATTGGAACAAAAGTATGGCAAGGACGTAATGGAGAATGGTGGATATACCATCAAGACTACGCTGGACTATGATCTCCAGCAAAAAGCCGAGAGTATCGTCGCAACACAGGTTGCTGCCAATGATAAGGCATATAATGCCTCAAACTCTGGTTTGGTAGCGATTGATCCAACTACGGGTCAGATTCTAGCGATGGTTGGTTCTCGTAACTACTTCGATAAAACTATCGATGGTGCCTACAACGTTGCTACCGCACAACGTCAGCCAGGTTCATCATTCAAGCCATTCGTCTATGCAACGGCATTTGAGAAGGGTTATACACCTGACACTGTTGTCTTTGATGTGCCGACAGAGTTCTCGACCGACTGTTCCGCTAGTGAACAGCCATTGGCGGGATACAGCGCAAAGGACTGTTACCACCCTTCAAACTTTGATAACAAGTTCAAGGGTCCGATCTCATTGCGCAGTGCAATCGCCGAATCTCGTAACGTTCCTTCCGTGAAACTTGAATACCTTGTTGGTGTCCAGAATGCCGTTGATACTGCACACTCAATGGGCATTACCACCCTTACTGATCCTTCACAAATCGGGCTCTCCCTCGTATTGGGAGGCGGTGAAGTTACCCTGCTGGATATGACCGGTGCCTATGGTGTCTTTGCCAATAGTGGTGTACGCAATCCGACCACCGGCATTCTTGAAGTTGATGATCACCAAGGAAATGTTCTTGAGCAATATCAGCCGAATCCAACCACAGTGATGGATAAAAATATTGCACTGACGATGAACGATGTGCTCGCCGATGCTCAGGCACGTATTCCTACCTTCGGCACAACGCTTATCACCATTCCTGGTGTAGCGGTAAAAACCGGTACCACCAACAATGACCGCGACGCGTGGACCGTGGGATATACCCCAAACATGTCAGTCGGCGTCTGGTCAGGAAACAATGACAACACTCCGATGAGAAGTGGTGGTTCCGCAATTTCCGGACCAACATGGAAAGCCTTCATGCAATATGCATTAACAAAATATCCGCAAGTACCGTTTGAGCAACCAGTGCCTGATCCTACTTATTCCACACTGAAACCAATCCTCCGTGGTATCTGGTCCGGCAATGAAAGTGTCAAAATTGATAAAATCACCGGTCTTCGTGCTACTGACAGTACGCCGCCAGAAGCGATTGAGGAAAAAGTAATTACCGATGTGCATGACATATTGTACTGGGTAAACAAGAGTGATCCTCGCGGTCCAGTACCAAGCAATCCAAGTAGTGATCCAGAATACCGTCTTTGGGAACCAGCAGTCCAAACCTGGTGGGCAAACAATGCAAGCAAGTATCCAAATGTCAGTACGGCAGATGTCCCTTCAACCTACGATGCAAATGGCGCCACAACCCCATCTACTCTCACGCTTAGCGGCATTAATGACACTATGAACCTCGGAGACAATGCTGAAATATCGGTCACTACCACCAGCCAGTACCCGCTTACTAGCGTTGATGTACTGATAGACGGCAACTTCATTGCCACCCTTCCCTCGCCGTATCACTTTGTCTTCACTCCTTCCGATTATGGATATACAGCGGGCAAGCACACCATCACGTTCAATGCGACCAATAGTGTGTACGCAAAAAGCACTATCAGTAAAACTGTAACGTTTCAATAGCAACTAAAATAAAAAATCCCAGGATCTCAGCTCCTGGGATTTTTTATTGGATTGTGTTGATATCAAAGCCAGCTGTTCGTAATGCCGTGAGTAACTTTTCCTTTTGCAGCATGAGGGCCATTTTGAGGGTAGGAGAGACTTTCAGACGGAGGGTGGTGCCGTGGATCGAAACTTGCTCCTTAGTGATCGTAGTGTGCAATACACCGCTTATTACCTGTGCTGCTGCTTCAGTATTAGCCGTTTCCTTGGCAATCTTTTCCTGTAATTGGCTTAGAATGTCATGAAACAGCGACATGGATTAGCGGTTTGCCGGCATCAAGAGATACAGGAATGACGCGTCGTTCACACTCTGTATGACAATGGGCTTGTTAGGCTGGGTAAATGAGACGGCAACACTATCACCTGAAAGAGCTTGGAAGACATCGAGGAAATATTTGAGATTGAATTCTACTTCAATAGGATTGCCTTCAATGGCTGCATCAACGGTAGAAACTGATGACCCAACGTCACTATTCTTTGAGCTGATGGTAATGGACTTCTTGTCTTCAGGAATGGCAAAGGTGACTTGGAAAAACTTATCGGCAAATATTGTAGAGAGACGAAGGGTATTCAGCAATTCCTGTTTCAGCATTACGACCTTGGTAAGTGCCTCCTTGGGGATAATAAGCTGATACTGTGGAAATCCTCCGTCGATCAATCGTGAGGTAAGGTAGAGACCATTGGCAAATAAAGCGATCTGATTGCGGCTATAGGTAATGCGCACAGTGTCAGGAGCGACATCCAATACGCGGAGGATGTCAGCGATGTTCTTGTACGGAATGAGAATCTTTGAAATTTCCGCTATGCCCTTTACCGGGATTTTCTTTTCGGCCAAACGAAATGAGTCAGTTGCCACAAAGTTCAGACTATTTTCCTCACTGTATATAAAGATACTGGCAATTTCCGGCTTGATATCGGTCATCGCCGCGCAGAAGTACACTGAACGAATGCCTTCCTGTAGTACGGACGTTTTTAACTCTATCTGTTCGCCTTCAACAGTTGGTAGGGTTGGAAATTCATCCGCGGGAAGACACTTGATCACGGTTTTATGCTGAGGGGTCTGAATGGTCAGATTGTCATTATCAAGCGTCAGGCGCACTTCTGAGGCATCGCTCAAATGATTACACACGCTTGAAAGCACCTCACCTTTGATCAGCACTGTGCCTTCTTCCACAATGGTAGCCGGAATCTCTATTTCAATACCGAGCGTGAGGTTGGTAGCCCGCACCTTGATAGTGTTTCCTGATGCAGTAAGAAGGATTGCGTGAAGTGTCGGCAATGTCAGCGCTTTCCCTGTCATTCGTTCAGCGAGACTTACGGCGTTTTTCAACTTTTCTGTTGTACAAGTTATATTCATATATTTTTATTTTTCATTAGAGATAGTGCTATATAGGGTGTGGATTGTGGAAAAGTCTTTTTTATCCTTTAGAAATAATTTATTTCTGTTTCCGTTGCTGTGGATTATGTTTCCCGAATGTGCACGATTTTTCATTAAGGATTTTTTACTAAAACTTTTCATAGGTATACTCACTGGTTTTCCACAATTATTTGAACAAGATGCGGATATCTTCCAATTCTTTCATCAGATGAGGATCGTTCGATAATTCGCTTTTAATCTTTTCATATGAGTGAATAACGGTGGTATGATCTTTTCCTCCTAATTTTGCGCCAATTGAAGGATATGATTCATTGAAATCCTCACGCAGAACAAACATGATGATCTGCCGGGCGCGGACTATTTCCTTGCGGCGGGTTTTTTCATAAATAACCCGTTCATCGAGGTTGTAGTATTCGGAAACGGTCTTTACCACTGAATCAATCGATATAGTGCGTTTTGGCTTTACGCTGTTTTTGATCAGTAGCTTTACATCCGTAAGGCCAATCGCTTTCTGTTTCATTTCAGAATGCATGGCAATCATATTGAGCACTCCTTCAAGTTCGCGAATACTGCCCGTTACCGCACTGGCAATATAGGTAATCACTTCCGCATCAATAGGATACGGTGTTTGATAGGTTTTTTCCTTAATGATTGCCAATCGTGACTCGAGGTCAGGCTCCTGGATATCAAGGGTCATGCCGGCATTGAATCGAGTCTTTAGGCGGTCTTCAAGGCCGATAATATGGTTTGGATGCTTATCAGATGAAAGAATAATGTGTTTGTTTTGCTCGTACAGCGTATTGAAAATATGGAACAATGCATTCTGTGTCCCCTCTTTGCCTGCAATGAACTGAATATCGTCGATAATGAGAATGTCGAATTTGCGGTACTTATCCTGAAAGATCTGCTGACGATTGTTCTGAACGGAAATGACATACTCATTCATAAACTTTTCAAGCGTAGTATAAAGTACGCGCTTCTCCGGAGAGTCCTTCTTGATTTCATTACCAATTGCCTGAATGAGGTGCGTCTTCCCCATGCCACTGGCTCCATAGATAAACAATGGATTAAAAGCGTGCTGAGGACGCTTCACAATAGCCTGAGCGGCCGCATATGCCAATTCATTGAAAGGACCGACGACAAAACGGTCAAATGTATAGCGAGGATTAAGATTGTCATCGCGATTGATGAAGACATTCTGCAATGGCAGTGCAGAAGTCTGGGAAGCGGTAGAAAAAAGATTCTTCTCACTCACCGTTGGTGTCGGAAGGCTACTAATAACAAATTCTATTGCCCTGATATGACTGAGATTTTCAACAATTGTTTTGAGAATGAGTTTTTGGTATTTCGTTACCAACCATTCACGAACAAATTCGTTCGGTACGCCGATATAGATCACCCCATCCTCCTCTTTGCTGATACCGGTGTTTCTAAACCAGGTATTGAACGTTGCTTTTGTCAGCTGTGATTCAATCACGCCGAGGCAAGTATTCCAAAGTTGAGTGAGGTTGCTGTCCATGAATGTATCATACAGGTTTTTCCGCCACTTCAACATGTTTACATGTATGGGGAAAAGATGTGGATAGAGTGGATTATACCAGAAATGGTCCTTAAATTAACTACTTGATTAATCAACCGTTTTTGTGTATAGTACGCCTACTCTATGTCTCAAACATATCAGCCAAAAAAGAAGAAACGAGCAACAACACACGGATTTTTGGTCCGCAGTGCAAGTGCTACCGGCCGAAAAGTGTTGCTCGCACGACGTCGTAAGGGACGTGCCCAGCTTACCACTGTGTAGTCTATGTTGCCGTCAAACCAGCGGCTCAACCGTCAACAAATCACTATTTTCCTTGCAGACCCCACTACAAAGGTCGTTTTTAACCGTATCGGTACGCTAAAATATAGAAAAACCCCCACTAACAGTGCTTTAAGCGTCGTTACCGGCTCAAAAAACCAAAAAAAGGCAGTATTACGCAATAAAGCACGTCGCCAACTGTATTCCCTCTTTCGGCAATATATGCTTAAAAATAAAGACAATATGCCGTTGCAGGGCATGGTATACGTGTCAAAACATATCTACGGTATGTCATTTAATGAAATAAAGGCCAATTTTTATGCCCTTTTGGAAAAAAGTCGTTAGAATACCCAACTATATAGCAATAGGGCTTATTCAGGTATATCGCCTGATATTTTCCCCTACTGTCGGAATATTGCGATTTTTGCCAGGATACAGCCGTCCAACCTGTATTTTTTACCCTACGTGCTCTGCGTATGCCATAGAAACGTTTGAAAAATATGGATTTTTTAAGGCTTTTCATAAAACTCTTGATCGGATCGGACGCTGCCATCCTGGCAATGACCCACAGGTGGATCTTCCTTAGCGTGCTATACTCAACGAATGCAAACACTTTGGAATATTGTCATTTACCAGCCAATTTATAACGCTCTCATATTTATCGCCCAGCACATTACTGCCCAGGATGTTGGTTTGGCGGTGATTGTTCTTACCATCATCATCCGCTTGGTATTGTTTCCGCTTAGTAAGAAAAGCATCGTTGGACAATACAAAATGCGTGCCTTGGAGCCAAAGCTTCAGGAGATTAAGAATAAAGGCCTTTCCAAGGAAGAGGAAGCTCAGGCTACGTTTGCCCTTTATAAGGAAGAAAAGATTAATCCATTTTCTGGCTGTCTTTATTTGATCATCCAGCTTCCTATCCTTTTTGCATTATATTTCTCATTCTCACATGGTGTCGTGCAGCCACAACACCTCTACAGTTTCCTTAGTACTGACAATCTTAAAAATACCTTCCTCGGGCTTATTGATATTACTAAGCCATTTTTCCCTCTGGCACTGCTTGCTGGTATTACACAGGCTATTCAGGCCTTTCTTGCCCCTCAGCCTACCCCTCCAGGACGCAGTGGTGATACTAATATGCAGGCTCAGTTCGCCCAATCATTGGCCGTACAAACCAAATACGTCCTCCCTATCCTTATTATCTTTATCGCGAGCCGTCTTGCCTCTGCCGTATCACTGTATTGGACGGTGGCAAATCTCTTCTCTATCTTGCAGGAACTCTACCTACGAAAGACCGTGCGAAGCAAAATGATTGCTCAATAGTTAGTATTTGTACTGCCACAGCAACCCCGTATTCTTGTCGATGAAATAGAGTAATCCTTGTGATTCGTCTGCCTGAAGATTGGTCATGTCGAAGTTTTGGTTTTGACCGTCAAAGAGCACGCTGTAAGTATTTGAGGCAGTAGCGATGTGATAGAGCTGGTCTGAGAAATGAGTTGTGCCAGCATACCAGGCATCAGGATAAGTTCCCGCTGCAACAGTATTGTTTCCTGCACAGATCAGGTCTTCATTCTGTAGCCAGGTGCATTTTTCAGGCAAAATACTAAGACTGATGCTGTTGGTAACGTTTGTTTTGGTATTGAAACTACTGGTAGTAAATCCATTAGCAGTACTTTGGGAATAGAGCACATATGTACCCTTAGGGCTGACTGACGTAGTGAGTCCCGCTACATTTCCCACTACTCGTCGCAAACGAGCCGTAGTCTGGTCGATGTTGTATAGAAAACCATTTGCTACAGAGGCCGCTTTTGTTTGGAGAAATACATTAGAACTTGTCCATTGTGGCAACCATTGTTCAAATGGAGAGCGAAGCAGGGTCTTTATCCCCCCGCCCGTGCTGTTTGAGCTAGTAATCACTGCGCCATTTTGGTCGGTAGTGATGCGAAGGATCTGTTTTTGGTCAGGCGAAATGGCCAATGCGGAAATATTGTCAGGCAAATACGTTCCAGATTTTTGAGTACGAGTACCATCAGGATTCAATGCGGGAATTGGAACGCTGTATGTTGCAATGGTGTGATTATCCTGACGCAAAAAGCGAAGGATAGCGGTAGTATTACCATCAGCAAAAAATGCCTCGTATATATTAGGAATAAATACATTGCTGATCTGCAGCGGCACACTGTCATTTTTGATCTCATATACGTATCCATTGACCCGGGAGACATAGCGCAGGTAGTGGTCGGTGACCGTCTGAACGGTTGGTTTAGATGCTTGTCCTGTCGTGCTTGAAGCGGTGCTTGGTACTGAGACAGTATTAGTAAGAGAAAAGATGGTGAATCCGGCTACGGGGCGAGTCGTTAGCTGCTTGAAAGGTGAAACTGCAGCAGGGGCATTGTTTCCTGCCCCGTTGGGGTCAGTATCGGTGCCAAATGCCCCAGTATTGTTAGTCGTAGTTTTTGGAAAAAAGACCTTCAGTACGTTAGGTACCGGCGATACGCCTGCCTGTTGGCGTGGACGGACATAGAAATACCATACCCCTGCCCCTATGAGTAGTACTATGACAATGATGATTAGAATGCGACGCATAGAGTTATTGTACTATAAAGGTATTCTTTTTACTGCCGTAATGGTTTTTGAAGGACTTGATCCGCCAAATAGTTTTTGTATTTGCGCCGCAGAATATGTTCCTATTGCACCACCGCTGCCACCACCTGAATGTGAATCCATAAATGTTTTATTGCCAACATACAAAATAACATGTCCATAGGTACTTGTCTGTGGCCATCCTACTAAATCTCCCGGATTTAACTTCTTACCATTAATCAGCACGTCACTACCGCTGGTGGTAAAATTTTTAGACATATCTACCTGTTCTGCTCCTGAAAAAATATCGGCAGAACCGCTATTTTTATAATCTCCTGGCGTAGTGAAACCTGAACATTTCAGTACTGTGTTTGTCCACGCGGAACAATCAAGAGCTGCTTTGCCGTCAGATTGAGCAGCGGCACTTTTTCCGCCATACTTATAGGTAACTTTTCCTACGAAACTTTGCGCTACTCCTGCCACTGAAGCGGATCTTCCGCTGCTAGGGCATATTACTCCGGTAGGCATTTGTCCATTAGGAACGAATGTTGTCGGAGTATTAGCATCACCATCTACACTAATACTTAGCTGGCTAACATTGATGGTATTGCTGACCAATTTTGGATTAATAGTATTAAGAATTAAATATGAAGACATTGCGAGCAGGAGGCCTGTAAGGGCGGTAAAGAACCCTGATTTCGCACTGGCTTTCAGGAATGGTACGTCACTGACCATGTACTTGTACCCTTCAAACATTAAACGGAATACCAGAAATACTGCCGATAAACCAATCATGAGTTTCAATGCATAGTTAAGAACATCATTCATATCACAGAACTGTGGATGTTGTCCGGCAGCACGCTCCTGAGCACACAGATCAGGATCGGGCAAAATTGTTTTTTTTGTAGGATCTAGTAATAAGGTATAACTTCGCTGGTTAAGGTCTGCCTGAGCAGCGTCACTGCCAGGAGCGATGGTGACACCGCTCGAGCTGTTGAAGTTATTGATGGTGCTTTTAATCCCCGTTCCTCCAGGAGGTGTAACGGTTATTTGATAGTAGTAAATAGTGCTAGGACTTAGATTTTTAAGTCTCCAAAAGAAAGTTCCGGGGGTGTTTGTTGCATTTGCCCCAACGGCACTATTTGGATCACTGCTCTGCTTTCCACTAATTGCACCTCCATTAATGGGGCTACTAAGGTCATTTGATCTTGAATATATAAGTGAGGCAGAAAAATCCTGATAATTAGAGTATTTCGACGGATCAATGGTGGTGGAAACGATAATGTCATCACCATCTTTGGCGGTCATTGTTGTTGGAGTGTCTGTGTAATTTGAAGCGGTGGAGGCAGTGGTAAATTCATGCAATAGATACTTTGTAGGGTCTGCATCATCGGTAATAAAAAGGTCATATGTTTTTGATGTTGACAAATTGCTCAGCTTGAAGGAAAGGACAGTATCTTTTTTCTGACTTTGTATTTCTTTATTAAAAATAGTATTTACTATAGGTGCATCAGACCCACAGTTTGCAGAGGTTATTTTTGATTTTTCGATAATGCATGCCAGTACTTTTTTATTAGTACTACTTCCCGGTACTGTAATCGCGACATTGGCTGAGGTTGCTGAAGTTACGGTAATGGTTGCTGGATAGGTGCCAGCAAAATTGTATACGCTACCTGCTAATGCAGTATGAGGAAATACGAAGAAAAGTCCGAGCAGTGCCGTGAGCCATAGAAGCTTTTTCATAGTAGTAGTGTATCACGAATATTAATTGAAATTGACTGAAAACTTGCGGGAAAGGTTCTGCAGGCTGTACATAATCGTATTGATAACAAGGGTAAATTGTGACTGTCCTCCCCCATCGGGGCGAGAAAGACGCAGTTCATTTTGCGTGTCGCCAGTTTCTATATTATTGCCACTGCTATCGGTATAGGCAAAGGTTAGGTCGTGCGAAATGCTTAGCGGTGTGGAAAAGAAGTACGGTTCGAAATGGACGATCGTGCCTGTATCAGCGGTACTTAAACTATCAGTAGAACCATTGGCATAATCAATATAGCCATCAGTATTGAAATATCCAACGACCGTAGGTTTTACGGGCGCTATGCTCACTGACCCATTACCAGAAAAATTAGTACTTGTTGCAGTTACGCCAATGTTTTCCAAGGTATTGAGCGTATCATTTTGAAATACGATGCTGTTTTTGTTATAGCCGGAACTATTCTGCAATACTGAGCTATTTTCTGACCAGGTATAGGTCAGCCCGCGGGGAGCACTAATGGCAGGAATAGCAGTAACACGGATTAGGCCGTTATTG
Organism: Candidatus Nomurabacteria bacterium; assembly: GCA_029288725.1. Classification (GTDB taxonomy): domain Bacteria; phylum Patescibacteriota; class Minisyncoccia; order Phycocordibacterales; family UBA9973; genus UBA4124. The sequence goes on along the minus strand of JARIGS010000024.1, from coordinate 16,146 downwards.
GCTGGAAGGGCACGGCCTTTATAAAACGGCGGCGTGTAACTGTCTGCTCCTTCCCAGATCACGTCGACACTGGCGGGACGGAGCAATAAGGTAGCGGTTGTTGATGAAAAATCAGTACTGCTCGCTGTTGCTGAGACAGTACCCACTTGGCCGTTGGCGGGTGCGGTGACGGTAACAGTCGTTCTTCCTGTACCTGATGCAATAGGAGTGCCGTTGTAATTCCATGTAATAGTTGCCTGACTGAGGTCAAAGCCAAAACTTTGGAGACGGATCTGTACTGACTGCAGTGGCTGAGGGTCTAATGGAACAGTAGAGAGACTAAGGTCGGCCGTCGCAAGTTGGGCATGCGCCGCAACAAGAGCGATGCCTGAGAGCAATAGTGCGCCTATAGCGATGGAGAGTATTCGTTTCATTGTTGTATATAGTATACAACACTATTGATTCCCTGCCTGTCCCTCTGCCAATTCCTGCTTGGCCTTTTTAATGGAAATAACTTGTGATGGGTCGGAGGTAATGATCTGATCCTCCGTATAGGAGGCAATAATCTTGATGGCGACATGTTTCAATCCGGCAAAGAATATGCCTTCCCCTACCCCTGATTCAAGTAGCAGGTATTTTTCCTCGTCAGTGAGGTTAAATGTCTTTTGCAGGATATCAATCGTTGAAGGCGACTGTTTTAAGAGTAGCTGAATAGAAGAGTTGGTCACAATTGGTACACCATACGGGCTTTTCATGAAGTCACCAACGTCCTGAGTGATAGTGCAGAGACCAAGGTAATACTTACGGCCACGCTTGGCAATAGAATACAGGAATGATGCGGTATCGTCTGATTTCATCATCCACCATGCCTCATCCACCACCAGTAGGCGCTTGCGAAGCTCCTTGCGGACTGCATTCCAGATAAAGTGCGTCACTATATACATTGCGGCCGGCTTCAAGTCATCCTCCATGTCGCGGACAGAAAAGACCACGAACTTTTTATTGATATCAACATTGGTTGGCTGGTTGATGAAGCTTGCCCATGAACCATGGGTGTATTTCGTAAGACGCTGAAGGATCGAGTCAGTCCCCTCCATACCGGTCAGCACCATTTCAAAGTCAGAGAGCAATGGCGGTTCGATATTCGCGAAGTCAGAGTCAGCCGAAATATCCTTCAATGAATACGTCTCAGTAATGGCACGGTCGATGACAGAATCTTCCTCAGGGGTAAGACCACCAAGCATGATGCGGAATAGTCCCACAAGGTTGATGATATTGCTGCGCAATACGTCTGCCGCTGATTCATCCTCGCGCGGAATAGGCAAATCGAATGGATTGATATGGTGATCTGAAGACAGTGAGATATTGAAGTATCTCCCGCCGACAGCCTCTGCTAGGTATTCGTATTCTCGTTCCGGGTCAATAACGATCACCTCTGTATCGAACATAAGCGTACGAATGATCTCTAGTTTGGTAGCATAACTTTTACCAGAACCGGACTTTGCAAAAATAATGGAATTGTAGTTTTCGAGACTGAAGCGGTCAAAAATAACCAAGCTTGAGTTGTGACGGTTCACGCCGTAAAGAATGCCGGTTTCGCTCGTTAGGTCAAATGACACAAAAGGAAACATGCTTGAAATAGGCTCTGAATTGAGCTTTTGAGTGACTTGGAGCTTGTCAGAACCTAATGGGGCAACTGTCTTGAAACCGTCTTCTTCCTGGAACAGTGATGGCTTGAGGTAAATAAGCTTGGATTCAAGCATAGACTTGATCTCACTTTCCGTTCTGAACAAGTCTGTATCACTATCAGCATAAATGGTGATATACATGCCGACATCGAACATTTTTTCCTGGGCCTGGGTAAGGTTGTCGCGCAGTTCCTCCAAGTCTTCTCGGGCAGTATCAAGGACTGGGTCGCGGACGAGACCCTTTTGCTGGCGAACGATGATCTGGCTTTCGACTTCGGCAATTTTCTTTTGGAAATGCTTCAGCAATTCTGCCGTCTCTATTGGGTTGACGTAAATGGCAATGTCAAAAATCTTGTCGAGATTGATAATGGGGGTCAGCCAGTTATCGCTGAGATAACGAGGGTATGAAATGACGAAAAAAGTGCGCACGATCTTATCGCCGATGCGCATCGATTTCGGAGTGATTTCAATTGCCGATGGAGCGATCTTGTCAGACAATTCCATGCTTTCCCACTCTTGAACATCTGCTGCAGAAATTGGCAACAGACGGTCAGTCTTGGTGGATGATTGTTTGGAGGAAAACAGTGCCATGTATGGCTTTAGTATACACCAGATAAGGTATTATTGGTTGGTTTGCTGACCGGTAGTCTCGCCAGGGTTGAATGTTTTGTACAACACTTCTATTACTTCCTGAGTGCCAAGTTGTACGAGGCGCAACCCTACCCCTGTTAGTCCCTGTTCTACCACGCTGACACGCTCTTCGAGCTGGGTGCGCTCCTCTTCAAAGTCGCTGACGGTTTCATTGCCGGTAGCGCGTGAGGGTGTGAGGAATGAAAGGTATTTTCCAATGCCACTCTTTTTGGTCAATACCGGTGGAATATAAGGAATAACAACAAAGAATGACTTGCGCATGACATTGACCTGTTCGGTAAATGTTTCAATGAATTGGATGTATTCCTTGGTCTGGACCTGCAAAAGCTGCTCTGTTTGCTCCTTGAGGCGGTTTTCAAGTGTCAAAATATAGGGACGAATATCGTACTTGCGGGATTGCACGACGATTTGAATTGGAAAATCAATAGTATTGAGGAAGTTTTGAAACTGTTGTAATGTCGCCTTTTGCTCATCATACGATTTCAGGCTGAGGTTGATGGAGGAAACAAGCACTACCGTGCAAAGACTACCGTCTTTCATTACTACGATACCATCGCGTACTTCCTGTACGGGGACAAATTGTTGGGCAGGGGTGCCAATAGGGGTAGCCATGTTATTTTTTATTTCCAATGACGTCCAAGCTCCAGGAAAGGGTTTTCAGCTTGCTCTCTGTAAGTGTACCACGGTCATTGCTAGACGCCTGAGGACGCTGGGTCGGCATTGCCTGAGGAACCTGCTTGTGCCAGAGATAGAGGCGGGATCGAGTGTAGAATTTTATAAATGATTCGACGACGTGAATGAAAGGCTTGTCATTGTAAGTCATGAATGCCAAGGCAACAGCAAATGCAACAATCGCCGGTCCCAAGAAAAGCGCGACAATTGTCGGGAGGAATTTGAATGATAAGTAACCAAAGCCCGCTCCCCCGGCCAGGTAGGCAAACTGCTTAAAGGTTAGTGGACCAAATACCTTATCCTCGATATCGATAAATTGTGGCACTTTGAATTGCATGTCTACTCATTGTCTATTGGTTCGTGATATGGGTCAATAGCAGGAGAGCTAGTTTCGACTGCCGGAGTCGGACTGACCGGCTTGTTCAATCCATACTCTGAACGATTTGCCGGCGCAGCGATAGAGGCTTGCTTGAGACGATCGGCTAGACTAGCAAGAGAGAGATTTTTCATATCGGGTGACGGTACGTTTGTTGATCCGTCTTCTAGCCCAACTTCTACTTCATCGGTGTAGAACTCAGTGATGTTTGCTGCCCGGATTAGTACTTCACTATCAAGAGCATACATTGTTTTTATAGCGCTATCCTCGGTAAGCCCATTGTTTTTTAGCAATTCAAGGCCCTCTTCAGGAGTCATTGTTTTCATTAAAAGCTCATAAGCAATATATTTTACAATATCCCTTTGATTATCGGTAAGTGATAAGTTTTCTTGTATTGCAAGTATGATGGCTTCAAATAAAGGGCTGCTAAGAAAGTCCTGAACTTCTTCAGGTAAGCTCTCAAAAGCCTTATCGATCTCATTCTCTTGTAGGGTTGTATTTGTATTTTCCATACTTAACTCTCTTTATTTTTATTCCTCTCATTATCCTCAGCTTGTTTATTAGCTGCCTTTACCTTGTCCAACTCATTTTGCACCCGCTTCTTTTCCTCGATTATTTTATTCAATTTTTCTATTTGCTTTTCTTTCACACGCGCCTCAACAGCTTTTTCTCGTTCTCGTATTTCGTCTCCTGCTGCTTTAGCGGCGGCAATTTCTGCTCTGATAGCGTTTACTTCTTTTTGTAATACAAATGTATGACCTGCAAGTCCTTGTTCAATAACGTCAGTAGTCCAGCTGTCAGCGTCTCCCTTTGGTGCATTGCTGCCAAAATGTACCTCCACTGATTTTTTAATTTGATTATTAATCTCATCAAGTTCCGTTGAAAGTCGTGCCTCCTTGTTTCCTTTTCCTTGTGATGACTTAAAGCCGTCAACGATTTTCTTAGTAGCCTTACTATCAATGGTGCCGAACTTATTATCAATAAGACCGCCAGTCATGTTTTTAAGAACAGCCAGACCGATAAGTGCTCCAAAACCAGGAAGAACAGCGGTGAGAGCTGCTGCTGTTGCAGCTCCTAAGCTACCTGGGAGATACCGAGGTTTACCATCTTCAAGCCAGAAAGATTTCTGACGAAGATCCTCTGCGTATTCGGCGCGCATTGCCGCGGTAAGTGCTTTTCCATTTTTGATTTTTCCATATTTGTTGAGGCGAGTCTCCTCTTCCTGCGTGCTCTTTTCCTGCGCTTTCGCGTAAGCTTCAGATTGTCGGTATTTTCCGTCTTTCTTAAGATCGTCAACAGTACTAGTTCGGACGGTATCAAGCTGTGCGGCAGCAGTTGTACGATTATTTTCATTTGCAGCAAGAGCTGTTCTGTTAGCAGCTTGCTTGCTCTTATTTTGAGTGAGCTGATTTTGATATCGATCGTGTTCGCTAGGAGTTGAAGCTTCAGCAACCTTTTTGGTCAAAGCAGTTTCTTCGCTTTCAAGATTGAGGCGTTCATTCTTAAGGTCAGTGTTTTCTTTCTCAATTCGAGCAAGATTTTCTGCTGCTGATTTAACCGCAGGTTCTTCATTAACATGATCTTGCCATGTTTTTTCAGCCGCTGTCGCAGAAGCTTTATTGATATGATCTTGTTTATACTGTTCCCAGACCGCCTTTGCTTGATCATCACTTAGATGGTCAAATTTAATTCTATTTTCAATCTCTTTTTGCCTATCCTCAACCCGTTTTTTGTCGACTGCCAATATGCCACCTTTTCCTGCATCTTTTCCAACATAGCTAAGTTTCTCAGCAAGGTTATTAGTTTTCACCCCTAACGCTCCCAATCCCTTGCTTATTCCTGTGTTTAACGTGTACTCTTTTCCGCCAACCTTTACACCGGCATTGCCAGCATTCCAGCTCGATGTTTGACCCCAACGCAAGAAATTGTTCTGCTGACGGGCAGACCAACTGGTAGCTGATCGAGCTGCAAGTCTCATTGCTCGAGTCTCATCGACTTCCTTGCCGTCAACCATAACCTTTTTTCCGGTGGTGCTATTTCCATATGCTTGCATCGCTCTACCAGCAACGTTTCTTCCCAAGAATCCAGCCCCTCCGGTTGCGAGACCAAACGCTGTTCCTGTTGCTGCACCTGTTACCCGTTCACCATATTGCTGTATCCTTTTTCCAATATCTCCGGAGAATTTTTCTGCGGCTTTTTGTGCTGCCTGAAGCAGGAAGAAAATAATGAGCATAGGAATAACAATGGCAAGCACAGTACCGAAAAAGCTTCCGGATGGATCTTTAAACCCAACTTGTTGGACAAAATTACTTGAAAGAAAAATATAAATGATATACAGGAAAAATAAGAAAATTGGCCCAAGGGTGGCGTAATTGGTGAGTTCTTCTGTCCAGTCACTCCATCGTAATGTTGAAATACCACTGAGTAGCGGCATGTCTCGGCTAAGAAAGGCAAACGGTGAGAAGATCATACAAATATATAAACCAATTACTCTTCCTAAAAAGAGGAAGGTGACGCGGAAGAACATGATAGTGACAAACACCATAATAAATGCTGCAATCAGACAGACGATGCCGAAATAGGTTGCATAATCACGGGCGTTAGTGGAACTGGCGCTTGCAGCATTTTGGGCATTAAAATTTGCCGTAGTATTTGCCCCTGTATTGCTAGGCGGCTGAAGGACGCTGGTTTTAAATATTGCTTGAGGATTGAATGAACCGATTATTTTTTCCGACAATGGCCAGTATCCCCCCCAGCTTCGTTTCGCTTGTGCAGGAGGGCAATTACCATTCGCATCAATATTTACCTGCTCACATACGATCATTTGGCTATAGAACATGCGGGCAGTGATATTTGAAATATCAATGACAACACGAGTGGCAAACAAGCTAAAGTTGATGAGCAGAGCGTTGATGATAAGGTTCGGCACCACGCTTTTCATTGAAGTCTTACTGGTATTGAATACGGCAGAAAAGCCGGTCCATACCATGATGATAATGAAGAAGACGTTGGAAATATCACGGACCAGCTTCCAGCCCGTAACGGCAAAAGTGAAGCGATAGGAAGCGTCGCTCAGTGAGTATCCAATAAAGAAATCAAACAGCCCTCCAAATAATCCTGCCAACCAAGCGGTGAGCCAATATACGCCGTATGCAAGTTGGGCTGCACAGCCGTTAATAGTACCGTTCTGTAATCCAGGAACAACGCCGCATTCTGGTAAGTTATCTTTATTGGTAGTTCCGCTAACGGTAGTTTGTTGGGTATTTGCCTGTGCCGCAATTCCTTGGGTAGTAGCAGGTATAGTAATAGTAATGGGGTCACCGATGCGAAAATAAGAATTCCCCTTACATAATGTTCCAAATGTCGCAATTTTATCATTGAGAATATTGCCAATTTTTTGGTATGCCTGAGCACCGTTAGTTTCATTTGATACAGAATCAGCACAATACCAAACGGTAAGGTTAACTGAATTAACATTTGTTAACGGTAATCCATTGAAAGCACTTACTGTCCCCTCGTCTTTGTTGCCACTCGTATCTCTTGTGTAGTTATAGCGGTAGCTATTAAAGTTTCCGGTTTTGGTTGGGCCACTGAACACTGAAAAATTTGAAAGTATGATCGGGTTATTGTAAACATCCTTAGTAAATGTATTAACCTGGTATAAAGGGCTAATTGAGGTCCCCACAAGATCGGGGCTTCCATTCGTAGTCGTTATGGTGTTATACGGAATAGTGTTAATCCAGCAATTGTTTGGATTTGCACTATCACAGGCTCGTATGACAAATGCCTGATCTGTTGTCTGTATTACATGCTCCCATTTTTTCTTTAAAGTATCGCTGTCATTACTTGTAAAGCCCAGATCGATATTTACCTTAAAGCCGGTTACGGCGTTAGTGGTTGAATCCTGAATTAAGTCACCTGCACTAGGAATAGAAAGGCCACTTTGGCCGTCATCAAAAAGATTCAAATAATTTGCATAGTCATTTTGAGCGTCTGCGGCAACTTGGGCAGATGCATATTGTACTTTTGCAAACAGGGCAAGCAAAAAAAATGCTGACAGTAGAGCCGTCCGAAATGAGGAGGATAGTATTTTTTTCATACTACGAAAGAGGCGTGCAGACACGCATATAGTGTATCACGTCAGACGCTTGCTTTACCACAAGTTAATGCGCAACATACGCTCAAGGAATGAGGCGGCATCGGCATTGCTATAGGCAGTAGCAGGCGCATTGAACAGAGGCTGATAGGCTGCGCCGACTGGTGTGGTAATACCACTGAGGGTAAAGGTTTCACTGTCTTGATTTATATCGTGCCAGAAGGGAGTAGGAACATGGCGTCGAAGCTCCGGATCGGTCAAAAGAGGCACGTTTGTTTGGCAGAAATTCTGCAATTCCGCGATTTTTGCCTCCTGCAGTTTCTCGTCATTGTAGTTAGAAAGCTCGTTGGCGGCATCACTTTCGGTTGCAAGGTTGGCAGCTATGGCATTGTATTGTGCCTGGAGAGCGTTTAGCTGTTGGATTTCTGAAGCAGTAAAGGTAATGGTAGTGTCTGCGGTGCTGCAACTGGTGCCTCCAAGGCCGGCCGCGATAGCCCCTGCGGTGCTGCCATTTCCTGTTGTGCCTCCGGTAATAGGAGTTCCGCTAGGCAATGTTGTTCCGGTGCCGATAGTGCCTGAACCATTAAAAGGACTTCCCCCGCCTATCGTTGCACTATTGATGAGCCCATTATCTGTTGGTGAAATGCTGGAACCGGTGAATTGGCTGACTTGAGTATTGTCTACGGTACTAGTAATGGTGCCATTTGGACCAATAGTAGTCTGGCCGATGCCGTTATCTGCGGTACCGCTACCGGTAGCGCCATTAGGATTGGTAAACGTTGAGGTCAGTGTCCCCCCTGCTGTCGAAGCCGGTTTTGCACTTGTTCCCAGGCCAAGAAATTGTCGAAAGGTGAGCGGGGTTGTGCCATTTTTCTGAGCCTCATGACGACCGACAAGCCAGATGCCGCCGAGTAATAGAAAGGCAACAGCGAGGAGTACAAGGATGATAGTAAGAATGCGTTTAGTCATAATGGTTATAGGTTGCTATAGAAATACTTATTGGCATTAAGCGTCTGCTGAATGAGCGGACTTTGCACGTTTGATTCCTGACGCGATACGCCTGTTACCGCACTATTGTCGATAACATATGAAGCATCAAGACACTGCTGGTTCACTGGCGTGCCGGCTGCCTTTTGTTGGGCAACATATCGGGCCTTGGCGGTGGTCACTATTTTTAGGACTTGAGCATTGATAGCAGTAAGCTGTTGAATATCCTGCTGGGCCGTAGCGATATGCTGGGCATACAGCTGGTCCTGTTTGGTAGCGTTTTGTGCAAACGTTGGTAGGTCAGCTACTTCATCGTAGGCATCGGTTGCTTCCCCACGATTGTAGTTCTGTTGTGTTGTACCGACAGTAGTTGCAGCAAAGGCATTGCCAATAGCATCTCTACTGAATTTGGTAGTGAATTCCTGGGTAAGGTTGTCACTAACGGTGCCCTGAAGATAACTTTTGGCACTTGGATTACCGATAATAGAGAGCTGACGATCCTTTACTGGCTGAGTGCCCAATTTTACCTTATCGTATAACGATAATCCGCTATTACTGATGGTGCTGTCACTGCTAATCTGTGTTGCGGTGGCACTAGTAATGTACGTATTCAAATTGTCATTGAGGCTATCCTGCCAGCTCGGATTTGGCCCTGGTACGCAGTAATCAAGCTGACCCATTTCAGGGAGGAGGCGGTCAAGGACCATGCGACTGTCACTTGCCCGGTTCATGTAGTCATACTGGGCCTGAATAACTGCTCGAAGCAATTGGGGATGACTGATATCCACCGTTGCGCTCCCTGCTGCGATAGCATTGATATTCCCTACTCCGGCATTAATGCCAGCGAGAACCTGACCATTGCTGCCGATAACAGTGTTGCTTCCTGGCCCGCCGGTCGCCAATCCAATGTCGGCAGGGTTTGCCTGACCGTTAATACCGGAAAGACCGCGAGAAAAGAGCTGATTAAGCAATGCATCAAAGAATGAGCCTACTGCCTCGTTGAAACTAGTGGCAAGTTCTGCCTGGCGTTGCGGTGAGTTAGTAATGCTTGATACTTGCTGAGCGACGATAGATCCAGGTGTAACCGTCTCATACTTAAGACAGACAGGGTCATGCAAGCCAGACTGAATTGCTGCATTGGTATCCCCCGTGGGCGCATATTCCACACAAGTTTTCATATCAAGAAATCCTCCATTGCGTTGCAATTCGTTTTGTGTGTCGGTTTTTTGGGTATTGATATTGTCGGTAAGGTCATCCGCAGCATTAAAGAATGCACCGATAGGATTATTTTTTGGATCCAGTAATGCGTCCCACCCACCATTGCTGAAGTCGCTCATAAATGATGTATATGCTTTTGCTTCGGGGGTATTAAGCTCTACATCTATTTGGCCATCATTCAAACCAGTGACTTGCTGGGTAATGACCGAACGCAGGGCGTTGCCAAAGATAGGATTGCTATTTTGAGCTCCATTGAGAAAACTGCTGACTTTTTCGTTTCGTATTGAAAGGAGGTATGAATCAATGTCCTTGATATAGAGCGGGTTGCCGTTAAAGCCCGTATTTGCCCAGTGCAATGTTCGGTTGGTGATTTGTTGCAAGACCTGTTGGGAAAGGACATAGGCAATACCGTCGAGACAGCCGGACTTATTTTCAAGAGCCGTATCTTTAACATAAGAAGGACTGCTCGCATTATCGCCTGGCTTGCTGCCGCCACCAAACAATGAACTAAACAGTCCCCCTGTAATAGAGTCCAACCCCTTACTTATCAATCCGCCAACGACTCCTTTGACCTTATCGACCGCACTTGTTATGACGCTTGCTACCGTATCTCCTAGCCCACTACATGAAACAAGCGCTGACCCTACTCCTTTGAAGCTTAATCCACCAAAGCTGTTGTCCTGTCCGTATTGCAGGGTTACCTGAGGAGTGTAGTACCCAGCTGTTTGTGCACTGACAGTGAGCGGTGCGGCAATGATTGCCACTATGAGACTAAGGATGAGGAAATATCGCATCATATTACGAAGATAGTATACCGTATCGGACGAAATAAGTATGTAGATTCACTAATGCTGTTTCAAGCCGCAGGTCATACTTGCGATAGGCAACAATGCCGGAAAGACCGGAAATACCGTCATCTTGAATCTGTACGAGATATTGAAACGAGTCGGCAATGCCATAGAAGCCATTCATAATATCAAGCTGAAACTGAGCTGCACCGATAGGGACGGTGAGACGACTGATCTTGTCAGCAAAGCCACGATAGGTTACGGCCGTGGCAGAAAGTTGACCGACATTGCTGAAATCCCCTGTCTGTAAAGCCTGCACGATCACATTGATATCAGCAGTGTTGCTGTCATAGGCACTCAATATAGCGCTAAGTTGTGATTGATAGGTACGGATAGACTGCGGAGTACTCTTGGTAGTCTTGAGGTTTTTTAGTGAATAGTGATCGTTAATAGTCTGAATATCTACCGATGAACCGAGATTTCCCGCTGCGCTTGTTATAGCACTGCTATCCACCTGGTCTGAGCCTGCGACTGCCGCTGAAAGACTAAAGAGGCTGCGGGCAATCTGGTCTGTCTGAGTAAGAGGCTGGTCATCGGGCTCATCCTTGATACCAAGAGCGAGCTTTTTTTCTTTAATAATCTCGATATTACTTTTACCGTCAGTATAGAGCACGGTCGGATCAAGACCCCATAATCGCTCTTCCCAATCAGGAATACCGTTGCCATTTGAGTCTTTAGCAATGAGGTCGCCTACTACCGGGTTTTGATTATTTGCTGATTTTTTATGAAAAAGATTTTTAAACCAGCCAGTCTGTACTATTAATAGTATGGCAATAACACCAATAGCAATACCCCCTCTTATGAGGAATTGCTTACTTGGTCCCTGAGAAGTGTTCATTGGTTATATTGTACAACACTTGCGTCAGTTTTTTCCATGTTTGCAAGGTAATGTCTTCAGGTCGGGTCTTAGGATCAATGCCTGATTGAGCAAGTGCGGTCAATGCCTGTTCCTTATTGCCGATGAACTCTGCCAGGCTTCCACCAATTTGCTTGCGCTTCTTGCCAAATACAGCCTTCATGACAGCGAAAAAGAGCATTTCGTCGCAGTCATTAAAGAAATTTCGGGTAATGTTTTCAATAGAAAGGATAGCGGAATCAACGGTCGGAGGTGGGACAAATGCTCCGGGTGGTACTTTGGCAATGATTTTCGGTACGCCATAGGCTTTGACCGCGACTGAGAGGATGCTTTCCTTGCTGCGACTAGTTCCATCGGCGGGTCGAGCAACGATTCGTTCTGCCACCTCTTTTTGAATGAGGAGCACCATTGTCTCTGGCTGGTAAGGCGTGCTAAGAAACTGTTCGATGATGGCGCCTGTTATATAGTATGGAATATTGGCGACCAGTTTATAAGTTTTTATTCCAAGGCCTGTCAGCGTGCAAGGGTCAAAATGCAATACGTCTGCTTCAATGAGCGTCAATTTCCCTGCAGCAATTTCCTGGGCAAATGTTGTTTCCAGTAGTGGAATAAGCTCAGTGTCTTTTTCGATGGCGATGACATGCTTGGCTGCGGCAATGAGCAGGGTCGTCAGTGCCCCTGTTCCTGGTCCAATCTCCAAGACGGTATCTTCGCTCGTGATGTGGGCTGCGTCACGAATTTTGATAAGGGCACTCTGTGATTTGAGAAAATGCTGGCCGAGATGTTTCTTTGCTTTCATTATATGTATAGTGCACTACTAGAGGAATACCGTAAAGTCTCCGCCAAATCCTTTTCCGAAGCCTGCTTCCCCACTGCGACTTTCGCGCTCTATATATTCATCAGGCACATCCATGAGAAATTCCGACGGCAAACGGACATCGCGCATGCCAAATATCGTGCGCATGCTTGCATAGGTCAGATACAATTTTTTTCGCGCGCGCGTTACCGCGACATACATCAGTCGACGCTCTTCCTCGGCATCAGCACCAGTGAGCTTGCTATCGCGTTCATGCGGAAACAATCCATGCTCAAGTCCCGTGACAAAAACTGTGCCAAACTCCAAGCCCTTGGCAGCGTGAATGGTCATGAGCTTCACTCCCTGTTTTCCATTACTAGTTTCTTTATCAAGATTATCCTGGTCACTCATCAGTGTTGCGTCTTCCAATAATTTTTCCAATCCATCAGTACCATCAAAATGATCGTAACGAAGTCCGAGGGTTACTAACTCTTCCAAGTTTTCCAATCGTTCCTCACCGTCCACTTTGTCTTCCTGATACGCACGTTGCATACCGCTCTCGACGATGATGTACTTAATCGTTTCTGAAACAGCGTGTAGTTCAGAAAAATCCCTGATGCGCTCGAGAAGCTCAAAAAAGTTTTTGACTGAGATAAGGGCCTTGCCGGACAGTGATTCTTTTCCGTGAGTAAATAAATTTGCAATGGTAACCTTGCCGATGCCTCGGACTGGCGTATTGATGATGCGCTTGATGTCGACAAGACTGTCGGGGTTCTGTGCGGCACGAATATAAGACAATACGTCCTTCACTTCGCGACGCTCGAAGAATCGCACACCGAGCACCTGGTATGGAATGTTGTACGAAAGGAATGCTTCCTCAATCGCGCGTGATTGAAAATTCGTACGGAACAAAATTGCAATGTCATCCGGTGCTACCCCGCTATCAATCTGCTCAATGCATCGTTCAACGATAAACTTCGCCTCATCGTTTTCATCGTAGGCGGCATAGACCGAAATAAGTTCGCCGTCGGCATTGTTCGTGAAGAGCGCCTTGGGGGTGCGGTATTTGTTTTTAGTAACGATCTCGTTTGCCGCTGCGATCACAGTTTTGGTCGAACGGTAATTCTCCTCAAGCAGTACGACAGTTGCTTCCGGATAGTCATGCTCGAATTCCAAAATATTTTTGATGTTTGCCCCGCGCCATGAATAGATACTCTGATCGGAGTCACCAACCACGCAGAGATTTTTTCGTTCGCCGGCCAATGCGCGCGCGATGCGATACTGCACCTCGTTAGTGTCCTGGTACTCATCGATATGAATGTACTGCCAGGTATCATGACACCAGTCACGCACGGTTTTGTTTTCCTCGAGTAGTTTCACGGTTTCCAACAGCAAATCATCGAAGTCCAGTGACTTCTGCTCTTTCTTCAATGATGCATAGCGCTTCCAGACCTGGCCGGCGATGCGATAGTGGGGATTGCTCTCCCCTAACAGCTTTTCAGGAGTGAGCAATGCATTCGCCGAACGACTAATAAGCGAACGGATGCTACGCGGTTCGTTCTGTTTCGGATCAAGACCAAAGTATTGCAACGATTCCTTAATAAGCGACATGGTATCAGCGTCATCAAGGATGGTGAAACGTTTCACAGTCCCATCGTAGGCGCCGAACTTTCTCAGAAGAAACACTCCCAAACTATGAAACGTACTGACAAACGGAATTGTGCCCTCGCGTAGTGCAGCAGGAATCTGCTCCACCTGCATGCTTACACGCTCGCGCATCTCCTTTGCGGCCTTGTTGGTAAAGGTCACCGCCAAGATTGCTGAGGGAGCAACACCGTTTTCAATGAGATGGCACATGCGATGGACAATGGTTTTTGTTTTTCCCGCGCCTGCTCCTGCAACAATAAGTAACGGTCCTTCTGTTGTTATCGCGGCCTTTCGCTGCGCATCATTTAATCCTTCAAGAAATTGCATGCCTGTAGTGTAGCAGTCAGTCTGCACGAAGGCTACGGCGTACCGACGGATAATTAAAATGGTAGTACGCCTTTTGTTTATAAGTACAGAAATACATTTTTGATTACATGTTTAATATGAGTAAATGTCAATGTGTTGTAATACCAGGATAAAATAGTAAAAAAGTATTGACGATAGGTTTTGTACGGGTTGAAATATGAAACGACGTGCTTTTCTTGATATCATTAGTACTTGTAATTATGGTACCCCCCGAAACACCGAGGAAACGTTTACGATTTCTTGTCATACTTATCCTAGCCATCAGCCTTACTGGCGGCACTGCGCATGCAGCTTCAAAAACAGCAAAGCCCGCTGTAAAAAAAGTTTCTTCTGTTAGCGCATCAACAAAAAAAACGACTACAAAAACTGTCGCTAAAAAATCTGCGCCCGCGAAAACCTCCTCCGCTAAAGCTTCGGCGAGCCACGGAAAGACTACCAAGACAAAAGCCGCACCAAAAGGAATTATAAAAAAAGTGAAGGGTGAAAACACTATCGCCGACAAGGAAGCCACTATTGCCCTCCCTCCTTCTGACCTGCAGTCTCCCGAAGTGGCATATCCAGTTGTCAGTGCTTCTGCACAAAGTGCGCAGGTTGCATTGCCCACCATTACTACCATCCTTAGAGACGGATACTGGATGCAGCCAATCGAGGGACAGCTCAGTCAGGGCATTCATGACAACAATGCAGTCGATATTCGTGCGCCAATCGGTACCGCTGTTCATGCAGCTGCAGCCGGTACAGTGACGCTTGCCAAGGAGGGATACAACGGTGGCTACGGTAACTACATCATCATCGCACATCCTAACGGTACTGAAACATTGTATGCTCACCTTTCACAAATTAATGTAACGGTTGGTCAGAGTGTTGCACAGCTTCAGGTCATCGGACTCTCCGGTGTCAGCGGACGAGTAACAGGTGCCCATCTCCATTTTGAAATTCACAATGCCTTCAATCCGTGGGGCAACGATCCGCTTGGCACCAACTACACGATCTAAATAAAAAATCCTCGAGGCTGAGCCCCGAGGATTTTTTATTATGCCAATGCAGGAATTTTTACCGTAACATCCAACGGCTTTTTATTTGCAATTTGTGTACTTGCATGAAGTATTTCTACACCAAGAATCGCACCGTTTTTATCGATGTCGATAACGACATGGTTTTTTAATTTTGAAGTCCTCGCAATAACCCCCTTGCGAAAGGTAATATAGAGTGCATCTGCAATTTTGTCGTGAGTTATTTTCATAAGAGATAACAAGTTATGATTACGCAGGTAGTATGACTTTTCTTGCAGATAATTTCAAGAGTGCCGCGGTTCAGTTCACTTTGCAGTATGGTAGTGTTATCCTTCCTCAATATCTCTATGTTTGGTTTTCTTATTACATCCTTGATATCTTTTTGATAAATTTTACGTTGTCGCATTCGTTCTTTTGCATGATCGGTATAAATGATGTTCATCCTATTCCAATTTTGGACGATACTGCAGTGCTTCAAGAATGTGTCGCTCTTCGATCGCGTCGGAATGATCAAGGTCGGCGATAGTGCGTGCGACTTTGATAGTGCGCAGATATGAGCGCGGAGAAAGTTTTAGCGTCGCGGCAAATTGCTGCAATTGTTTTTTCGCGTTATCGGTGAGATTGCTTTTGGTCCGCACTTCCTGTGAAGACATTGTGCTGTTCAGTCTGCCGGTGCGATCGTATTGCACTCTGCGCAATGCCTGTACGCGAACTTGCATTGCGGCACTTTCCTTGATGGTACCAATTTCGTGCAGTGACTCGTATTCGATGTGTTGTACGGGGACCCAGAGATCAATACGATCCATAATTGGTCCGGAAAGTTTTTTGTTGTAGCGAGCAAGTTCGTGACCAGTACAACTACATGACTTGATCGTGCTGCCGCGATAGCCACACGGACAGGGATTCATAGCAGCGAGGAGGATGAAGTGCGCGGGGAAGCGTACGCTTCCCCG
>JARIGS010000007.1 GCA_029288725.1 Candidatus Nomurabacteria bacterium | reverse complement strand
CTTGGTTGACGACCTGACGGCGTTTGCCGCGATGCGGCCCGCGCCAACGGCGTTGAACGTCATCAACCTTGGCGATTTCAAGAGGACGATCGGGCCATGAGGCAGATAGCTTTAATCGTTTTGGGCGTGGCGTGTCTTTGCCTTGGCGCGATTGTCTTTTACGGCGCTGGCTACGAGACCGAAAAGGACGGCAAGTCGGCGAATTATTGCGCGACGTTCGGCGCGATTTTTCAGATTGCTGGCGCGGTCCTCTTGTTTCTCGCGGGGACGCTATGAACGAGATCATCGCCCTTCGCCGCGCGTGCATCCTCTCCCGCCGCCGCAAGTCCCGTTCCCACAAACCGACCGCGAGCACGGATCGCAAGGTGCGGCTCCTTACGCACGTTCTTTTGGCGATCGATGTTTGGAAAAGGAAACACGCCAATGGGTGACGCAAAGGCGCTTCTCAGCCGCGAAATCCAAGCCGCTATCGCCTTGCGTGACGCGCTTCGCGACATGGGCCACGAAGACGCGGAGTTCATCCGCGACGCGATCGAGGGCGAGACCAACATACACGAATTGGTCGCGGCGGTCGCGGCCGAAGACGCGCTGGACAACGCCATTATCGACGGAATTGGCGAACTGCAATTGGCGACCATTGATCGCAAGGAGCGAATCGCCGCGCGCGTCGCCTACAGGCGTGAATTGCTTTTGAAAGCGATGGAAGCGGCGGGGCTTACGAAGCTCGCCACGCCGGCCGGGACGGTCAGCGTCGGGCATTCCGCGCCGAAGGTCATCGTCATCGCCGAAGACGAGATACCGGAACAGTTCATCAAGGTCATTCGCCAGCCCGACAAGCGCGCGATCGGCGACGCCTTGAAGGCCGGCGAGTTCATCCCTGGCGCTCGCTTGTCCAACAGCGAGCCAAGCATTCGGATTAGGAGGGCGTGATGCGGACCAGCGAAAATCTCGACCAGATCGCGGGGGCGCTCGCGACCGCGCAAGCCGAACTGGAAAACCCGACGAAGGACGCGACCAACCCGCATTTTAAATCCAAGTACGTGGACATTGCCGGCGGTCTTTCGGTGATCCGCCCGGTTCTCGCCCGGCACGGGATCGCGAT
>JARIGS010000004.1 GCA_029288725.1 Candidatus Nomurabacteria bacterium | reverse complement strand
TTTTTTTTTCAAGCAGAAGACGGCATACGAGATATGTCGTGGTGTCTCGTGGGCTCGGAGATGTGTATAAGAGACAGCCCGTAGGGTGCGCCCTTTGCTTTTAGTTACCGCCTTTGCACTGCTCGCCGATCAGAGCGGCTCCCAGCACCTCCGGAAAAGTTCCTAAAATAATTTTCAAATTATTTTAGTTCAACTTTTCCTCCGGCTTCTTCGATAGCCTTCTTGAGAGCTTCTGCTTCATCCTTCTTTACTCCTTCCTTAAGAGTAGATGGTGCAGCGTCAACGAGGTCCTTAGCTTCCTTAAGTCCGAGGCCAAGAGCTTCCTTAACAACTTTCATCACTGCGATCTTCTGTTCGCCAGCTGATGCAAGGACAACAGCAAAGCTGTCCTTCTCTTCAGCGTCACCGCCTGCAGCTGCTGCAGGACCAGCTACTGCTACTGCAGATGCTGAAACGCCAAATTTTTCTTCGAATACTTTTACGAGTTCGTTAAGTTCAAGAACGCTCAAGCCTTCGATAGCTGAAACGATGTCTTTGAACTTTGCAGGAACTTCTACGTTTTTTGTTTCTTCCATACTATTGTTTTAAGTTAAATAATGAGAATGCTTATGCACTCTTCTTTGCAATCTGATCAAGCGCAATTGCAAAACGCTGAATCGGTGAGTTGATGATATTGACGAACATACCACGCAATGTCTGCAATGGTGGGATCGTTGCAATGGCCATCATTTCACTCTGACTCTTGTATCCTTTCTCAAAGATGCCGCCAACGATACTGACGATGCCCTTGTGCGCATTCTGAAATTCATAGACTTCTCGTGCGGCTGCAAGCGGGTCAGTACTGTATGCTACAGCAATTTCGCCTTCAAGTGGTGGAAGCTCTCCCGTGTATCCCTGCTCTGCAAGAACACGCTTGAGGAGGGTCTTCTTCCCTACCTTGTAGCCGACTTCGGAAGCGCGGAGCTTGCGGCGAAGTGCATTGCTGTTTGCGACGGTCAATTTATTGAACTGGACGAATACTACTGATTCTGCCCCCGTTACAATGTCTGAAAAAGAAGACACGATTTCGTGCTTTTTCTCTTTTGAAATTGCCATACTGTGTTTTGTTATTAATTAACGTGTAGAGATTTAAGATTTAGGTAGGGCTTATGGTCGCCTACTGTCTTCAACCTTACACGGCTTGTACTATACTAAAAATAAGGAAAAAGGCAAGACTATTGGATCGAGATAATCCCGACATCCTGGATGGAGTCGCAGCTGATGCCATACTGGCCCGTGACATTGAATGAAGCTAACGCATAGTCATACGGAGCAATGGTATAGGTTCGAGGACCGACAATGATACTACGCTGCCATTTTGATTCGTTATCAAGCATGATGACGGTCTTAGGAGGAAAGACGACGGTGACTGGATTAACCCGGCAATTCTCGTTGAACTGGAGCACTCTTCCCTGATAGAACTGGAGAGCGTCATCACGACTGACTCCTTCGGCTACCCCGCCACCCGACACTTCCTTCAGGCTGGTGATCGGCGCATTCGCATTGGTCCAAAATGTCTTCTGGGTGGTCACGACTGATTGTGTCGGATCAGGCAACAACACTACCGGACTTTGGAACCGTAGATGATGAGTGAAAAACGCAATAAGGAGGCCAGCGAGTATCACTAGTACGACAGCACTGATGATACCTGTCCTCTTTCTTGTTGCGATCATGGTAGTGGGATTATTTTACGGTAATAGTTGCCGCATGCTGATTGGCATCACAGCTGATGACAATCGTTGCAGAAGCATCAACCGTTGCTGTCTTGTAGTGGTGGGCAGCAATAGTAATACCGCTGTTATTACCAAAGATCACGGTGTGTGCGGCATTGCCATTGTTCACCAACAGTATCTTGGTACCAAGCCCTTGAACCTGATCAGTTGGAAGACCGGAACAATTGTCACCAAAAACTACGGTACGGCCATTGTATTGATTCATGACGGCATTCCATGATGAACCACCAGCGGAAGCTTTACTGCTACCGCTTGCAGTAGTGGTAGTACTTGTATCTCCTGCTACGGTACTAGTGGCATCAGAAGGAGCTGAGGTAGTCTTTTTAAGATGCGGAATGGCAATAGCAAGTGCGATAACGACAAGGATAGCGACACCCGCCCAGATAAGACTTTTATTACTGCTAGTAGATGTATTGTTCGGGTTATTTTGTTCCATATACGGTAAGTGTAGCACTGTCAAAAAAATAGTCTAAGTCTTTATAAACAACTATACAAAATAAGAAATTATTATATAATAATGCCATGTTACAGCACCGTCGCTTCATCCTTTTTGTGGGAGATATTCTCTCATTGGTCTTTGCTTTCATGGCAATGGTTGCCATTCGTTTCAACCTGCATACCCAGCAGTCATTCATTGGCAAGCAAGCCGAGCTCTTTGCATGGCTGTTCGTAATCTGGCTGATCGTGTTTTTTGTGTTTGACCTGTACAACCTCCGCCGCGTCAATCCCAACCCGCGCAATATCGGACTGCTTATTGCCAGTATGGTCACCAATGTCATTCTTGGTATCGTCTATTTCTACTTTTTTTCAAGGGCCGGCATTAGTCCAAAAACCAACCTCGTGCTCGTAGGTTTTTTCGCATTGGTATTGCTGATCGTATGGCGCCGTTTGTTCTACCATCTCTTCACCGTCCGCTTTACCCGTCGCATTGCCACCATTGGTACCAGTCCGCTCATTCAGGAGCTACGGGCAGAATTACACAAACATCCTCACTTCGGCGCCCATGCCATGCATTGGGATAGCATAGAGCATGCTACCGATGGTCAGCTGATTAACATTCTCATCGCTGAACATACCGATCCTCGAGGACTGCTCACGCTCAGCAAGCAGCTCAATGCTGAAGCCATGACCCTCGGTGAAAGCTATGAGACCTTCTTTGCAAAAATCCCGCTTTCACTCCTCAGTGAGGAAAAGGCTATCAGCCTGATGACTCGCCATGAGAGCAAGGCCACGTATGTCCTCTATCGTATCGTGGAAATTATTTTTGCCTCCTTCGTGCTAATTATCACTTCACCATTTTTGCTCATAGCTATTATTGCCCGCCTAATCGAAGATGGCAGACCGATCTTTTTTAATCATGAGCGCGTCGGCAAGAACGGGAAAATCTTCTTGGTCTACAAGCTTCGCTCCATGAGCAAGGACGCCGAGAAACATGGTGCAGTCTGGGCAGATCATAAGGATTCACGCATTACTCCGGTGGGAAATATTCTTCGCAAGACTCATCTCGATGAAGTACCGCAGATGTGGAATATCATCAAGGGTGACATCGCCCTCGTTGGCCCCCGCCCAGAACGTCCAGAATTTGTGGCTACCCTTGAACAGAACATCCCCTACTATTTCCTTCGCCACACTATTCGTCCGGGCTTCACCGGCTGGGCTCAGATCAAGTACCGCTATGCCCGCAGCGTGAACGACAGTCAGGAAAAGTTTGAATACGACCTGTACTATCTAAAAAACAAAAACCCGCTATTGGATATCGGCATTGTCCTCAAGACCCTGCAGATTATCTTTACTCATTAATATGGAAAAAATTAAGCATTTTCTTCTCAAGAATACCAGTGACCGGCAGACCGTTGCGAAGAATACGGTCTGGCTTGTTTTTGGTGAACTATTTGGCCGACTCTTCAAATTGGCAATCGTAGTGTTTGCGACTCGAAAGCTTGGGATTGAAGGCTGGGGATTTTTCTCATATGGCCTGGCATTCGTATCATTCTTTTACCTGCTCGGTGACTTCGGCATTAATATTTTCGTGACTCGAGAAATAGCAAAGAACGGCCCCGACAAGCATCGCCATCTCGCGACGTCATTCATGATCAAGATCAGCCTACTGTTGGTATTGTTTGTGCTCTCACTGCTAATCGGCCCTCATGTGGGCAAGATAGCATTGGGCATGAACATGCTGGCCGTATTGTCAGTGCTCTTCTTCTCGGATGCAGTGCGAGAATTTGCCCTCTCAGTAAATCGTTCCTTGGGAAGAATGGAGCAGGAAGCGTTTGCAAAGATTCTAATGAACGGCATTATTACCATTCTCGGCATTGTCTTGATCATCCGTCACCCCATTCCTCTTTCGCTTGCTATCGCCTATGCAGTGGGAAGCTCAATCGCCACACTCTATATCTTCTGGACAATTCGTCATGAATTGCGAGGCCTGGAGTGGCGAGTATCAAAGGAAAGCGTTGCCCTCATGTACCAATTTTCCTGGCCAATCATCATCATGAGCCTGTTCAGCTTCGTCTTCAATATCGACAGTATCATGCTTGGACAATTGCGATCGGCTGCCGATGTTGGTCTGTATGCCGCCGCTCAGCGCGTCGTGCAGTTCATTGCCATCATTCCCGGCTTTATCGCCATGGCGACATTTCCCCTACTCTCAAAGTATGAGTCTGACAATGCCAAGATGTCAGGCATGTTTGAAAAAATCATGGCCACCGTCTTTGCTCTTGGCATACCGCTTGCCCTAGGCGGTTTCCTTCTCAGCACGAGCTTTATGTCACTGGTCTTTGGCTCTGACTATGCGGCAGGTGGAACAACGTTGAGCATCCTCATGCTTTCCCTTTTGGCTTCATTCCCCAATATCATCCTAAGCAATGTCATCATGTCCAAAAATCTGCAGCGAACATTTATTGCTGCTACTTCAATCGGTGTTGCCGTAAACATTATCCTGAACATCCTACTTATCCCCCGCTATGGAGCAGTCGGTGCAGCGGTATCGGTCACCATCACCCAACTCCTCATCATGATCATTAACTGGCAGAAGCTGAAGCGTGTCATTGCTTTTAGTGTCGTTCCTCGCCTCGGCATCATTCTTGCCGCCTCCGTCTTGATGGCATTGATCATAGCAGTGCTCAGAGTGGCCGGCCTTCACCTCATCATCACCGTTGCCATTGCCGCCCTCGCTTATCTCGCTATCCTCCTCGCCCTCAAAGAACCATCCCTGTACGAAATATTGTCACTTGTTCGACAACAATAAAAACTCTTGAGGTCGGTCCTCAAGAGTTTTTTATCATTATGATGATGTCACTATCCAATACGAATGTCGTTTGAAAAGTTTTTTGAAGTAGGGTTTGAGACGATACCAGAGAGCCTTGAATGAATCTCCGCTGTCCCAGGTAGTGCCAATGCACTGATAGACGTTTTCAGTATTGCCACGGTAGAGCATTGCCCATAATGCACCGTTACCTGAATGAGTAATGATCATGTTGCATTTTGAGATCGTAAGAATTGCAGCAAAGAAATGAGTGCCGTGCCACACTCTTTTTTCTACTGGCACATCAGCGGCAAAAAATGACTGCTTATTGTCTGAAGGAGGCGTTTCCTCAATTGAAATACTGTCAGGAAATTCTGAAAGGAATGCTTTCATAAATTCTGGTTCGTCGGTCTGCAATAAAAACATCATATCCGGACGCTCTTTTCGTACCATGCGGGCTTTTGCAAGAAACAGCTCATGAGATGCAATGGTCATTTCTGTCGCCTTGTCGTTGCCGCGGTAGAAGACCACGCAGGTATGCTCATAATCAATGTGATACTTTTTTTCATACCCATCTACCACTTGCAGAACTTCATCATTGGGAGAAAAATATCTCGTAACAAATGGGGTGAGACCGGTGAAATCAAGTCTCTTATAGGAAAGAAACTGCATGTCGTTATAAAATGCAATCGGACGCTGATACGTTATCGAAGTATCAATTTCCTTAAAGTACAGTGATGCCGGATCTGCCACTCCTTCGCTGGTATAGAGCGAAAACTGACGACTGCTATCGACTCGATCAGGAAGCGTCTTGTAGGTATTAAAAAACCATACGATACCTTCTAGTCGCTTTGAACAACAAGAGAAGAATCCGGCATCGTGTGTGAGAGTGAGAGTCTTCATACTCATGATGAATGCCTACTGATTCTTAACGAACCAGAAACAGCCGCAGCCCATGACATCATCCTTGATGTCGGCCGGTGTCGCATCAGGAATAAGCGCCTCACGCTTACTCTCCTCAGGAATATAGGCAAAGTTCTTGACCGTAAAACCAGGAAAGTATGACACCAACTTTTCATAGGTGTAAATGCGATGAGCATTGAACTGAATGCGCATGTCCTTGCCCATAGGCAATGCAATGAGTAAATTGCCTCCTGGTGCGGTGACACGTGCGAGTTCCTTCATAGCGGTTAGGTCACCGTTCGGATCGATCGGATCACCATAGCGTCCGAGACCAATGTGTTCCAGAGTATGAAGACAGGATACTGAAGCAAGCTCATTATCCTTGAATGGCAATTTGGTCAGGTCGCCCTTGTATGATCCGAGGTTGGAAAGCTGGATGTCAGCCGGACGATAGTCATAAAAATCCGTCGGCACAAAGGCTGAGAGAATAGCCGGGAAAAAGAGTCGGGAGCCGATGTCGACATGCTTTGCTGGATTGATGTCCTTCACGCAGCGGGCAGCCCAGGCAAGGTGATAAATGTAGTGACGCTCATAGTCTGTCTCGGCAGTCTTATCTCCCACGCATGGCCAGAGATCATCATAGGAAAGACTGAAGCCACGGTCAGCAAACGCTGCCTGTTTCTTGAATGCCTTGTAGTCATTGAGTATATATAGTCCTTGATATGAAGAACGGGCACGCTTCAACACTTTTTTAATAGGTGCAGGAATGAGCTTTTTTATTTTCTGTGAGATAGCCATGTGGCTGTAGTATATAGAAACTGAAGGTCTTTATCAAACGGCGCGGTATGTTCTTTGAATCCTATACCAAATCGAGGAAGGAATCGGTATCACTGTTAAAAGACTGAAAAATACGAGGCGGACGATGCCCCTACTGTACCCACTGATGAAGTGCGGATAGTTTTTTCTATGCATCCACACAACACCAAGCACATGTCTTGCCTGTACTACTCGATGGCGATTGGTGAGACTGGCATCTCGTGCGGTGAGCGCTGTTGATTGCAATGGAAGATTTG
The DNA here is from genome assembly GCA_029288725.1 of Candidatus Nomurabacteria bacterium. Classification (GTDB taxonomy): domain Bacteria; phylum Patescibacteriota; class Minisyncoccia; order Phycocordibacterales; family UBA9973; genus UBA4124. Next base: position 84,763 of record JARIGS010000004.1, on the reverse strand, counting down.
CCATCTTCCCCACCGTACCAAGACGAAGCCATAAGTCGTAATCCTCGGCATGTCGGGTTGCCGATGTTTCGCTGTATCCCCCAACAGTGTCGAGAGCTGTTTTTCTCATCACCACCGTCGCATGAAGGAAACAATTTTGTGAAAGTATCTTTGACCGTATCTCCCTATCATGTTTTGGCATGACATTTACCGAAAGCATACTGCCCTTCTCGTCCACCACCCGCGCATCTGTTCCCAACAGTACGTATGCTTCATTCGCCTCTAAAAAATCGACCTGGGCAGCAAGTTTTGTTGGATCAATCCAGCGATCATCGTCATCCAATCGTGCAATGTACTTTCCTTTTGCTAGAGCAATTCCCCTATTCAGGGTTTTCTGAATACCGCTGTTGTTCTCATTCTCACTAAACACAATTCTCGTATCGTGAGTGGAATATTTTTCCACGATAGTTTTTGTATCATCAGTTGAACCATCACTGATAATAAGCAGTTCCCAATTCAGATACTCCTGACTGAGCACGCTTTCAATTGCACCAGCAATGTACGCTGCGCCGTTATAGGTGGGTATGATAATACTGACTAATGGATTCATATGCCTTTGTGCGATTCGATCATGAGAAGGTAATCGTGTACTTCCTTATTGTACGTTTTTCTAAATTTGAGTGAGAACTTTATATTCCTTATCCAATGATACAGGGTGTTTATATACTGACTGACACCGTGGTGTGAAGAGGTGTTGCTCTGCTTTCCCTCATTATTTTCCCGGGGCTTTCTTGCATATGCAATTGAAAGCAGCAATCTGTTTTTGAGATATTGCATGCTGGTATACCGTGCCCAGGTTCCGTGGAGATGCTTTTCAAAAACCGTTACCGCACTTCGATACAGCGTGACACTGTCAGCAGTCAGACTGTTTGTTCTCATTCTGCACAGGGTGAGCCGTTGGGGCTGGTGGACAAAATACACTCCCTTGCTCGAAAGCAATAGCCAATAATCCAAGTCTTCAGCTGAGCGCAACTGCTCATCAAATCCGCCAATTGTATCAAACACTTTTTTCCTGAAGAACACAGCATTGGGACTGATAAGGTTGCCGTGGCGCAAAAGAGCACGATACACCTCGCTTCCTTCCGGTGTCGCCAAATCGTGCATGCGAAGCTGCTTATTGCCATCATTGAAATAAAAAACCTTCGAATACGTGAAGTCCGCCTCTGAATGCTGTTCCAAGCATGCTAGCTGCGAAGCAATTTTTTCAGGTAACATAATGTCATCAGCATCAATAATGCAGAGGTACTCCCCTTTCGCTACTTTGAGTCCGGCATTACGCGCTGCGGACAAGCCAGCATTTGATTGAGTGACAATGGTGATACGAGGATCTTTTTCTGCATAATTCCGTACTATGCCTGGTGTTGCATCAGTCGACCCATCATCAACAACGATGACTTCCAACTGTTGGTAGGTCTGTCGAATAACCGACTCAATCGTCTGGGCAACATACTGTTCAGCGTTATACGCCGGAATGACAATCGATACTAATGGTGATGGACTATGCTCGCTCATACGCTAAAGAACATACTATGCCAAGAAGAATAAAATACCAATGGAAGTAGAGGCTGGCATCAAAAATAATGGCAATCGATAGTGCAAACACCGCACTAAGCACTGCCAAAGAAAACGCATCAGCATTTTTGCTCCACCGCTGCCATCCGGCCCTGAGCGCATTCCATACGATATAGAGGAAGCTTAGGAGGGCGACAATGCCGCCCCATAACCAGACCTGAATATAGGTATTCCCTGGTCGCAACTGCAGGTAGTTTCCGTCTTTATTTTGGTAGTCTACCGAAGAGGCACTTGGCCCAACGCCGAGTGGATGGTGAAATCCATACTTCAAGAAATACGACCATTCAAAAATACGCACGTCAGCACGAGGAGTCTGACGGAGCTCATCAACAGTGATACTCGGATCATCGGCAATGTGGAGCAACGTGCCATCAGCGGAGCGAGGTAACGCACCGGTATGCTTGATCTTGGTATAGATTTCATGCTTCACGCCCTGAGGGATGAGAAGAAAACCGGCTGACAAAATGACAAGGATGGCCAATGCAGCGCCAACGGTTTTTTTCCAGCTCCATTGCTGATTGGACTGATACCATGAAAAAAGTATCCAGAGTAATCCAGCTCCTGCAATGAGACTCAATGCCGATCCGCGAGAGGCTGTCCAAAAAATAAGCGCGACATACAGAATAGCAGCGATACCGTATCCGACCGTCGTTTGCCATGTTTTTTTTATAGAAAAAAGTGCCTGACTGATGAAAAACAGCGCCGGTATGAGCAGGGTCTTTGAAAGAATATTTGGATCGACAAGACCGCTTAGTGAGCCATCATTTGGTACGCCCCAGTATCCGACAAATCCATGGTGGGCGAAGAAGTAATAAAAAGGATACAGTGCCGGAATAAGCAGCATGTAAAGACACCATCGTGCGTATCGCTCATCGTCTTTGGCATAGAACAGCACCATAAAAAAAATGATTGTACTAATGGTAAAGGTGCCGAAATCTTGAAGCGTGGAAGTCATGGTCGGTATGCCCACCACAAAGTTCCCTATTACCCAGCCCACCAGCACTGATACGTAGAGGCATGCGAACGCTATCGTTATTTTTTTAGGAAATGACTGGAAGAATGTTCGGAAGGTATGCTCTTGTACAACATAGACGAAAGTCAGCAGTAGCGAAAGCACGAAGAGCATTTGAAAGGGGCTGGGAATGAGCGTTCCAGAAAAATGCCCCCTCCGATAGGCGAGCGAGGCAATGGTGACAAGGAGGAGGATTTTGTTGACACTCCTAAAAGATAATGAGAAACGTGCCATGCAAAAATGGTAACACGTTTCAAGGTTTTATGGTATTGTTAAGGCATTATTTTTATGGCCTCTTTCAAGCAACGTCTTAAAAAGATCATTGGTCCCAACGCTACCCGATTTTTGAAATACAACTTCCCGACCCTGGTTTCCAAACGCTCATACAGCCAGTCAGGAGAGGATATCATCCTGGATTCGTTCTTGGGTCATAAGCAAAACGGGTTTTATGTTGATATTGGTGCTCATGACCATGTCGATCTCAGCAATACCTATCTGTTTTACAAACGGGGCTGGGACGGCATACAGGTTGAGCCGCACTATAAAAAAATAACCCATTTTAAAAAGTATCGCCCTCGGACCACTAGCCTCAATATCGGCATTGGTGAAAAGACTACCGCTCCGTTTTTCATTTTTGATTCAGCGGTCGTATCAACGTTCTCGGAAGAGGAAGCCCGAGTCCATGAGTCATTTGGCCACCGCATTATCGAGACAACGAATGTCGACATCGTTCCCCTGCAAGACATCTTTGACCAATATCTTAATGGCAGACACATTGATATCCTGTCAGTTGATACCGAAGGCTATGACCTTGAAGTGCTGAAGACCAATGACTGGACCACTTACCGCCCAAGTTTCATCATCGTTGAAACGGCAGCATACAATCGTGACAAATTTGGCGGCAAACTCAATGCGGTATACGATCCTTATATGGAAAGCATTGGCTATGCAAAGGTCGCAGATACCTATCTCAACACTATCTACCGTGATAGCACCATTGAGATGGCTGGTTGGTAATATATGATCTGCAACGAACTCTACAATGAGCAAGGACTCGGGAATCAGCTGTGGAACTATGTTGTCACTCGCGTCATTGCCGACAGAAATGGCTATGAATTTTCCATTCTGAAAAATGAGCGCTTTAAGGGTCGGGATTTTATGGATATTGATTTTGGCGCTCCGCTTTCTGGAGGTCAAACCTCACCGAAAGGCTATCTGTTCAGCTTGCCCGATGGCATAGAACATTACTACCGTGAACGCAGCGAGCTGCTTATTAAAAAATTCACCGACATCTCTGATGATGTCTCTCGTACTGACCCCCACTTGCTCAGCCTTCCCGATCGAACTAAGTTTGAAGGCAATTGTCAGTCAACGAAATACCTTGAAGGGTACCGAGAAAAAATTTTGCAATGGACACCAATTAAGGAAAATTACGCACAGTATACTGTGCCATCGAATATCTGTGTCATTCACCTTCGCCTCGGTGATTTCAAACAGACCAAGGCATTTTTACCAATGCAGTACTATCGCGATGCGATGGCATATGTGCAGTCAATTAACCCACAAGTGATATTTCAGTGTGTGACTGATCAGAAAGAAGAGGCAGAGGCCTTACTTCCGGGCATTACCGTTATAGGCTCATCCTTACTGGAAGCCAACGATGCATATCGCGCCGATCATCACTTCGGTGGACCAATTGGTATTGATTTCTGCCTTCTTCGGAGCGCCGAATATCTTATCATTCCCAACTCAAGCTTTTCCTGGTGGGCGGCCTATCTGAATACCAATAAAAAACTCGTAGTGGCACCGAAGTATTGGGCCCGCTTCAACATCGCCGATGGCTTCTGGTCGCCATCCGATATCATTACCGACGAGTTCACGTACCTGGATAAGGAAGGAAAAACTTTTTCAGCAGCAGAATGCTGGGCCGAAAAAGACACCTTTGAAAAAGAGCATCAGGACATGTTCCATACTGTCCCCCACATCAATGATTCTTGGAAACCTCGACCGCTCCTTATTGCCTATCTGATTTTTATTATTAAAAAGATACCAACGATCAAACAGCGTTTATTCACTATGCTAAAAAGCGCGTAGTATTCCTTTCACAAAAAGAGCAAGCTTGGACAAAAAATAAATTGGTAGTTTACTAAGCGGTACTTTGAAATCACTTCGCAAACCAGGATTTGTTGCACGGAATGCTTCGACGACTTGTACGAAATCAGCCGTGACGGCCTTGCTGTCAAAGTAGGTTTTTGCATACTGCACGATCTCGGGACGATAGCGATCGTTATTGGCAATCTGTTCATTGATGGTGCGCGCAATCAGTTCAGCATCGTCACACTCGTCCGGCACAATACTGACAAAGGGAAGACTTCCATCGAGATTGGCAGCGGCTGAGCGAGACACGACAACAGATAGCCCTGCAGCAAGAGCCTCGGGTACGACCAACGGCGCCGCTTCCCCATCAGACAGCAGTACCAGGCAGCTGTATTGCGAGAGATTTTCATACACTTCCGTCTTCATCCAAAATCCTTCATAGCGGCAGCGACCAGTTGCAGCAAATGTCGTATCTCGCATAGGACCGACAAAATCAAGATCAACACTATTCGCAGCAAGGCGTGCGAGCCAAGACTGTCGCTTGCGCTGTTCGATACGGCCCAGGCAGATTGCTCGACCATTGCCCTTTTCACGCTGAATGAAATGCTCAGTATCAATGCCATTGCGAACAACATGCAAAAATCCCTGATAGCCATTATCCCGATAGAGCTTCGCTATGTCCGGTGACAATGCAATGATGCCGGGACATAGCATCGTATCGTAAAAGACCGAATAGTAGCCGATTGACCACTGCTTTTTATTGGTGATGTAGCCGGAGTGACAGACCGTACAAAAAGGTACCGTAAGATGATGGAGGAAAAAGCCGACATACTCACTGTAGTTAAGCTCAACAAAATCAAAAACGCCGCTGTTTACCGCATCTGCAACCTCCTGCAGGTTTTGTGTATTAAAAATAACCACTTCATGACCCAGAGCCTCCAAGTCGCGCTTGTAGTTCCAGAGTATCATCTCTATCGCGCCAAATTTTTTTGAGGGAATGTCATCCAGTCCACCGGCAATCAATGCAATTTTCATAAGGTATTGTTATAGGCGTATCCACTCCGCTGGAATGAGATCTGCACTACTTATTGTATCACTGTTAAACCATCGCTTTGGAGCAATGACAATTTTCTCTGGAGCAGTTGCCAACCAGGCCGCCCACCATGAAAACGTACTGTTGGGAATGATGAAATGCCGGCAGTGACGCATCAGCTCCATATGCTCCTCCCCTTTTTGACCGGCATATTCCTGTCCCACAAACATGGTTTCAAAGGAGAAATTAATATGCTGCTTGCACCACTCAATGTCGTCTGAGAATACGTATATTTTCTCAATCGATACTTTGTGGCTGAGCGTGGCAATAGCAGTATCGTAATATTCCGTACCAATCGCTCCATGAAAATCCTTGGCAGCAATATCAGCGCGACGAACATGCACGCATACTGATTGCGCACCTGCTATCTCATGTTTCAATGCCTCAGTCGGTGCAGCTACTGGCTGCACAAGCTGGAAATCGCGCAAAAGCGTTTCCCGAATATCGTTAAAGTATTTCGGGCTTTGCCAAAAGCCGGCAAGATAGGCATCAGGACCGAGTGATGCAACTGCAGGGTCAAACGTATATGTTTTTTCCCATCCTCTGAGGAATGGAAACTTTCTCAATATTGCATCAATGCCGACCATAAGCTTGCCGGACAGTATCGGCCGTTGCCACCAGCGCATGTCACGAGGAGTGGCAATGGTAGCATCGATCATAAAAACATCGAGGTCATAGTTGCGAAAGACAAAATGCGGACGCAAGAAATGCGGGAACGATACCCGTTGCAGAAGAAAGGTCGTATCGACTTTCAACGGCACATTGTACTTGATCGCCAATGCCCGCCCAGTCGCATACTGAAACATCTGATTGCCCATGCCGCCGGAAAGTCTGGTGATGATCATAGCGGTAATGTTTTCTTAAGGTTGATTGCCGGCTGATAATACGGACTGAGCGCCAATGCCTTGTCGACCATCATTCTCGCTGCGGGAATATTTTTCTCGTAGAGCAGCGTCTGAGCATAGGCAACGTATATCTGCGGATCGGTCGGTGACAATGCCAATGCGATCTTGGCATACTGGTCAGCATGCTGTAGTTGCATCGAGTCTTCAGTGAGGTAATACCGCAGATTCTCTATCTGCAGCAGTGAAAGTGACAAATGGTAATCGTGAGGCATACCTTGCCACACCGGATCAACCGCCGTCAGCAATGCTGCCAATTCTTCTGATGCCACTTTTTGATAGGTTGGGGTATGTTTTAACATCTCTTGCTCTCCGGTGTATGAATAAAAGAGTGGATCAGTATAAAATTCCGCATCAGTATTGATCGCATATGACCCTGCTGAATGAAAGAGGTGTTGGTACTGTGAGATACGCTGATCACTATGAGCCGTGGCAATAGATTGCAATTCCTCCATCTTGCGCGCCGGCAGGTAGGCTGCGTAGAACCATACGGGAATCAGGGCAATGGTTACGACCCATACTATTGCCTGTATGCCGACAGAACGGGCAGGAATGATTCGATGAGCTCGCCGATCAGTGTCCACTAGCCCGGCCACTATGGCAATAACAAAGAAGAACATGACGTAGCTGACGATAGAGTCATAGATCATTTGTTGCTGAAGCACAAATGCCACCAGCATTCCCGCAAGTAACACCGTAGTCTTTCTATCAAGCGTACCGTTTCGATACAGTCGGATCATTCCCGTTACCAGACTTGCCAGCATAAAGAGGTACAGAACAAAACCAATCAATCCACCGTTGATCAACACTTCAAGAGTGTTGTTGTGTGGGTGCATTGACCAGACTTCATTACCGTGACCAGGACTGAAGACGACCGGATCAAGATACCGCTGATAGACCACACGGAAATTTTCCGGCCCCCAGCCAAAGATCGGCCGCTCCTGTATGCCTCGCACTGACTCTTGCCAGTCCACCGTTCTATTGCCACCCTGGGTAACAAAAAAATGATGGAGAGCGGTAGTTGGAATAAAAAGTTCCATTGCCATTATCAAGCTTACGGCAAGACCGATTGCAATGCCAATGAAGCCAACAGTACGCAGGCTCCTTTTTTTCCTTTGCAGAACACACCACAGCAATCCTGCAGACAATGCACCGATAACAAGTGCCACAGCAGCAATGCGTGCTTCACCGAGCACATAGTATTTTGATGCTGCAAGTTCCGCAAAAGATGCCCCCTTCCAGATAGTGGCATTCCAATAGACCGGACTAAACAGCAGTACTGCCAAGCTGATGAGATACAGGATTTTTTTGCGCGGCATTTTCTCATGACTGAATAGGATCATTGCAAAAAAACAGGAGAAGATGAAGTACGCCCCTACCAACAAAACATTCCCCATCATCGCTCCGCCACTTGAACCGTTCAACATGGCGCTATGCAAGGTAACCAGACCATTGGCCCCCGTAAAGAATGTAGCAATAGCCAGCACTACTGATGCCGCGAGTATTGCTTGCATTGCTGTAGTGATGAACTTTTTCTGCTGGACGCGGATGACTGATGCCGTCATGCAGGTGAATGCAAAGATATGATACAGCAGGATCAAACCAGTACCGCTTTCAACGGTAGAAAAAAATGATGTCGAAGGATCAACGCCCATCCATGCACTGATCGTCAATGAAAGCAGAAACAGTCCGCCGGGTATGAGAAACAGCCAATTTCTTTTGGTCAGGCGGTACCGTACGTCACTGACCATGAGCCAAAGCCATAGCACCACCAGCATTTCAACTGAACCAATAAAAAAATACTGCTTCGAGGTAACATAGGAAGCGATTCTTCCAGGAAAGTAGAGCAGCGGCAATATGGCAACTAGGGCAACAATCCCCCACTTCAGGATACGTTCCCTCATCGACAGTGTTCCGCCAACTTGTGTGGTCCGTGTAGCCATGACAGTAATTATTTCTTAGTAGCAGTAAAACCAGGCACTTCCTGCTGCGCTTGCACAACGTAGAACGCTGCCTTTTTGTCATCATGCAAGAGGTTGGCAAGGTTGATCAATGCCATATGAGGCGCTAACCATAATGGCTCCAATGTGCGGGCTTTTTCAAACTGAGCATACGCATTATTGTATTGCTGTTCATAGACATATTCCTGACCGAGAAGCATATAGCCGTTAGGGTTGTTCGGTGCAAGGCTGACTGCCATTTCCGCTCCCGACTTCATTGTTGCCAATGATGCTGAATCAGGCGCATTCAGTATCACCATCTTGATGCTCGCCAACTTACCCATTGCCAGTTCACCCTGAACATTTGGAGGGTACTTGGTAAAGCTACGCTGCAAGGTATCGATCAAAGACTGAATGGCGTTGGCAGCAATTGTTTTATTGCCCTGATTTTGCTGCAAGATGCTGGCGAGATTCGGTGAGAAGATCTGCTCGTATGAAAAGTCCGCGCGCTGTGAGACAAATAGTGCGGCACCGTATGAAGCCGTGTCTTCCACGGTCTGATAATATGCGGCTCGACGATCAAGCGGGATGATGAATTCCTCGTAAGCGCGATGAGTTTTCACTATTTGAGGAATGACAATCCACACTACCAGCACCATAACGCCCAGACCAGCAATGATGCGCAATCCCTTTTCCTGGGCTGACTCTGTAACCTGTTCGAAACTGTACGGACTCCGCGCAATAATGGCAGCGGCAATAATAAAGAAGGCGAAGTAACTCGTGACCGTATCAAAGACAATAAGGTTATTAAGAAGATAGGCTGCCAATAATCCTGAGAGCATAATTACCCATTTCCTCTGCTCATCATTTTTGCCATCGTTTCTGTATGCGGCAATGACCGATACGATCAGTCCGGCAAAGAGCGCAAGATAGCCAATGGTACCCACTACTCCTGTCTCAGTCAAAACCTGAAGGTACATATTGTGTGGCTTGTTTGACCAGATCTCACCGGATTGGCCGGGCACCATCACAATCGGATCAAAGTATCGCTGGTACGTATAGCCATAGGTTTCTGGTCCTGTTCCGAGTACTGGGTAATGCTGAAACCCCTTCACGGCGGCATTCCAATAAATAAAGCGCACGTCGGTTTCCTTACTGACGAACCAGTTGTGAATAGTGGTGTTTGGTGTCACCAGAGCGCCAATGCCAATTGCTGCAGACAGTACCGCAAGACCGAGGATGACAGCACCGCACCACTTTTTCACCTGTCCAGCGGAAGTCATGCCCCATACCCCACCGGCAATGACCAGACCGAACAATACTGAAAATGCCGCACCGCGTGCTTCACCGACAACTGAAAACAGTCCCGCGTCATGAGTAAAAAATGAGAAGTGCACAAAGACAGGGTTGATTAGCATCACTGCTATCGCAATGCCATAGAGCCACTTGGCACGGCGTGATGATGCGGACCAGAGCAAGTACGCCGTGACAAACAGTGTCATCAGCAAGTAGGTACCCGTCATCGATGTGTTGCCAATAAATCCACCAGTATCAGCTGTCTTCAATACTCCCCAGCCTAATTCTTCAGCATAAATAGAAAGAGCAAGAATCGCTCCTGAAATACCAAGTGGCAACAACAAATACTTGCGTGCCTCTTCCCTTTTCATTAATGACCCCATTGCCCATGCGGCAATTCCTAGTAGCAGGAGAAAAAATGTACCAGTACCACGATCAATATTGCCAAACCATGACGTAACAGGATCCATACTTGCACAAGTAGCACCTACCAGTGTTACTAGAAACAATCCTATGCCCCATCCTGCCGGTTGGCGCAGTCCTTTTTTCCATATAGCCAGTGGAGCAAGAAGCAGAGTCAGTGCAATAACCAACCCCAATCCCAATTCGATGGTAAAGAGTTTTGGATTGATATATTCATAGACTATTACCTTCGAGATAATGAGTGGGGCAACAATAATGAGCAATGCCACAATCCAGAAAATGGTTTTTTTGGCGTTGATGACAGGCTGTTCCATACAAGTACCCTAATACTACACTATCCTTTCTGGCTATCCAAATGCTGGACAGACTGCCAGGACATGGCGGAAATATCAGCAATGACCTTTTGCAGTGAGGTAAATGCATTCCCCTTTGTCATGACACAGAGCAGATAGGGATCATTGGGTGCATAGACAATGCCACAGTCATGCAATTCGCGTACCGTAGTACTGGTACCATCAGCATTCTTGGTGGTAAGAGTACGCTCCCCAAACTTGTGGGATACCACTGTGCCAAACGGTACACCGGCCACCAAGCCCTGGGTGAAGGTTGTCTTGCTCATCAAATCAAGGGCCTGTTCGGAAACGGCACCCGACAGATAGGCTCCGTTATAGAGAGTTCTAAATACTCGCGAAAACATTTTCGGTGACATAAAGTCAGCAGGTGTTGTACTGGTCAGCACGGGCAAGGTCAGATCACTATAAGTTTGATTGAGTGCTGAAGTACCGAGTATATCGTTGACGGCATTGGCAGCAGTATTGTCTGAATTGATAATCATGTATGACAGCAGTTCGCTTGAAGGATACGTTTCCCCTACCTCGATAGGGTCCTTGGGAGAATAGTAGTCCTGATTGATATTAGTGTTCACATCCTGGGAAGTAATAGCGGTAGTAGTGGTGTACAAGGATGGATTCTGTTGGACAGCATGGAGAAAACTAATAAGTGAGACCGCCTTGAGCATACTAGCAGGAGCATACAGGTCATCGACATTCACCCCAATCCAACTGTCAGTATTGAGCTGTCGAAAATAGACTGAGGCATCGGCCACATTCTTATCGGCCTTGGCAGTAGTAATGTAGGCTGTGATGTTTTTCTTAAGAGTCTGAAATTCCGGAATGGAGGTATTTTCTGGTACCTGAGCCAGGATAATCGGATTGATGAACTTATAAGAAAAAGAGTTTTCTCGTACTAGCTTCGGGGTAACAGTAGCCGCATGTCCAGCATCCCCATGAGCAAACCAGCCTATTATGATTCCTAGCGTTATTACTAGCAACCCTGCCCCTGCCAGTTGGAGCGTCGTCCTTTTCCGAGTATGTAACTTCACCCCCAGAGTATAAGGTACCGGAAAGCAAAAAACCACCCCGAAGGGTGGTTTTTTGTCTCACTTACACGAAGTGATCGTTAATCAATGAAGATTACTGACCAGCTACGTATGAAGTGCGGAATTGGTTTGTATTCAAGCCAGCAGTGTACGCAGTGTAACCAGAAGTTGCAGAGGTAGTGCCGTTGTTTACGTTAACCAACTGTGCACGGTATGAACCAGCAGCAGAAGGAGTGTAAGTTACAACAAGGTTGAATGTCTTTGTCTGACCAACTGGAATTTGGTAATTACCATTTGTGTCAGGAACAAGAGAGTCACTGCCTGTGTAAGTAATTGTAGCACTCGCACCTGATGACTGAAGTGCAGAACCGTTATCAACTGCATACTGGATAGTCTGCGCGTTGGTAGCAGTAGGATTGTTCACAGTACCAGCAGATACAAGAGCTGTAGCTGATGGGATGTATGAAGTCGTACCGTATGAAGTTACAGAGAAAGGAATAGTCATAGTGAAGATTCCGTGTGTCTGTGAACCACCTGCAGCAGAGTAAGAGTTTGTAGTTGAACCGTTAGCAGCAACGTTGATACCGTTTACATAGAAGTAGTTCTTAGAACCTGTTGTTGAACCAACAAGGTAAGTACTGTTTGATGTAAGGCGGTTGTTGTTTGCATCGTATGCCTGGATAGCAAGAGTGTTAGCGGCTGTAACTTCTGCAACTGCATAAGTACCAGCACCTACCACAGTTCCATCAACAGTGTTGATGTCACCCTTGATAGTGAACACGTTTGTTGATCCAGTTGGGATAGCAAGACCGTTGTTGGTGAAGTTAGTGAATGTAACTGTTGCACATGCTGCACCTGAAACAGCAGAGAGACTTGATCCTGAACATGATCCGTTTGCAGGAACTGTTTCAGAGTCGATCAAAGTACCAGCTGAGTTGTAAAGGCGAAGTGTACTTACTACATCACTAACGTTTGTGCCAGAACCAGTGTTCTTAACACCAACAGTCACTGGAAGACTCTGGATTGATACGTTTGTACCCTGTGAGTTCAAATCGATCATAGCAAGAGTAATACCATTAGTGTGAGCTGATGATGAAGCCTGTACTGTGTGGTCTGTTGAATCATTCACATCCTTAGTAACATTCAACTTGATACTTGAAGCAGAAGCTGCAGTGTCAAATACGAATGTAGAACTAGTCAATGTTGAGTCACTAACAGTGTACTGGAATGCAGAACCTGTTGAGTCACTGTAACGGATTGAAGTACCAGTGATACTGAATGTGTTGTTTGTTGCACCAAGGTTAGCAGAGTCGATCACTGGAAGTGATGAAACTGCAATGTACAAATCACTAGTTGTATTTGGAGCAAGAGTTGCACCAGCTAGAGGAATGTACGCTGAGAAAGCCTGGTTGTACACAGTGAAAGAAGATGCAGGAAGAGAACCAACCTGAACACCATTCAACCATACTGATACGTTTGAAGCGTACTTAGTGAACATGTAGTCACCAGGAGTCTTTGTGTTCTTGAAAGTAACATTCAAACCAGTAAGAGTTCCTGAACCACCTGCACCAGTAGTGATGCGAAGGTCAGCAACCTGCTTGTTTGAAGCACCAACACCAACAGTAGAAGCAGTGTAGCCTGAGCCACCAACCACCTGGTTGATACTCAAAGGACCACCAACTACAGCTGTTGAACTTGATGAACAAGGCATACCAGTTGTTGAACTGAATCCAACAGATGATACACAACCAGCTGGGAATACAGTAGTAGCAGGAGTTCCAGAACATGGAGCGCCAGATACTGTACTGTAACCAGAAGTTGATACACATCCTGCAGGAAGGCCAGTTGAAACTGTACCGCCAGCAACGAGTGAAAGCTTAGCACCAGTCATAGCGCCAACAACACCGTCAGCAGTAAGACCGTTAGCAGCCTGGAAACACTTTACAGCTGCCTTTGTAGCAGGACCGAAAGTAGTTGTTTCCATACCAGCTGAGCCAGCTCCAGAAGTAGCAACCTTACATGAAGTCATGTTAAGTGTCTGCTGAAGTGACATCACCTGAGAACCTTTTGAACCCTGTTTAAGAGTTCCAGATTGTACGTAAGCAGCAGAAGCTGTACTTACTGTTGCGAAAACAGCAAGAGCAGCAACTGAAGCTACGACGAATTTTGTAAATTTTGTCATAGAAGATTTAATGTTTATTAATCGTAGCGTTCATTGCACTATCGACAAATAGTGCGAACAGTACGTGTTTCCTTTATACGGTGTCTTTATCACACTATATAAAAGAGATGTAATTTGCAGACGGCAATGAATTACTGCATTGCGTATCTGCCGTGTCGACAAGGCCGATATCAAGTCTTCTGTAGAACAGAAAACAAAAGAACGGTCGTCGAAAATTTCGTAACGTTTGTGATCTTTCGATCAGTCGTTATTCTGTTTTCAATGACCATTCAATTCGTGGTTTCCCACTATTGTCTTCTGTTTCTCTAACACGACAGTTTCCTGTCGAGATAGTGACACAGAAAGACAGTTATCATAATAACACAATAGTCGGTTTAAGACTAGCGTATTATGACTCGGACAGTATAGCCCGTAACTGACTTTCCTGCAAAAACAATGCGTGAAAAACCACTTATCTGTTAGACGAAACAATGAGAGAAATCTTACAATAAATGCAGTCTCTCGGATGGGCTACCTTAGTTCACACTCAAATAGATACTCCACCGTTTCTCCCCTCTCTTATTGATCTTGCCAGCCGCTACTAATGCTCCCAATTCACGCTGGATAGTCTTCTCACTGGTGTCCGAAAAGAGGGCTGCAATGTCCTTGATGCCGACTGACTTGCGTTCATTGATAAAAGACAAAATAGCATCCTGTCTTTTTGATTTGCTTTCATTTGTTTGAATATTTTTTTGGTATGCAACCTGATTAGTGAAAGATTTTACTGGGTTAGTTTTATAGGACAAATTTTGAGACGAAGGGAGGGTACTTTCAAGGACAGGAGAAAACAGGGAGGAGATGGGGTCAGATTCAGTAGTGAGTTGCACTGCGTAGTGACGAAGTTCGAGATAGATAATGGAGACATTTTTTTCGCTCATTAATCCAGCCAATACTGCTGTACCAAGCAGGGTTTCGATTGCTCGAATAGCCACTCTTTTCTGACCCTCATGCTCAGTGGTCGTCAGGGTCACTCCGTGACTGCGAAGGCTGTTTTTAAGAGGATCATTATCGGACAAATGATTGCTAATGAGGTACAAAGCCGCTGCAATTTTTTGTCCTTTTGTATTGTCTTTTATTTTTTCCTTTGTATGTAAGTATTGTAATGAGTCCATAATATGTCTCTTATAGTCCTTTATATTATCCTCCCTATCGGACAAGTATCGGCAGTATACGCTTCATTATCTTATCGGACAAGTCTTGCCTTTCAAGACAGTAGTATTGAAAAAACCCATACACCATAATAGTTTTTCATTACGCTCAGTGATATACTCAGAGGACAGAACGCCATGGCAAAGAAGCAACCGTCAAAGAAACAGCAGCCTCAAAAGGCTCCCTCAAATACTAATCACGTCGTCCTGGGACTACTCCTTATCTTGGTAGGGGTCATTGCTCTAGGTGGCTTTTTTGGCGCTGCAGGCGTAGGGGGCTTTGTTGTATCAGAAGGAGCATTTCTTCTCCTTGGCGCAGGGAAATACCTCATTCCTATTATCCTTATCACTGCCGGTATTCTCACTATTCGTAAGCGCCGTCTTGAGGCATCAGCCCGTGAAATCATTACTGCTAGCCTGGGCCTTCTTTCCCTTCTTACCCTCCTCTCTCTATACGATGACACTATGGGCGGCATCGTGGGACGTCTGCTGGCTACCCCGCTTATTGGCGCATTTGATACGACCTTTTCCGCCGTTATTCTCGTCTTCGTTACTACTATTTCATTTATCGTATTCTTCGATCACACCCCCAACCTCTTCCCCTTCTTTAGCATGATCGGCACAAAAATAAGCGCATTATTTAGTCGCAAGGACGGTGTCATCGTAACCACTGACGAGGACTATTACGAGGAGGATGAAGAGGAAACCTCCTCCGCTGAAGCTACGGCGGACGAAGGAAGAAATGTTGCAGCAGTAGCTAAAGCGACTCCTATACCAAAAGAACGGGTAGCGAAAGAAATGACTATCAATGACTCTTCTGCTGCCAGCGAGCTCAACATCGACACCAAGAAACATTCTGCCTCATTTGGCACCTACACTCCTCCACCATTGAACCTTCTTGAAGGCGATCGCGGCAAGGCCAATGTCGGTGACGTGAAGGCCAATGCAAACATCATCCGCCGCACGCTTATGAACTTCGGCATCGAAGTGGAGATGGACGAAGTCACAATCGGACCAACAGTTACCCGTTACGCTTTGAAGCCTGCCCAGGGTGTGAAGCTCTCCCGTATTGTCGGATTGCAAAGTGACCTGGCACTGGCGCTCGCTGCTCACCCGATTCGTATCGAGGCACCGATCCCCGGCAAGAGTCTGGTTGGTATCGAAATCCCGAACAAGACCAAGGCAACCGTCGGTCTTGCAAACCTGCTTGCTGATCCATCCTTCAGTCAGGACAAGAAACCGCTGCTTGCTGCCCTCGGCCGAAACATTGCCGGCAAGCCAGTACTCAAGAGCATTGCCAAGATGCCGCACCTTCTCATTGCTGGTACGACTGGTTCCGGTAAGTCTGTTACCATTCACGCCATCATCACTTCTCTTCTGTATCGTCATGGACCAGACGATCTCCGATTTATTTTCGTCGATCCGAAGCGTGTCGAGCTCACCCTCTATAACTCTATCCCCCACCTCCTCACCCCCGTGATCACTGATCCGAAGAAAGCGATCCTCGCATTGAAATGGGCGGCAACGGAAATGAACCGCCGCTATGACATCCTGGAAGGTGAAAGTGTTCGTGACATTGATTCGTATCATAAGCTGTACGAAAACGAATTCAGCAAGAACACCTCCGAGGAAAATCCTCATGACCGCATGCCGTACATCGTCATCATCATCGACGAGTTGGCTGACATCATGCAGGCCTACCCTCGCGAGCTTGAAGCGGCTATCGTTCGTTTGGCTCAAATGTCCCGTGCTGTTGGTATTCACCTCATTCTTTCCACTCAGCGCCCAGAGGTCAATGTCATTACCGGTCTGATCAAGGCCAATGTTCCGTCTCGTATCGCCCTTCGCGTCCCTACTGGTATCGACTCCCGTACTATTTTGGATACTACCGGTGCTGAAAAGCTCCTTGGACAGGGTGACATGCTGGCAGTAGTGGGCGGCGACAGCCAGGCAGAACGTCTGCAAAGTGCCTTTATCACTGAAGACGAGGTTAAAAGTGTGGTAAAATACTTAAAGAACGCATTCAAGGACGACGTGCGCGACACGATCGAACTCAGTGGCACCGTTGGCGGTGGTGGCGAGAAGACCATGTTTGGCAGTGATCTCGATGGCGAAGAAGACGATGAGCTCTATGAAGAGGCTCGTACGTGCGTCATGGAAGCCGGCAAGGCCTCTACCTCTTACATCCAGCGCAAGCTCAAAGTCGGCTATGCCCGTGCCGCTCGCCTCATCGACCTACTCGAAGAACGCGGCGTAGTCGGACCAGGTGACGGCGCAAAGCCACGTGAAGTATTGATTGGTGCTATGAAGGATGCGGTATCTGACCAGGTAGCCGAAGATATGGGGCTATAACATATGAGAAAAATTATCGGAAAACTTACTCTTATTACTATTCTGACTGGTGTCCTCGTTGCAGGATTTCTCGGATTGGTACTCTACAATATCAAGGATATGCTGTTTGGCACGCCATTGACGGTGAATGCTGTGGCCGACGGCTCAACTGTTGACGGTACTTACCTCCCTATTACTGGTTCGGCAAAGCACGCTACGGCAATTACCGTGAACGGCCGCTCCATTGGTGTTGATCGTCAGGGTCAGTTCTCTGATGGCGTCATCCTCTCTCCGGGGTATAATATAGTAGAGGTTGCAGAGCGTGATCAGTTCGGCAAGCAAAAGACCGATACCCTGCATGTTGTGGCAATCCCTTCCGCTACCGTGGCGGACAACAGTGCCTCTCCTTATCAGCGTTAGTACTCCCTAATTATTTACATCCCCTATGGCAAAAAAATCCGCACCCAAAGAACATAACGCTTCGATTGAAGATACAATCAAATCCCTTCAGACCAAGTTCGGCGAAGGAGCAATCATGAAACTCGGCGAAACCCCGAAAGTAGCAGTTTCCGCTATCCCGACTGGCTCTATCGGTCTTGATATTGCCCTTGGTATTGGCGGTCTTCCCCGCGGTCGTATCATTGAAATATTTGGTCCAGAATCATCCGGTAAGACTACCCTTGCATTGCACGTCGTGGCAGAAGCTCAAAAACTCGGCGGTGTCTGTGCCTACATTGATGCAGAACACGCTATGGATCCTGACTATGCGGCAAACATCGGCGTGAACATCAAGGAACTGCTCATTTCCCAGCCTGACACGGGTGAACAGGGTCTTGAAATCACTGAAAGCCTCGTACGCAGTGGCAAGATCGACGTTATCGTCGTTGACTCAGTGGCTGCCCTCACCCCAAAGGATGAAATCGAGGGTGACATGGGCGCACAGCATGTCGGTAAGCAGGCTCGTCTGATGTCTCAGGCCCTTCGTAAGCTCACTGCTATCGTTGCTCGTTCCAATACTATTGTGATCTTCATTAACCAGATCCGCATGCAGATCGGTATCATGTTTGGTAACCCAGAGACCACTCCAGGTGGCAAGGCATTGAAGTTCTACACCTCAGTCCGTCTTGATATTCGCCGCATTGCCCAGATCAAGAAGGGTGACGAAGTGGTAGGCTCTCGTACCCGCGTGAAAGTCGTGAAGAACAAGGTCGCTGCCCCATTCAAGCAGACCGAATTCGATATCATTTATGGTGAAGGTATTTCTCTCGAAGGCGAACTGCTCGCCCTTGGTGAAAGCCTCGGTCTGATCAAGAAAAGTGGCACTTCATACTCATACCTCCCTAGTGTCCCCGCTCCGAAGTCTTCGAAGAAGACGAAGGCGGGCAAAGATGGTGAAGACGCAAACGAACCCTCCTCCGATGAATCTACGGCGAGCGAAGAAGGTGAAATCAAACTTGGCCGTGGTTACGACGCGAGCCGTATCTTCATGCGTGAAAATACCAAGATCCGTGACCAGATCCTTAAAGATGTACGCAAGCGCATGAAGGAAGTAGTCATGACCAGCGCCGCTGAGTAATTCCTTCCAATCCCCTTTTATTGCAAGCTAAAAAGCCAACCCTTGATAGGGTTGCTTTTTTATTTTAAATGTGGTATAATAAAGAAAGAAATTTAATAATATAAAAAAATGGCACCACAAGTTAGCTTCGATTCCCTGTTTCCCAGTATGGGACAATTTACCCGCATCTTGGGAAGTAAGATTAAGGATGGAGATATGAATGATCTTATACAGATATGTTCGTATATGTTTAAAGATGAAAACCTTTCATCTGAAGAAATTAATACGTTGCTTAGTTTAAGTAAAAAAATCTTCCCCGAGGCTTACAAAAAACAAGAAGTCCTATTGATAGAAATGCATAATAAATCAATAGAAGAACCGACAAGTAGGGATGGGTACCACGGTATTATCATCGAAATTTTACGCGTAGTATACGAACTCGTTGCTACAAGCAGTCCCCAGTAACAATTAAAACCCGTCAGCAATGGCGGGTTTCTTAATTGGACTTTTACCCCTCTTTCGGCTACAATTTTTCAGTTAAACAATAATCCAGAGTTATCCTATGGCAATGTTAGAATACAACGAAATTCGCGAACGCAAGATTATCCTTTGGGAAGGTGAACCGTATGAAGTCATTCATAGTCACGTTTTCCGTAAGCAGCAGCGCAAGCCGGTCAATGCGACCAAACTGAAGAACCTTATCACCGGACGCGTGGCTGAAATCTCATTCGGTTCATCCGAAAAGGTCCATGAAGCCGACATGGTTAACCGTCCTGCCATTTATTTGTACAAGGCAAAGGGCGAAATCTGGTTCTGTGACGTGAAGGACCGCAGTCAGCGCTTCTCTCTCAAGGAGGACATTGTCGGTGACAAGCTCAAGTACATCAAGGAAAATTCAGAAATCGAATTGAATGTCTTCGTGAATGATGAAGATGAGGAACGCATCATCGGTATCAAGGTACCAATCAAGGTGGAAATGGAAGTGAAGGAAGCACCACCATCCGTAAAGGGTAACAGTGTGACCGGTGGCACCAAGGTAGTAGTACTCGAAAACGGTTCTACTATCGACGCTCCCCTGTTCGTGGAAGCTGGCGACAAGATCCGTATCAATACCGATACCGGTGAATACGCGGAACGCGTTTAATCACTAGATCAGACCTAGCTCACAAAACAAAAAGCCGATCCCGTAAGGGATCGGCTTTTTGCTTTCGTTAGTTCGCTACGAATGGCAATAGTGCCATGAATCGTGCGCGCTTTACCGCTTCAGCCAATGAACGCTGGTTCTTGGCAGTAAGGCCGGTGCGGCGGCGAGACAGGATGCGGCCGTTTGGATTCAAGAATTTCTTGAGGCTTTCGACATCCTTGTAGTCGATAAACGCAATGTTATTTGAATTAAAGTAATCGTTTTTCATAAGATTTAGAATGGAATGTCTTCAAGGTTGATTTCCTCATCAGGATATTCGATGGTATCAAGATCAGCTGGAGCACTCTTTTGTGGTGCTTCGGCGTCTGATACGCCGGACATTGAAGGAGCGGGGCGTGAACCATCTCCGAACCCACCAGCACTACCTCCTGCTTTTGGACCAAACTGGAAGTTATCAATGATGATTTCGGTACGGTAATTTTTCTTGCCGTCCTGACCATCCCAACTTCGAGTCTGAATGCGTCCTTCTACGAACAGTGAACTTCCCTTGCGGGCGTACTGAGCGAGGTTTTCCGCCTGGCGGCCAAATGCCACAACGTTGTGGTATTCGGTTGCTTCCTGACGGGCACCAGCCTGGTCTTTCCAGACGCGATTGGTAGCCATTGAAATACTGGCCACTTTGCTGCCTGAAGGCAATGCCTTCAGTTCTGGATCGCGGGTAAGGTTACCGATGAGAAATACTTTGTTGAGATACATAATAATGGAATAAATTAGTTGGTAATATTACGCTTCACTAATTATATCACTTTCGACGTTTGGAAGGGTTTCGTGAACTTCTTTAAGGTCTTCTCCTTCTTCGCTCTGCTCGGAATCTTCGCCTTCGGCTACGACTTCTTTGTCCATATCGCTTGCGATACTTTCAAGTTCCGCTTCGTCAAATGACTCTTCGCCACCGCGCTTTGCTTCAACTTTTGGCTTCTTAAAGATCACGTTATTTGCTGCATCGGTCTTGATGAGCATGTAGCGCATCAATTCAAGGTTGGCATCAAATGCTTTCTTAAGTGCTTCGAGGGTTTCAGGGGCTGCGGTGAATTTGATCCAACCGAAGTATCCTTGTGACCACTTCATTTTCTTACTTTTAACGTTCTTTTCGATCTGGTAAGCAAGATCGATGAATTCTGGAGTGCCTTCTGAAATGACTGAGCCTTCAACTGAGGCAAGGGTATTTTTCAGTGTTGCCACTGCAGTATCAACCTCGCTTTCAATGATAGTCGGTACGAGAAGGTATCCGAGTTCGTAGGTACGATTATTATCCATGTAATATATGGTTTTATTTGTTAAATGAGCCCGCTTCGGACCAATGCCACGTCAGACGTGGAACGGGGGCTACGGGGTCATACTACCCTAAAAAGCCTATATTGTAAAATAGGCAAAATCTGTGGTGCCGGAAACGTATTGAGGTTATGTCGATATTTAAATACCGAAGAGGTTTTTAGCATTTAAAAGTAGCCGTTTTTCGGTCTCTTCTAATGAGAACCCCTTTATTTGGGCTATTTTTTGTACTATCTCTGGTACATACGCTGGTTCATTGCGTTTGCCACGATATGGGGCTGGGGCGGCAAACGGCGCGTCAGTTTCGCTCAAAATACGATCTAGCGGGACAAATGCCACGATTTCCTCATATTCCTTCACGAAGGTAATGACCCCGGAAAACGAAATATGGAAGCCCAAATCCAGGAATTCCTGGGCAATGCGCTTGTCACCAACAAAGAAATGGGCGGTACCACGTAGTGCCCTGAGCGAAGTCGAAGGGGCGTTCTCCTCAATAAGATCGTTTTTATACTCCTTTAAAATGGCAATGGCATCATCATACGCATCATATTCGCCGCCGTCGCTTTGCTCTGGCGAGCCAAGCCTGCTCGGCCTAATGTGCAGCATCAATGGCAAGCCACTTTCTATCGCCAATTCAATCTGACGGCGAAACAATACTACCTGTTCTGGCTTGTGTGCACGTTCCTCCGGTCGGTAATAATCCAAACCACATTCGCCGATTGCCACAACATTGTTGCCTTTGGCAAGATCAGCAAATTCCGCTGCATCGTACTCTTGCGCCCATTCGGTCGGATGCTGACCAACACATGCCCAAATTGTTTCGTTCTGAGCCGCAATATCGATTGCCAATTTGCTCGTTTCCAAATCCACTCCAACACAGATCGTCCCTACCCCCGCTTCCATCATGCGCGCAATCGCCGCCTCGCGATCCTCATCAAACTGCGCAAGATTATAGTGGGAATGGGTGTCTATTGTTTTCATAGTAGTAGTATATATAAATTCATAAATGTGGGATATTGCTCTGATGATCTAATTTTTCCCTGGCAAGCAGGCGGGAAAAGATTAGATCATCTTCGGCCTCGCATTAGGTGGCACCGGAAACGTTCTGCCTTTGTATCCACATTACGTGATCGAGCATGTGAAGAGGAATTTTCACAGATGGAGACTTGCGCAGCGCGACTGGCGCGAGCACAGCAATTTTTCAGCAGAAAAATATGCGTGTCTCCAGAAGGGAAAGATTCCTCGGAGCGGGCGAGGTTATGCCAATCTATTAAACAAAGGCTTCTCCGGAGTCTTTTTCTCCTTCACTAACTTCATAATAGTTTCAGCAGTCTGTGGCATAAATGGCTGCAAGAGGAATCCAATGATGTAGAGACGAATTGCCAAATCCCCTACTATTCTCTGGGCTTCAGGCATATCGGTCTTTGCCAATTTGAACGGTTCCTTGTTCTGAATTAGCCAATCAAGCGAATTCACTTCGCGCCAGATATCATCCATCGCTGCTTTGAGATCATACTGATCAATCTTGGTGTGAAAATCCTCTGGTACTGCATCATCAAATTCAAGCAGATCTTCATCAGTTGGCAACAAATAGTTCACTTCATAATTCGTCACCATCTTCATGATGCGGGAGACCAGGTTGCCCAAGCCATTAGCCAAGTTTGCCTGATATGACTCTCTGAAACGCTCAATGGTAAAAGGGCTGTCTTCAAAGCTCGAGATTTCCTTCAGAAGGAAAAAGCGCAACACATCAGTACCATATTCCCGTACGATGTCTAAGGGGTCAACTACGTTTCCTAATGTTTTCGACATGCGAATCCCCTTGTCGCCAGTGATAAATCCATTTACAACGATTTGATCTGAATTTGGCAGATCGGCGGCGATAAGCATTGCCTGCCACATAATTGCCTGGAAACGGGTATTGTCTTTTCCGCAATATTGAAGCGGAGTACCTCGTACCCAATACTTTTCAAAATTATCTTCAAGCAATGGATAGCCCAATGTGGAGATATAATTCACCAATGCATCAAACCAGACATACATCACTTGTGAGTCGTCTCCCGGTACGGGTATCCCCCATGCCATTTTTTCCTTCATTCTCGAAATAGAAAAATCCTGTAGACCGTTTTTTACAAATGACTTTACTTCATTAAAACGGAAATCTGGCAAAACAAAGTGGGGCTTAGATTCATAGAATGTCAAAAGTTTTTCTCCAAACTCAGAGAACTTAAAGAAGTAATTTTCCTCATTGATTATTTCAAGCTCCAATCCAGGATGGAGTAGGCAGTGCCCGTTTTCATCGAGTTCGGAATCTGTTTTCTCCGCCTCACATCCGATACAATATTTTGCCTGATATGTCTTTTTATAAATATAACCATTGTCATAGACCTTGGTCCAAAATACTTGCGCCGCCTTTATGTGTGCTTCATCAGTCGTGCGCACATAGTGCAGATTTTCAAGCATTCCAAATGCCCCTACCTGTTCCTTAAACGTAACAAAATTTTTATCAACAAAAACCTGCGGGTCTTCGCCTTTTTCTACGGCTTTGGTATAGATTTTTTGACCATGCTCATCGGTTCCAGTATTAAAGAATACATCGTACCCTTGAAGGGTTTTATACCGAGCAATAGCGTCTGCTCGTACAAATTCCAAAGCATGCCCCATATGTAATGGTGCATTCACGTATGGCAGCGTGGTAGTAATGTAAAACGTTTTTTCCATAAAAGTTATTGAGGCTTGTTTATCGTAATCGGTACGAGCTTTTGTTTTTCAACATCGCTGAGATATTCAAGGATAAATACTGCCACCGGAATGGCAATAATAGCGCCCCAGAATCCGGCAACAGTAATGCCAATCAAGAATGACAGGAGCACGACAAGTGGCGGAATACCAACAGTGCGATGTGCCACCACCGGACTAAGGACATAGCCCTCAACCTGATGAGCGACAATATAGAAGATCAATACCTTGATACCGAGTATGTATCCTCCGCCAATAATGGCAAAGAGAATGGCCGGTACGGCCGCAAAGATAATGCCAAACGGAATAAGCTCGGCGATACCAGTCACGCAGCCGATAAGAAATGAGTACTGCACACCCAACAGTGCCAATGCAACGATAGTAATTGCTCCCATGATCAGACCGAGCAAGAGCTGTCCTTTGAACCAGACCCCGATCTTGTGCTGGGTGCGATTCCACAAGTTCACGACATAGTGTTCATGCTTCAGCGGTGTAAGGATGCGTAGGAAGTTATCAATCCCCCGCTCCTGGATAGAAAGATAAAATGACATCACCACTACCAAGACCACATCGAGCAAATTGCCGAATGTTGAACCGATAAACGTCGTCGCCCCCTGTGATAATGAAGACGCACTCGTCTTGATACTTCCCAATAATTCTGTCAGCGAAGTATGGTGAGCAATATTTGCGATGAATGCCGTGACACTTTCAACGGACTGGCTACTTACCGGCGTACTGCTTGGCAGATACGTCAGTAATGAGGTAAGGACACCAGAAAGTTCCCGAATGACAATCGGCACAAAGGTGTAAAACAGTACCGTCACCATACCGATGACCGCTGTAAAGATAATCGGTACTGACAAGGTACGGTCAATGCCCCATGATTTGAACATGCGTACCCCGGCCTCAACAAAGGAAGCGATCACTATGGAAACAAGCACGAGAAGCAAAATATCCTTGATTTTAAAGAGGATAACCGCTGCCACGATCAACAAAATACCGCGGATCATCGTGTCAGTGCTTATGCGGATGGTTCGTGTGTCATGCATGGTGGTATCCTATCATACGTTATGGTTATTGGCTCGCACTAGTAGTATCAGCTGGGGGCGGAGTGCTGCTCGTGTCAGTGGTACTGGAACTAGAAGTATCCGTTGAAGTAGTCGTGTCTGGCGCAGGAGAAGCGGTACTGGTAGTAGTGGTATCTGGTGCTGGTGCAGTCACATCAGGACTTTGGGTTTGTGACGTAGTATCAGTACTACTGTCGGTGGTAGTACTACTTGTCGTATTTGATGATGAGTTTGATACCGTAGTCGTACCTCCCTGCTGGTTTTCAAGCTGCAACAATCGCTGAATGTCACTCTTGGTCAAACATTGGTCATCGACACAGACCTTGTCATGAACAACCAATGACTTGATGCCGTTGGCGCTATCAGCAAACCATCCAATCAATGCGTCTCTCCAGGTATTGCTCTTGGTAAGATCGTCGATGGCGGTGATGTTGAAGTTTATTTCCTTGATTGCCTCAATGGTATATGGAATGA
Organism: Candidatus Nomurabacteria bacterium; assembly: GCA_029288725.1. Taxonomy (GTDB): domain Bacteria; phylum Patescibacteriota; class Minisyncoccia; order Phycocordibacterales; family UBA9973; genus UBA4124. Next base: position 59,000 of record JARIGS010000004.1, on the reverse strand, counting down.
AGCCGATGTAGTTCAATGACAGCAAGTGGGTGTTTGGATCAGTTGCGACCAAATCAGGGAAGATCTGCTGCACATCCTGAGCAATGAAACCGATATGCTTTTGGTCGGTGTCCTGTTCAACATTCCAGTTGTAAGTCACCGGATTAAGGGCAAGGATCTTATCAAGATCACTATCATTGGCAACAGAAATATTGTTGCTGAAGCTCCATGCGCTACCATCGGACAAGTTAGTAATATTTTTCTTCAGGTTCATATCAGAAGAACAAGCCAATGAGCTGGTAAGCGGGTTAATGTCACAAGTACCGGCGCTGTTTTGGAAACGAGCAACGATGCCACTAACCGCGCCATCCCCAACCTGCAGCGTAAAGCTTGGGGTGAATGGCGTACCCGCAGTACTGATGCCGACACTACCGCCAAAGAATGAGCTGCCACCGGCGACGTTCAATGCAAAACGGTTAGTAAGGCTTACATTTGTTCCGGCTAATGGCGCACCGGCAATGTAGAGATTGGAGTAGTTGGTGTAGGTAACACTACTGTTTGTCGCCGCCACCGTTGGGATGCCGAATGAGTTGATGGCGGTATTAGTAACGGTACCGTTGGCAGCAGTCGATGAGTCAGTGTACGTTGCCGCAACAGTTTGTAGGTTAATACCGTTCACGCCCCAGGCGGAAGCGGTACGGTTGCCTCCGACTGAAAGTGCGCCTGATGGAGCAGTAGTGCCGATACCGAGGTTTCCACCAGTCGTTAATGCGAGCAATCCGTCAGTATATCCGGCACCGTTGACTGAAGAACCCCATGAGAGATAGCCGGTAGGATTCGCAGTTCCCTGCACCGGTACAACGAATTCGCGGAAGTCTACTGCCTGTGATGCAGCCGTTGCATTTGTTTTCCATCCCTGACCTTCAAACACGATACCCGGAGAAATTTGTTGCGCACCTGCAGCTGCCGCAGTATTGTTTTGCAGGTAAATACCAGAAGAGTTTGCCTGCGTAGTTCCAAGTGCAGTAGTAAGAATATGGAGTTTGGATGCGACGGTCGTAGCAGCAGTGCCAATACCCACGTTGCCCTGCACCAGCAGGCCGTTGGTCGGCGCGGCGTTCACTCCCGCATATATCGCACCAACGGTTATGTTGCCGGCAACGTCGATAGTTGAGGCAATAGTCGGAACGCCGTTAGTATTGTTGCTTGGATTGAACAGCCACTGTCCGCTGTTGTTGCTTGCCAGTGGGTATGAACCGTTCTGGAACCACTGGAACCACTTACCCTGCTGCTGGTTGCGGCCGTTGAAGTCGCCCCAGGTCGCGATGCCGCGCTCGGCGTTGGTGAGGCCGTCTTTGATAGCGAAGAATGATGTCTCTGTACTACTAGCGCCAATAGGCACGATGCCGTTCAATGTCCAAGATGGGCTATTTACCAGTGTCATTTGGTATTGCGTACCATTCGGATTGGTGTCGCTTACAGTACTGCCAGTGCCCTCCTCGAAGTCGTAACGGCGAAGCAGGTTGGTAGTAGAAATGGAAGCGGTACCCGCACCAGAATTATACAATTGGCTAATTTCGTCGGAGGAACCGGCACCGGAGGTGCGGCTGAGCACTCTGTTGTACACCAATAATTGATCAAGTGAATAGGAGAAATAAAACGTCGAGTTCGCAACATTATTGTTTACCATTGACGCTCCTGTCGCTACGGTATAGGCAGGCAACGTACCAGTATATGACACATTGTCTATGTAGACAGTCAATGCACTGCCGTTTATTGTAAGGACAACATGGTGCCACTTACCATCATCAATACGCACGCCAAAGGCAGAACTTAGTGCTGTATTACCATTATACACAGCGACTTGTCCACTGTTAGTTACTATAAAGGCAGTCAGACTGGTTGAGCCCGTTCCATAATACAGCAACGGAAGGTTGGCCGGTACGCCCCCGTTATACTTGATCCACTGCGATACCGTTAAGGCAATACTTGATCCTGTTGGCAGGCCAGTATCAGGGGCAGTAAAATACTGACTAGAAGCGGAGTTGAAGACTATTGCCTGACCACTTCCCCCTGACTGCAATACGTTGTTCTTGCCGACGAACTGGTCGCTTGCGGTTGAGCGCTGGAAGCGCGCGTAGTTGCTGTCGCCCGAGGTGACGAAGCGCTGCTCGGGGGTGGTACTTGATACCGAGAGCACACCAGCATTATCAATGCTCAAGTGCTGAGTTAATGATCCGCCGTCAGCCTTAGTATAGAAATTCAACTGTCCACCAAGGTTATTGGTCGAACTTCCTATGGTCGTCACAGCCATACCACCAAGGTTTTGATACGTTGGTGACGACGCACCTTGGGCACCAAAGCCAAAGAAACCACCAACTAGGTCACCGGTCTGGAGCTGTACTGGTGACTGTCCTGTGCCGCGGGATGAAGAAACCCCGTATCCTGGAAACGCTCCATCAGTGTTCAAACCAGTCAATGAATTGGTGATGGCGCTGTTAGGCAGATACGCATCATACTGACCATAGATATTAACAGCATCGGTACCCGTAAAGTCACCGTTCGTGTTCACACTAAACGCAACGTTGGTGTTGGTAGCAAGGGTCATTGGAGTAGATGAGCTGTTTTGAATGTAGAAATTATTATTGTTTTGTGTGAAATAACCACTTGCGGTTGCAAACGGAATTGATCCTGCCGTTAGTGGGGTGCCTCCTGAAACCTGTGCGACAATGTTTCGAGTAGTTGACGGTGAGAAATATAGCTGCGTACCGTCAAATTCCATCGCACCGGCTTCTGGTGTAGCAAGATTAGTTCCACTGGCGAACTTCAGTGGCGCAGTACCCGCAGTAGCAGTACCAGCACCAAGCTGAAGTCTTGCCGTCGGACTAGTTGTACCAATGCCAACATTACCACCAAATGAGGCGTTGCCTGTTGCAACATAGAGGGCCAATGGATTGGTAATGGTCATGTTTGTTCCCGCTACCGGTGCCCCTGCTATATACAAAGTTGATGCAGTAGTGCTAGTAACACCCGTGTTGGAAGCAGCAAGAGTTGGAACACCGAAAGAGTTGACGGCGCTATTGGCCACTGTTCCATTTGCTGCGGTTGAGGAGTTAGTGTAGGTTGCAGCTGCCGTGCTGAAGTTGATACCAGTAGTACCCCAGGCAGCAGCAGTCTGGTTGCCCCCCAGTGAAAGAGTACCGTTTGCAGTAGTCGTACCAATACCCACGTTGCCCTGCACCAGCAGGCCGTTGGTCGGCGCGGCGTTCACTCCCGCATATGTCGCGCCAATCGTAAGGTTACCGGCCACGTCGATGGTGGAAGCAATTGTTGGTGCCGTATTTGAACTATTATTCGGATTGAACAGCCACTGTCCGCTGTTGTTGCTTGCCAGTGGGTACACGCCGTTCTGGAACCACTGGAACCACTTACCCTGCTGCTGGTTGCGGCCGTTGAAGTCGCCCCAGGTCGCGATGCCGCGCTCGGCGTTGGTGAGGCCGTCACTGACTGAGAAGAATGGGGACTCGGTGCTGCTTGCACTGACTGGCACGAAGCCGTTCAAGGTCCACGTCGGACCGTTAATTAATGTCAATGGATACTGGGTGCCATTTGGGTTGGTGTCATTTGCTGTCGTGCCAGTGCCCTCTTCGAAGTCGTAGCGGCGAATGAGGCCTGTCGTCGGGATTGAGGCAGTACCGGATCCTCCATTGTACAGTTGCGCAATTTCGTCGGAGGAACCGGCACCGGAGGTGCGGCTGAGCACTCTATTATATACAAGCTCCTGGTCTAGTGCTCCTGCCAAGGCAGTTGTTGGTTGATAGTTTTGGAAGGTACCACTTAAAGTGATGTTGTAAGCAGTAAGCGTGGCCGTGTGGGAGATATTATCAGTATATACAGTCAATGAACTGCCGTTAATCACCACTACAATATGGTGCCAGTTACCATCATTAGGAGTACCGGACATTGAAACAGTACCCAGCGGACTTCCACCAGTCGTAGCGAGGACACCGGTCGTACTAGTAAGGTAAAAAGTAAGCTGATTATTACTTGTAGCGGGACCGTATGAGAAGAGCACGTTTACGCTGCCACTAGTCCATTTATACCATTCACTGAAACTTAACGTAATGGAACTACCAGTAGGCAACCCTGCATCAGAAGCTTGAAGATATCGATTGGCACCAAGTGTTACGGTAATTGCCTTTCCTACTCCCCCTGACTGCAAGACGTTGTTCTTGCCGACGAACTGGTCGCTTGCGGTTGAGCGCTGGAAGCGCGCGTAGTTGCTGTCGCCCGAGGTGACGAAGCGCTGCTCGGGGATAGTACCGTTCACGGTGACAATGCCCGTAGCAGGACTGAGGTTAACATTTGCATTCGTTCCGGTGGTGGTAACGGTAAGCCCTCCAGTGTTGCCAGTGGTAAATGATCCATAGTTGCTTGCATCATATCCGAGACGAAGCTGCTCGGTTGTTCCTAGAACATGGATGAAGGCAGACGGTGAGGTGGTGCCCAATCCCAATCGGTGGTTTATTCCGTCATAGAAGAAATTCGCATTGTCCTGCGCTAGCAATCCACCAGTTGAAATATAAGGCACTGAACCTGACGTATATGCTGAGAATGTCGCTGAACTTGAAAATGTCTTTGCACCGGCAATGGTCTGCGCGCCAGTAGTGATAAGGCCTCGAGCGGTGGCAGAGGCATCAGGAATGTTGAGCGTTGCAGTACCGCCCAATGAGACCGTTGATGCACCCCAGTTTACGTCAGTACCAGACGTGCCGAGAGCAAGCGTTAATGATGAGTTGGTAAGAGCACTGTTTGGAATATTGGTCAGTGTATTGTTTGATCCACTTATAGTTTTGTTGGTTAGTGTGTCAGTTGTTGCACGACCAACCAGCGTATCGGTAGAAGTAGGGAGTGTCAGTGTACCAGTATTTACAATTGTTGAAAAAGAGGGACTAGTGAGACTTGGTGAATTCGCAAGGACATTGTTACCGGTACCGGTATTAGCAACGACGGAAAGCGTACCGTTGCCTCCGGATGTCTGGACTGAACCGTTTGAAGTGAGGTTTGAAAGGGTCGCGATGTTCTGGGAAGTGTTAACAGTGATGGTGTTAACAGTACGAGTAAGACCAGTACTGAATGTTAGCGGCACTTCATACGCTGATGAACTGGTATATGCCGCAGTTCCCAATGTTCCTCCACTACCAACATTCAATGTCGATCCATCACTACCGGCAAAGGTAAGGGAGTTTGATGCAGTAAGCGTCTTGCCATCAGCAATAGTCAACGTTGCACCAGTTGCGGGAGCGGTAAAGGCAACTTTATTGATACTTGTTGCGGTAGCAGCACCCAATACCGGTGTTACCAATGTTGGAGATGTTGCAAGCACGACATTGCCAGACCCCGTTGATCCGGTGACAGAAAGTGCGCCCGTACCACCAGACGTGGTGACGAAACCGTTCGAGGTGAGATTTGAGAGTGTGGAAATGTTCTGTGAAGTATTGACAGTGATGGTGTTAACGGTGCGTGTCAGTCCTGTTGAAAATGTCAGCGGCACTTCATAATCACTACCAGGAGTAGCGACTGACAGTACGCCAGTGGTGGTCGTGTTTTTTAATAAGCCTGTTGCCAATGCACCAAGGAACTGGGCGCCGGTCAGACCAGCATCACTCGTACCCTGAACAATGAATTTGTTTGCAAACGGCACATTGGCTGAGCCGTTGAAGCTGTTGCCGGCAATCAATCGAGCTGTGGTTAATGTTGCCGCACTACCGGTCGTATTCTGGTTGAATGTTGGGAAAGTGTTGGTACCAGAGGTAAAATCCTTATTGGTAATTGTCTCAACACCAGTTGGTGTAGAGTAATCAATATCAGCGGCCGCAATCGAAAGCGCCCCCGTTCCTCCTGTTGTCTTAATCAAACCGTTTGAGGTGAGGTTTGAGAGTGTAGAAATATTTTGTGATGCATTCACCGTAATGGTATTACCTGTTCTGGTGAGTCCAGTGCTAAACGTTAGCGGCACTTCATACGCAGAAGCGTTGGTGAAGGCTGCAGAACCAAGCGTGCCACCAGTGCCGATGTTGAGCGTTGAGCCGTCAGTACCAGCAAGTGTTAATGAATTTGAAATGGTAAGAGTCTTTGAAGTAGTACTACCACCAGCAATGGCAAAACCAGTTGGATTTGCAGTAAGTGACAAGCCATTGACTGATGTCGCATTTGCGGCACCGAGTGTTGGCGTCACGAATGTTGGTGAGTTGGCAAATACTGCTGCCCCACTTCCCGTCTCATCAGTGAGTGCACCGCTGAGATTTGCAGAGGTAAATGAACCAAGTGAGGTAGCATTGCCTACGGAAGTAATCGCACCGGTAAGATTGCCGGCAATGTACCCAGAAGAATTGGTTGATGCATTGTACGGGGTGTACCCAAGCGCACTGGCAACTTCTGCAGATGAAAGTGGTGCAGAAGTAAGCGTGCCATTCGCACCAGTAGTTCTTACAAAACCGTCAGTGGTGAGATTAGAGAGGGTTGCAATATTCTGTGAAGTGTTCACGGAGAACGCACTGCCGGTGAGTGTCAAACCAGTACCAGCAGTATAGGTACCACCGCCTCCTCCGCCACTGACCGTTGCCCAGCTTACGGTCGTACCATCAGTCGTCAAGAACTTACCTCCGTTTCCACCAAGTGAAGGAATGATCACTGTCCAGTTTGCATCGGTTGTTGGTGTTGCGGTTCCTCCTGAACCATCCGCAGTTGGATTGCTGATCAGACGATAGGTTACGGTCTGATTTCCCACTGTTCCCGTGTCATCATCGACGACAGTGACAAGCATGCCGACTTCGCGACGCTCACGAGTGATGGCCAACAAAGCCGCATGGGTTGCCACCTGCATGTGTCCTCCTTCGAGGTAGTTGGTGTCGGCAATGGCATAGGTGTTGTTGGTGTCACCGACCGTAATTTTTGATCCGAGGAAGGCACCCGGCAACGAAGACGCAGCGGCTCTATACGCAAAAACGCTCACCGTCGAGAGGATGGCGAGGATGGCAATAATCCGATTGAATCGTTGGGAACTGAGGTGCATAAATATACTTCATAAGTATACTCCACAAATTACCAATAATAAACTATTTCTAAAGGTTTTTTAGAGGGTTTTCGATCAGTTTTTTTTCATCAAAAGGACCGACTAAAACGAGGGTTGCACTGGTCGAAACAAAGATCTTTTTTGCCACCCTTTTGAGGTCCTCTGGGGTCACGCTGAGGTACTCTTTTGTCAGTTGTTCGGGGGTCTTGTAGCCTTTTTTGAGCAGCAATTGGCTGCCATAAAATCCAGCGATACTGTCACTGGATTCTAGCCCCAAACGCATCATCCCTACACTGTATTCCTGTATTTTTGTCAATTCTTCTTTGTTTATAGGGTTATTTTTCAAATCCTGTAACACAGCTACAATACAATCAAGTACCTCTGTCAATCGATTAGTGGTGATTCCGGCGCTAATTGTAAACATGCCGTGGTCCGTAAAGGGGTCATGTTCCGCCCGAACATAGTACGCCACACCAAGCTCTTCACGTAGCTCCTGGAACAGCCGAGCGCTCATTCCTCCCCCTAACATTGTCGCCAAAAGACTTGCCGTAGGACCATCTTTGTGTCCTAAAGCGGGTGATCTGAAGCCCAATGCGAGGTGTGCCTGATCAGTCTTCCTGTGGAAAACTTTTTGCTGAAATGCCTTTTGCGTATCACGGACCTTCTTTTTATCTTTTGCATCAGTCATTGCAACTGTACCAAATTGTTTCTTGATGGCAGCAAATATTTTCTTTTCATCAAATGCACCGGCAATAGTGATGACCGTGTTGCTCGACGTGTAGTGCTCCTTTTGATAGCGCAGAAAATCTTTTCGCGAAAAATTGCGCACGTGTTCCTTAGTTCCAGAAATCGGCCACCCTACTGGTTGGTCACCGTACATCGTTGCGAATAACACATCCCATACTTTGTGCTGCGGCATGTCTTCATACATGTTGATCTCTTCAATGATCACGCCCTTCTCCTTTTCAATTTCCTTTTCTGAAAACAGTGAGTGCAAGTAAATATCACTCAGCACATCGATGAATGTTTCCGTGTGCTTCGGATTGCCCTTAACATAGTACCCAGTGTATTCATGTGACGTGAATGCATTTGATACGGCACCGAGATTGTCGAGCTGTTCGGAAATAATCTTTGCCGTTGGACGAAGCGTGGTGCCTTTAAAAAACATGTGCTCCAAAAAATGCGACAGGCCATTTTCCCTTTTTGTTTCGTACTTTGACCCTGCACCGACCAAGATCAGTACAGTCGCGGTAGCAGCATCAGCCTGCGGTACCATGACCACACGCAATCCATTAGGAAGTGTTTTTTCGATAACTTTCATGCCCCCATTAAAGCCGAAATCACCTTTTTATGCAAAATTGACAAGATTGTGGAGAAAGAGGTATGGTGAAAGAAACAGGTTTTTCCATGACAAAAGAAGGATATATTACTGTGGGATTAATAATCGGTTGCACTCTGTATGCATGGTTTAAGTGGTACACCAGAGATGTAAACCGTAAAGGACTTGTCCAGGACAAGTAACAGTATCAAAAGTAAAATTGGGAGCTCAGCTCCCAATTTTTTTGTTGCAATTTTTTATTGCAGTTTTTCCTTCAAGAAATTTTCCAAATCACTGATCACTACACGGTCCTGAGTACCAGTGTCGCGGTCACGAACAGTCACACTATCATTTTCTAATGTATCAAAATCAATCGTGATGCAGTACGGCGTACCGATTTCATCTTGTCGTCTATATCTTTTTCCGATGTTGCCATTATCGTCCCACGTTACATTGCCAAATACTTTCTTCAAGCCGCCATATACAATGCGTGCCTTATCAACGAGTTGTGGTTTATTTTTCAGCAACGGAGAAACACAGACTTTATACGGTGCAATCGATGGCTTTAATTTCAATACCACGCGCATATCATCGCCTTCTCCTTCTTCATGATAAGCACTTGCAAGCACTGCAAGAATAGTACGATCAAGGCCGAAGGTTGGCTCAATGCAGTGCGGCACGATCTTTTCGCTTGTCTCATCATCAACTACATACAACGGCACCTTACTTGCTTCTGCATGATTGTTCAGATCAAAGTTAGTGCGATACGCCAAACCATAGAGCTCCTTTCGTCCGAAAGGAAAATCAAATTCAAAGTCCATCGTTCGCTTTGAGTAGTGTGCCAGGTCTTCCGGTGCAACTTCAAGTTCATGAACTGACGCACGAGGAATGCCGACATGATCCATCCATTGATACATGGCATTGATCCAATCACTGAATCTTCCCTGCCAATCCTTTTCTTCAACAAAATATTCAATTTCCATTTGTTCAAATTCGCGAGAACGAAAAACGAAATCACGTGGCGCAATCTCATTACGAAATGCCTTCCCTATCTGTCCCAAACCAAACGGCAACTTTGGGTGCAAACTATCAACAACATTCTTGAAGTTTACAAACATGCCCTGTGCAGTTTCTGGACGAAGATAGCTTACTGAAGCCTCATCCTGTAGTGCACCAATATTTGTTTGAAACATCATGTTAAAGGTGCGTACCTCTCCCAATGCATTACCGTCAGGACTTTTTAATTGCTTTTCTGCAATGACGGCAGACATTGTTTCAATGCTCATGCCTTTCGGATCAATGTGGTGTTCCTCAAGCACATGATCAGCGCGGTATCTTTTTTGAGTCACTACATCTTCTACCAATGGGTCAGAAAATCCAGCAACGTGTCCTGATGCTTTCCATACGTTCTGATTCATCAAAATTGCAGCATCGACACCGTACATGTCTTCGCGGTCGGTGACGAACATCTTCCACCAGGCATTTTGAATATTGCGCTTTAGTTCGGTTCCAAGTGGACCGTAGTCCCAGGTGCCAGCCAAACCGCCATAGACCTCAGACCCTTGAAAAATAAAGCCTCTGCGCTTACAAAGGCTGATTAATTGGTCCATGGATACGGGGTTGGGGTCGGATTGCATACGTAGAGCTATGGTAACACATGCTCTTTTCCTTGACTATATACAGGGTCAGTGGACAGTGTGTTAGTAAGAGCGGGACGGGTGACGGTCAACGGCACGTTGGCAGTGGCATCGGTTGCCACTACGGTCGTCTCACCGAGTAGGGGCAATTCCTGTCCAACCTGATCCTTCGTTGGTTTGACCGAAATCTGAAACGAAACAGTCTTGGCTTTTGGTGTACTGGTGGCCTGCGGCATCACGCCGGCATTCCATGTCACCGTCCGAGTGTCACTGGCATAACTGACGGGTTCAGATTGCGGGGACACGACACCAACCCATGTTACTCCAGGAGGAAGGACGGCACTGGCGACCATGTTCGTGAGCGGATTTTCAGAAGGACGAGCAGTCCAGGTAATGGTATAGGTAGTAACCTGATTGGCCTTTGAAGGATACGGTCCAGTATTTTTGATTGGTCCAACTGAATACAATGACTGTGCCGCAAATTGCAGGTGTGCACTGTATCGCACGGTCTTCACATCAATGTCATTGATCGTCTGCTGCTGGTAGTTGTTCTCTGGGAATGTTCCCTGAACTGACAGGTGCAGGCCAACGTCGCTGGTATCAGTGGCCTTTGATAGGAAGGTGAATGATAGACTGCCCGTCTGGCCCGGTGACAGTGTTGCTAGATCTTTGTCTGAATCGGCATTCCAGGTAATGGTATTGCTTGCCGGATCATAGTATCCATTGCTTGCAGTGACACTGTCTGGATCAACTCCAGTACCTTGGAGAGAAAGCGTGAAGGTTGGATTAGTAATGGTCGTTGCAGACGTATTGGCCCATGAAATAGTACCGTTTGAAGTATCCCCGACTGATACAGGAATGATGTCAGTCTTTATGCCATTGACGTTGAGCTGTGCATCAATGAACGGGTTGGCAAGAGTAATCGTCTGCAAAGCCGAGTTATAGACGGTAGCAATGGAAGTGTCAGTAGCGGATGCCGGCGTGCCGACATAGACGCGAAATGACTTCTGTTCATTTTCCTCACCGGTCAGCTTTCCCCTGATCACAATCGTGCGATTGGTGCCGCTTTCCAAATCACCCAATGCCCAGACATTGTTCCCTCCCGTCGGAGCGGGATCAGCAGACGCAAAGACGAATCCATTTGGATATTCCACGCGAGTAATGACATTGTTCAAAGGCGAAGTGCTGGTGAAGCTATTATTCAATGAAAGCTCAAAAGACTGATTGGCCGCAATGGAAGTGGGCCCGTCAACCGTTAAGGTCAATGGACTGGAACTGATCATGACCGAAAAGGTCTTGGTCTTTTGAAAGACGGCGCTGGAATTTTTTAACTGATATGAAAATGTTGCGGTAATGGTCTGAGAAGTACCCTGTTGGCCATACAGCACGACTGAGAAGGATTGGCTTTTAGTCTGACCGGCATTGACCGTTCCCATGTCCTGCTCGACATGAGCAGTATCACTTCCTGATCCATCATCAGCCCCCTTGGGATACTCCAATGACAACTTGGCATCGAGTAATGCGGCTGAATTGCTATTGGCAACCTCTACCTGTAATGGCAGGGTGTCACCGGCCGCCACAAAAGAATTCCCCAATATTGAAATATCAACGTTCTTACTCGAAAGTGTAGACGCCCCGCGATAGATGCTGAATGCCGCAGCCCCTAATGCAAGCAGGAAAAAAATGAGGGAGAAAATAAAGAAGCGACGATAGCCTCCCGCTCCGCTCTTTGGCACGGTCTGAGTTTTAGGCACAGCGGTCTGTCCCCATGCTGATGTGACATTTTGCCGTTCAGGACGCAAGATGCCAAACGTTCTTTTAGGAACATTTTCCGGATCGCGTGCATAGAGACGTTTCTCCAATTCGCCAAGGTGATCGATGTGGTCATCTGCCATGGATACAGTATATCAAAGATGGCTGGAAGTAATGGCATCCGTCGCACTTTGTATCAATTTCTTTATGCGCATATCGTCAACCAACATAATCGCCTGCTCAAAGGGCAGCGTGAATAATTCCTCATCAGCATCATCAATGGCAATATATCCCAGGATGGCAAGCATTTTCCATAGTGACAATGCATCAACTGCTCGTGGATCGTACTGACCACCGATCATTGCCCCCACCGTACGCACATGCGCATACAGTTCCGGCTGTGCTCCTTCCCCTACTAAAAATCGCTCCAGGAATGCGATGGTGCGAACATACGCTCTGACCAAAGGATTACGGCTATAGTCATGGTTTATTACTGCATCCCGTACGGTTGCGCTTACCAGTCGCCAGGTATGTTTTCCTTTGATAAGATCGGCAGCAATAACGCCATAGTCAGTGACATGACTTTTCAATTTTGCTTCCGGCTTGCGTACTCCTTGCACTACCGCAACGATCAAACCGAAGGTGTCGGTCAGCAACCACACGCGTTTGTTAGCCTCACCCGAAGGTTCGCTGCGGATGACAATCGCTTCGGTATGGTGGATGGGGTGCATGACGAATGGGTGAAATTACTCGAAGGTATGAGACTGTCCTGCCTCCAATGGAATGAAATCAATGCCTTCTGGCCCAAGTAATGGGGTGAGCATACGGGCAAACATGCCGGGCATGGTTGCAATTGCATCGTGCACCGGAAAGGCATAGGTTGGTTTTACTGCCAATGCGTATTCGATCGCTTCGGACAATTTCATCCATGGTGCAACCGTTGGTAATGCCAATACTTTCACCGGTTTACCGGGAGCAGTAAATGCATCGCCCGGGTAGAACAAGGTCTCATCGATGAAGTAGCCGGTATTCTGAACCTGTCCCATATCCTTGTAGATGATTGCGTGCTTTTCGCCAAAACCTTCCAGTACGATATCACGAACGGTCATAGTGCCGCCTTCTTCAAGGATTTCATATGCAATGCCTTCTGCATCCAGCAGCTTTCCTACTGCCGTATTAGTAATAACTTTTGCTTCAGGATTGTTTGCCATCACTTGTTTCAATGAATCAACATGGAAATGGTCCGCATGCTCGTGCGTGATCATCACGATATCGATATTTTTTTCCTCATTTTGCGCTGTCGTAAAAGAACCGGGGTCAGTCATGATCCGTACGCCTTTCGTTTCGATAATAAGACAGCAGTGTCCAATCTTGTGTATATTCATAGAATTACTCTTGTGAGCCTTATGTAGTAATGCTTCCATCGCGTCTCGTTGCCGCTGTGCCGCAGTGTCCAATTGCTGTTGTATTGCCATGACACTTAGTATACTACGTTATGCCGTAAGGATTATTTCCATAGTCCGATCTCCGATCGTAATTGCTTCCCCCTCATTTTCTGCAAAATTCACCTCGGTTGCAAGGACGGTTTTTTTGAAATCCTCCATGAACGGTGTGAGCAATGATTCTCCGGCAGGGCTAAGCGTGATGGTAATCTCATCACTCGGTGTTAAGCCTTTTGTCTTGCGCAAGTCCTGTACTGCACGCACAAGTTCACGATAGTCACCCTCGGCTTTGAGAGCGGGTGTGATAGTAGTATCAAGCTCGGCTTCAGTTTCTAGGTCGGTATTAAACACTACTTCCTTCACATTCAATTCATCCATGATCAATGCCACATACTCTTGAGGCAATGCCTCACCTTTCACGGTAATAGACTGCAATGGCTGACGAACTGGAATTGCCAGTTTCTTACGAAGGGCGTTACCAATTGTACAGATGCTACGGACAGTGATCATGTTTTCCAATAGTATTACTCCATCTATAGAAGTAGGTACAACCGTAGGCCATGATGATAGGTGGACCGATACTGTATCAGAAGAATGTTTTAAGTGACCCCATATATCCTCTGCCGCGAATGGCGCAAATGGCGCAAGTAATTGAGCAAGTGTTTTAAGAATATGGTACAGAGTCGCTTTAGCCGATTCTGCGGAATCGTGTCGCGTACCGTCCATTAAAACGCGACCTTCTCCCTTCAATCGCTCACGCGATCGACGCACATACCACGTTGAAAGGTCACCAATGAAATCACGAATCGCTCGTACTGGTTCCATCGTTTTGTAATGATCTAAACCATCAGTACAGATGATGATCAAAATATTGAGACGAGCAATGATCCACTGATCCAATACGTTGGTTGATTCACTGAGAGATTGAACCTCTAACTCTGTATCACGATAGAGTTCATAAAATGAAAGGACGTTATACAGCAGGCCAAATGTCTGACGCTCCATTTCCATCACGGTCTTTGGGTCATAGTTTTTTGAATCCCCCGGCTGATTAACTGAGTACATCCACAAACGCAACGTATCGACACCGAAACGGCCCATTTCCTGCCACGGATCAACGATGTTACCGATGGACTTCGACATTTTCTTGCCTTCGGCATCAAGGATATGACCAAGACAAATAACGTTTTTATACGCCTTGCCACGACCCATCAATGTTCCAATAGCATGCAAGGTGTAGAACCATCCACGGGTCTGATCAATCGCTTCTGAGATAAAGTCCGCCGGATACGCAAGTTCTTGGGTTGTATGGGTCGTCAGACCCTGAGGGCGTAGCCCGAAGGGATAATGATCCTGTGCAAATGGCATTGACCCTGAGTCAAACCAGACATCCATCACTTCCTTCACGCGTCTGAATTCCCTTGCCTCTCCTGACATGTCAGTTGCCGGTTTGACCAGCACAACGTCATCAATAAACGGGCGGTGCAGATCAAGCTCATATTGTTCATTGTGCGGCATGGGAGCAAAATCAATCTGCCGCACTTCGGCATTGGCAAAGTTCTGATACGCGCGACTCTGTTCAAACAGATTTCTCATTGAAAGACCCTGCGAGATCAGATCCATCGCACGATCAACGCCACCATGAGAGACAATCAGAATTGTTTTGCCTTCATATTTTTTTTCAATATCGTAGAGAAAATCCCCTGCCCGCTTGATAAGGTCAGCATAGGATTCACCATCTTCGGTTTTGAACCCATATCGATCAGCCTGAGCATTGCGAATAGCAAAGAACTCATCCATTGGTTTGCCATCAAATGCTGCGCCGACATTCCACTCACCGATGCGACTATCGGTAATGATATTTTCCTCAGTCAATCCAATTCGTGCCGCTACCAGTGTTGCCGTTTCCAGCGTACGGGCAAACGGTGAAGTGATGATCAGGTCAATCTTTTTATCCTTCAACATAGCGGCGCTTGCCACTACCTGCTCCCTTCCTGCATCAGTCAACGGATCAGTGGTGTCACCGAAATTCCACAATCCTTTGAGGTTGTGCTCAGTCTGGCCATGGCGCATGATGAAGTACGTATTGCCTGACTTCTTGATGTATTGCTTCAATGTTGCAACGGAATCAACAAATAGTCGCTCACCATCGGCTGCCTGCCAAATCGGCAATGGCGTACCCCAGTATCGTTCACGAGAAATCGCCCAATCCTTAAGGTCCTTCAGCCATTCGCCAAAGCGCCCCTGCTTGATGTGAGCCGGTTCCCAGTTGATGGTCTCGTTTTCCTTTACTAGCTCATCACGCATTTTTGACATCGCGATGTACCATGAATCACGGGCATAGTAGAGCAATGGAGTCTTACAACGCCAGCAATGCGGATAAGAGTGCTCATATTTTTCCTTCTTGAACAGCAATCCCCGATGCGCAAGGTCTTTAATGATATCGACAGCCACTTCCTCATCCTTCACAAATCGCCCCCCAAGAAAATCAGTACCGGCAATGAAATGCCCTGTATCATCAACGGTATGAAACTTTGGCAAACCAACTGCCGTTCCCAAATCAAAGTCATCAGCACCATACATTACGGCTGTGTGTACGATACCGGTACCATCAGTGGTAGTAACGAAATCTGCTGGATAGACCTTATATGCTGCATCCATTTTCTTTGCTTCGTCACCAGCGATAAGATTCGCAAGATATGGATAAAGCGGTTCATAGGAAAGGCCAACAAGATCTTTGCCTTTCATTTCTTTTATCACCGTAAGGTCGCCGCCGAGCACTTCCATACGCTCCTTTGCAAGGATCAGCGTTTCTCCATCTTTTTCTACTGCAACATAATCAATATCCGCCCCAACAGCTAAACCGACATTCCCTGGCAATGTCCACGGTGTAGTAGTCCAAGCGAGGATGTAGGTATTATCCTGTCCAACAACTTTAAACTTTGCTGTCACTGACAAATCCTTCACGTCCATATATGCGCCTGGCTGTGCCAATTCATGACTTGAGAGCGCTGTACCGCAACGTGGGCACCACGGCAGGACCTTGAAGTCTTTGTAGACAAGGCCCTTGTTGTTTACGGTCGACAAGATATGCCAGACTGATTCAATGTAATTCGTATCAAACGTATAGTACGCGCTTTTCTTATCAACCCAGTAACCGATGCGGTCGGTAAAGTCTTCCCAGTCCTTGATGTAGGTGAAAACACTATCCTTACATTCCTTATTGAACTGTGCGACACCATACGCCTCGATCTCTTTCTTGGAAGTAAGACCCAATTTCTTTTCAATCTGCAATTCTACTGGCAAACCGTGCGTATCCCATCCGGCACGACGCGGCACACGATACCCCTGCATGGTCTTGTATCGAGGAATAACGTCCTTGAATGCGCGAGACTCCAGGTGGTGCAATGCCGGCTTGGCATTGGCAGTCGGTGGTCCTTCATAAAAAATATACTCCCCCTTTGGGGCATCCTTTTCCAAGGTCTTTTCAAAAATATGTTCCTGCTGCCAAAATGCGAGGATCCGCTCCTCGGTCTGTGCACGTTGTGATTTTTCTTTGCTCGCCATAGCTTTAGCGACGGCTGGGTTTGTGTCTTCTTCCATATAGTTGTAAATTAATTTTATTGCCTGTTGTAACAAAAAATCGCCCTGAGATCACGATGAAATACTCATCATAATCTAAGGGCGATTTTCATGTCGCGGTACCACCTTAGTTCCTCATCTCGCCGTAGCATTTGCAAAGGCGGATTCTTCATTACTGCTATAACGGGCATGCCCGCTGGGGTCTAGTTCCCGCGCCGTAGCATTATGCGTAGGCGGGCTTTCTTCCCAGAGCTCCGAGGTGATAGCCTCTTCATCGCTGCTAATCGAAATGTAGCACAAAAATAACTACGTTTCAATGGCAGTCAAATATTTCTTTAATGGTACTGTCTGGTTTCCGCCTGCTGAATCTGCATGTCGGTCAATCCTGCCTTTTTTAAGTTTTCTTTGACCACTTCGACTTCTCCAAATTGCTTTCCTCGGTCAAGGAGATACTCTGCACTCCTCAAGAGATTTTGCATCTTATTAGGATATTCATTATTTATAAACCTTGCGTCAAAATATTCCGTAATGGCTTTTTTAATCTCGTCAGGTGTAATTATGCCCATTTGTCGAGCAAGCGCTACGGCATCGTTTTCTTCATCTGCGCCTGACCATGATCGCCATGGATTCATTGCATTTTGAATATACTCACTGGTCCCCTCTTTTTTCATTCGTTCTAATGAACGAGAAAAGTTCTCAAACCGATACCCTTCCTTTCTTTTTGCTGTTTGCTCGTCATCATCTTGCTCCAATTGATCGGAAAAATTTCTATCAAGGTTTCTCAACGCTGATACTGCTCTCACCCAATGAACTCCTTTTATTTCTTTTCCTTCTGATTGCAATGCTTTTTGAATTTGTTCTTTTACATACGCTAAATCTCGCTGCTGATCTGGGCCCTCCTTAACAAGTTTCTGCATTTCATCTTCGGTAATAGTCGAGAGAAATTCCTTAATCTTTGGTACGTCCTTCTCGCCTATTGCCTGATATTCCTGCTGAAGTTTCTTAACATATGCCTGAGCTTCTTCCAGACTAGCCGCCTCATCAAGGCTTTTCATTTCAGCTACCTTTTCGAGGGAAGATTTTTCCTCTGAAAGATTTTCCAACTTCTTGATTTGATCAGTAGCCTCCGTTTTTATTGTTCCTATTGCTTCATTTGTTGACGCTATTTTTTCTTCAAGTTCAGTGCCACTGCCCCCCAAATATTCCACTTGGCTTTTTTCATTATCGTGGAGTACCGTAGCTGATTCTGCCTGACGTTCGAGTGCGTCAATTTTTTCCTTTGCCAATGCAATGACTTCCTCGTTTCCACCAAGTAATTCCGCATCATCAATGAATTTTTCAATATCTTCTTTCTTTTCGAGGCCCGCAAGGTCTTTTTTTAGTAAATCGTTTTCGTTTTCCATGGTATTAAAATGAATTTGTAATTTCCTTTCGCAGGGCTTCAATTTTTTTCTGTTCTAGGCCCTGAAGATATTGTTTGATAATTTCCTTTTGTTGTTTTTCCAACTCAAGAATTTTCTGACGCGCTGTTTCGTATATTTCCTCTATCTTTTGTTTTTTCTCGTCATCAGTCATTTTCTGGAAAAAATTATAGCATCAGCGAGTAATAAATCAAAAAAAACACCTTATTTCTAAATATTAGGCAAATCCTTCTTGATCTCAGCCTTATTGGCTTCCACCATGCCAATGATGCGGTGGACGAGGTTATGAGGGTCATCATCAAAGATGACGTGGGGCGCAGGGCGATTGCCCTTGGCAATGATTTCCTTGATTTCGTCGGCCATGGCCCAAGGACCCTCAAGAATGCCAATTGGCTTACCGTCTTCGAAGGCAATAGTGAATTCATGAATGGTGCCGATACGGCCACAGCCGAGAATAATGGCATCGCAGGAACGAGTGAAGAGGAGGTCACGGCCGGGAAAACCAAAGCCGGTGTAGATGATCAAATCCATATAGTCAACAGGCAGGCGCCAAGTTTCGATGTGCTCACGTTCGCTTGAAGCCGGCGACAGCCCAATTGAAATGCCGCCGGCTTCCTTCGCCCCCATCGCCGCCCATAGTGGAAAGCCAGTAGTAGCGCCAGTAACCAATACACAGTCCTGCTTCACTACTTCGCTTCCCAATGCCTTGGCTTTTTCCAATGCATGCAAGCCACAGTGGCCGGTTTCAGCCGCGCCAGACACGCCAATTTTTATTTTCAAATGGTTATGCTTGGTAGTGTTTTCTAATGTTGGGATAGGTGGGATTGGTTCGGGCATATTATTGACAGTCTAATTCTACTACATCGTTTTCCTGTGGTGCAAAAGCCTCAACACCGAGATAGTCACGCAGGCGCTGGGTCAGGAACAGTGATGATTTCGGTTCCCCCATCACCACGAAGACTTTCTTGAGCGAATCCGCCGTCTGCTCGACAAACTGCACGAGATGGTCGGAATCCTTGTGACCTGAGTATCCATCAATGAAGACAACGTGTGAACGAACTGCTATTTCATGGCCGCTGATGCGGATCTGTTTCGCACCATCCTCAATCATCCGACCGAGCGTTCCTTCGGCCTGATAGCCCGTCAGCAACAGCGTGTTATTGGCAATCGGTAAATAGTTTGCCTCATGATGGAGAATACGACCGCCATTGCTCATACCACTACCGGCAATAACAATCTTAGGATTGTGCTCATGAACAATTTCCTTTGACTCTTCGGTCAGGAGGGTAAATTTCAAACCAGGGAAATTAAAAATATCATCACCATCCCCTATCTGCTTGCGGGCAAAGTCATTGAAGTAGCGTGTGTACTTGCTGTAGACCTTGGTAAGCTTGATGGCCAATGGCGAATCAAAGAAGATCGGCATTTCAGGAATGCGATCATGCTCAACAAGCTGATCAATCTCAAACAATAATTCCTGCGCACGTTCCAATGAGAACGTTGGGATGACGAGCGTGCCCTTATTCTTGTAATTGTCCTCAATAGTCTGTTCCAGACGAATACGACGCTCATTGCGAGCAGTGTGATTGCGGTCACCGTAAACACTTTCCATGATCAAGTAGTCAACGTTTTTGATGGCTTCAGTATCGCGCAACAATGGTGACGGTGAGTTACCAAGATCACCAGTAAAAATGAGCTTTTTATTGTTATACATAACTTCAAGCATGCCTGAACCGAGGACATGACCAGCATCGCGATAGCGAAAAATGAACGGACCAATAGTGAGATCCTGATGATAATCAATAACCTGCCAGCTTTGGAAGATCTTGTCGAGGATTGGCTTCGTATAAATCTCCTTCACCATCTCATTACCCTCACGGTCACTGTGAGTAAGGATGTTGGCAGTATCTTCAAGCATCAGTTCAGTGATGTCCTTGGTAGGAATAGTGGAATAAATAACCCCCTTGAACCCATCGTGGACCAGTTTTGGAATACGACCGATGTGATCAATGTGAGCATGAGTGATGAACAGTGCATCAATAGTGCTTGGATCGTAGACAAACGGTTTCCAGTTGGACTCTTCGGCCAATTTTGAACCCTGAGCCAATCCGCAATCAATCAAAAAACTTTTTCCTTCGCCCTGTAATAAAAAATTCGCACCAGTAACAGATCCAGTGCCGCCCGCAAACGTGAGTTTCAATGTTTTCGATGGTTCCATATCAATAGTGTAGCACGGCAATGAAGGTAATACTGTGAGATGCACGCGATGCGAAAGGATGTGATCTTTTCCGCCAGCCTGCCAGGAAAAATTACATCCTGGGAGCGAAAACCACACGGGTAAATATAAAAACACCATGCATGTGCATGATGGTTTCATTACGGCTATCTGGAAATAGTGCCTTAGCTGTAAGCCAAGTGGGATGACCGGAATTGAGGAACGCCGCGATAAAAATTCTGACGCACCCTCTTTTCACAAGACTTCCCCAAACAAAAATTGTTCTAGGCACTATTTTAGATAGCCGTACCTGCAGTATAGTTGATGAAATCAGGAAGACAAGATAGACAGCAAGAAAATATGAGGTCAAACATTTCGCTGTACTAATTACAGCAAATGATCAGAGTGCACGAACACGGTATTGATCTTTTCGTACTGCATCAATTCATCTTCCTTGAAGAAGCGCTTGATTTCCACTTCGGCTGATTCCTTTGAATCAGACGCATGGACGATGTTTGACTGGATAGAAAGTGAATAGTCACCGCGAATAGTACCGGCTGCCGCCTCATAGCCACGGGTCGGACCAACGATACTACGAATAGCATCAATAACACTGATGCCTGATACTGCCATCACAATCACCGGAGTAGCGGTCATAAAGCGCTTGATACGAGGAAATACGGCATCATTGTCCTTGATATGAGCATAATGCTCCTCCACCAGGGCAGTATCCAGCTGCATCATTTTCATGCCGATAATCTTCAATCCCTTGCGCTCAAAACGGGTAATGATTTCCCCGACTAAACTGCGCTGCAAGGCATCAGGCTTAATAATGATCAAACTGCGCTCCTCTTTTTCGTGTGTCATAAGTCTTTATGATACTACATTTTCTCCGGCACCGAGATACCGAGCAGGTACAGACCATTCTGCATCGTTTGTGTAAAGGCTTTGGTCAATGCAATCTTGTAGGGAGAGGCGGCATCAGACTGCTCGACGCTTTGGTCAATAATTTTTGTATTGCCGTACCAACTGTTAAATGCCTGAGCCAATTCCAAAAGATAGGTCACGATAAAGTGCGGAGACCATTCCTGTATTGCATGTTCCACCACTTCAGGGAAATGAATGAGTATCTTTTCAAGATCAGTTGTTTGCCATCCTTCTGGAAGCTCGGCTCCCCAATCTTTCGCCTTAGCAAGAATAGAGTTGGCACGAACAGTACTGTATTGCAGGTACGGACCGCTATCTCCCTCAAATGATAAAGACGTTTCAGGATCAAAGTTAATATCCTTCCCTGCCATCGCACGGAGAATGCTGAATTTCAATGCTGCAATAGCGATTGCTTCGGGGTTTTCTTTTGCATCAGCAGTTGGTCGATCTTTCGTGTATTCCTGCACTTCAGCAATGAGTGTTTCCAAAAGGTCAGCTGCCAGTGGCACTCCGCCTAAACGTGATGACATCTTCTGGCCCTTGAATGACATGCGTCCGTGATGAACATGGACACTTTTTTCTGACCATGCAGGATTGATATGATGTGCAGCATCGAGCACGACTTGAAAATGCGGTACTTGCTGATTGTCAGTTACAAAGATTGAGAGGTCGAGCGGCTGATCGGCAAACTTCATACTCAACAGCCCAATATCCTTGGCCTCATACGTTGGATTGCCCTGACTGTTGATGAATACGGCAGTATTGATATCCTTGCGAGCCTCATCCGGCACATATACGATCGCTCCTTCGCTTTCGGTGAACACGCTCGGAGTATGTTCTAGAACAATTTTTTTGCCAATTTCCCCTGCCTGACTTTCGTAGATATAGCCATCAAAATGCGAACCGAGACGAGCAGTAATGTATTCAAAATATTTAATATTGTAGTCCTTGCAGATACTAAAAATAGTCCATTCTGGCGATGGCGTCTGCTGATACAAATGATCAGCAATTTCCTTCACGCGCGCATGAATACTTTCATCCTCATCGTAACGTCTCGTACCTTCAACATACGCGTCACCCAATGTTGCGATATCTGTTGGCACAAAGTGTTCGCCATACTTTTCAAGAAGAATGAAGATTGCCTTTGCTACACCGAGAGAAATATCGGAAGGAAAAGAAATAACGCGAACATTCGCTCCAGAATGTTTTGCGAGACGACCAATGGATTCACCAATGGCATTGTTCATGACATGGCCAATGTGAAATGCCTTGAACAGGTTCGGGCTGGAATGCTCCACTAAAATATTTTTTCCTTTGTAGAGGTCGCTACTTCCCCATCGGTCTTTTTGTTCAAAAATATTTTTGAGCGTGGTCGTAAAAAAAGTTGCACTGAGTGAGAAATTGATAAAACCCGGACCGGCAATACTAATGGTCTCAATATCCGCCGGCTTGTTTTTATTCAATGTTGCAACAAGCGTTTCCGCACATGCTTGAGGTCGGTCCTCAAGCGTCTTTGCAATGACCAATGCAACATTCGTCGCATAGTCCCCATGCGCCAATTCCTTCGGACGCTCCACTGCAAATACCACCCCCTCAAGGCCATAGCATTCCTTCAGCGCAGCAGTAATCAGTTCGCGAATAGTCGTTTCCATGCTGTGATTCTAGCAGAAAATGAGGATTTTACTATTTTCCTGCTCTAGGAATTAGGGTGGTTTGACTTTTGGTTCGTTTCCCGTATATTGCAGAAAACAAATATCAATGGATCAAAATAAATCTAACGAGGAATATGACAAGGTCATACATTCTTGCAGAACAGAGTTTTTTAAAAAGAACAGTGAATATGGCCAAAGTTGGCAGCGATACCGAGCAGCTTCCCTTCTTGAAAAAATATGCATTAAACTTGAAAGAATACAGACTATTCAACAGGTTGGTCAGCAAAAAGTTGAAGATACTGTTGCATCAGAATTCCCTGCTATTATCAACTATAGTATTTTAGGGAAAGTAAAATGCCGCGAATGGGAAAACGGGGTTGCTGTCGGTGCTTCTGTATCCCTCAACGAACTTGAAAAGATGTACGATAACGAGGTAACAAAAACCAAAGAAGTATTCGTCAGGAAAAATCATGACTATGGTGAATCGTGGCGAAAAAGAACGATCGGGTTTATGGTAGATGAAATGCTCACTAAATTCGACCGGGCCGCAACTATTCACAAGTCCTCGCTTGCACCAGAAAAGAAACGTGTTCATTTTGAAGAAATTTTTACCGACATTTGCAATTATGCCGTATTCTGTAAAATCCTTACAGACGAAGGTATCGATGTAATGGTTTGAATTATCCCAATCCGCCCCTTAAAAAGGGCGGATTTTTGTTTATTGACTTTTGCCTCAAATTCCGTAAAGTTCAGGAAACAAAATAACTAAAATCTTTAACTTCTTTAAAAACAATTGAATATATGAAGCAGTATTTAGACCTTATGAAGCACATCATGCAAAACGGTGCAGACAAAACTGACCGGACTGGTGTCGGGACAAGAAGTATTTTTGGGTATCAAATGAGATTTGATCTCAGCGAAGGGTTTCCTTTGACGACAACAAAAAAGTTGCATCTGAAATCAATCATTCACGAACTCATTTGGTTCTTGAATGGTGATACTAATATCAAGTACCTGAATGATAATGGCGTGAAAATCTGGGACCAATGGGCCGATGAACAAGGAAATTTAGGTCCAGTATACGGTTACCAATGGCGATCTTGGCCGACTCCCACCGGAACGCATATCGATCAGATTGCTCAGATAATAAAGCAGCTTAAGACTTCTCCTGACTCAAGGAGAATAATTGTATCCGCATGGAATGTTGCCGACGTTGATCAAATGGTACTTCCTCCCTGCCATTGCCTATTTCAGTTTTATGTTGCTAATGGAAAACTAAGCTGCCAGCTCTACCAACGAAGCTGTGATACCTTCCTCGGTGTTCCGTTTAATATTGCGTCATATGCATTATTGACTATGATGGTTGCTCAAGTTGTTGGTCTGGAAGTGGGCGACTTTATTTGGACCGGTGGAGATGTGCATTTGTACAACAATCATTTTGAACAAGTTAGCACCCAACTTGCTCGCGAACCACGTAAACTTCCGAAGATGAAACTCAACCCTGAGGTAAAAGATATTTTTTCTTTTACCTACGATGACTTCACTTTGGAAGACTACGATGCTTGGCCAAACATTAAAGCACCTATTGCTGTGTAATATATTACACAGTACAAAGCCCCCGAATTATCGGGGGCTTTTATTATTGATCTTTTTGCTGAATAACTTTTTCTAAAAAGAGCTTTACGTTGGGTAATAATTCTATGAGAGATTCATGATAATGGCCCATTGTGACATAGTCATTATGTATTGATGTCCCCATCGCTATCTTAGAGATACGAACATCGATTTTTTTGCACATGAATGTTGGAATTTTATATTTTTCTATTCCTACGCCCAACTCGTATCCGACACCAAAAGAAGCTAATGAGACATCTGCGACAATAGCGTCTGCTTTTGCAACACATGCATGTATATCATTAATGTATACATGCTCATCATCGAGGCTGGATTGGATTTCACCAATACCAGGCTCGCAAAAATCTAGGATCGTAACGCCGGGGATCTTTCTTATTTCTTCTCTCAGTAAAAATGCGCCCTGCTTGTACTCATCAGTCACACCAGTTAATCCGCAACTGAAATAAACGTGTATACCTTTCATATTTTTAATGCTTTAGTTTTCAGTACTTTAACAAAACCTTCAAAATAAGCAATGAATTGACTTTTACTATAAAATCCGTAATGTGAAGAAAAATCAAAATTATGGCACTTTCAGATAGAGATATTAAAGTCGCATTAGACAATGGCTCAATAACCATTGACCCCTTATTTCCTAACAGCATCCAGAGCGCATCAGTTGACGTACACCTTGGCAAGCACTTTTTAGTGTATGTAAGAAATGATACAACGCACATTCAACCAGAAGAATCAGTTGAGCATATGATGCGGGAAGTAGAAATCAGCCAAAACAAACCATTTGTTTTACACCCTGGCGAATTCGCACTTGGTGTCTTAGAATAATGTGTAGGCGTTGATAATTGCCACGTAGGAAGGCTTGATGGATTGAGCTCACTTGGTCGGCTCGGAACGTTTGTGCATGTCACGGCAAGCACCCTTAATCCTGGTAATCAGCTTTGTATGACCCTTGAGTTATACAATGCAAATCACGCCCCTATCACTTTGTATTGGGGTATGCCGGTTGCACAAATTAGTTTTGATACTCTCTCAAGCCCATGTGAAAATGCTTACGGTTCCTCCAAGCTTTCCAATAATGGATACGGCGGTAAGAAACCTCAACCGAGTCAGTATTATAAAAAGTTCCAGCCCGGT
The DNA here is from genome assembly GCA_029288725.1 of Candidatus Nomurabacteria bacterium. Classification (GTDB taxonomy): domain Bacteria; phylum Patescibacteriota; class Minisyncoccia; order Phycocordibacterales; family UBA9973; genus UBA4124. Next base: position 33,234 of record JARIGS010000004.1, on the reverse strand, counting down.
AACAATAAATGGATGGAGTTTATTAAAACCATTTGATGCAAAACCAATGCCGCCCCCTATAATGGGGACGGCATTTTTCTTTCCTTTTCCCCCATTTAAAGGTAGTATCCTGAAAAAGGCACATTATGAAAAATATAGAACCAATTATTTTTATTGGAAATAACAACGCTTATTCCCCTACTGGTCATATTGAAATGAGTCATTATTTCAACAAGCTTACTATCGACAATATTGTTATCCTCTCAAGAGATTTATTTGAAGGTCTCACCAATACCTCTCCACCATTCAGTTCACGCAGAGTATATATTGTCAGCGAGAGACCCGGCGTTCTGGCACGAGGAGTGACCAATACTAGTTTTGTTTCTTCAATTGCTGAAGCGTTGGAGCATATCGGTGAAAGCCACAAAACAGTCTATGTCTTGTGCGACAAACCCCTTCGTGAATCAGCCTTTGTTGAGCATAAGGAGCAGATAGGATCAACGTATGTCATTACCATACATGCGGCCATTGAAAATGCCGAGGCTTTTGAACCGCTCTCGTCGCTGGAATGGCAACCGTTAGTGGTAGGTGAAATCCCGAAAGACAGGCACTTTGCCGGAGCAACGATAGTAAGGTATCGAAATGAGCCAATGAATTTCTAATTAAAAAAATCCCTCAATTGAATTTCAAAAGAGGGATTTTTCTTTTCATGGAAGGGTCTATCCAACCACTTCGATGCCGGCTGAGCGAGCTGAGCCTTCGACGATTTTCATCGCGGCGTCGATGTCGTTTGCGTTCAAGTCAGGCATTTTGCGTTCTGCAATTGCACGAACCTGTTCACGAGTGACCTTGCCTGCCTTTGAAGTGCGAGGCTTTGCTGAACCCTTGTCGATACCAGCGGCCTTAAGAAGGAGACTGGTGACAGGGGGAGTAGTTACCACGAAGTCGTATGAACGATCATCGTAGACTACCACCTTCACACCGAGCTTTTCACCCTTCTGTTCCTGGGTAGCGGCATTGAATTTCTGAACGAAGTCAGAGATGTTAATACCAGCCTGACCAAGCGCTGGACCAAGTGGTGGCGCAGGGGTTGCCATGGCACCCATAGCCTGGAGTTTGATGCGTTTTGTAATGTTTTTTGCCATATAAGATAACGGTTGTTTTACTAAAGTGAAGCGTTAGCGTAACGGGATTTACTATATCAGAAATAACGCTTTTGTCCATTACATCTTCTTGACCTGCAAGAAGTCCAATTCGACAGGGGTTTCGCGACCGAAGAGCGACACGAAGACCTTGACCTTACCGCGTTCGCGGTCAACTTCATTAACACGACCTTCTGAATCCTTGAATGGACCGTCATTGATGATGATTGTTTCGCCAACCTCAAGATCGATAGCGTGCTTTGCTTCCTGATCGTCATTCATCTGACCGAGCAAGTAGTCGATTTCCTTCTGAGTAAGCGGTACCGGTGTGACACCTGAACCAACGAATCCGGTTACGCGTGGCGTATTGCGGACCACGAACCATGAGTCGTCAGTCACGATCATGTCAACGAGAATGTACCCTGGGTAGACCTTTTCTTCTACTTCAACGCGCTTCCCTGCCTTGATCTTGATTTTCTTTTCAGTAGGAACAACAACATTGAATATCTTGTCTTCCATGCCCAGTGATTCGATACGCTGCTTGAGATTACGAAGCACGGCATTTTCATAGCCAGAGTATGTATGAATCGCGTACCAGTGACGCTCCTGATTTTCTTCTTGTTTCGCCATGATGGTTATTTGATGATGAAGTGACCCAATAATGTACGGAAGCCAAGATCAAGACCGTTCAGAAGGTAGCCGAGTGCTAGTGAAAGCACGATGATGATAACGGTGTAGGCGATGGTGCGGCGGCGTGAAGGCCATACGACCAGGCGCATTTCATTTCGGGTTTCTTTTAAGAATGATGCAATACTCATATGTTTCTTTTTTATACTAAAAAACGCCCCGGGGGCATTACTTTTCAATAATACCTTAAGGGCATTTCTTAGTCAATAGCAAGGAAAATGGCTCCGAAAAAAGCATTCCTTCCGCAGTACGCATATTTTTCTGCTGAAAAATTGCTCGGTCTCGGGCCAGCCCTGCGAAGCCTGCTTCAGGAAGCTTTTTTCTTTGCTACTACACTATCTAATTTCGTACGTGATAGTTACATCAGAAGTGACAGTCTGTACTCCAGTTGGAATACTTGGTGCAGCTGCTGCAGTTGGAGCAACGGCTGAAAGTGCTGCCTTGTTGTACATTGGCATAGGATTGCCACCGCCATTTTCATTGAATGAAACGATGCGAACCAATGATACGCCAAGCTGCTTTGCCAAGACATCTGCCTGAGTTTTGGCATCAGCGATAGCCTGATCGCGTGCTTCGTTGCTTACTTCATGCGGATCCTCGAAGCCAAGATTTGGACCATCGATGCTAGTCACGCCATCCTTGCCGAGAATACCAGCAACAGTCTCGCTCTTGGTGAGATCCTTCAAGCTGACCTTCACAGTCTGAGAAACGATGTATCCCTTCAGTGTCTGCTGAGATGAAGGGCAAGGGGCACGGAAGCATTCGACTGTATTGTACTGGTAGTCAGGGTATGAATTGTATGAGTCAGTCGTGAGGTACTTTTCCTCTACGCCAGCCGCAAGGAGGTCAGCCTTTACCTGGGCGACCTTCTTGGAGACGACATCCTGAGCAGTAGCAGTATTTTTGTCTTCATTCTGTACGGTAAATGAGAACTTGGCAGTATCAGGAGCCTTTTCTACTTCCCCATGACCCTGAACGGTGATTACATTTGATGCAGGCAATCCTGAACCGATGTACTTATATGACTTCACCTGGCCAAATGTTGCGATGATGAGAAAGAGCGCGAGAAATACTCCGATAACGACAATAAGGCGAATGATAATGTGCTGGTATTTTTCCATGAATGGTTGCATATAAGAAAGTATTATTTAATTCCTACTAATGTTACATCAAATACGAGGGTCGCATTCTGTGGGATTACTGGAGGAAAACCATTTGCGCCATAGCCTAGTTCTGGTGGAATGGTAAGGGTGCGTTCCTCACCTACCTTCATGCCAAGAATACCTTCATCCCATCCTTTGATAACCTGACCAGCACCAAGGGTGAATGAGAATGGCTGACCACCGTGCTTATCGGTTGAATCAAAGACTGAACCGTCAGTGAGCTTGCCGGTATAGAGCATTACGGCAGTCTGTCCGTTGGTAATAGCTGGTCCTGATCCTTCTTTTGTTACTTCAATTTTCATATTGTTTACTGTCTTAGTACTGATAATTTTCCTTGTCTCGCCAGAGCCTTGTGCGGAGGCGGATCCATTTGCCGGAGCTGGTGCTGAGGCAGGAGCAGCCTGATTGATGGGGGTGGCCTGACCATCAGTCTGCGTCACCGCCGGAGTAGCAGGTTGAGCAGGAGATGCAGGTGCCTTATGCAGCCATACCGCGATAAGCACAATAATAATGATAACTACAATGATGCCGATAATTGATTTTGTATTCATATCGGACAGTATAGCAAATATTTTTTGTCCTTAGCGAATGGTCATTCCCTTGCTAGAAATGGCATCAACGAGCGTTTTAAATAGTGGTTCCACTTCCCCATCAGTCAGGGTTTTATCCTTTGACTGAAAGACCAGACGGTAGGCCACACTAGTCTTACCTTCCTTGGTAAAGGTATCAAACAATACGGCTGATCGGACACAGTGCGCACGAGCAAAGTCCTGCACCATTGCCTCCAAGTTGGGCAGCATAGCCGCATCATCCACCCACACTGCGATATCGCGTACAATAAATGGATAGACAGACCACGGCACGAACGGTTTCGGGGTGATGGTGGTCGGAGGGATCACTATGCCATCAGGAAGTTCAAATGCTTCTACAGTACTTTCCTTGATACCGGTTTTGTCAGCAATAACTACGTGCATTGATTCCTTCGTCTCGCCAGAGCCTTGTGCGGAGGCGGAACCATTTTCTGCAAAGACCGTACCGACTTCAAATAGCTTCACTTCTGCAAGACCGAGCACTGGCGCATTGAGGCGGTTCATCTCATAACTTTCCTTCATCGCATCGCTCAAGTTGCTGCGCAATGCGCTCTTATCCTTGGGACCATAGGCAATCTGCACGTCACCCTTTTTGCGAAACGTATAGTTCATCACCTCGTTATAGCCCTGCTGTGAAAGATAGTATTTGATGGCACGAATCTTTTCATATTGTTCATTAGGAATGACAGTAGGAGTAAATGGCAATGGACTGCTTGGAATAGTATCGTATCCGATTACTCGTCCGATTTCCTCGGCCATGTCATGTGCGCCAGTAATATCCTGACGCCACAACGGCACTGCCATCGTATACATCGTTCCCTCTTCAGGATGCGGCACGGCATCATAACTGTACCCATACCGATCAAGGGATTTTACAATACTGACATCGGTAATAGTAGTGCCGAGCATGCGCTGCATATCATGGAGACTGAATGCAATCGCTCGTTCTGTCTGTGGATGCGGATAGTGGTCACTTGCTGCTACCACTGTTCCGCCAGCAAGCAAGTGGATCAAGCCAAGTAATTTTGCCCGCACACTTTCCACTACCTGAGGTGAGAGATTGTTTTCAAATCTTTTGGACGCATCCGTAACCAATCCAAGACTGCGTGAAGTCTTACGAACACTAACGGCATCAAAATTAGCAATTTCTGCAATGATAGAAGTTGTTGCTTCAGTCACTTCCGCTGCATTCCCTCCTTTTACTCCTGCAATAGCAAGCGGTTTTCCCGCATCAGCAATAACCATCATCGTATCATTCAGAACTTTTTCACGCCCTGAGCCTGTCGAAGGGTCCTCACTGCCAAGCGTAGTGATCTTCTCTTCAGCCATAGCCTGACGAACAACGATGCTGCCCTGAATCTTTTCCGCATCAAATACATGCGTCGGCTGTCCAAGATCAAGCAAGATGAAATTGGTTGCATCAACGACAGTATTGATTGAACGCTGTCCCACCGCTGCCAATTTCTGCACTAGCCATTCCGGTGAAGGACCAACCCGTACCCCTTCTATGCGAACAGCTGCATAACGCAGGCATGCCGGTGACTGAATATCGATTGATACTTCATCAGTCACTGATGGCGTTGTGTATTGGATGTCATTGAAGTTCAGGTCCAGCAATCCGGCAATTTCTCGGGCCATACCGTAGTGGCTGAGACAGTCCCCTGCACGGTCAGGCAATACCTTGATGTCAAAAATAGTATCGCCATCAATAACTTCAATATCTTCCACTTCAAAGGCATGAAAAATAATTGTTTCCTTTAGTACCTCCGGTGATGGAAGCGGGTCTTCGATATGTGATTGTAACCAGTTGTATGAGTATTTCATATATGTTCAATACTTAGTGTTCAACAGTGGGAGTCCATTGATTCAAACGAAGGTCGCCCTGATAGAAGAAGCGCACGTCAGTCACGCCAAACTTCACATTGGCCAAACGGTCGACACCCATGCCAAATGCAAAGCCGGTGACCTTTTTGGGATCATAGCCTGCCGCTTCAAACACATGAGGGTGAACCATGCCGGCACCGCCAATTTCAAGCCACTTGTCACCAACCTTAGCATCGACTTCAAAACCAGGTTCAACGAATGGGAAAAAGCTTGGGCGAAGACGCAGTTCTGTTTGTGCACCAAAAAATTCTTTTAGGAAGGAGATCAGTGTTCCCTTCAAGTGTTCAACAGTAATGTTCTCACCAACTACCAATCCTTCCAACTGGTGAAACTGCATCTCATGCGTTGCATCAGTTGATTCATTACGAAAGACCTTACCGGGTGCAATGATCGCAAATGGTGGAACGTGTTCCTTCATAAAGCGAATCTGGACTGGTGAGGTGTGAGTCCGCATCACAAAGCCTGGACGCCCCTTGATGAAAAAGGTGTCCTGCATGTCACGGGCCGGATGGTCTTTGGGCACATTCAATGCATCGAAGTTATGCCATTCGTCTTCGAGTTCCGGACCAGTGGCAACAGAAAATCCCTGCTTGGCAAAAATGCCGTAAATTTCTTCCAAAACCAAGGTAAGCGGATGTAAGGTTCCTTCTAGCTTTTTGTCCATACTTTCTTTATCTTACTCCAAAGTGACTTCTTTTGCCCGCATCCTTGAGGGCATACACGTGCGCCATGTTTTGCTACAGTCTTTGCAACACAATCATCGCAAAGAATCATGTGCTTGTTACAAGTCTTGTTGGCACAGTTCACATACTGTTCGCTTGAAGCACCGCAGTGATCGCACGTACCGATGACCTTGTGCTTTGGGTCGTCAGTATAGAAGCCCAACATAAGACGTCGATCAAAGACGTAGAGCTTGCCCTCGAAATCCTCGTTCGGGAACATTTCCATATATGACACAATACCGCCATCAAGCTGATAGACATCAGTGAAGCCTTGAGTAATCAGATAGCCACTGGCCTTTTCACAACGGACACCGCCAGTACAGACCGTAACAACAGTCTTGTCTTTCAGGTGGGCAATACCGTCAATAATTTTTGGCAAGTCACGGAAATTGTCCAATGGAGGGCAGATTGAGCCGGCAAACTTCCCTACCTTGTGCTCATAGGCATTGCGCATATCAATAATATAAAATTCCTTGCCGGAATGAATCCATTCGTGAAGCTCTGCTGGTGGCAGGTGCTTACCGGTCACTTCATTGGGATCTACATCACAGACACCGAGATTGCCGGTCACAATTTCTTCGCGAAGCTTCACGGACAGTTTAGGAAATGCATCGCCAGTACCCGGACTGCGCTTGAAATGAATGTTCAAGAAACGTGTATCTTTCTGCATGTCCACAATAAATGCCTCTGTATCGGCAGTCTTTCCCTCAAAGGTAAAATTAATACCTTCAGCGGCAACGATGAGGCGCCCTTTGAAATGGTATTTTTCACACAACCCCCTGATCCAGTCCCTTACTGCGGCTGGGTCTTCGAGATGCACGTATTTATAAAAAAGAAGGATTTGATACTCATTCATAGCCAAAAGCTTATCAGAAAAGGCTTATTTCCGCTATACTGCTCGTAATGACCCCCGAGGAACAAAGCGACAAAGAGTTAGTGGCGGCCACCCTAAAAGATCCTGAGTCCTACCGTCATATCATGGATCGCTATCGGGCCAAGCTTATGCGCTATGTCGGCCACTTGGGCATGCGCGACGCTGCCCAACAGGAAGACATTCTGCAGATGGTCTTCATCAAGGTCTATCGCAACCTCAATGGCTACAACAACGACTTTCCTTTCTCATCGTGGATCTATCGCATTACCCACAACGAGACAATGAGTTATTTCCGTCGAAAGCAGCTGCAGCCCCTATCACTTGAACAGCTGAATATCACCGAAATGCTTGCCGATGCCGACCACGGCGAAACAGACCCGACCACACAGACAGAAGAAATGATTGACGCGGAGCGTATGAAGGAGGTACTGAACATGCTTGATCAGAAATACAAGGATGTCATTGTCTTGAAATATTTCGAAGACAAGAGCTATGATGAGATAGCGGATATTTTGCAAAAGCCTCCAGGGACCATCGCTACCCTACTCAGCAGAGCAAAGCAACGATTAAGAACTCTCCTTGAAGAAAAACACCATGAACAATGACGCATTGAACAACAAAATACTGGAAGAGATTCACGCCAAGAAACTGCGCCCCCGCTCACAGTGGTATTTCCTCACCGAGCAATGGTTCTTCATGACATTCATTATCATTGTCACCCTTATCGGAAGCATTGCTGTTACTGTTTCCCTCTTTATCCTCACTGATCATGACTGGTTTGCCGTAAGCCAGCTGCGCGAAGGCTGGTTCCTGCACGCTATAAAAACCATCCCCTATGTATGGCTTGTCATTCTGATGTGTGCCATGTTCTTGATTGCAAACAATATTAAAAAGGTCGGACGAGGATATCGCTACGCCTCAGGCAGAATTATTCTTTGGAGCCTGGGAGCAAGTCTAGCCCTTGGGACAGTTTTATTTTTTGCCGGAGCCGGAGCATATCTCGACAATTATTTTGATCACGCTATTCCCGCCTATCGCACGGTGGTCAGTAGCAACCGTGACATTTGGATCTATCCTGAGGATGGACTCCTTTCGGGAAAGGTGCAGGCCAATACCATATACGGATTTAGTATTGTTGATAGCGATGGCCAGCCATGGGAAGTGACATTTGCTCCAGATACCCGCATTGATACCATCATTATGCCCGGTGTACGAGTGAAGATAACCGGCGCCATGATTGATGGCAGCCATTTCCAGGCCACCACGGTCCTACCTTGGAAGAAATGAAAGAAACCTGTCCTTTCCGCGTATTAAGGGGGTAAGCCGGCACCATATTAGTATTTATCGCTGCTTACTCGTTTTATATCATATGAAAAAAGCATTGCTTACCGCAACAATTGCCCCTCTTGCACTCGGACTATTCGTCTCAGTAGCATCAGCACAGACTACCACTCCAGCTGTATCAACATCAGCAAGTGCTACGCTTGCAGCTGATCGCCAGGCCTACGTCACCGATCAGGCTACGGTGAAAGCTGACAAGATCCAGCTTGCAACTGACACCAAGGCTCTTGCAACAGCAAAGAAGGCTAAGGATACTGCTGGCATCAGCACAGCAAAGACCGCTATTGCTGCTGACAAGGCGAAGATAAAGACTGACGCGGCAACTGTTAAGGCTGACGCTAAGAAAATTGCTACTGACCGCAAGGCAGTACAGGCAGCAGCAAAGGCTGCTAAGGCCGCAAAGAAGGCTTCTGCTACTACCACAACAAGTACTACTGTTTCTCAGTAAGCAGATCGCAATAAAAAATCCCCCAGCAATGGGGGATTTTTTATTGCGATCTGTCATTTCTTGCACTATTCCTTTTTAAGATCGAGACAGACAGAATTAATACAGTATCGCTGCCCTGTCGTTTCCTCCGGACCATCAGGAAAGACATGGCCAAGGTGTGAACCGCATTGGGCACAGACCACCTCTACCCGACTCATACCATGACTAGTATCTTCCTTAAACTTTACCGCTTCTGGCAATGCGTCATCAAATGACGGCCAGCCGCTTTTCGAATCAAACTTAGTGCTGGACGAGAACAATGGATTGCCGCAGGCCATGCAGACATACGTACCAACACTATTTTCATGAACATATTTTCCTTTGAATGGTGCCTCAGTGCCTCCGCCGCGCAAGACCTCATACTGCTCAGGTGTCAGTTCCTTCTTCCACTCTTCTTCGGTTCTTTGTCTCGCCATAGCGTTAGCGTCGGCGGATTTGTTTTCCATACAATTACTCTTTATTAATAGCTACTAATAAGTCAGCGAACTGTTTCTGGACTTTTTCCAATTTTGGATTGATCACCACTTGGCAGTACCCGGCATTTTGATGATGGGCATAATAATCCTTGTGGTAATCCTCGGCTTCATAAAACTTCTCAAATGGCACGACTTCCGTCACTACCGGAGCACCAGCACTATTTGAGGCATTCATGTCAGCAATGAATGATTCCGCCGCGGCCTTCTGCTCGTCATTCGTATAAAAAATAACTGAGCGATACTGCGTGCCAATATCATTCCCCTGCTGATTCAGTGTCGTCGGATCATGACTGCCGAAAAATACCGTTAGCAGATCCTCATACCGCACCTGTGTCGGATCGTATTCAATGCGTACTACCTCAGCGTGTCCGGTATTTCCTTCTGATACCTGCTCGTAGGTCGGATTATCGGTTGTTCCTCCAGCATATCCCGGCAGGACCGAACTCACGCCCTTCATCATCTTAAAGACTGCTTCGGTACACCAGAAGCACCCTCCTCCAAATATCGCTATCGCCTTGTTATGTTCCATACCTATAGTATAGCAATAGTGAGCAAGATTATAATACCGGCTCTATCTTCCTGCGTTTAAAAAAGTGACCCTCCAGTGAGTACCGATCATAGCCGTGCAGGATAAAGGCAATGTTTACGCCAATCAGCACGATATGCGGCCAGACTACTTCTCCGAAGAAAAACAGTGAGAGCGTGAGGAACATCAGAAAAAATAATGCGGTAAAGCGAATCTCAATGCCTAGGATGAAAAAGACACCAACGAGTGTTTCAACAATCAACGCTCCAAGCACCACAAACAGTGCGGGAAAGTGGAAGTAGTTTGTTAAGTGATATTGAGTCACGGTATCCAAGGCAAGGCTGGCATGAAAGAGCTTGGCATACCACGAGGCATACAGCGCGGAAATACCAAAGAGTACGCGCAAAGTCGGAAATGCATACGGTTCCAATCTTTCCTTCCAACGAGCGGCACTATTCGCAATAGTTGCCTTGTTCAGATGACGGTCAAGCGACCACAATCCACCGCCGAGCACGAGGTTGGCAATGATTTCACCAAGATAGTTGACGTAGGTCAGCATGTAGGTGCGCTCAGCAATTACCGCAATAATAAATATCACCAATGCAATGAACGCGCTCTGACGGACAAACAATCCCATAATGATGAGAACGCCGATAAGATAAAGCACTATTTGCAGCACTCCGGCATAATGCCCGACCAGGCTTTCCAAAGGAATTTCCGGACCGAACAGTGCTCGATAATATGCTGCTGCCAGCAGACTAAGGCCGAGCGTCAATCGCGCCACTAGAGGCGCCCAGCGTTTTGCCTTTATGAGAAGTGGGTTAAGGGCTTTTTCTAATCTTCGTGAAATGGAAATCAGAAATATTCCTCCCACCAAAATCACTCCCACAATTGTTGCCAGCAGGAAGTCACTGCTATCCCCCTTCACCATCGTCAATGGATCAGGCGAAGGATGACTGACATCGTAGCTGACCGTCTGCTGATTCAATACGTAGACTTCGTGGGCGGAAACGGTATGAGCAGCGACAAAAAATGCTACGGCCAAAAAGATCAGGGAGATGGTTTTCTTATTCATACTGAAAGTATAGCACTCCCCCTCAGCCAGTAATGGTCTTGGGAAATGTCAGTACAAATTCTGTTCCTTCCTGTAGAACACTGTGCACAGCGATGCTGCCATGATGCATATCAACAATTTTTTTCACAATGGCCAAACCGAGCCCTGACCCTTTTGATATCTGGGAACTGCGGGACGTTCGATAGAAACGGTCGAAGATTGAAGAAAGGTCTTTTGCCTCAATTCCCATACCGTTATCCTTAATGGAAACAGTGACTGTCGTATCATCATCGCGAAGCGTAATGTGCAGCGTGCTTTTCACATTCTCACGACGATACTTAATGGCGTTCTGTGCAATGTTCGTAAATGCCTCGCCGAGCAGACGCATGTCACCCGTGAACACTACGCCATCCTGGATATCAGCCGTAACCTCAAGATCCTGCTCATTTCCCATCACCTCAAAATACTCAACCTGCTGTCGGAGAAATTCAGAGAGGTCGAATGTGGTAAGAGTGATGTCGTACACCCCATCAAGACGAGCAAGGTGCAGCAATTGCCTGATGAATTCTGACACGCGCAAAAACGACCGCTTCACGGAAAAAATCTTATCCTGATCAGGATAATAGTCTGCCATTGTTTCAAGGTCATTATTAATGATAGCGAGCGGCGTTTGCAGGTTGTGAGAAATATCAATCATCATGCGCTTCTGCTCCTCCTGAATATGCTGTATTTCCTTGGTACGGTCATCGACCAAGCGTTCGAGCTGAGTATTGTATTCCTCAACCTTTTCATAGAGACGACCCTTTTCCAATGCCACGGCAGCCTGGTCGAGAAATGTTTCAAGCAATTGCATATCCTGGGAAGTATAGGCATCCCCGGAACGCTTCTTTCCCAGTATCACTTTTCCTATCACGGTATGTTCAAAAATAATCGGTTGTGATACGCGAATATCGGAAGCCCATGCCGGCAACGCTTCCTCACCCTTGTTGGCCAGCAGAAATGCGACCTGCGATGTCTTGAACAATTCCTCTAATGCCGCCGAAGACGCCGCAACAAGGTCAGCCTGACTCATCGTTGTATTGAGCATGCGTGACAGCCGGGCAATGGCATCCGAATAGACATACTTATTCTTGAAGAAAATAGGATCAGTCACCCGCTCCAGGTATGTGCGAATCGGATGCATGAAGAATATGCCGAGTACCATGGTTGCCCCGGCACTGACAATCACCGCTACGTTCGTGATTTTGGAGAGCAAGTAGCCAACAAGTTCCAAGCCAAATGCATAAGTAGCAACGATGACACTAAGCAGTACGATATAAATGACACTGCGCTGAATGACCACGCTAATGTCCATGAGGTTATGGCGCAAGATACTGTAGGCGGTAGCAACCACCAGCACTAGTGATGCAAGCGGGCCAAAGAGGTTGAATTGATAGAGGGAAAAGCTTGGCAGGATCACGTCACAGAGCAAGCCAACACACACCAGTACGATGATGCCAAAAAAGAAATAGCGCAGTTTTTGACGGGCCTGACCTTCGGCATACATGTATTTCCGTATGAGAAAGTGCACTCCTCCCAAGGCATACACCATCTGCGAAAGTCCGTAGACGGGAAATAAAAATTCGTTATGCGGTGCCAAATATCCAGTGGCAGTAATTGCAACGCTGGAAATAACCAGACCGAACGGCACCATGATGGCAGTGGCAACTGCCGGAATGAGATACCACCATTCCCTCTTTTTCACCGCTCCTGTTGGAAAGACCTTACCAAAATAAAACAGTCCGACCGCAATCAATATCGCGCCGTCCAAAATGACGGTAATAAAAAACGTATCATGAAAGAAGAACAGCAATGACAATCCTATGTTCCAAGCGGCAATGCCAAGGCTCAGTACGCAGAACCATCGGTTTATAGCCCGGCGTGCATTGGCATATAGGACATACAAGCCAATAGCGGCAATGAAGATGCCGCAGATGCTAATGGCAATATATTGAAAAATAGCGAATTGCATGGTGATAAGTGGCATAAGGATTATAGATTGTTTTAATAAAATAACCCAGGCATACGTGCCTGGGTTACGACGCATTGTTATTTTCTCTTTGTTATTGCCTCAAGCACCTGCACGAGCTCTATCTGGTAGAGCTTTGGATAAGGCTCGACAAGATAAAAACTCGCAACATCGGGATGAACACTGTCTTTCAGTATCGTACTACCTTTTACTTCATGTAATTCGATACCGAGTTTTGAAGTTAGCCGTAGTAGTGGGGGTTTCAATTCGCAAAATCCATATAGCTTTCCTTGGCTTAATGCAAATTGAGTAACAGCAGCAATCAGTTTCGGGCCAAGCGTTGCTCCATCCTTGTAGTCCGATCTAATAATCCGCCGGGTATATTGTGCGGTACGATTGCGGTTCAAACCAAACTTGAGCGACGCAACATCAAATGCAAACGTGTGCTCACACGGCATTAATCCACACAACTCCTGAAACTCCAACCCCATCGTACCGACCACTACTCCTTCTTCAAATGCAGCAAAGATAATTTCCGGTGTAGAGGCAAGCACGCCACCCATACGATGGTAATACTCTTCCAAGACAAAGTCTTCAACAGCTTTTCGCTCAGCAGATACGGGGGTAACTAATTTGATTATTACGCCTTCCGAAGCGGTAACAACCAATTCTTCGATTACATCAATAATTTCCATGATTTCTTGTTTTTAGGTGTGTTTATACCTTTTGTGTTACCACCATTTTCCTACGTGTGTCTTTGCTATCCAGCGAGCAGCGTCAAACATCTGATACCCCGGCATTTCTGGGGTTAATACATAATTCATTTCAAATTCAGACTCTTGCATGATGTGAAATAACAAGACACTTGATAAGGCACCTGATGCCATGGGAGGAGTGGTGGCAATAATTGAAGCCGTGTTGTACATCTCGAGTCTTTCCAACACTCTTTGGGTCGTACTGCGCTTGGTAGTATCCTTGCAGTACTCAGGAATTCCCTCTGGTGTCACTAAACGTAACATCGCATTCATTGCCCTACGAACCTCTTTCAGCGTTGCGGTTCTTGTTTGCATTTTAATCTGCAACATCATTGCCTCTTCATAATCCATGCCTAACACCTCTTCAATGGTCATACCGCCAGGGGTGAACTTAAAGATGTAAAAGCCATGCCCTACAACCGGTACGGTAAACACGGTTATTCCTAGCTTACGAGCCGCTTCATGAAATGCGATCTTTGAACCAAGGGCCCAAAACTCCATTTCATCCAAACCAAATAGGCAATTTCTAAGAAAGTACGATGCGTTATTTTTCGTAATGCCTTCATGATACAACTCGAGACAAACATCCGGGGAAACGATGTTAAGTCTTTCAGCGGTTTCAGGCAATTTTGGTTTGCCAATACTTAGAGAGGTGCTACAAAGCTGGCGATTAATGTTGGAAATATCAAATAGCTCAAGGTCGGCAAGATGTATCTCGCCAATACCCAATCGCACCAATGTTTCTGAAAGTAACCCTCCCATGCCACCACACCCTGCAACGCCAATGACTTTTTTTCGAATCATTTGCTGATCACTGAGCGCGATAAACCCTTCGTTTCGATCGGTTCTTTCGCGGTAAAAAATAGGGTCATCCTTTGATAGTACGCGATAGATCGTGTCCGCCTCATAACTTTTTTGTTCAGGCGGTTTTGGACATTCAATTGTTCTCATGTGTGTTTTTTTAAATTGTGAAAAGAAAATAAAACAAATTCAATTACAATTTTAGTAAAACACTAATGAAAAAAACTTAAACAAAAGGTAAAACCTTAGACGGAAAAACGATAGCCGCGCTTCGGTACGGTATGAATGAAGGTATGGCCATCGATCTCCAGCTTTTTGCGGAGCAGACGTACATGGGTATCGACGGTATTGGTGAAAGGGTCAGCATTCATGTCCCAAACATGGGAAAGAATCATTTCGCGCGACAGGACAATATCCTGATGCTGCATGAAGTATTCAAGCAGAGCGAACTCTTTGTGGCGAAAAGCAATAGGGTTGCCATCAAGGGTAACCGTGTATTTGGTTGAGTCGAGGACAATACCGCCGGCTTCCATGATATCGCTGCGCATGACGGTACCACGACGGGTTAGAGCGTGAAGACGCACAGTCAACTCACGAAGCGAGAACGGCTTGGTCATATAGTCATCGCAGATTGAAAGCATATCAACCTTGATATCCATATCCCGCTCAACACTGAGGACCAAAATGGGAATAGAAGGTTTGTATGTTCTGATCGCAGCGGAGATTTCCACACCGGTCATGTCACCGAGATGGAAGTCAAGAATGATGGCATCATAGGAATTGTTGCGCGCGCAGGCAATACCCTCCTTGCCGGTAGCCGCAACCTCAACCACGCACATTTCGGCCGTAAGTCCCTTTTTCAAAAAGTTTGCGATATCGGGCTCATCTTCAATTATGAGAATTTTCATGAAAGAGTAATTAAGTGAACAGTAATAGTATAGCAAAAAAGCACATCGAAACAGAACCAAAAAATAAAAAACCGCTAAACGGTTTTTTATTCTGCCATGATAGACTCTTTGATGGTATACATCATCCAGCCATACATCCAATACCATTCTTTGCATTGGGTATGACCGTCCTTAAACACCACCCACTGCTTCTCACCGATTCCAAGAGATGAGAGTAATTGTATTTTTTCCGGCTCATCATGATCACAGAGCGTAAAGAAAAGTTTCTCTTCTTTACTCTTAAATAAAGAACAGAACAGTGAAATAATCTCTAGTGATCCTGATGATTTCTTTCCGACAAAAATGTTAACCCCATCCAAGATATCAATGTATTGCATAAGGAGGCGGCAGTTTTCATCATCGGCAGACACGAGGGCCGACTTTTTTTGAGGAAAAGTCCTTGGCAAAAAAAGTACTTCTATACCGTCAATGACGGTAATACCGCGAGGAAAATGAGGACAATCGTTATACGATACGAGTGCTATCATGGTAGTTAAATTGTAGGGTGAACAAATGATTTTTCCGCATCATACCCTTTCATAGTTAAAATTTTTCTAAAAAAGTATTAAAGAAAAACCGCTTATTGTTGAGACTTTATTAGTCCTTCAGCCAACGTTTTCAGCTTGGAAACTTCTGCAATTGGACCCCCGGCAGAAGCAATCCAACCTTCGTACTTATCGAACCATAATTCCTGATCACAAAAATACTGTTTCCATTCTCCATTCTTCAAGTCCTGTGTTCCGTGAAGTGGCATCAATTTTATATGTGCATGATCAATACCCGTGCCTTCCATTAACACCCCTACTCTTCCTACGTCTTCAAAATATTTTTCAAGAATCTGACTAACCTCTTTTGAAGCAAGGATAAATCGAGATAGAACATCATCAGGCATTTTGAGAACATCACTTCCATAATGCTGTTTTGGGATTATAGAGGTAAACCCTTCGGTATTCGGATCAATTGCAAGTACTGCCATAAACTCGTCGTTTTCCCAAAAGATACCAGGAGTCTCCAGAGCACCAGAAACAATTTCACAAAAAATGCATTTGTTGTCCTTAGTTGTTGCAGGGTATTCAGCCATAGACCAAGTATAGCAGAAAGCTCTCCCTCATCTTGAGGGAGAGCTTTCTTTTTTAAAATTTCCTCAAATTACACTGCTCCAACAGGTGTTGAGGGTGCAGTTTTGTCTGACAATTCAAGTAGGTCATTTACCCATTTTCCATCTTTAGCTGCCTGAATATACTGTTCGCCTGTTTGACTAAGTGCACCAAAAAGCCGTGCGGTCTGCCCACCTACATTTATATAAGCTTGTCCCTTTTGATTAACAATCCAGTTATACATATCTTTTCTAGAAGTTTTGCCACTTGTTTGATTACTTTCATTTACCCAAACAAACCATTCAACGGCTTTGTGTGCTGCAATAGGATCTCCCGCGATACCAAGATTGGCTGGTTCAATTTTTATAACTTTTATTGCCATACAATGTAGATTAATTTTAACACACCCATAAAATTTCGTTTATAATTTTTGATACCATTTTCTATCAGCAAATTGTCGTAACTTGCTTGTTGCTGGAGTATTGTACAGAGTTGTAATTCCTTCTGAAATTTTCTTTATCAAATCTCCTGCGGTTTTTGGGAGATCGGCCGTTGTGGTAAATATGGTTCCTGTACCTGGGCCATCAGGAGATTCAATTGCCTGCTTATTTCTAAAATCTGCCACCGCCTTAAGAACTTCATCTAAACGAGCAGCACTGGAATAAAAATCACTGATTTGATCAATCTCTGTCTCTCCCAGTTCTTTTACGAAAAGACTAATGTTATTATTCCAATTATTTGTTGGCAACACTTTTTCATTTAAATTATAGGAGCCGTGGCCTTTAAAATTTTGAACTTTTTGTTCAGCATATCTTATTTCTTGAAGAATAAGTTTCGCCGCGTTACTTCTGTCGTTGCTTTTTTGAGCTAGGTACACGATAAAAACAAAAGCTCCCGCGCATAACACCGCCAAACTTGGGTGATTCTCAACACCACTTGTGAGCCAAACTAATGTTGCATCAATTGCGTTTAGAATAGCTAAAATCATCACCAATGATCCTATACTTTTAAAGCTGTTTGTCAATATATTATATTTTAAGGAATTACCCCCTACTTGTTTCTTGGGTCGTCCTAGCATTTTACATCTTACGGTGCTCTACGATCACGAATATATGGCTGGAATTCGAGAGAAGTTAAGGATCATTGCCGACCTAAAGAAAGCGTAATTGGCCCAGAATTGGACCGTGTGAGGTTTTCTGGAAGAGATCGGAGATGTGTTGCCCTTCGCGTTTTAATGACCGTATTTTGGGAAAATAAAAATCCCCTGCTCTTGGCAAGGGATTGTAGAAGTTACATTCTCGGGGTCCATTTGTTAATAATCCAATTGTTGAATGCCTTTGATTGCAGCATGTCTAAATTGAGATTTTTCTTTTCATAAAACTGATGCATAGCCTGCTGGCGAAGTGCTCCTACTTCTTTATAGGTCAGACCGCCCAAGGTATCCATAATTGGGTTGCAAAGCTCATACTTTGTTAGATCGTGAACCTGTATCAGCCCAGCCTTGGATGCCTGTTCGTGCAACGGAGTGCTCGGGTACGGTACTGCACAGTAGAACTGTGCAACATCAAGATTGGAATGAACCACCTGCTCGATGGTCGACTCAGCACTCTGCTTCGTCTCTTCTGGTAAACCAAGAACGATATGTCCTATGGAAATAATACCAGCGGATTTTAGCAATTCGATTGAATGCAGGTTATTGGAAACAGTCGTTCCTTTCCCCGTCGCACCCAATACTGTTTCATCAAAACTTTCAAGACCGAGCGTGATGCCCGACATTCCCGAAAGCTTCATCAGTTCCACAGTCTCCTCATCGAGAAGAGCCGTTGTTGACCGAGTGTTCCATGAAAAGTTTCTTAGGGTAGGATTCTTGCTTTTGCGTACTTCAATAAGTTGTTCGCAGATATTTTTTATTTGAGAGCGCTGAAATGTCGTTCCCTCATCCCAAAGTGAAATCTGCTGAACCCTACTATTTTCTAACACAAATACAAATTCTCTTACTACGTCTTCTGGCGTGCGTTTTGCAAAATGTCCATCATATAATTGAGGGACCACGCAAAAAGTGCAGCGATGTGGACAGCCATACGATCCTTCAACATACGTTTGTACTCCCCCAGTAAATGGCGAGCGGTACAAGTCATGATTGAAAAGCTTTCTTCCTTCATAGGTCTGAATGGACTTAGTCTTTTCCATCTGCGAAAGAATCAGCTGGTTCTTTCCTCTTTCAATGCCTTCATTGATAAGCTGCTCATATCCGAATGCGGGTTCTCCACCAACAACAATAGAATCGAATGGGTTCCAAAAGTTCCATGTCTCGGGAGTAAAAAACTTTTCACCCAATAACGTTGGCACAACGCCGAAGGTTGAGATGTGTACTCTTGGGAGTTCCCATCTAATTTCACCCGCAGTAAAGGCATCCTGTTCCATGCTCGGAAAGCCGGAACTTAAGATGCACATATCGGGTTCAAATTCTCTTACCGCTCTTTTGGCTTGACCGGGAAGTTTATACCGCCAGTCAGCCTGGAAATCCATGAAGCGAACCTCGTGACCGAGACTCATCAAATGGGCGGCTATACGGGCAAGGTTTAGAGGAAAGCGATATACGCCTCCCCACGAATCAATGCTTTGCATGCACCGATCCAATCTGATGTACGCTCCCCAGGGCTCAATCAGCAATATTTTTAAAGGTGCTTTCATGTCTGTAATGTTTTTCTTCACTGTATCATAAATATTGACATAATCAAGGAAAATGGTAAGGTGAAGAAAAATTCAACGAACATTAAAACAATAGATCATGAATAGAAATGAGCTAATAGAAACGGCCAAGAAGCTTTTCTACTACGAGAAAGTAAGTATTGAGGGCTTCAACAAGGAAGCGCTCATGGCTGGTTTGAACAAGAAGGCGGGGAGGTTTTTTGCCCCGAGGATCAACGAGAGCGAAATGTTCCCGTGGCGCATCTCGGCAGAAAAGCTGGTTTCATTCGCCGAGAAGATTATCGACCAGACAAAGGACGCTGAATCGATCATGGCTTCCATGAACCAGCAGACGGTTAACAAGGAAGAAATTGCCAGGCAGTTTGCTGAAGTTGTAAGCCAGGGCGGCAGTCATGCGCTCCCACTGTTCATCGAGCATTTCTTTCCCACAATGGTTCAAACGACCCGCTCAATGCTGATGCTTAATGGCTTTAGCGAAAAGGATGCCGATGCCGTGATGGAAGAAATTGAAAGCTATCAGTTTGAAATTACGCTGATGCAGACTCCTGAGTATCCGATGTACAGGTTGGAAGCGATTCCCGTATTAAAGGGGTTGAATCCCGATGATATCTTCGGATGTCGGATTACCGCTTCAGTACCGTTTACGTTCCCGATTCCTGGAACTGAAGATTTCAGCCAGCCTGTGCAGAACTTCCTGCGCATGAAGATGATCGGTTTTGCCGAACGGCTTTCGGAGCTGCCGCTTTCCTCAGAGGAAAACCACGAGCAGTCCGTTGCAAACGACAGGCAGGTAATAAATGAATGGGGTTCATCCCGCGAGTTGTGGTACATACACAGCGAGCAGTGGGTACTGAACTTCCTTTCGCACTTCGCAGTTGCCTACATTACAAAGGCAGGCATTCGCAGCATGAAAAGCCAAACCGCGATCATGGACCAGACCTTTGACAAGCGTGGAACAACCGCACACATCATGAACTAAAAAGATTACATCAGTAGTCAAGAGACTCCACTTAACAGGGAGTCTTTTTTTATTTAAGGATTATTCAAAAGTATTTTCACTACCGGTATATTTTTGTATCAATTCCTTCACTGTTCCATTTTGAATCAGTTCTTCAATTTCATTATTGAGCAGGTCCCTCAATGAAACGTCTTCCTTCTTGAAGATAAACGTATTGTCGTAAGTACGAATTGGATCATTGGTTGCCTGTACAAGCTGCACACCTTTGGCATTCATAAAAACATTGGCAAGATACGATTCTGCAAATGTAACGTCTGCTTTTCCGTCGGCAACAAACTGCAGCAACTCCTGAGGGCCTAAAAGTTGTGGTACGAATACGAGCCTAGCATTTGGAAAATCTGAAAGAGCTATCGAGTGCGATATATCATTTTCCTTCACCGCAATTCTGAGATCAGAGCTGTTTTTCATTTGCTCATAATTAAAGTTCGGCACTGTCCATGGATATGCCTTGCTGATATATAAGGATCTAGAGAAGGAAGCCTTCTCTTTTCTTTCTGGTGTCGGCCATACAGTACTGCCGAAAAGATCGAAGCGGTTGTTTTCCAGGCCGTTAATAATAACGCCGTAGCCAGTCTCCTCACTCCACTTAATTTGCCACCCATGCTTTTTTGTTATTGCGACTATGATTTCATAAAAGATACCGGAGAAGCTGTCGTGTTCACGGTCATAGATAAGAGCGGGCGGATAGTTTGTAAATGCCACACGCAGTGTCTTACTTTGTTCCACTCGATCAAGACTTGAAAGATAGCTCCCATCCTCCTCATCTTCGGCACCCCATACTGAGCGGTACGTTTCCCAAGGATTCTCCATCAGTAAGAAATCTGTACGGCCTTTCACTATTCCATCGTATTTTCCAGCAATGTAATTTTCGTACACGGTCCAGTTCTTATGATAAATATAGACAACCTTTTCGACATTAAAAAATTCTGGTGCAAAATCAATAAAGGCGAATTCTGACAACAGATAATGAACTGCGATTTTAGTCGCACCAGCAACATCAGGAATTTCTCTCCTCGATCCTGTTATTACACCTTTAGTAGT
Organism: Candidatus Nomurabacteria bacterium; assembly: GCA_029288725.1. Taxonomy (GTDB): domain Bacteria; phylum Patescibacteriota; class Minisyncoccia; order Phycocordibacterales; family UBA9973; genus UBA4124. The sequence goes on along the minus strand of JARIGS010000004.1, from coordinate 11,930 downwards.
TTCGTCTGCATCATGCTGGAATTGCCCATTCGATTCATAGAGTTCATGAATATGCTGATATGATTTCTTATAATTCTCATTCGGTTCAATATCATTTTCCCAGTCAATGATTTTGACCTGACCCTTTGTATACCCAAGCTGAACCATTGCACGCTCTGTTCTATTTTTTAAAAGATTTCCTTGTGGGAGTGCCTTATCGCGACGCGCGCGATTTTCTGGATACCCCAAAGCAATGTATGTTGAAATAGCAGGAATGTCAGCGATCATCACAGCAACTTTTCCATACTTATCTACTGCTGTCTTAAGAAGGTATTTGATTTCCTCGTCCTTGAAGTAGCTGTTGCCAGGACTCATGCCGATGATTGGGTATATGCTTGTATTAAAGACAGTCATGAATACTAATTTATTATCAAAGTAATGACTTCAATTTCTTTACCTTCAATTGATCTATTTCTTTCCAAGGCTGTTTTAAAAGAAAATTGATTATCCACACATTTGTGGGGATCATAAATGAAGAATACTATTTTATAACAGTTATCCTGAGTACCATATTTTTGAATGTCTAACATGCACTCATCTTGAATATCTTTCTCTTTTCCTTTTTCAGAAATATATTTTGTTTCGATGTAAGTATTAAGATCACCTATGACAAAGTCTGCACGTGCTGAGGTTAGCCCGTCTTTAGGTGTAGGATCTTCATATTGAAGAGTTGAAAAAGCACCTTTAAGCATTACATATAAAATATCTTGAACATCGTATTCATCAGCAATTTCAAGGGGTGTTTTTCCTTTTCTTCTGTATTTTAAGCGACTTACTACATCAGGAAATGTATTTAAAATACTTATTACTAAATTTAGGTTTGGTAAAACATTTTCTCGAACAATAACTCCCGTGTTTACTTTTTCAATAGCTCCTAACACATAAGAGTAGAGAGTAGACATATGTGTATATTGATCACCTGTGTGAGTAGAAGAAAAGATACCATTATGAAAAAGGTCTCCTATTTGTGGTTTTATGTTTTTACCCCTATTACTGTCAGTAATTTCAATCTCGACTTTGTAATCAAGACCTTTCAATATTTCTGAAACATTTCCCCACAGTCTAGCCATCTCAATTATCTTTGCGTGCATTTCCTCCCAGTTACGTCCATTATTACGCAGTGCAAACCACTCAGTAATCAGAGCTTCAAACTTTTTAAGATATTCAACCTTTTGTTCTTTATTCATATTTTTACTCAGTGTCTCTTCTTTCGATACCTTTCTTATGACCTTCAGGTAGATCATCAAATAAAGTATCCACTTCTTTCGGCTGTGTAATCATCCCGTCCGCAATAACATTTACTAGCTTAAACAAAGACTGTGCGGTTTCGTTATCATCAGTAAGATCGATCTGGCCTGGATGAACCGCTTCGTTACCAATTACTCTTACAACATCTAACGCTTTCTGAATTTTTGGATTTAAACCTTTCGAGACAAGGTCCCCGATTTTTGTATTCAAATCCTTACCCTGAGCATCTAGTACGTTAACAAGCTTTTCAATTGAAAGACGTAGCAGGGCTGCTGCACCTCTAGGAGATTGGTTTAAAATATTTGCAGCCTCAAGGTAATCTTCCTTAACTTCTTCTGGTAAGTCTTGGTTTGGAGATTCAACGTCTATTTCTTCCGGATAAATCATTGATGATCCTATCCATAATGAATATTCGTTGCAATGGTTGCAGCGTGCGGCTGTTAAATTAGGAACGTTATTTTGTCCTCTATAACCAATATATAAAGCATCCCAATCCATACTTGAAAATGCTTTGCAGTGGGGGCAATTAAATGAAGTTCTATTGAGCTGTGGAGCAGTATAGGGAGTAGACATATAATTTATTCTTCTAGCTTATAAACAAACTTCTCTCCGATCTTCCAAACCCCCTTCTCTCGAAATGCAGGTATAGTCTGTCGCTTCGCCTTGTTAAGTAACACAGAAGAAGACAGCTCTTGCTTTTTTGCATAGTCGGCAACAGTGATAATCTTTTCGCCCTTCATGTATGCAATACGCTTGTGTAATGACTCTAGAAGAGCTGAAGCAAGGACCTTGTCCAGGGTTGTTGTCTTTCTCTTTGATGCGGCACTATTTCGGAATTCGCCGAAGGATTTGTAGTAGGTCTGCTTTTCTTTATCACGAATAATGACAGGTGGAAATCCTAGCTGAAGAAGCTGATAGTTGATCAGAACACGACCAATACGTCCGTTACCGTCATTGAACGGGTGGATATGTTCGAAGTCCAAGTGAAACAGGGAGATCTTCTCAAGGAAGTATGAGGTGTGGTTTGAGGTGTATCCAACAAGTGTGGCGTCAAGCATTGCCTCAACGTTCTCAGGAGCGGGAGCGATGTGAGTCCCGACACGCACATACTCGCCTTGAGCGCGAAATCGTCCAGCAATACTCTGATCTATATTTGAGATGAGCATTTTATGCAAAAAGAGCATAAGGTCCTTATCGACAGCCCGAGTGTCCACCTTGCCTTTGATGTACTCAAACACGCTGGCAAGATTCTTTGCCTCGAATATCTCACGAACGGAAACGTCTCGTGATACCTCAAGGTCCAACAAGATCTTTTCTGTCTCGGCTATGGTAAGAGTTGAGTTCTCTATCGCGTTGGAGTTGTAGACAGATTCGGGAAGCTCAGCTTCAAAGACAATATCAAGAAGCGAGTCCTTGCCTTGGCGTAGGACATCGTATTCTTTCTTAAGGTCATCTATCTTCTGTTTTAAGTCTTTTTTTATGGCCATTTTTGATACTAGTGTCTTGTTTACAAACACTAGTATAGCAAATTCACGTTAAAAAGTCAATATAGCGTGAATTTATACTAAAAATAGCTCAAATTCACGCTATTTTTTAATTTCCTTCAAAAATTCCTCACCATTAGAATCTTTGGCAGATAATGGCTTGGACAGGTCCCAAATGATTTCAAACTGAGAAGACAACATCTCCACCAATTCCTTGCTCTCGATAATAAAACCAAAGCTCTCCTTCTTGGAAGATATGAACGCTACTTTGTTTCCATAAATCCAATACCCCATTGAAAAGCCTATATCCTTCGGAGCGATTCGTATCTCTCGCAAGAACTTGCCACCCGCTCCAAGATAGGGATGCTTTTTAATATCGACTATCTGACCCTGCGGCCAGATTGCCCGAGTGTACAGCTTTTGCTGAATGCGATCCTTATTCAACTTTCTGAAGAATTCCTCGGATAATATTTCGATCATCGCCTTGATTGGCCAATATGCCTTGGTCTCAACGTTGTTATATAACAGCATATCTTTGAGGACCTGCCGCATACCTTCCTTGCCTTCAAACAACTGAAACTTTGGGTTTACCGTTATTCCAGTTTTCACCATCTCAGCGTAAGCCTTTTCCATAATGGTCTTTCCATCCCTTAGTTCAATAATCTTTTCTTCAAAGACCGCTGATACTTTTTCCCTTGGACTGGCGATAAATGTCTTGACCCCATTCTTCTGAGATTCAATGACCAAGCCAAGCTTTTGCAGCTTTTGAACAAAGCCGTACAAGGAAGGTCGTGACAACCCCGTCTTCTTCGCCAAGATACCAGCGGTCTGTTCACCGTTCTCAGCCAGAAAGAGAAATGTTTTTATTTCCTCATCGCGTAATCCTAGTTTTTGTAACGTCTGCTCAATCATTCCCTGATACTACCATTGTTGTCAGACTTGTACAACAGTATTTACAATATTTGCTACCAACGTACAGTGATACTAAACAGTTCATAAACATTTAAAAAATAGACAATGAAAACAAACCAAGGATTAACCATTACCCCAGCCATTGAAGACTTCTTTCTCCTTGCTGGCGGAAAGAATGCGGTACTTCGTTACCCATTCAAAAGACCTCTGAGCGAATTAGAGAAACCTGTCACTGGAACATATCGTCTTGCGACACAAAGCGAGATAGTGGCAGTGAACTATGGTGCTCCCTATCCATGGGGATTCATGCCGGAAAACACAAACCCTACCAAACTCTGGTCCAAAAGAAGGATCGGGTATGGCGGGCTGTTGCATGACGCTTGGTTCGTAATTGAAAATAACGAACGCATTGGAGGTGCGCCGAATGTTCCTGAAACAGGACCAGGCGCACAGCGTCACTATCTCCTTACATCGGGAGGCATTGATAACGATTGCCAACTCAATGAGAATGAGGGATACGCTATTGTGTGGGAGAACATACCGTCCGCTAACGACTCGGTATATAGAACCATACATGCACACGTTGCAAAACATGTTACAGCCGATCGTGGTGGGGTTATTATTTCACCCATCCTCAACAAGCACGAGCTTGTGCGTGTTGGATTTATCGGCCGATGCATGACCTGTCCAAATCCTGAGCGTATTTCCATTAATGCATTAAAAGATGCTTGCCCATCATTAACAATCGAATTACATCCCGATTGGCAAGGTTGGGAGTTGTAGCTATTTAAATTTCAAGACCTCTTCACGGGGTCTTTTTTATTTCACCATTTTTAAAATGTGGATAAGTTTTTTCCAAAACGGTCCATAGTTCATAAGTATAAAAATCTCAAGTAGTTTAATAGATTTACTACTTTTTCCCCAGGCATTTTCCATCTTCGTTTTTATCTCATCTTTTGGTCCGCTACGATCGAAACATAGTCTACTCAAAACATGACTATGAAAATTACAAGAAACCATGAACGAAGAATACAGAACATCAGACCTCGCCTGCGCGGCAGCAGTCTCGCTATTTATCCCACTGCAAGGATTGGACAAGCTCGATCCGCGCCGTGCCCAATTTATATTCAAGCGAACGGAAAAGCTCGATAGCCTTATCGATTCATTCCAGCGTCGCGAGCTTAACGTCGAACCTCGCGCATACTTTGATCAGATCAAGGCGTTAAAGACCCGTCTGTACGAGGTGAACTAGATATGGAAAAGCTGCTCGACAACATGCCAACTCCTGACACTCCATCCCTTGAAGCCAAGGAGCTGGGGCTATTTATAGAGCGGCTAGCGCACGTGCTGCTGATGCAGATAGAAGATGAAAATAACCATGAACATGAAGAAGAAACCGACCGGGTGGCTGAAGCTGTATAGGTACGCCGCCCTCGAATACAAGAAGCGCATGACCGATCAGGAGTATCGGCTCTTTGACGTGTATGTCTGCCGTGCACGGTGGGACAAGCGCGACAGCGAGCGGTACAGCATCGTTGAGGACGTATCGACCCGTGACATCAAGATCGACCACCTTCCCCTATGGTCCGTGGGCAAGATCAGCGAGGTCCGAACGTCGTTGATCAGGAACGGCTTCCTAACAAAGCTTCCGAAGAACAGGATACGTGTGGAGAACTTCTGGATGTACCAGGCAACCAGCCGACAGGCTGAACAGGGATTTCGCTGTCTCGAACAGGGAGTTCAGCCAACCGAACAGAACATTCGACAGAATGAACAAAATGACAAGACAGAACTGCAAGACAATATCGAGAATCTCGTTGATACATTTAGGGTTTTGCCACTGTAGTGTTCGACACACCGAACAGCTGGCTGGTCCGAAAGAACGAAAAGAACCTAAAACAAGGAAAAAGAAACAGTAAATCCACAACAAAGAAATGTGAATAAGATCCAAAAATCGAAACCCTTATGAAACAAGGCTCGTTCCAAAATAACACCGAATAACAACGAACCGAAAATCTTTGCGCAGCAACACGGTTTCAGAAATAACCCTGAATGACCCTGAACGGATTTTTCAAGCAAAATAAGGTCCGTTTCAAAATAACCCAGAATAAGCCAGTAACGATTTTTTCGGAAACAGCACCCCTTCAGCTTGATATATTCCCGATTCAACGCATAGTGTCGTCGCACCCATTTGCAGCCATAAACAAACACACCCATGAACAAAGCACTGATATACTGCCGAGTTTCGACCGAGGAACAGGCGCAGAGCGACCGCCAGTCGCTCAAGACACAACTAAAACTCTGCGAAAAAGCTATCGAGGCAAGCAATACGTACAAGCTTGCCGAAAACAGTCTTTATGAAGATCCGGGCAAGAGCGCGACGAACATGAACCGTCCGGGACTTCAGGACATGATCCTCCGAATCCAGGAAGACAAGAGCATTGGCGCGGTCTTCGTGCAGGACACGGACCGACTCGCCCGAAACGCCAGCGACCACCTCACCATCAAGGCAATTTTGAAAAATCATGGTGTCGAACTAATATCCGTTTCCCAGCCCGCCATCCAGGACAGTCCCGAGGGCAACTTCATGGACCTAGTCATTGCGGGGGTGAACCAGTTCCAGTCGCAGATCACCGCCCGAAAGACGATCAAGAGCATGGAGCAGAAGTTCTGGGACGGCGGCTGGCCGACCCACGCACCAATTGGATATCTCAACGTCGGCGAGCCTGACAATCCCGACAAGCGCACCATCGCGGTGGAAGCGATCAACGCTCCCCTGGTAACGGAAGCTTTCAAGATGTATGCGACGGGAGACTACTCGGTCAGTGCAATCGTGGGCCACATTCATGAGAAAGGGTTCCGCGCGCGAAACGGCAAGCGCATTCACGAGAGCAAGTTTTCTGAAGTGTTACGAAATCATTTTTATTACGGCGAGATGCACTGGCGAGGACTGGTGAACCAGGGCAAGCACCAGCCCATCATAGACAAGGAGCTGTTTGACCGGGTCCAGCGCGTTGCGCGGGAACGGGACCGACACAAGCAGCGCCGGCACACCTATGACTTCACTCTCCGAAGCGTGGTGTTCTGCGCCGCCTGCGGATCGAAGTACGTCGGCGACCATAACCACATCAAGAACAAGTCCTATTATCATTGCACTAGATACAAGGCGAAGAAATTTAAGGAGCCGATAGTCTGCACCGGCAAGTATGTTGAAACCCATGTCCTGGAAAAGGCGGTCGAGCAGGAGTTCAGCAAGCTGCAATTCTCCGACGACTTCATCCTGAAACTGGAAGAGAAATTGAAAATCATCTACAAGACAAAGAAGGAGTCGGTAAGCTCGGACCGGTCCCGACTATTGCAAGCAAGAATCGCCGTCGAAAAGAAATTAGAGTCAGCGGAAGAAAAGCTGATTGACGGAGTTCTCGATAATAATTCGTTTGACCGCTTGAAGAAAAAATACCGTGAGCAGATCGAGGATTTTGAAAATCAAATTATAAAAGTTGAGCAGTCAAAGAACTTGAAAATGGATACGATTCAACAGGTGCTCGCTCTCGCTCGAGACATTGGTCAGACATATCAGGAAGCAAGGCCTGCACTAAAGGAATTGTATCTCAACCTCTTCTGGCATCACTTCGAGGCCGAGAACCGAGTGCTGACCAGCGCAGTGAAATCACCGATCGTGCTCGCACTCGAGGCAGCGGGAATGCTCTCGGAGAAACACCTCGAAGAACCGATTCCGAGCGACTACTCGCAAGAGGACGAATCGGTAAGATTAAGATACTTAAGGGGTGCCCAGAGGGAATTGAACCCTCGATGTCGGAACCACAACCCGAAGTTTTACCACTAAACTATGGGCACCATGCATTGCCCGCCGAAGCCTTAGCGAAGGCGGGTGCGGAATTAGTTATACCAGAAGCGACTTGAAAAATCTAGATTAGATCACCAAGATCAGGACAGCGGCAAAAAGGATAGTTGCCATCAAGGCTGAACCGAGGCACCAGACGCACCATTGCTTGATCACGACATGCTGGATCCGGACAAGGTACAGTGAGAAGACAAACCCGGCAGCCCCTAGAGCAATGAGCAGAACCTCGACGATCGCTGATTCCCCACCTGCGGCAATGCAGAGTAACAAGAATGCCATAAAGGCATAATATGCCATGCCGAGCACGGTATTAGAAATGCCATAAGTCGTGGCCTGTGGACTAGTTATGACAGTCTCGCAAGGAGATTTACGAGGGCACATCAGCGGCTTTTTGGCGACCTGCTTTCTATAGATATAGGCTGCAATGCCAAAGCCGATAAGTGATGACAGGAGCGCAATGGTGATATCCATGACCTTATTTTACCCTTTATTGAGAGGGTTTTACACTACTTGACAAAATATTTAATATATGATATAGTATTATCAGAAAACAATAAAAACTAAATAGAAAAGCCATGGAAACTTTAAAAAGCATCAAAACCGCATTTGCTACAGACAGTCTTAGCGGCAAACAAGCAGGTATTATCGGTATATTCGCACTTACCGTTGGCGCCATCCTTACCGTTATAACCCATTAAACAAAACACTGAACACCGAGCCGCATCCCTGAAAAGATGCGGTTTTTTTATTTTTTGTAATACCGCTTCCCTTTCAGCTTTTCTGGTAGCAAATCTTCAGTAGTATATTTTTCATAGCCTTCGCCGTATCCGATATCCTTCATCAGTTTTGTCGGTGCATTGCGGATTTTCAGAGGGATCGGCAGATTGCCCATGGTTTTTGCATCGCTCATCGCGGCCTGATAGGCATAGTATGAGGCTTTGTTTTTTGGAGCATGTGAGAGGTAGACCACGCCATGAGAAAGATTGATGCCACATTCCGGCATGCCAATTGTTTCAACGGCGCGAAAAACTGCATCAGCAAGGACAAGTGCGTGGGGATCCTCCATCCCGATATCTTCCGAAGCAAAGATTACCATCCGACGAGCAATGAATTTCGGATCAGCTCCCCCTTCCAACATCCGCGCCAAATAATACAATGCCGCATCCGGCTGTGAGGCGCGCATGCTTTTAATGAATGCCGAAATAGTGTTGTAGTGCTCCTCTCCCCCTTTGTCGAACCGCAGGCGCGTATCCTGCAGTGAACTCGTGATCGTTTCTACAGTCACTTCCTTATAAAATTTTCGAGCAGTATCGATCAATGACAGTGCCTGACGAGCATCACCGTTGGCAATCTGAATGATGAACGCCTTGGTATCAGCGTCCATTGCAATACCAGTGCGATCAATAATCGTTCCAAGCTCATCTTCAGAAAGTTCATGCAGGGTAAAGACGCGCAGACGGGACAGCAACGCCGAAATGACTTCAAAGCTCGGATTCTCGGTTGTTGCGCCGATCAACGTAAGCTGACCACTTTCTACATAAGGCAGAAGAAAATCCTGCTGGGCTTTATTGAAGCGATGGATCTCATCAAGGAATAGTATTTTTGGACTATCATTGAATAGCGTATTTTTCTCATCAACAATCTTGCGAATGTCGTCCTTGCCTGCTGAAACCGCTGACAGTTCATGGTATTCAGCATTCACGGCCTTGGCATAGATGCGAGCGAGGGTGGTTTTGCCCACGCCTGGCGGACCCCAGAGAATAAACGATGAAACGTATTTTCGTTCTATCGCAATGCGAATAGGGGCATTTTCACCTACAAGGTGAGCCTGCCCGACAAATTCATCGAGATTTTTGGGGCGGATTTTTGCGGCAAGTGGAGTAGCCTGTTCGGAGGATTCCATATCCTCATGGTAGCACTTTTGCCAGAGAAGACTACTTGACTGATTCAGTAACGGTAACCATTATCGGCATTCCCATTTCAGTCTTGTAGACAGAGATAAGAGCATAGATAAAGCTTACAACCAGTGGACCGATCAGAATACCAATAGGACCCATGAGACTGAGCCCGCCCAGGACTGAGAACAGTACGAGCAATGGATGAATAGCAATCTGCTTGCCTACTACGTACGGATTCAAAACATTATTGATAGTGGTACTGAAAATTATTGCCCACACTGCATAGCCCACTGCCAAGCCAGGATGGTGCGTGATTAAAAGATAGGTAACGGCAGAGATTGAAATAGCGCCACTGCCTAATGGTGGGATGACGATAAGAAATACCGACAATGCTCCCCACAGTACTGCATGAGGGACATGGAATAAGTACAGTCCGAGACCATTCACCAATCCTTGGGTGATGCCCATGATGAGGTAGCCCTTGAAGATACCATTGATTGAACGCTGTAACGCCGCAATGATGTGGCGATTACTGTCATTAGAAAGTGGTACCAATTCAATTAGGGCTTCCTTCCAAGCAGAACCGTCCTTCAGGAAATAAAACATTGAAATCAGGAGGAAGATGAAGTAAAGGGCTGAAGCAAGCGTGGTGGTAAGAATGACACCGGCAGTGGCGGGCAAGCTTGCCACTATTGCAGTAGCACGATCCTGGAGATTGAATGACACTGAAGGAAAGACATGATGCAGCCATACGGAAAGCTGATGGGCGGATGCAACCAATGCGCCATTAGTGATCAATGACTGGTAGAGACTGGTGGCCTGATGAATAAATACGATACTGCCAAAATATACGGGTATGCAAATGATAATCACGAAACACAGGAGCGTAAGAAATGCTGCCAGGGTGGGAAACTTCACCCAGCGATGCAACACGCGATAGAGCGGGTGAAACAATACTGAGAAGACCGCTGCCAAGGCAATGATTTTAAGAAAGGGGAAAAAGATCAGCAGTCCAAGACCAATCGCTACAAAAAGCAATGCTGAGAAAAAATATTTACGCACTAATGACGAGTCCATGCGTTATAGTATAGCACTACTCTAAGCCAACAGCGCCAAGCGCTATGTCACGATCGAGAATAAAAAGCTGGTTATGTGAAGATGCCTGGTCAAGGACATGGTGAAACGGATACGGTAATGCCGAAACACCGACATGGGCATCGCCGAGACCGTAGAAGAAAAGGACTTCGTCAATGGATGAAGTAGCCGACTTCGCTGAAGCTTCGTCGAGCCGAAGAAATACAAAACCGCCGGGGAAGATAACATTGTGCAAATCTTCCCGCTTTGCCTTGGCTTCCGTTGCCAAATGATTGCGCGCCAAAATAATAACTGGATGTGTTACCTGTTTCGTATCAGGATGAAATTCAAAAGCAATGGCGGCATACTTACGCATATGCTCATCGGTATGGGCACGGTCGGGACTTTCCGGTGTACCGTGCTCGCTGTAATACGCAAGATGCCCCAGCACGCCGAGCCAACCGTCCTCTAGTTGGTAGACTGCATTCACCCCTCCCCATTCATTATGATTAAAGAAGCCGCTGAGTTTTTTCAAGGGGTCAATACTGATACTATCGATAAGGTCCGGGGTAATGTCATTGAGCGACTGGACCGTGCTGAACTGGATTGATGAGTGCACTACCCCTTCTTCCTCACGACGAGGCCGAGTGAAGACGCCGATACAGTCATTGAGATCAACTAAACGAATATCCTTCATACCCTCAGGACCATCGGCAATCTTTTCCTTCGTATCAAAATCATACAACGAGGTACGATAATTTTCTATAGTATAGACACCGGGAAAGGGCTCGTTAAAATCCAATGCCACTCCTCCGACAATCTTTTGATTATGAATGCATGCAAGAAATGGGTCTTGAACATGGAGAAATGATAATTCCTTTGAATGCCAGCTTGCCTCGCCAGAGCTTTCAGCGGAGGCGGGTCGTTTTGTAAATTGATGGACATGGGCAATCTCTGAGGCAAATGCCTCAACGCGCCCGAGCAGGCAAAGCTCATTGTTCATGACAAATGGACAAGGGTTATAGACCGTTTCATCTTCTTTCAAACCTGCAAAACTCATGATGCATGATCGCGGCACACTACCCTGCATTGCCTTGCCGGCAAGAAACTCATAGCTCCATGCTTCTGGATATGCCGTGTCACTGTCGAGGGGAAATGTTTTCATACTATATATGTACGGAGGAGGGGAGGAAAAAATTGCAGAGGGAGGACTTGGTCACGAGTTACTAACTCCCTCCGGTCATAAGTACTCGCAACCCCGGCGCGCTCGCCTCCGGCATCGCTTACGCCTTTCAAGATCCTCACGCAAGTGAAGCAGTTCACTTGCTTCTCGCGCACAATGCAAAAAGGCCGTTCCATATATGGAACGGCCTTTTTGCATTGTGCGCGAGAAGCAAGTGAACTGCTTCA
>JARIGS010000003.1 GCA_029288725.1 Candidatus Nomurabacteria bacterium | reverse complement strand
CGCGCTCATCATGCCGATCGTTCCGGCCGACTGATTCGACCCCCCGCGCCGCGGGCCTTTCCGGCGCCTTTCACCACCAAACCGGAGAATATCCATGAACAAGCTCCTCCTCGCGGGCGCTTGCGCCCTCATGCTCGGCCTTGGCGCCTGCGCCAATGGCGGGGGCACCGTGACTGTCGATCTCGTTCACGCGCAGCAGCAGGCCAATGCGGCCGTGGCGGACATCGCCGCCGTCGAGATGAACCTGATGGCACAGGGCCTACTCAAGGACAGCCCGCAGCTCGAAGAGGCGATGCAGGCGCTGAACGCTGCCAACGCGGCGTTCCAGGCGATGCCGTCTGGCACCGTGAACTACCAGCAGCTCGCGCAGGAAGTCGCGAAGGCGGTCCAGGCTGGCCTCGCGGCGATGGGGCCTGCCGTGCCGGCAAACATCGCCTCGGCCGTGAACAGCGCCATTGCGGCTCTGAACGCCTACATCGCTGGCGGCGGCCTCCCTCTCGGCTAACCCCAGTGTTTCCTGACGATCGCACGCGCTTCGCGGACTTCGCGGCTCGCGAAGCGGTGCGGCTGAACACGCCAGAAATGCCAGCCTTCCGGAAGCCCGGGCGCGCCGACTACCAGGCGCCGGAAGGCTGGCGCTCGTGGCTCGAGTTCACCCGCTATGCGGAGGATGAAGTTGTCCGTCGACCATAGCTCTATGAAGCTTGGGCTTATCCCCCCAAAGCCAGAGCTTCTGGCACGAATGCCGGGCATGAGCCGCCTCGGAGTGCCGCTGCCGGAAGCCGAGCCTCAGTGCGATTGGGGCCGCGCCGTAGAGCCGGTTACGGCGTGGGGCATGGACATGAACTCAAGCATTGGCGACTGCACCATCGCCGGCTGCGATCACGCTCAGAAGCTGTGGCACGCCAATGTCGGATCGGGAATGCGCATCATGTCCGACGACGAGGCGATCCGCAACTACAGCGCCGTATCGGGTTATGACCCAGTGACGGGCGACAACGACAACGGCGCAATGCTAGCCGATGTGATGCTCTACTGGCATCGCCATGGCTTCGAGATGGGCGGCGTGCGCGACCAGATTGCAGCGTTCGTGCATGTCTATCCGCGAGATCTGAACGAGGCTCGCCTCGCAGTTCAGTGGTTCGGCTGCGCCGTGATCGGCATCAACCTGCCGATCTCTGCCCAGACGCAGGAAGTCTGGGACGTGGCTGACGGCCCGGACGGCGAGCCTGGAT
>JARIGS010000021.1 GCA_029288725.1 Candidatus Nomurabacteria bacterium | reverse complement strand
GTGGGCAATTTTGGGATTGGTTCTACAAGTCCTTCTCAAAAGCTCTCAGTTCAAGGTAATGCCCTCTTTAGTGGTGATTTAAACCTCGCAAATCTCACCGCGACTGGTACCGCATCGGTAAACGCTCTGACCGTTTCTGGTATAAGCGGCTCTACCCAGTGTCTCCACGTTAATGGTTCTGGAGTAGTATCAGGTACGGGCTCGGATTGTAAGACTGGAACTATTTCAACCTCATCACCACTTACAAACGGTCTTCTTGTCCAATCAACGGGGGTAAATACTGTTGCTAATATTGCAACTTCATCTCTTGGCCTCTTAACCACAGACGTAGCAGAAGGTTCGAATCTCTATTTCACAACAGCTCGCGCAACATCAAACTTCGTCGCAAACCTTGCGGCAACCACAAGCGTTGCAAGCATTACGACCCTGCCTAACCTTTCATTGCCTTATTCTCAATTAACGGGCACCCCATCTATTTCGGCATTTCCTTTTACCTCAACTACTAACTATGGTGCATCAGCAAACTCAACATCCACGCCGATTTGGTTCACTGCTGGTCTGCAGGCTTCTACTACAGCCAATTACCTTGGTGGCCTTACCGTAGATCCAGGCGGTACTGCTGGAGGTGCTGTAAGCATAAAAACAAATTCATCTTCAGTAGGCGCGTCGCTCCTGTTTAATGATTCTGTTACTACTACAAACAGTCTTGGTGACCTGCTCAATCCAAGTGGTTCATCGAACGCAAACATGGCGACCATACCACTTTCTGGCACCTTTCAAACGGGAGGCGGCACTACGGGTGGCATGATTTTCTTTACTAAAGCGAATGCACCGATCATCTTCGGTACGGGAGGCAACTCTTTTGCAAATGAGCGTGTATATATTACGGGAACCGGCCTTGTGGGTATTGGCACAACCTCGCCTTCAGCACTACTTTCATTGCAAGGCAATGCGCTCTTTAGCGGAAACCTGAATCTTGCGAATATCACTGCAACTGGAACAGCTTCAGTAAATTCCCTTGCAGTAACAGGAATCACCGGCTCGACCCAGTGTCTCCACGCAGATAGTGCAGGAAATGTTACAGGTACTGGATCTGATTGTGGTACAGGTTCCGGAGGACTCACTTCAGTAACTGCGGACTACCCACTTACCGGCCTTGGTACAAGCGGATCGCACCTTGCACTGGCATTTGGTACTACCACCTCAAACACATGGGCAGGTACGCAAACTTTTACC
>JARIGS010000015.1 GCA_029288725.1 Candidatus Nomurabacteria bacterium | reverse complement strand
CACCGACGGTGCGCGCTTTTGTACTAGAAATGTATTCGTAACAGCTGGATGAATATTCCCACAGCAATGAAAAACAGTCCTAAGCCGATGGGAGAGCCCCAGCTGAACCATGAGCCCCACATCCGCCAATTGCGCATGCTTTCGCGTCTCCATTCTCGCTGCTCTGGGGTCATACCGTCCCATTCTTTTTGTTCTTCTTTATCCATATATAAATGTATAGATTACTTTTTAATGGTGCCAAAGAATTATCGTGGGTGTTGTAGGGTCTCATGATCGGTCCGGCAAGGACGGTGAGGAAGGTACTACAATGTGCATACCACTGCCATAAGTCTATCGAGTATGGCGGCATTGTCAATTGTGAAAGTTTTTTGCAATATGCGTAGTATGTATAAATATATAAGCTAATCAATAAAGGTATGGCAAAATACGACACCAAGGCGCAGAAGAAAATCAGCAAAGTTATGCATGAATACGGGGAAGGGAAACTTAAGAGTAGTAGTGGCAAGAAAGTAACAAGCCGTAAGCAGGCAGTAGCAATCGGTATTTCGGAGGCACGAAGTGAAGGAGACAAGGTGCCGAAGAAAAAATAAAATATGCTAAAATAAGGCATATGAAATTAATTACTCTTAATACCTGGGCCGGACGCGAAAAGGAAGCATTGAATGCCTTTTTGAAGGATCACATGGCTGACACTGACATTTTCTGTTTTCAGGAAATTTTTAATAACTACGATGGAGCAACTGGTGACTACATCAATCACGATCAGGGTAATGGCAACATTCTCCAGGAAATCACCGACATCCTTACGGACTTTGACCAGTACTTTTGCCCGATCGCCGAGAATGTCTATGGCATCGCAATCTTTTTGAAAAAGGGCATTAACCTAATTGCCAGTGGCGAAGTCATGCTCTATGAGAATCCTGACTATGATCCCAATGACGAGGCCAATGACCACAATCGTAAGATGCAGTGGATGCATATCCAGCAGGGACGCAAGGATGTCATGATCATGAACGTGCATGGTCACTGGGATGCCCGCGGTCGTGATGACACGCCAAATCGTCTGCAGCAATCAAACATCATCAATGACTTTATTGAATCTGCAGGACTAACACCAAAAATCATGGTGGGGGATTTCAATCTCAATGCTAATACTGAAAGTATCAAATTGCTGGAGAAAAATTTTACCAATCTCATCAGCAAGTACGGCATTACTTCTACCCGTACCGCACTCTATACTGGTGACGACAGGCATGCTGATTACGTCTTCGTTTCTCCTGAAGTATTGGTAGAGGATTTCAAGGTTATGCCTGATGTTGTCTCCGATCACGCACCGCTGTACCTGCAGTTCGACGTCTTCTAATAAAAAAATAAAAGGGTAGCATCATTGGGATTTTTTCGTTACTATTAGAAGTAATGAAGCAATGGCCATTGATACTGCTAATTTTGATTGTCCAAGAGACCGTCACGCTTAATGGCTTGCTGGTGAAGGTCCACCAGGGAGAATCTTCGGTGTGGCTGATCACCTTGATCTTCATGATCATTACGACCGTTGAAATCTTTATCGGCTATGTTGCGGGAGTATATGCCAAGGAGCGTTTCAATAAGGGCAAAGTAAAGGTCTTTGCCGACAGATGGGTTCGTCGCTTCTATGCGTATATCGGTAAGCATGGCCGTCGCATTTACATGATCCTGCTGGGCTACTTTAGTTTTCCATACTTAAATGCATTCATCATGGCGTGGCTTAATATTCCGCTGATTGAAAGCTTCGGCTATCTTTTCCTGGGCAATATGATTTTTTACCTGACGAGCTGGTTGCTAGTGTTGGGCGTGATGTCGGTGGTGCCAAATCCGTTCGCTGCCTTTGGCGCAGTGATTGTACTTACCATTCTCGTGACGGTCGCCATGCGTCTCTACAAGGCTCGCAAGATTTAGGGAAGTGTCATGTTTTTCGCATACATTCTTCAATGCAATGACGGTACCTACTATGTCGGTTCAACCAATAATCTCGAGCGACGTGTGCATCATCACAATACTTCCAAAGCCGGTGCCCACTATACCAAGATTCGCCGCCCGGTCACGCTTGTCTATCACGAGCAGCTCGACACCTATGCCGCCGTCCGCAAGCGCGAAGGCGAACTGAAGCGCCTGACCCGGGCGCAGAAAACCTCACTGATTATGTTAGGTACCGGGCACCTAACAATATAAACGGTGATACAATAAAGGTATGAATACAATAAACGTTTTGGTACTGAATGCGTCATTGAAACACGGAGAGAATGCTTCCAATACCGAGGAAGTAGCGAACATGGTGGTGGAACACATGAAAGAGCATGCTGACATTAGCAGCACAATGGTGCGATTGGCAGACAAGAATATTCCGGTTGGATTAACATACAAGATAGATGATCAGGACGAATGGCCGGGCATTGTTGAAGCAATCCAAAAGGCTGATGTCGTGATCTTCGCCACACCGATCTGGTGGGGAGGACGATCAAGTTTGATGCAGCGGGTGATAGAGCGCATGGATGCATTTGATGAGGGCACCGTACCGGGTGGACGAAACAGTCTTCTGAATAAAGTCGCCGGCATTGTCATCACGGGCAGCGAAGATGGTGCGCAGGCCGTAATGGCTGGCATGATGGAAGTATTGTCATTTTTAAACTTTACCTTGCCGCCGCAATGCTGCACCTATTGGGTTGGGGAAGTTGGCATGGATCCTCAGACTGATGCTGACCGTCGCCGGGCCAACCCTGCCGTGGATCATATGGCACAGGCTACGGCCAAGAACCTTGTGTATTACGCCGCACTTTTAAAAGAACATCCAAAGCCGAAGGTGTAATACGACAGGATTTATTTCGTCTCTATTATTGTATGAAGAATACACAAAGAATATTGTCTTTTGTACTTATAAGCGCATTTTGCATGACGGTAGCAGTACCGGCTTTTGCGCAGAATACCAATGCCTTTGCTACCCCGTATGTCAGTACGACGGCAGCAATCTGTACCAATATCACCACCACTTTATCGTACGGTGCCCATGATGAGGGAAATGGTGATCAGGTGACGTTGTTGCAGAACTTTTTATACAAGAGAAATTATCTCAATGTCAGTGCCACCGGTTATTTTGGCTCACTGACCCGCGCTGCAGTCAGGGTATTTCAGCGAGAGAACGGTCTTGCCGCTGACGGTGTCGTCGGTGTGCAGACTCGTGCCCATATTTATGCCAAGGACTGTGGCAATACACCATTGCCGACCAATGCACCAGCAATCACTGCCATCACCCCAACACAAGGACCAAGTGGCACTACTGTTACCGTCTATGGTACAGGATTTACCGCACATAACATCGTGCACTTTGCCATCGGTAGTGTCGGCACCATTGTCGCACAACAGGGAAGTATTTCATTTACCGTGCCAAGCAGCATCGGCCCCTACTGCAAGCCAATGCAGGCCTGTCCAATGTACCTTGCCCTCATCAATGCCGGCACCTATCCAATTTCCATTGAGAATGAAAACGGTATCAGTAACACAGTCCAATTTACCGTGACTAATAATTCATCGGTAATTCCTCAATAAGTGAATACAAAGGCAAAACGTTTCCGGCGCTACATAACGCGAGGCCGAAAATGCCCTAATCTTTTTCCGAGGGTTGCCCGAGGACAAAAATTAGGGCATTGGAGCAATACACCATTGTGGCTTACTTTTTCTTTACATTATTAGGTATATAATAGAAGTATATGACATTTAGAAAAGCAGTATTTTATATAGTAATTCTCGTCCTGGTCTTCATTGTCGGCTATAGCCTCGTGCACCGTACCGCTGAAGCCCCAACAATCCCTGCGCCCGTTACCACCCCCACACCAGTCGTAACAGCAACCGCAAACTACGCCTGTGACAACGGCGCAACCATTGCCGCAAGCTTCACTGACTCAAGTGCTTCCATCACGCTTTCCGATGGTCGCCAGTTTGATTTGCCCCAAACCATTTCCGCTGACGGTGCCCAGTATAAAAAGGACAATATCCTATTTGTAACGAAAGGCGATCAGGCCTTCCTTCAGGAAAATGACAATACTACCTACAACAATTGTATCGCCGACAATAGCGGTGCGGCGGTCAATGGTGTCAAAACATTTACCGATCAAGGCAAGACCTTTACCTTCAATTATCCTGACACCTTCAACCTGTCTGGCGGTGGCATTGGCTATACTGAAAGCTGGAAGATAAACAGCGACAGTACTCTTGGATTGATTCTTGCTACTGTGAATGTTCCGCAATCGTTCCAACCGAAGACAAACTTCGGTGATGCGAAGTTTACCGTCGGCACTTCCAGTGATCCCAAGGCAGTACAGTCATGTCTGACCGATACTTCAGGCAATGGCGTTATCAAATCAATGGCCACTATCAATGGTGTGCCCTATACTAAGTTTGTCTCAACCGATGCCGGTGCCGGCAATCGCTACGAAACTACGAGTTATCGCGCAATAGAAAATGGCCAGTGCTATGCCATCGAATATACCATTCACTATGCTGCAATCGAAAACTTCGATAAAAGCAGTGGCGTAACCGCATTTGATACCAAAAAAGTCCATGCTGCGCTTGATGGCATCATGCAAACCTTCAAGTTTCTCCCCCAATAACTTCCGATAGGGTACAATGGTGGTATGACCCGTACTGTCACCGTACATGACTTAATGCAATCGGACTATCAGTATGTCTGTACCGCTCCAGTCGGTCGGGCATTTGACCCGGAATTTACCCCCGATCTCACACCCAAGGAAATGCTTGCTCTGGGCGTATTTGGCGGCAAATATATGACCGATTGCCGGAATGAATTTCCGGCCTCATGGTTCGAGCGTGCCAAACTTTCTCCGGAAAAAAGGGATGCCTCTTTAAACTATTTTGGCGTGAATGCCAGTCAGCCCCTGTCAGTCTGGCGAAAGAAGGGGTGGATCTATCATGAGGATCCCCGCGGATGGTTTCAGTGGTATTGTCGGTATTATATGGGGCGACGTATTCCGGCTGAGGATGCACGCCAAATAAAACGTTGGAAACTGATGAGGCGGCATATCGGACAAATCGTTGCTCATTGCCGGGTTGGTGACATGCATTGTCGGCCGCGTCAGCGCCAAGCCTTGTTGCACTGGGCATATGACAGCCGCACTATCTAACATGGAATATACGGACGAACAATTGATGGAAGCCTACCAAAAAGGTGATAGTGCGGTCCTTCCATTACTGATCAGACGATATTTTGATGCCATCTATCGCTATGTCTACCGTTTCGTTCGTACTCCGGCAGCGGCAGAGGACATTGTCCAGGAAACATTTATCAAGGTATGGAAATATAGTACTCGTTTCAAAGCCGGTATGACCTTTAAGCCATGGCTGTACCGCATTGCTCACAATACCGCCATTGATTACCTCCGCAAAAAGCAGCCCCTGTCACTTGAAGATACGGTAGAGGACACCATTGCCGATGACACGGTCGCTCTGCTCGAACAATCCATTGCTCGTGAAGAGCAAGAACGTCTCACCGCCGCAATCGAATCATTACCTGAACACTATCGCGCAGTCATTCTTCTCCGTAATGAAGAGGGTCTGACATTTGAAGCAATAGGAGAAGTACTAGGAAAATCCCTGAATACCGTCAAAAGCCTGTACCGAAGAGGATTAGCCCTATTGAAAAAAAATCTTGAGGTCGGTCCTCAAGAGTAGTGCACCAAACGTACTGTTTCGAACGTAATAATAGATATGAACAAAACACCATTATTACGCCTCAGTCCTGTCCCTGTTCCCGCCGGTGCGGCTGAACGGGTTATTGCTGTTGTTGAGGCACGGCAAAAGACGTCACGCTTGTGGCGTATTCGTCTTGCCGTAAGTACGGGTATCGTTTCATTGGGAGGATTGGTGCCGGTTGGCATATCACTGGTACGCGATATTGCAAGTTCTCACGCTGGCGCATACCTGTCGCTGGTCTTTAGTGATACTAGTATTGCACTTTCGTACTGGAAGGAAATTGGCGCTTCATTGCTAGAATCAGTGCCATTTCTTGCGCTCACTGGTACGCTGGCATTGCTCGGTTTATTGCTTTGGTCACTGCGCCTGGCGGCCCGATCCATTGCCACACCACTTGTTATCACTAACGCATAATCAGGAAAATATCTATGGACATTCAATCTTCTTTTAAACAAAAACTGCAATCACACACTGTTACCGTGGCGCTTGCTGCCATTGCCGTACTGGTGCTCATTCTGGGTGCATTTTCCCTGGGAGAAAGTATCGGTTACCACAAGGCGTCATTTGCATTTCAAAATGGTAACAGTTTTTACGGCACGTTCGGCCCGCATCGCGGTCCAATAATGTTTCAGGGTAACTTTTCCGATACGCACGGTACTGCTGGCAAGGTTATCAATATCGCATTGCCCGCCATTACGATAGAGGACAAGGATGGTACCGAGAAAACCATTGTGACCAGCGACCAAACCATTGTTCGCCAGTTCCGTGACACGGTCTCAGTGCAAACTATCAAAGTCGGGGATTATATCGTGGCAATTGGCGAGCCGAATGCCCAGTCTCAGATCGTGGCCAACCTTATCAGACTCTTACCGCCAATGCCAGCCAATACTGCACAGCAGCCATAACCCTATGAATACCTTTTTCCAAAAAACCAAACTCTATGTCAGCACGCACAAGAAGACCAGTATCGCGATCGGTATTGCTCTTGTCCTCGTGCTCTATTTCATCATTCATGCCATTACCAGTGGAAAGACCACTACCAGCTACGTGCTCGGTACAGCCACTCGCGGCACTATTGTTTCCACCGTTACCAGCACCGGTCAGATTTCAACCTCATCATCACTGGACCTGAAGCCGCAGGTCTCCGGTCCATTGGTAAGCATTCGGGCCAAGGCAGGGGACAAGGTCACCAAGGGTGAGGCACTGTTTGTCATTCAGGCTACCGATGCCGCACGAGCAGTGAAGACTGCCCAAAACAATCTTGCTTCAGCCAAGCTCGACCTGCTCTCAACCCAAACTTCACTGAAGAACAGCACTACCGACCAGGACAAGGCAGTACAGAATGCCTACACCACGCTATTGAGCAGCGGCTTGGCGGCATTGCCTGCTGATCAGGCTACCTCAACGTATCAGGTGCCAACGATCAGTGGTAACTATACGCTTGGCAAGGAGGGTACTATCACCGTTACTACGTATTATTCAAATGGCGGCATTTCCTTCAGTACTTCCGGTTTGGTAGATGCGGTCGGTTTGGCAAATAGCACCACCCCACAACCTATCGGTAATTCAGGATTGTTCATTCAATTTCCGACCGGCACTAAGGGTAGTTTGACGTGGACTATTAACATTCCTAATACCAATGCTGCAAGCTATCTCTCAAATAAGAATGCGTATGAGACTGCGCTTGAAAACCAAAGTGAAGCAGCCGATCCGACAGGCAGCAATGCAGTGACCCTGCAGTCAAAACAGTTGGCAGTTGCCCAGGCTGAGAACAGTTTGGCAAGTGCTGAGGAAACATTGGCAGAATACACTATTACGGCACCATTTTCTGGAACATTGGCCACAGTGCCAGTATTCGTGGGGGGCAATGTGTCATCAGCAACAACCCTGGGAACGGTCATTACCGATCAGGAGGTCGTTACCTTGTCACTCAATGAAGTCGACATTTCAAAAGTTGCGCTTGGCGACAAGGCAACACTGACCTTTGATGCCGTGCCCGACCTGTCATTGACCGGTACGGTCGCAACGCTTGATCCGGTCGGTACGGTCAGCTCCGGTGTCGTGACCTACACGGTGACGATCAGTCTCGATACTCAGGATCCACGGGTGAAGTCTGGCATGTCCGTCACGGCTGCCATTCAGGCTGCTATTGCCCAGGACGTCATTACGGTGCCAAGCTCAGCAGTGAAGACTGCCAATGGCACTTCATATGTCCTCACCGTTCCTGATACCGCAGTTTCAACGCCGACAGCAACGGGGCAGGGAGTTACGCTTTCAGTGCCGCCGGTCAAGACCACTGTTGAAACCGGTATCAGCGACAGCACCTCCACTGAGATCACATCCGGTCTTACCGAAAACCAACCCATCGTGACCAAGACTATCACCACATCCGCTACTACTACCGCGGCAACCAGTACGACCACTCGTAGCAGCACGCCAAGTCTCCTTGGCGGTGGAGGAGGAGCAAACAAAACATTTGGGGGAGCAACAGGCCGATAACATGATCGAAGTTACTGACATTACAAAGACATACCAGTCCGGCGATACCTCGTTTCAGGCATTGAAGGGGGTGAGCTTTAGCATCAATGACGGTGAATTTGTCGCAATCATGGGACCGTCCGGTTCGGGAAAGTCCACCCTCATGCATATTCTCGGCTGTCTTGATACGCCGACTTCCGGAACCTATTTCCTGGATGGCAAGGATGTGTCGACGATGTCCGACGATGCCTTGGCAGACATTCGTCGTGATAAGATCGGTTTCGTCTTCCAGTCATTCAACCTCCTGCCACGCACGACCGTCTTGCGCAATGTCACGCTGCCTTTGATCTATGCCAACGAATTGCCAGAAAAGCGCGAGGCTGATGCCCGCGCTGCATTGCAGTCTGCCGGCCTTGATGAACGGTATTATACGCACAAGTCCAATCAGTTATCCGGAGGACAGATTCAACGCGTGGCCATTGCCCGTGCCTTGGTGAACAATCCGACTATGATTCTTGCCGATGAGCCGACTGGTAACCTTGATACCCGAACAGGCGAGATCGTACTCGGCACCTTTCAACAACTGAACGAAACCCTGGGTCGTACCGTCGTACTGATCACGCACGAACCAGAGGTGGCAGAACATGCCGATCGCATCATTGTCATCCGTGATGGGGTAATTGTCAGTGATGCAAAAAATTATAAAAAAAGAAAAGTAGAACACCATGACTACTAACGACATACTTCACGAAACATACAGCGCATTGTCTGCGAACAAGGTTCGTACTGGTTTGACGATGCTTGGCATCATCATCGGTATCAGTTCCGTTATTGCCATGGTGTCGATCGGTAATGGTGCACAGAGTTCTATTGCTGCAAGCATTCAATCCATTGGTTCCAACCTGGTCATTGTCACTCCTGGTGCACAGCGCAGCTTCGGCGGTCCTCAGCAAGCCCGCGGCAGTGCCCAGACCCTGACAGTCGCTGACGGACAGGCCATTCAGTCCCAGGTTGCCAATATTGGTTCCATTGCCTTCGACGTTACTTCTCGTGAACAGGTAGTGGCCAAGGGCACCAATACCAATACCAGCATTACCGGTACGACGCCTTCCTATACCACCGTTCGCAACGTTGAGGTTGATGACGGGAATTTCTTTACCGAAGAGGATGTGGCTTCGAGCAATAAGGTGGCAGTAGTGGGACCAACGGTTGTTACCGATCTTTTCTTGGACGGCAGTGAGCCAGTGGGACAGCAAATTCGTATCAATAACGGCATCTATACCATTATTGGTGTGACTAAATCCAAGGGTGGCTCCGGTTTTAGCAATGCTGATGATGCTATCTACATGCCCTACACAACCGCCCAGCATTATCTGACGGGCAACCAGTATCTCAGCGAGATCGATGTATCAGCAGCCACTGCTGATGATACGACGCAAGTCCAGAATGATGTGACCACTCTCTTGCTTGCCCAGCATCATATTAGCGATCCGACCAAGGCGGACTTCTCAACCCTGAACCAGTCCGACATCATTGCAACGGCATCATCAGTAACGGGCACATTCACCATATTGCTTGCAGCTGTGGCCGGTATCTCATTGCTCGTTGGTGGCATCGGCATCATGAACATGATGCTTACGACCGTGACCGAGCGCACCCGTGAGATTGGCTTGCGCAAGGCCATCGGTGCGAAGAAATCCGACATCAATACTCAGTTTCTTATTGAATCAATCATGCTGACATTTACCGGTGGGGTCATCGGCGTGATCCTCGGATGGGTGATCTCGCTGGTGGTCAGTAAGCTTGGCATCATTCAGACCAGCGTGTCCGTATCGTCAGTCTTGCTGGCATTCGGCGTATCGGCATTTATCGGAGTGGTGTTCGGTTATTACCCGGCACGTAGAGCTTCTAATCTAAATCCTATTGAGGCGTTGCGTTACGAGTAGTCCTTAGAAAAAATCTCACTCGCAGCAATAATCAATATATTCTCCTGCGGAACTCGCTCAAACGCTCAGACAGTCCTCGGAAAACATATCCTTATTGCTATGTTGTGGGAAGGAGCGTGGCACTTTTATTATATTAAAAAATACAGCTATATATGACAGAAAAAACAAAAATCATTATTATTGCAGCGGTAGTCGTTGTACTCGCATTCGTTGGAGGTACGGCATGTGGCAAACATACTGCGACAAAGGGCGTGAACAATGACATGATGGCAAACGGTCAGTTTGGTGCTGGACGATTTGCTGGTGCAAATGGGGGCATGCGTGGTCCTAGTGGCATGAATGGCGGATTTGTCAGCGGTACCGTGCTCAGCAAGGATGCCAATGGCCTGACCATTCAGAACCAGGCTGGTGGATCAAAGATTGTATTGCTCTCACCCAATACCACCGTGGCAAAGTCAGCGCAGGGTACGCTTAACGATGTTGCGGTAGGATCAATGGTGACGATCATCGGTACAACAAATAGCGATGGTAGTGTGACGGCTCAGTCAGTGCAGATTCGCCCCGCTTCGCCTGCCGGAGCTCAAGGATCATCTGGTCGGTAAGGTAGTATTTCACGATAAAAGCCGCTTCGTTCTGAAGCGGCTTTTTGTTATACTTTATCTATGAATGCAATACCACACGCCGACATATTCTTCTTTGTCGCAACCATAGGCTTTATTATCATTTTCATTCTAGTCGCTATTGGCCTGATCTATCTGATCGCATTGCTACGAAGTATTATGCATATCAGTCTCAAGATTGAGAAAGATATTGAAAACATTGGGGATACAGCCAAAGAATTCGTAGCGCGATTGTGGGAAAGCGCACTTTTTTCCTGGATGTTTGGCAAGAAGCGCAAGCGCAAAAGTATAGAATAGTGGTATAATTATTCTATACCAGTAATAGTGCAGAATAAACAATATGGCAAAACAAACAAAAAAGCATGAAGGGTCATCGACAGGAACAGTGGTAGCTGTTGGCGCAGGCGTTATTGCACTTGCTGCAGCATCATATTTCTTCTTTGGTCCTGAGGGAAAAAAGAATCGTAACAGCCTCAAGGGCTGGATGGTTAAAATGAAGGGTGAAGTGATTGAAAAAATGGAAGATGCAAAAGACATGACCGAAGCTGCCTATGAAAAGATCGTTGACTCAGTTGCGGCAAAATATGCTAAAGCTGGCAAGGTTAGCGAAGCAGAAATTCGCATGTTCGCTGCATTGCTGAAACAGCAGTGGGCAGGAATCGTAAAATCTCATCACAAAGCTACTGCAGTAAAAAGTGCAACAAAGAAAGTTGTTAGTGCAGCAAAAAAGGAGGTAAAAGGTACTTCAACATCAGTTCGCGCAAAAGTAAGCAAGGCAAAAAAATCTGCTAAGAAGTCTAAATAATCACGAGTTACTATATGTTAATTGATATCGCAATTTTGTTACTTATTCTCTGGTTCCTTGGATTTATCGGCGTGTATGCGCTCGGTGCCTATATCCACATCCTATTGATCATTGCGGTCATTCTGATATTGGTAAGAATCATCAGAGGAGAAAATCCTTTCTAATGAACGTGCGACAAAAGGCGGCCTTTATCAAGATCGTCTATGGATATTATGAAAAATCTGGTCGGCATGATTTGCCCTGGAGAAAAACCACTGACCCGTACAAGATTGCCGTCTCTGAGGTCATGCTCCAGCAAACCCAGGTTGGGCGAGTAATCGAAAAGTATCGGGAATTTTTGAAGGCATTTCCTACTGCGAAAGCATTGGCAGATGCATCGCTGCAGCAGGTGCTCCTGCAGTGGAGTGGTCTCGGATACAATCGTCGCGCCCGATTTCTGCAACAGATGGCCATGCATGTTGCTCAGGATACGTTTCCTAAAACATTTGATGAGCTTCTGACCTTACCCGGCGTCGGTCGCTACACGGCTGCAGCCATCAGCGCATTTGCCTACAATCAGCCGACCGTAATGATCGAGACAAATATCCGGACAGTATATTTGCATCACTTTTTTCCACACGCTACAGAACCAGTCAGTGACGCCGAGTTGTTGCCATTAATTGAGACAACACTTGATCAGGAACACCCTCGACAGTGGTACTGGGCGCTGATGGATTACGGGTCATTTTTGAAATCACAGGGTGTGCGCATTCATCGCAACAGTAAGCAGTATAAAAAACAGAGTACGTTCAAGGGATCAGTCCGCGAAGTGCGCGGAGGCATCATGAAAATTCTGACCAGGCAATCGGCTACGCTGGAACAGCTTGAGCAGCAGCTTTCATTTGAAACAGTGCGCATTACGGGTGCATTGGAAGTATTGATGCGTGAGCAGTATGTCAGTAGGAGAGGTAAACGCTATAGCATCGCACAGTCACAGTAATAGTCACGTGGCCTAGCGAATGTCGACAAGACGCAAGGTGTACCAGGCACCAAAGAGCAGCAAAAGGGCGAGTGAAAGGAAAAGTCCCTGATATCCATAGAGCATGATCATACCCCAACCAATCAATGGCGCGATGATGTATGAAAGGGGATACATCATGCGATAGACACTGACAATACCCTCATCACGATCAGTGACCTGCTTGAAAAAGTACGTTTCTGCCAACACTTCCACCATACAGATACCGATACGGGTACCGAACAGTATCACTGCATACAGCATAATGCGATGGGTATGCATAAGGGCAAATAGGGCCGTACTGATCGAGGCAATGCTGAACCCAACGACGAGCAATCTTTTTTCACCAATCGTATCCGCCCAGCGACCGATAGGGTATTGGAGGATGACAAATGCAGTAAGCATGCAGGTAAATGCAAGGCCGATCTGCTGCCAATTAAAATGTAGCACTGTTGCAAGGTAGAGTGGGGTGAAGATCGTCATCCAGACATAGAAGAATTGGAGTAGGAAATTAATACTGGCAACCCGTCGCAATGAGGGAGTATGGCGAATGCGTTCCCAGGCTGCCGGAATAGTGGTAGCGGTATATGAGCGATCGACAAAATGACGCTGGCTGTAGGCGATAATGCCGGCCGCAATACACAGTAGTGAAGCGGCTACAATATAAATACTATGGAAGCCGCTTCGCTCTACCAGTATTCCTGCGATGATCGGCATCAAGGCAATGGCACTGTTAATCACGGTGAGGTAACTGCCACGAGTGTGCCCCATAGTCCTACTGTCGGCATAATGCGAGACAAAGAGATCGTTACAGTACCAGATTGTTCCGCTCAGTCCGGTGTACAAGACAAAGATGCTGATGAACATCTCAGGATTGCTGGTTGTTCCAAGGATGAGCAATGTTGCTGCCAAAAGTACTAGGATGGTAACGTTAGTACTAACCAGCCCTATCTTTTGCACTATGCGGGGAAGCAAAAACAACAGCACCACCGAACCTGTGGCTCCGAGAACATACAACAGGGTCGTATGTTCGGTGCCGACAAATGCGGACAGTACTGTTGCATTGACGTACATGACAACCGACAAATGAGCAAAAAAGAGAAACGAGGTAAGAAGCACTGATCGTAACGCTTTTTTGCGGTCGGGCATGATTATGAGGAAAGGATAACTGGTAAGACGAGCGGACGCTTGGCAGTCTGTTGGAAGAGGTATTTTGAGACGATGTCAGCGACAATATTCTTGATCTGGTCAATGTTTGGCTGCTGCTGACCCTTTGTTTCCTGTTCAATTGTGCGCTTGATCAACGCTCGAGCGTGACGAACCAGTTCCTGCGACTCCTTGAGATAGACGAAGCCGCGAGAAATGATGTCAGGAGATTTCTTCAGCATGCCAGTGCGGGCATCAAGTAATGCCACGACCACGAACATACCGTCTTCGGCGAGCATCTGACGGTCACGGATGACGACATTCTGCTCATCGCCGACTGAGAAGCCGTCCACCATCATTGGAGAAGACGGAGCCTTTTCCTTGCGAACGCCGATTTTCGTTCCGTTGTCAGTGATTTCAATAATTGAACCGTTGTCCGGTACCACAATGTGATTTTCCGGCATGCCCAGCTCCATTGCTAGTTCTTTGTGAAGTACCAAGCGGTAATGGTTACCGTGAATAGGAATGAAGAATTTTTCATGAATCTTGCGGTGCAGCCACTTCACATCCTCTTTGTTGCCGTGACCAGTTGCATGGACTTCTTCTTCACCCGGAGTACGGTAACTGATAATCTTGACCCCTTGGCGTGCAAGACCATCCTTCATTTTTTCAATTGCTCGTTCGTTACCAGGAATGACTGAGGCGGACAAAATGATACGGTCACCCTTCTTCAGCGAGAGCTTCTTGTTGCTCTTGGTTGCCAAACGGTTGAGGCCTCCAAATTCCTCACCTTGTGCGCCGGTAATAAGGATAAGCAGACGGTCTGGAGGATAGTTATCGATTTCATCAGCGGAAATAATAGTGTCCTTCTTTGGCTTCAGTAATCCTGCCTGAATGGCGATTTCAATGTTGGTTTTCATTGAGCGGCCCTCAAGAACAACTTTCTTGCCAAGTTCCTCAGCGATCTGAATGACACGCATTAGACGGGTGATATGTGAGGCAAATGCTGCCATGAAAATACGATTGTTCTTTTCTCGGCGCAAGATATTTTCAATGCCTTCATGGACCTTAATTTCGGCCAGGGCAAAACCCTCGTTCTCAATGTTGGTTGAGTCAGTCATCAAGAGGAGGTTGTTTGAGGTATCAAATTGCTGATACTCCTTTTCTTCCGCCGCTGAAACAACGCCGTCAATCTGGTCGAGTTTGTAGTCACCCGGGTTAATGATGTTCCCGTACGGTGTTTCAATGATAATACCCATTGAGTCTGGAATAGTGTGCGTCACACCCCAGAAACGGACACGCAGTTTGCCAAGAGTTACTACCTGATCCTTTTCCACGATTACTTCCTGCAATGGAGGAAGGTTTGGAAACTCGCTCTGACGCTTGCGCATCATCAGCACCGTAAGATTGCGAGAATACACCGGTGGATTGCCGATACGAGAAAGTACGATTGGTACACCGCCGATGTGGTCAAGGTGTCCGTGCGTCACGATCAGAGCCCGAATCTTATCCTTACGCTCTTCGAGGTATCGTGTGTTCGGAATGACATAGTCAATACCGGGGGTATTTTCAGTGGCAAATGACATACCGGCATCGATAACGATGATATCGTCACCGATTTCAATGGCAGTCATGTTCTTGCCGATTTCTTCCACGCCACCAAGCGGGATAATGCGGATAGTGCCTGGTTCTGGATCAGGGATGTGTGCGGTCTTGCGTTCCGCTACTTCCTTCATGCCATCATGCATGTCGGCTTTTGGCCATGCTGGACGACGCTGACGGTCATGCGGACGGCGATTGCCGAATGAGCGCTTTGGCTTTGCGCCAGTGTTGCCACCATTACCTGCAGGGCGAGGGTGGGCATTGGTTTTTGCCTGTCCTGAGCCTGTCGAAGTACGAGGGGCAGGGCGGGTGAAGAGTTCTTTCGGTTGTTGTGGTTGTTTTGTTGGTTCCATATTATTTGTTATTAAAAATTTTCCATAATCTGTCGGTATGCGTGTACCAGTTTCGAACATCGTCGTACTCCGTCGCGGGAGACTCTAACGTGTTGGCGATAATGGTATGCGTAGTTGGCGTGAATACGTACGGCAAGGATTCTGTATACAAAGGAATGGCAATACTATAGCGGGAAGGGATTGGCTCATCGTTGCTTCGAGCAAGGAATAGTGAGAATGTCCCATTATCGCGGTATTGCTGGAATATTCCAGGATCAAAGGCTCTGATTGAAACGGTGATGCCGTAGTGCTGCAGCTGATCAGCGAATGTCTGTGCTGCGGACAGTAGGGCGGGATCGTTCTCAACCGCTATTGAAAATCCAGAGGGAACGTTCTTAAGAGAAACGTTCTGAGGATGTGTAGTCGCTCCTGCCGGAGTGCCATAACCGTGTTGTACTGTAGCAATTATAGCATTTTTGTCAATGATTTGCTCGATTTGGGCAATAACGGCAGGGTTGGAAAGGGCATTGTCCTGTGAGGAATGGTAGAGGGCGACGGTCTGGTCGGTTGATACGGACTGTACTTTCAGACGAGGACGCACTGTCTGTTGGTCAAACGAATCAGCGTTGATTGAGTAGGAGAAGTCCACATCTCCGTCGTTCAGTGCAGTCATGAGATCGGTTTGATTGGCGAAACTTTTGATTGTCAGTGTTCGAAGCAGTGCTGGGGTACCGGTCACATACTTGTTGCGCTTCAGTACTACGTCTGTCGGAATGCCATCACTATACGTTACCTCTGTTACCTTAAACGTTCCGGCTCCAACTGGCTTAAGATTTTGTGAAGCAGTATCAAAATCTTCATCCGAAATAGTGTGCCAGATGTGTTCCGGCAAAATGCCAAAGGTCAGGTGATTGATAAATGAAGTATCAGGAGCAGGGAGGGTAAATACTACCGTCGTAGGGTCAGGATTTTCCACCGTAATGTTTTGCCAATACTGGCTGGCAGTACTGATGCTATTGTCCTGCATTTTCTGAACGGTGAAGACAACATCCTCACTGGTAAGGGGCTTGCCATCATCAAAATGCAACTTTGGTGCAAGAGTGACAGTATAGGTAGTGCCATCAGGAGAAACGCTGTAGTCGGTGGCAAGGGATGGAACAATGTTGTCATTGTCATCGGTCTTCATCAGGCTACCATAGACCAATGCTACAAGACGCTGGTCAGTGGCAGTGGTAGCGAGTAGAGGATTGATACTGTGCGGAGCGCCGATAACACCCTCGGCCAGGTTGCCGCCACGGGCTGGCACGGTGGTAAGAAAATGGTTGTTAACGATAACAATTAATGCAAATAATGTGCCACAGAGTGCGAAAAAGAGGGCATAGACGGTAACGCTAAGCGCAGTAAGTGGTCCGCTGAGTAGGGTGCGGATGGTCTGGCGAGAAGGAAATTTTTTTGTCGTAAGAAAAGAGAAAAAGGATGTCATAGACGAGTCTGCAGAATGCTACAGAGATCTCACCGTAATGCTATCGAAATATCGGTTGGCTTATGCCAATGCGATGACCCAAATAGAGAGTGCAGCAAATACTACTGCCACAATAATTGTCAGCACAAACAAAAGGCGTTCAAAGCCTCGTCGAGTTTGAAAGAATGACATACTGTCACCGAAGTTGCTGCCAGTATCTGGACTTGTGCGCTGGAGGAGCACCAATACGATAAGGGCGATTGCGGTGATTAATTGAAGACTGTGTAGCGTTGCGGCCATAGGTGAAACAGGTCTACTATAGCAGAAAAGCCTCGTTTCCGCAATCCACCAAAAGATTGACTATAAGTGGATATATGGCAATATAAGGAAAAACAAATTGTTCGCAATGATAACTAAAGAAAAACAAGGAGAAAGAAAAAAGTGGCTAACCGCTGAAAAAGAAATTTTGATAGGCATACTAATTGCAGCATGCATTGCCTGGGCACTTACCATGGGTATGTTGCATTGGCTATTCAATATGACCTACCATTCAGGGTGGATATATTTTGCCCCTCTTATTATTTGGGCAGTGATATTGCTCATTGTAATAATGCTCTACATTTTCCCTGAAATTAAACCCAAAAAGGAACCAAGGGTCAATTAATGCACTGACCTACCGCGACTTGGTACCTCTTACACCGGCATCTTCGGATGCCGGTTTTTGCTTGACAAAAACACCATAAAGTGATATGATATTTTTGATAGAGTAATACGGCGTGTATTGCTCAAGTATGTACCTCAAAACCACATATCATGAAATCACCTCCAAAAACCCGTTTTGTAGCATCATCATTTTAACCCGGCTGCCGCGTTTACGTCTTAAAAAGAAAGGAACATATGCCTTCTACAAGATCACCTTAATGAAGTAAAAGGACAAAGTGAAGTTGAGGAGATGGCCACATTCGGGCCATAAAAGTCATAGCCAGATGGTAGTACCACCTGGCTTTTTTCTTTGCAATACGGTGGAGGTTTGGTATGCTGAATCCAGAGAAACATGGTGTTCCTCCTTGAAACCTACTTTTTATCAGAATCATCAATGGAAAGATGTAATGATCCGTGCTGCGCTGCAGTACCAAGCGGTATGTCCGCTGTTAATTGTTTACGTGCCAGACAGAAAAATGAAGCTGATTGCTTCGGACGGGGAAGGGGGTCAGAAAAAGGTTAGCCAATTGGCCTGGGTTAAGTGAAAAAGCCGAAACGCATGTGTTTCGGCTTTTATGTTTTCATTAATGAATCGGTCCTGAAAGGGAATCAAGTAAGTGCTTTGCCTGATCAGTGGGATCAAGTGACGGAATGCCATCCTTGGAAAGAATGACAGAGGTGAATCCCGTAGCGGTAGGGGCAAAGTGCGGTCTTTCACCTGACAATGCTTCGGTTGAAGCGGGAGAAAGGGAAGGAGCATTGAATGTTGCAGTAAAAATTCCTCCCAATGACAATGGGCTTGTCGGTTGCTCTGCATTCGATGAAGGGGTGGACAGACGCCCCTTGCCACCAACGAAATTGCCGAGTGAGTAGGCGATTGGCTTGTTGTTATACCATTCCACTTTGCGCAAGACATGCGGCCCGTCACCGAGAACAAGGTCGGCACCGGCATTGATGGCGGTATAGGCAACGGCCTGAACGTTACCGCGGTTTTCACTGCCCATGTATTCATTGGTGCCAGGTACTTTTGTCTTGTCCGCACCTTCTGCGCCGCCGTGGAAGATCACAATCACGATGTCATTGTCCTTTTTTAACTGGATGACAGTGTTGGCAATGTAGCTGTAGTCATTGATCGTTCCTTGTGTTGCACTGCCGGAAGGGCTGCTTGAAAGTCCCACGATGCCGATCTTCACCCCTTTGATGGTGAGGGAAGTACTCTGTTTATTCGGTGCGATGTAGGCAAGACCGACACGATCAAGTTCCGCTTCGGTGTCAGCTAGACCCTTGTCACCGAAATCATATGAGTGATTGTTAACGAGACTGACAAAATCAAAACCGGCTGCCTTAAGGGTATCAGCGAATGATGAGTCTCCCTGAAAGGCATGACACATACTCGTGAGAGAGAGACATTTCGAAGTGCGGTCAGCCTGGGCAAAGGTGCCTTCCAGATTTCCCATCATCAGGTCAGGCTGTTCAAGACTGTCGGTAACGGCATTGAGAGCCGTAAGGTTGTAACCAATATCGCTTGACGGTACCATGTCGCCGACCCATCCAACACTGATCGTATGTGCGATCGTAGAAACCGGTGCAGCATTATCCACATCATGAGTATGAATGACGGACAGATACCAGACCCCGCCGGCTGCTGCCAGACACACTAAAACCAATACTATTTTTTTCATCATACTAATGCGTAATCAATCAATCGCTTCGTGAGGTCAGCCCCCGTTACCTTGAATCGTAGCTCGTCCCCGATACGAAATTCCTTTTTAGTGCTTTTACCGACAATAGTCAAGGTTTTCTCATTGTATTCAAAATAGTCATGGCCGAGGTCGCGCAGGCGAATCATGCCCTCGCAACGGGTTTCTTTCTCCTCAACGAACAGACCATTCTTGGAAACACCGGTGACAACGCCGTTGAATGTCTCGCCGACATGGCCAGTCATGTATTCAACCTGCTTGTACTTGATACTTGCACGTTCCGCATCAGCTGCCTCTTTCTCGCGCTGTGAGGCATGCTGGGAAATCTCGTCATAGTAGTGCCACAGTTCCTTGGGAATGGTCTTGTGTTGGAGGTATTCAAAAAGCAGACGATGCACCACGAGGTCAGGGTAGCGGCGAATTGGGGAAGTGAAGTGGGTGTAGTACTTGAATGCCAGACCATAGTGGCCGATATTCTTGGTGGAATAGATTGCCTTGGCCATTGAGCGAACGATGGCAGTCTGAACGGTCTCTTTTTCCGGCTTGCCTTCAAGCGACTGGACGAGATCATTCAATTCCTTCGAAGGAATGACACCATTCTCATCAACGCTAAGGTTGTAGCCAATGCGCTTCAAAAACAGCTGCAAATTTTCTACTCGTTCTGGGTCTGGATGATCGTGCACGCGGAAGACGAATACTTCATCAGCATGCTTGTCACTGGTGGCGATAAATTCCGCCACCTTACGATTTGCAAGCAACATCAATTCCTCAATCATGTGATGGGTTTCCCCGCGAACTTTTTTATATACGCCAATAGGGAAGCCATCGGCATCCAGCTTGAACTTCACTTCCTCAGTCTCGAGTGAGATCGCACCCTCGATGAAGCGCTGCTTCTCAAGGAATTTTCCCACTGCCAATGCCGCTTCAAGCTCCTTGAGATACGGTCCTTGTTTTGTATCAAGGACAGCCTGGGCGTTTTCATACGTGAAGCGCTGGTGTGAATAGATCACGGTCTTGCCAAAATATTGATCTATAATTTGCATTTCAGGAGTAAAGGTAAAGACGGCAGAAAAGGTCAGACGGTCAACGTGTGGATTGAGACTGCAGAGGTCGTTTGAAAGTACCTCCGGCAGCATGGGAATAGTACGGTCCACCAGATAGACAGACGTTGCGCGTTCAGCCGCCTCCTTATCAATAGCCATGCCAGGCTGGACATAGTGCGATACGTCGGCAATGTGAATACCAATTTCGGTATTGCCGTTTTCCAAAAAGTGCACCGAAATGGCATCGTCAAAGTCCTTGGCATCTTCCGGGTCGATCGTGAACGTTACGATCGGGCGAAAATCGCGGCGATTGTTTTTTTCCTCCTCAGTAATGCCATGCTCGCTGATAGCGTGCGCTTCGGCAATGACGGCATCAGGATAGGAATTGTCAAAGCCCTTTTCCAAAGCGAGGGCCAGCATTTCCGCGTTGTTCTCAAGCGGCTTACCGAGTACGCGAGTGACCTCACCCGTTGGGGCAGCCATCGGGTCATTCCATTCATGGATGCGGCAAAAGACCTTGTCACCCTGAACGGCACCATTGAGCTTGTCATTGGGAATAATGATAGGCGTATACATTCGCCCGTCATTGGACATGATGCAGTGCGCTCCGCCTTCAAAGCTCAGCGTGCCACTGTAGCCCACTTTTGCGCGACGAACGATGTCGATGACCTTGCCACCGGGATTGCCTTCGCGAGACAGGGGAGCATTCATGGTCGTGACTTCAACCTTTACGATATCGCCATGAAAGGCCTTATTTAATGCCTCACGCTCAACTTCAATGGTGATATCAAGATCGCGAACTTTTACAAAACCAGTTCCTTTAGTAGAGATATTGATCGGTCCTTCATATACCGCTCCGACCTTGAGGTCGGGAATAGCCTGTTCCATATAGGTCATACTGTAGCACGACTTCGCCTAAGAATGAAGGAGATTATTGACATATAATGAAAAAATAGTATTATTTTTTAAAACTATTAATTACATAAAGATGAACGAAACCCCTAATTCTGTACGGTATGTCATTCTTATTGGAGAAGTACTGATTTTTAGCGATGATTTTTTCGATTTAGTAATCGGTGTTAAGCAGACCTTTCGGGCGCACAAGGTTCCCCTTATGTGTGTCAGCAACGGCGATACGGTAAACGAAATTGTCCTTGCTACTCCTTTTGACCGAAAAAACCTCTTTGATTTTGATGATTACAAATTAAAGGAATTTGAGCTAGCCCTGGTGCCCAATGCGCTTAACCAGAAAGAAACACGCTGGCAGCATCTTACAAATGTAGAAGAAGCGAAAAAGTACAAGGTTCTTTTTGGAGACGCTAAAAACAAGATTGTTGAAGAAATGGCGGATCCCGTCGCAGCCTGAGGCTATAAACGTCGATAACTATATGGTTATTGACGTTTTTTTGTTTGTCTGCTACGATAACCCCCACATGTTAAAGATTCGATTACAGCGCATCGGGCGCAGAAATGAACCAGCTTTTCGTCTTGTCGTGACGGATTCTAAAAACGGGCCACAGAGTGGTAAGTTCTTGGAAATTCTCGGTTCTTTCACCGTGAAAAGCGATCTCGCAAACTTCAAGAAGGACCGCATCGTCTACTGGATGGGCAACGGTGCTCAGGTATCTGACACTGCTCACAACATGCTCGTGAAGCAGGGCATCATCGAAGGCCGCGCAAAGAACGTGCTTTCAAAGAAAAGTCCAACTGTGAAGCGCAAGGATGCCAAAAAGAAATAGTGTTTAACACTTAAAGTGCACGCCGTCGGCGTGCACTTTTCTTTATTTATTATTTACTTTTCGCTATACTCTATATAAGTGCCATCAGGTACATTAGTAATAATCTCCTTAATTTCCTATGTCTGACAAAGAATTTCTCGAAATGCTCATCAAAGCCCTTGTTGATAACCCAAACGACGTTGTGATTGACCGTACTGTTGACGAAATGGGCGTGCTTTTAACTCTTTCTATCAACCAAGCCGATATGGGCAAAATCATCGGTCGTTCCGGCAATACTGCTAAGGCTATCCGCACTCTTCTTCGCGTTGTTGGCATGAAGCACAATGCCCGCGTCAATCTCAAAATCAACGAGCCTGCCGGCTACGAGCGCCAGCCCGATGTCGCTAACCTTGATGATGCGATGGCAGATCTAAAAGATTTATAAGACATGAATCGAGGTAAAACATTCTCATTGTTCCTTTTTCCTCTTGCGTTTGTTTTTAGCGTGATGTTTTTTTCTTTTGCCTATGCTGCAACCGCACCCGGTGCCCCAACTGGGGTTGCTGCTACACCAGGAGACGGACAGGCGACCGTGTACTTCACTGCGCCTGCCTCTGACGGAGGCTCGGCTATCACCGGCTACACCGTCACGTCCATCCCGGCCGGCGGCACGGACACCAATGCGGGCAGCACCAGCCTCTCCCACGTTATTACCGGACTGACCGACAATACGGCATATACCTTTACGGTGACAGCAACAAATGCCATTGGGACAAGTACTGCTTCAAGCGCTTCAACGGCGGTTACTCCTGCAGTGACGTTGCTTTCAGATAACTTTAGCGGCACTACTATCAATACTACTAAATGGACTGTTACTGATACTGCGGGAACGAACGTTAGCCAAAACAACGGTCTTCTTGTAAAAAACAGCTACAGCGGAGGATGGGGTGCAGTAAACGTTAAGTCAAAAACCACCTTTGCTAGTTCAGGATTGAATATCGCGGTCGCTGTTACGCGCGGTCAAAATAGCGGTGCTCCTATAGACACGCTATTTGGATACGGCGACCCAAACTTCAATGCTGCCGGCACAAGTGCCTTTGTGGTCTATGCCTCTGCTTCGTCCTTAGCCGCCATAACATACAATAATGGGGCTTCAAATACCGTTGGTTGCGGAGGTAGTATTACCGATGGAACAATATATAAATTAGCAGTAACTGGTACTGGATATGCAATTTATAAGAATGCCGGAAGCGGGGACGTGCTCCTCTGCAATGTTCCTACCGCCGTTACCATTACGAATAAGCCAGTGTTTTTCCAATCTGGAGCAACTGGCACACCCGCACAATTTAATTCCCTTACCGTTCAGGGTCTTGGCCCTACTTATACTATTACTGGTCCTGCAAGGGGGTTAATTAACACCGCCTCCAGTAGTTTTACTGTCAGTCCAAGTGCTGCTTATACTGGTACCATTACTATTACCCCAAGCGGAGGAGGGCTTTCTACGCCGATCGTGCTGAACTTCAACAATTCCAGCACACCGCAAACGTTCACGATTACCCCCACAACCGGTGGACTGATGACGCTGGCGCTAAGTAATAATGGGGGACTGATTAACCCGTCGACGATGAGCTACGCAGCGATTACTATTGGAAGTAGCAATTCGGGGCTAGCATACAGTCCGTTTAACTGGTATCAGGGTTCAGGATATGCAATATCGCAAACTCCTGGTGCGTATATAAAAACTAATTTTACCGGGACATCGGCTATCATTACGCTTTCAGAAGATCCGATGGTTTTAAACAATGGACTCGCTGCATATTATCCGCGTCTTCGTTATCAAGTTGATGGTGGGGCAACGACAGAAGTACTCCTTACCCCCACTACCACTTCAATTGTTGCGGCAACAGGTTTGTCTCCAGGGACCCATAGCCTTTTTATTCTTTTCTCGGGAGATGGAGGTGGCACGGTAAGCAATCCTGACCGTTGGATTACTCCGGCACAAGCCATAGAGTTTACTGGCTTGGTGCTTGATAATGGGGCAACAGTTTCAGCGCCGACGCTTTTTCCAAAAAGAATGCTTGTGTACGGTGACTCCATTAGTGAGGGGGTGTATGTTAACGGTATTACCGGCAGTTTTCCCAATACCGATGAGGATATTACGAAGGCCGTTCCCTGGTTGCTTGCCAAGGATCTGAACCTGGAATTAGGCTCCCGTGCCCTAGGCGGTGGAGGATGGAGCGGTACCGGATCGGGAGGAGTTCCAGCTATTTATACTCCTGGCAATGATACCAGCAGTTCTTGGAACAAATACTCTTATGGTAAAAGTCTTTTGACCGGAGGGTTGTTTACCCCTGCTCCTGATTATATTTACATGAACCATGGTACCAATGACAATGGATCGACTGACGCGAACCTTATTGCCATTATCGACGGTTGGCTGCCCGCTGTGCGCACAGCCGCACCGAATGCAGTGATTTTTATCATAGTGCCGTTTGGTCAATATAAGGCATCAGCAATAACCTCAGCATACAACGCCTATATTGCTGCCAATCCAAGCGACAAGAAGGTCTTTCTTATAGATTTGGGGCCAGCAGCTGCAACGCTTATCTCATCTGGTGGGGCACCTGACAGTTTACATCCATATGCTGCTACCGATGCGACATTTGAGTCAGAGATGCTACCGATGATTAAGGCCGATCTTTTCCCTGGCGCTCCAACTGCGGTTACCGCCACCGGAGGCGTTACCTCTGCCACTGTGTCATTTACGGCGCCTGCCTCAGCAGGAACATCTGCCATCACCGGCTACACCGTCACGTCCATCCCGGCCGGCGGCACGGACACCAATGCGGGCAGCACCAGCCTCTCCCACGTTATTACCGGACTAACTCCTGGTACTCCCTATACCTTTACTGTCACTGCAACCAATGGTGACGGTACCGGTAGCGCATCGACCGCATCAAACAGTGTTACCCCTACCGTGAGTACTGCCCCTGTCCTCTCTACACCGGTAGTAACGCCTTCCACAACTTCAGCAGTGATTACCTGGACCAGTGACCTTCCTTCAAGTTCACAGGTGAATCATGGTCCCTCAACAGGATATGGGCACAGTACCGCTCTTACTGATACGAGTCCTCGAGTAACAAATCATACAGTTACCATTTCTGGCCTCTTGGCATGTACGACCTATCACTATACCGCTAGTGGGGCAACTGCTACTTCAGCAACAGTAACGAGCGCTGATGCAGTCTTTACCACGACAGGGTGTACCGGTAATGCGCCCGTGAGTGCGGCCGCCAGTACGGCAATCCCAACATCGGGCGGAACGGTAAGCACTGCGTCATCCGCTGGTGACAGTGCCACCCTTACCGTGCCAAATGCTTATAATGGAAGCTCACTTACGTTCCAGGTGAAGTCACTCGATCAGCAGAGCTTTTTTGCGGCGGCAAGCAGCCCAAGCGGGATAACTGCGCCGAGCACACCGATTGTCTACAACATGAAGGCCCTTGACTCCAGTGGAGCAGCGGTAACGACATTCAGCACGCCATTATCAGTGACCCTGCATTATACTGACGCACAGATCGCGAACCTCTCTGAATCGTCATTGGTAATTTATCGATATGACTCTGGTGCATGGACAGCCCTTTCAAACTGTTCGGTTGATATCGGGGCGAATACTGTCACCTGTACCACCAGCCACTTCAGTGACTTTGCGATCTTCGGTACTCCCGCGCCGGCTGCCTCTTCCGGCACGACGAGCTATGTCTCAGGTGGCGGAGGCCCGGTGCATACCACCACTAGTGACTGTCAGACCGGCGAGCGCTTCAGTGCAAGCAGCGGATTGCCTTGCGCAGTAACTCCAGCCGTCACTACTCCGAATCCTGTTTCAACGGCAACATTTACCATGAATCTTTCTCTGGGTTCCCACAATGCCCAGGTGCAATTGCTGCAACAATATCTCAATACTCACGGATATGTTATTGCAAAAACCGGTCCGGGGTCTCCAGGGCATGAAACTACTACGTTTGGGCCTGCAACAAAGACTGCTGTAATGAAGTTCCAAAAGGCAAAA
The DNA here is from genome assembly GCA_029288725.1 of Candidatus Nomurabacteria bacterium. Taxonomy (GTDB): domain Bacteria; phylum Patescibacteriota; class Minisyncoccia; order Phycocordibacterales; family UBA9973; genus UBA4124. The sequence goes on along the minus strand of JARIGS010000015.1, from coordinate 49,558 downwards.
CATATCAGCCCTGCGAACGGCTCCTTCGGACCCCTGACTAGAAAAGCCGTAAACCTATCGCTATAATGAAATTTCACTTCCTTACGATATTTCCTGAGATGATCGAAAGTTATCTTGGTGAAGCAATGCTCAAACGAGCCAGCGACAAGAAGCTGGTTGCTTTTGAGGTGAAGAACATTCGCGACTATACGCTTGATAAGCATAAGAAGGTGGATGAGCGTCCGTATGGTGGTGGTCCTGGCATGGTCATGACACCGGAGCCAATTCTTCGGGCGTATGCAAAATTAAAATTTAGCCCTAAGTCCAAAACCAAAGTAGTGATGCTGTCACCGTCAGGCAAGCCGTTTAACAATGCCATGGCTGCCAAATGGGCAAAGCACTATAGCGATGTCGTATTTATCTGTGGACGGTATGAAGGAGTGGACGATCGGGTGCGAAAGATTTTGAAGGCGGACGAAATCTCCGTCGGAGATTTCGTCCTGACCGGCGGGGAACTGCCCGCACTCGTCATGACTGATGCAATCTGCCGCCAAATTCCTGGTGTGCTTGGCGATCGGGCGTCTATTGAAGAACAGCGCACGGCCAGTCCTCGTGTATTTACCCGTCCTGAAATTTTGGAATGGCCTAAGGCTACCAAGGCAACCAAAACAAAACCTGCCCAAAAAGGGAAGTCGCACAAAGTCCCACCAGTGCTCGTTTCTGGTGATCACAAAAAAATTGAGGAATGGCGCAAAGGCCAGAAAAGATAGTTGCATTTCCGACCGATTTTGTTATTATGGCTATATAGCTTGACGACAGAAAATTCTATCGGCTTGCTGCGGACATTTCACAATGTACTCATGGGCGAAACATTACTTTTGAGTAACCGCCGTCGCCCCAAGCTATGATTAAAAATACCACCCCAGGGTGGTATTTTTAATTTTTTCTCAAATGTATCGATATTATTTCCAATCTGCTCTCCTTGATTTCAAGTACTATCCGTATGCTACGTTGACGCTTAGAACTAATAGGATACCTTTTCTTATAAAAACATTTACCCGTGATTTCTTTTGTGCAGGAATCAAATTCTAAAATTGTAGCCTGAATATTTTCAACAATAAAACACATGAACGCCAATGATCGATCACGATTATTATTTTTAAGTAGCTCTTCCTTTCTTCTTTCTACAAAATGCTTCAAAGATCTTCGAGAAATATAAACAATAAGGCCATTGTGTGGATGGAGATGATTATTGATAGCAAATAATGCCAACAGTTCGTCCGGGTTTTCTATCTTATAGCCATTAGGCAGATCATAATATGCGGCAATAATGCCTCTAATTTTTTCAATGTTTTCATACGTATCCTGATCCACAGTTTCCAATCATACCTTTTTACCCCTCAAGAATATTTAAAGATCATAGGGGTCCTAAAACAGGATTGACAAAACATCAATTTTTGCATATACTTTAGACCTTACAGATTGAGGAAGGGTTACGAGAGAAAAGCCTGTAAATTAGTAGTATTTTTTAAGTTAACGCCCCCGGGAAGGCCCGCGAGGCATTTTTTCGTTAAATGAGTAAAACCAAATCTACGGACCAGCGTCCAAAAAAGTACTTTTCGAAATATAAAAAACCATTAGTAGAATTTCCTAACCTCATTCAGCATCAGCTTGACTCATTCAACTGGTTGGTTGAAAAGGGGCTGAAGGAAACCTTCAAGGAATTCACTCCTATCAATGACTACTCAGGCAAGAAGTTCCAGTTGGACTTCGTGTCATTCCATCTCGTTGAACCAAAGTTCGACGAGCACTACTGCAAGGAAAACAAGCTTTCTCTCGAAACACAAATCAAGGCTCGGGTAAAACTGACCAACAAGCAAACCGGTTCTGAAAAGGAACAGGAAATTTTCATGGCCGACCTTCCGGTTATGACTCCGCACGGCACCTTCATCATCAATGGTGTTGAACGCTCAATCATTCCTCAGCTTTCTCGCTCAAGCGGCGTGTTCTTTACCGAACTCGAAGTAAAGGGCAAGCGCTACTTTGGCGCAAAGATCATTCCAAACCGTGGTGTCTGGATTGAAATCGAATCAGACCCTGACGGTACTGTCTATGTTCGTATCGACAAGAAGAAGAAATTCCCTGTCGTATCATTGCTTCGCGCTCTTGGTCTTACTACTGACGCTGACATCCTCAAGCACTTCAAGGGTGAGATTGCCCAGAAGGTCATGGCCCATGCCATTGAGAAGGATACTGCAAAGACCCCTGAGACCGCCTTTGTTGAAATCTACCGTAAGCTTCGCGACGGTGATTTGGCAACGGCTGACAATGCCCGTGACTTCGTTAACAACCTCTTCTCAGAAGAGCGCTATGACCTTTCATCAGTCGGTCGCTTCCGCTTCAACAAGCGCTTTGGTCTCGACATGGGTGACAAGGAAATGGAACGTAAGACCCTTTCCGTCGCTGATCTTGCTATCATCGTCAACAACATCATCGAACTCAACAGTACTCCAGGTTCACACGCTGACGATATCGACAACCTCAGTTCTCGCCGCGTTCGTTTCGTCGGTGAAATGCTCCAGCAGAAAATTTATGTTGGTTTGACTCAGATCAAGCGTAACGTGCAGGACCGCATGTCTACCATTGATGCTTCAAATGCATTGCCAATCCAGGTCGTGAATCAGCGTCCGTTGCAGGCTCGTATCAAGGAATTCTTTACGACCAACCAGCTCTCACAGTTCATGCAGCAGGAAAACGTCTTGTCTGAAATTGAGGAACTCCGCACCCTTTCTGCGCTTGGTCCCGGCGGTTTGACTCGTGAACGTGCAACGCTTGAAGTTCGTGACGTGCACCCATCTCACTATGGTCGCGTTTGTCCTATTCAAACTCCGGAAGGTCCAAACATCGGTTTGATTCTTCGTCTTTCTATCTACGCGCGCGTCAATGCATTCGGCGTGATTGAGACTCCATATGTGAAAGTGAAGAACGGTAAGATCACCGGTGAGGTTGAATACTTGAACGCAGCAGAAGAAGAAAAGTGCACTATTGCCCACGGCAGTACCAAATATGATGACAAGGGTAACCTTCCAAACGAGGTCGAAGCTCGTATTCGTACCAGTCCGGGCATTGTGCCAAAGGATCAAGTCGACTACATCGATGTCGCACCAAACCAGGCATTCTCTGTCGGTACTTCAATGATTCCATTTGTGGAACACAATGATGCGAACCGTGCATTGATGGGAAGTAACATGCAGCGTCAGGCCGTGCCATTGATCGCTCCAGAAGCACCATTGGTGGCAACCGGTGTTGAACAGGATGCCGCACCATATTCAGGTCGCCTCGTGCAGGCATATGAAGCTGGTGAAGTCACTCACGTTGATGCTTCGAAGATCGTGGTGAAGAATGACAAGAACAAAGAACAGACTTACCCATTGGTGACATTCCAGCGTAACAACAACTTCAACGCATTCCACCAGCGTCCAGTTGTGTCACTTGGCCAGAAGGTCAAGAAGGGCGAATTGCTTGCCGACACCTCTACGACTGATCACGGACAGATTGCTCTCGGTCAGAACATGTTCGTCGCATTCATGAGTTGGAACGGTGCAAACTTCGAGGACGCGATCATCCTTTCAGAGCGATTGATCAAGAATTCAAAGTTCACCTCTATCTATATTGCTGAATTCACCTGTGTCGTGCGCGACACCAAGCTTGGTCCAGAAGTGACCACTCGTGACATTCCAAATGTCGGTGAAGCTCGCCTCAAGGACCTTGATGAGGACGGTATCATTCGCGTTGGTGCGGAAGTGAAGGAGGGCGACATTCTCGTCGGTAAGATTACGCCAAAGGGCGAAACCGAACTTACTCCGGAAGAACGCCTCCTCCGCAGTATCTTTGCTGAAAAGGCTCGTGACGTGAAGGACACATCATTAAAGATGGATCACGGCAAGAAGGGTCGTATCATTCGCGTGAAGATCTTCTCTCGCGATCAGGGACACACGCTTGAATCGGGCGTGATCAAGAAGATCGTGATCGAGGTTGCACAGCTCCGTAACATTTCAGTCGGCGACAAGCTTGCTGGTCGTCACGGAAACAAGGGTGTGATCTCAGTGGTCTTGCCAGAGGAAGACATGCCATACATGGCAGACGGTCGTCCGGTTGACGTGGTGCTTACACCGCTTGGTGTGCCGTCACGTATGAACCTCGGACAGATTCTCGAGCTTCACTTGGGTATGGCTGCAAACGAGCTTGGCTACCAGGCAATCGTGCCACCATTCTCAGGGGCAACTGACAATGAAATCAAGGAAGAGTTAGTGAAAGCCGGCTTACCGGAAAACGGTCGCGTACCGCTCTTTGATGGACGCACCGGTGAAAAGTTCGAACAGGACATTGCTGTGGGATACATGTACATCCTCAAGCTGCACCACATGGTCGAAGACAAGATTCACATGCGTTCAATCGGTCCATACAGTCTCATTACCCAGCAGCCGCTTGGTGGTAAGGCACAGGGTGGAGGTCAGCGTTTCGGTGAAATGGAGGTCTGGGCATTGGAAGGATACGGTGCCTCACACACCCTTCGTGAAATGCTCACGATCAAGTCCGACGATATCAAGGGACGTGCCGCGACATTTGATGCCATTATCAAGAATGAGCCGATCGGCGAACCAAACGTGCCGGCCTCATTCTCGGTGATGTTGAACTATCTTCGCGGATTGTCCCTCGATGTTGAGCTCAAGAACGCACAGGTCGTACCATTTGAAGAAGAAGCAGAAAACAATTAATCTCTTCGCTAATCACTCACTATTATGAAAACACTCGATACAACAAACTTTGATCAAATCTCCCTCAAGCTTGCTAGTCCAGATCGCATTCGCGAATGGTCTTTCGGCGAGGTTACCAAGCCGGAAACCATCAACTATCGTACTGGACGCAGTGAGCGCGGCGGTCTTTTTGACGAGCGCATCTTCGGTCCGGAAAAGGACTATGAATGTTACTGTGGTAAGTACAAGCGCATCCGTTACGCAGGCATTGTCTGTGAAAAATGTGGCGTGGAAGTCACTCAGGCCATCGTTCGTCGTGAACGCATGGGTCACATCGAATTGGCATCACCAGTTGCTCACATTTGGTTCCTCCGCGGCGTGCCATCACGCATGAGCATCCTCTTGAATGTGTCTCTGACCGATCTTGAAAAGGTTGTCTACTTTGCTGGCTACATCATTACCACTGTCCACGAGGACGAGCGCGAGCGCATCGTTGCCGACCTTGATGCAGAATTCAAGAACAAGTTGAAAGGCGCCGCTGACGAAGAGACTCGTGAGAAGCTTCGCACCCTGCTTGCAAATACCAAGAAGGAAATTGCGGAAATCCGCATCGGTAAGGTGTTGAATGAAATCTCTTACCACCACTACTCATTGAAATACGGTTCTGCCTTTGAAGCCGGTGTTGGTGCTGAGCCAATCTACCAGCTCTTTAAGGATATGGATCTCGTGAAGGTCAAGGAGCACACTGAAAAGATGCTTGAAAAGGCTGGTGCGGCAGAACGTGAGAAGCTCAACAAGCGTCTCTCACTTGTGCGCGGCATGATCTATGCCAACATTCGTCCTGAATGGATGTTCCTCACTGTTATCCCGGTTATTCCTCCAGCAATTCGTCCAATGGTGGCACTTGAAGGTGGCCGTCATGCAACGTCTGACATCAACGACCTTTACCGTCGCGTGATCAACCGTAACAACCGTTTGAAGAAGTTGAAGGAAATCGGTGCGCCTGACGTGATCTTGCGTAATGAAAAGCGTATCTTGCAGGAAGCAGTTGACGCATTGATCGACAACTCAATTGCTGGACAGGACAGTCCTGCAATGAGTCAGGCACAGCGTCGTGCATTGAAGTCATTGTCTGACAACTTGAAGTCAAAGCAGGGTCTGTTCCGTCAGAACCTTCTCGGTAAGCGTGTTGACTACTCAGCTCGTTCCGTGATCGTCGTCGGTCCTAACCTTAAGCTTAACCAGTGTGGTGTGCCAAAGCACATGGCACTTGAAATCTTCCGTCCGTTTGTGATCTCAAAGATCATTGAGCGTGAATTGGCATACAACATTCGCGGAGCGAACAAGCTCATCGAGGACGGTATTCCGGAAGTGTGGGCAATTCTTGAAGAGGTGATCAAGGGCAAGTACGTGATGCTCAACCGTGCACCGACCCTGCACCGTCTCGGTATTCAGGCATTCATGCCAGTCTTGGTTGAAGGTAATGCCATCAAGGTCCACCCACTCGTCTGTCCTGCGTTCAACGCTGACTTCGACGGTGACCAAATGGGTCTCTACCTTCCGCTCTCAGCTGAAGCACAGCATGAAGCAGCAACACTGATTGCAGCTGACAAGAACATTCTCAAGCCTCAGAACGGTGACTCGATCATTTCATCAAAGATGTTGGATATCGTTCTTGGTTGTTACTGGATGACCACTGCAATCGATGGTGACAAGGGTGAAGGTTCATACTTCGCAAGTCCAAACGAGGCAATCACGGCAAGTGACTTCGGCGCAGTATCATTGCGTGCGAAAATCATGGTCCTTGGTACTCAGAAGGACAAGTACGCTCAGTTCGGCGGTAAGCCATTTGAAACAACGGTTGGACGTCTCTACTTCAATGCCGTTCTTCCAAGTGACTTCCAGTACATGAACGAGGATATGACCGGTAAGAAAATGGCAACCGTAATTGACTCACTGATCTCAAAGTATGGTGTTGATCGTGTTGCGCCAATTCTCGACCGCGTGAAGGACTTCGGATACAAGTATGCAACCCGCTCTGGCGTAACCTGGGGTATCGACAACGTGATCGTGCCAAAGGAAAAGCCGGCGATTGTTGCCAAGTATCGCGCATTGGAAGCAGAAATCCGTGCTCAGTTCGAGGAAGGGTTGCTTTCAGAAGATGAACGCTACGAAAAGGTTATCTCAAACTGGAACAAGGCCAAGAATGAAATCGAAAAAATTCTTCCCGACACCATTGAGAAGCACGGTTCAGTCTACGACATGGTTACCTCTGGTGCCCGTGGCTCGATGAGTAACGTGACACAGATGGCCGGTATGAAAGGTCTCATTCAGAACACCACTGGTCGTACGATTGATTTTCCAATCATTCCATCATTCAAGGAAGGTCTTTCACCACTTGAATACTTCATTACTACCCACGGTTCACGTAAGGGTCTTGCCGACACGGCATTGAACACCGCTCGTGCCGGATACCTTACCCGTCGTTTGGTGGATGTCGCTCAGGATGTGGTCATCACTGAGGAAGACTGCGGTACCAAGGCTGGTAAGCGCATGGTGGCAGAAGTAGTGTCTGGTCTTGAAATCCCACTTGCAAAGGTCATTCGCGGCCGTATCGTGGCAAAGGATATTGTCACCGAAGGTGGCGAAACACTATTCAAGCGCGGTCATTTGCTCAGTCGTGAAGACGTTGCATTGATCGACGAGAAGGGCGTGAAGGAAGTCTATGTTCGTACTCCAATGGTATGTAAGACTATCTACGGTATCTGTCGTCAGTGTTACGGTCTTGACCTTGGTCGCAACAAGCTTGTTGAGCGGGGTGAATCTGTCGGTATCGTTGCCGCACAGGCGATCGGTGAACCTGGTACCCAGTTGACGCTCCGTACCTTCCACGCCGGTGGTTTGGCTGGTGTCGACATTACCCAGGGTCTCCCTCGTGTCGAAGAAATCTTCGAACGCCGTGCCGTGAAAAATCCTGCTGCAATTAACAAGTACGAAGGTACGGTTGCAGAAATCAAGGAAAACGGTACTGAAAAGACTATCGTAGTGCTTTCAACCAAGGGTAGTGGTGCCAAGAAGGACAGTGTTGAATATGTTCTTGGTCCACGACGTGTGCCAATTGTGAAAGTTGGCGAGGATGTTGCCGGTGGTCAGCTATTGACCGACGGTTCTGCAAATATCGACGAAGTATATGAATACGGCGGTCGTGAAGCAGCAGAAGACTACATCGTTCGTGAAATCATCAAGGTGTACGAATTGCAGGGCGCATCAATTGCCCGCAAGCACTTGGAAATCATCGTTCGTCAGATGTTCTCACGCCGTGAAATCAAGGATGCCGGTGACACTTCATTCTCATCGGGTGAAATTATCGAAGCAACAGAATTGATGGAAGAAAACGCAAAGATGCGTGAACGCGGATTGCGCGAAGCGAAGGGCGCCTTGATTATTCTCGGTATCACTCAGACTGCATTGAATGCCAAGAGTTGGATCTCTGCCGCTTCATTCCAAAACACCAACCGTGTCTTGATTGCCAATGCGGTGAAGGGTGGTACTGATACCCTTCGTGGCTTGAAGGAAAACGTGACGATTGGACGATTGATTCCTGCCGGTACCGGTTTCCGCGAACGCAGTGCGCTCGACATCAACAACATTAAGCACGACGAAGAATAGGGAAAATGGATAACGGGTTGATCGAACAAATAAAACATCGATTGCCTATCACCGAAGTACTGTCGACCTACATTACACTAGAACCATCCGGCACTCAGTTCAAGGCTCGATGTCCCTTCCATAATGAAAAGACTGCGTCGTTCTCGGTTTCGCCGGAACGCGGTCTTTACTATTGCTTTGGCTGCGGGGCAAAAGGTGACGTCATTAACTTCGTGCAGCAGTTTGAAGGGTTGGATTTCAAGGGAACCCTGAAGGTTTTGGCTGATCGGGCCGGCATCGTCATGACGACCCAGAATACCAAGGTTGAACCAACGGACAGTGTTTTTGCTGCCATGGAAGCGGCAACAAAAAAGTATCAGGATGTGCTCAAGCATGCACCGGATGCATTGCAGTATTTGTTCAAGCGGGGACTGACCCAGGAAAGTATTGATCAATTTCGCATCGGCTATGCACCAATCGAGTGGCGCACGCTTGCCGGTGGTCTTGATGAAACGAGTGCCGGTTACTATGAGCGGGCAGGACTGATTAAGAAAACAGAAAAGGGGTATTATGACCGCTTTCGTGGCCGCATTATCTTTCCGATGATGGATGGCAGTGGGCGAGTAGTAGCGTTTTCCGGACGTATTTTTCCGGAAGTGACAAAGGATGGGGAACAGAGTCCAAAATACCTCAACAGCCCAGAGACGGAAATCTTCCACAAGTCTCGCGTGCTCTTTGGTTTCGACAAGGCCAAGGGTCCGATCAAGAAGCATAACTTTGCCATTCTCGTAGAAGGGCAGATGGACCTGGTCCTTAGTCATCAGGCCGGGTTTAAAAATACCATCGCAACGTCCGGTACGGCCGTGTCAGAGTCCGTCGTGGGAGATCCTAGTGCCCATCTGTCAGTCCTAGCTCGCCTTACCCCAAATATCTTTTTGGCATTTGATGGGGATGCGGCCGGACAGAAGGCACTTGAGCGCGCAGCCTTGGTGGCATTGTCACTGGGCATGAATCCAAAAGTGGTGGCATTGCCGGAAGGCATGGACCCTGCTGATTTTTTCTCGGGCCGAAGCGATAGCGTAGGGGCTGAGCGAAGTGAAGCCTGGAAAGAGCTCCTCAAAAACAGTGAGCACTTCATTCTTCATACCTTGCATGCTATTCAAAAAACCGTAACGTCCGCCCACCAGCTCAAGCTTGCCTTGCGCACCCGGCTCTTTCCATTTCTCGCTCGAGTCAGTTCTGCTGTTGAGCGCCAGGTCTATCTCAATACTATTGCGGCTGAATCCAGTATTGGTATCAAGGAAGTCACTGACGAGTTTAATGGCTTTATGGCAACGGCCACTGTGCCTGCACCTACTGGTACGATTTCCGGCATAACGAAGCAAGCTCTTCCTATAAGTCACACCGAACGTTTCATTGCCTTGAGCGAACTGTTTCCCGGTGAACTCATGGCACATCACATGGAAACGCTCAGCACCTTTCGCTTTGACGATCGCTCAATCATGCTCACACCGCTCACTGATGAGCAGCGCGAGCGCGTATTGGCAGCGGTAGAAAAAGAATACGCGTTATTTTCCGTCGAACAGCGTGAGGAAGTGATGGGGGAACTGGTTCAGACTATCATTGCGCAATTTCTCGAACAGTTGCGCTTTGAATATGCCATGAAGATGAACGAGGCCAAGCAGCAGCGTGATGAGGAAATGGAATTGCACTATCTTGCACTACTGCAAAAACTCCACCAACGCCGTCACGGATCGTAGTGATGGCCCGAGGGACCTTGCCTCGCCGTAGGTTTACCGAAGGCGGGTTGACATTTCTCCTATTTTCAATGATGATACGAATGAACTATATATGCCAAACAAAAAACCAGCTAAGAAAGCACAACCGAAGAAAGTAGCAAAGAAGAGCGCATCAGCGCCAAAGAAGACCCAGATGGCTAAGGGTAAAAAGCCAGTCAAAGTTGCTCCCCAGAAAGTAAAGACTGCGGTAAAAAAGGCTCCAGTCAAAAAAGCTACCAAAGCCTCCTCCGCTAAAGCTACGGCGGGCCGAGGAAAGGTTGTCGCAAAAGCTGCTCCGGCAGTGGCGAAAAACAAGCCAAAGCCAATCACTATTCGTCATGCGGGCACACCACCGCGTCGCGAAAACAATAGTGAGAAAAAAATGAAGGAAATGGAAGTAAAATCCGACGAGCTCATTGCCAAGGGTAAGAAGCGTGGATTCATTACCTACGATGAGATTCTCAAGACATTTCCTGATATCGAAAACAACATCATGTTCCTCGATGAGCTCTATGAGAAGTTCAGCGTTGCCGGCATCGACATCCTTGAAGGAGGAAACCTGCTTGATATCGACAACAGTGAGGATCTTTCAAAGTACGTGAAGGACAGTCACAGTTTCAGCTCCGTGCAGATGTATCTTAAGGATATCGGTCAGTACCCACTGATCAATGCTGCTCAGGAAAAGGAATTTGCCAAGCGCATTGCCGCAGGCGATCTTGAGGCAAAAAACCTTCTTGCCCGCTCCAACCTCCGTTTGGTGGTTTCAATTGCCAAGAAGTATGCCAACCGTACTGCTGACCTTACGTTGCTTGACCTTATCCAGGAAGGCAACATCGGTCTTTTCAAGGCTGTAGAAAAATTTGATTATACTAAGGGCTTTAAGTTCTCAACCTATGCGACCTGGTGGATCAGACAGTCTATCACCCGTGCCTTGGCTGACCAGTCTCGTACCATCCGTATTCCTGTTCACATGGTGGAAACCATTTCAAAATACAAGCAGGTGATGCGTCGCTTGGCCCAGGACTTGGGACGTGATCCAATGCCGGAAGAAATCGCGATGGAAATGGGTATCGAAGTTGAAAAGGTTCACGTTATCGAACAGATCAATCAGGAGACGCGTTCATTGGAATCACCGATTGGTGATGACGAGGACAAGTCTACTTTCGGTGAGTTCATTGCCGATGACAAGATTCTTCGCCCTGACCAGGAAGCTAGTCGTCGCATGCTGCAGGATGCCATCCGTGCCGTGCTCGAAGAACTTTCTCCAAAGGAAAAGCGCATTCTTGAAATGCGTTACGGTTTGATCGATGGGGTACAGCACACCCTCGAGGAAGTCGGTAAGGAATTCGGAGTCACTCGTGAGCGTATCCGTCAGATTGAAGCAAAGGTGCACGAAAAGCTTCGTCAGAACGACCGCATCCAACGCCTCAGAAATTATTTTGATTAATACATAAAAAACCGCTCGGAAATTCCGAGCGGTTTTTTGTATGTTGTGCGGTGAGATTACTGGAGAAGGGAATCGATATCCTTCTTCACGTCCTCGATAGGGTAGGAGCCGGGGATGATGATCTGCTTGCCGGTTTTGATGTTTACGACAACGCTAAACGGCGTGCCTGCAGCACCAATGGCCTGTGCTTCCTGGATGCTGTTCTGGATCGTGGTTGCAGTAGCAGGATCAGTCATACAGCTATTGAACTTGGTGGCATCAAGACCCTGACTGGTCGCGATCGTCGTCAGCATTGTGGTGCTTTGAGGATCAGGATTAAGGGTGACATTGATTGCGGCATCAAGATACGTGTTGAATGCCTTTGCGCCGCCGAGCTGACTCGCACACTGCAATGCCAATGCTTCATTGTATGCATCAGGATGCAGACTAGTTAGTGGATAGAAACGATAGACCCATGCGACCTTGCCCTGATAGTCATTTACGACTTGCTGCAATACAGGGTGGAAGCGCTGACAGTATGGACAGTCACTGTCGGAATATTCGAAGATCAATACTTGGGCCTTGCTCAAGTCACCGCGGACATGATTCATATCACTTGGGCGAAGGGTAGCGACTTCGGCAGGAATGCTGGTCGGCGTGCCAGACTGTTCAGTGGTAGCGGTTGGTGTACCAGTCTTACTTGCTGGGTGCATGATAATGATCAATGCAACGGCAATCATTGCCACACAGGTGACAAGGGCTGCTGCCATCGTCACCGCCGGCTTATTCGGGGTAGTAATAGGGTCTTGAGGTGCTGTTTCTTGTGGTTCCATAGCCTAAAGTATACCCCATTTTTATCCTAGAAAAAATAAGGTCTTTGTGCTAGGATAGGAGAACCTATTTTATGACTATTCCGGAGTTTCTGACGTATATTGTCATCTTCCTGGCCGTCTATGTGCAGGTTTTTTTGTTATTCACGTATTTTGAACATTTTAAGGAAATTAAGGCCCTGAAGCGTGAACCATTGCCTGACCTGGTCAATCCACCAAAAGTGGCTATTATCGTGCCCTGTTGGAATGAGGAAAAGACGGTCCACGGTACCATTGCCTCCATTCTGGCTCTTGATTATCCGGCTGACAGACTGGAAGTTATTGCCGTTGATGATGGCAGTACCGATAATACCTGGCAGGAATTATTGAAGTATGAAAACCACGATCGCGTGCGCATCTTCCATAAGGAAAATGGTGGTAAGCACACTGCCATTAACTTTGGTATTGATAATACCGATGCTGATATCATCGGCGGTCTTGACGCTGACTCATTTGTTGCACCCGATGCTCTTCGTCGCATGATCGGTGTCTTCCAGGCTCATCCGAAGACTATGGCCGTCACTCCATCACTGATTGTTGATGAGCCAAAAAACCTTTTGCAATTTGCCCAGCGTGCCGAATACAACATGAGCACCTACAACAAGAAAATGCTGTCACTGCTTGGTGCTATTCACGTTACCCCTGGACCGTTTTCATTATTCCGCAAGGAAACATTTCAGCAGGTCGGAAAATTCCGCAAGGCTCACAATACTGAAGACCAGGAATTGGCCTACCGCATGCAGGAGCATCATTTGCCGATTGAGCACTGCGTCAATGCCTATGTCTACACCCGCTCTCCAAATACCGTAAAGAAACTCTACGTGCAGCGCTTGCGTTGGATTTATGGCTTTATCCAAAACACCATTGATTACCGTCGCCTGGTTTTCAAGAAGGAATACATGAACTTCTCATTCTTCACCCTGCCATCAGGTATTATCTCGATCATTGCCGTGGTGTACCTATCATTAGTATTCGCCTATGATGCCGTTCTTTTCATTGTTAAGAAAATTACCCAGTACAGCATTGCCGGCTTTCATCACGGTGGCACGATCCATCTCCATTTTGACTGGTTCTATATCAATACGCAGACCGTGTCATTGCTTACGATATTTCTCTATGCGCTGCTCATCTTTTCTATCGTTGCGGGAACCCGTTTGAACAAGCAGGGTAATGGTCTAAACTGGCACATCATTGCCTATATCCTGATCTACAGTGTCATCGCCCCATTCTGGCTTTTGAAGGCTGTTTGGAATACAATAGCACGACGTGGTCAGCCGGCATGGCGATAATCATATGAAGGGATTTAGGAAATATTTTATCGTACTCATCATCACTATCAGCGTCTTTATTGCGGCATGGTTGTTCAGTGTCTATATCAACGATCGCAAGCTGGCAGAAATCAAGGAGGCTCAAAACCAGGCAACGGTGGATGTCCTTTCATCAGAGACGCAGTTTGACCTTCTTCAGGAAGCATCCTGTCAGGACACCTCAAACTACCTCTCCAGCGAGATCTCCGACCTTGCTGACAAGATCACCTATGGTGAGCAGAATTTCGGTGATCAGACCCAGCTAGCCCTGCTAAAGCAGCAGTACAGCGTCCTTGAAGTGAAGGACTTCCTGCTCACCAAGCGCATTGCAGAACGCTGTAAGCAGAATACCGTGACCATCCTGTATTTCTATGCGAACAAGGATATCTGTCAGGACTGCGTCAATCAGGGCTACGCCCTCGATGCACTGCGTCAGCAGTATCCATCAATTCGTCTCTATTCATTTGATGCCCATCTCGACAGCTCTACGATCCGTGCACTGCTTAGTATTTATAAAATTCCAAGCACGTTACCATCACTGGTAATCGATGGCAAAACCTACAGCGGCTTCATGTCTGTGGATGCTCTCAAGAAAGCATTACCGACAACGCTGACCAATCCTCCAAAAGCAGCAACGGCTACAACAGCTGTCAAAAAGGCAGCCACATCGAAATAAAAAGAAAACCCCCGAAAGGGGGTTTTCTTTTTGGAGCCGGATGTCAGACTTGAACTGACGACCTTCGCTTTACAAAAGCGTTGCTCTACCAACTGAGCTAATCCGGCACATATCCTAGGAGGATTTGGTACGCCTAGGATAGCAAATTTTTATTCTTCTGACAAATTTTTTAGAACCTCCTTTTTCTTGGTCTTTGCCTTTTTTGAAGGCTTGGAAATACTGGCCAAGAAATACGATGAGGGACCATGTTGCAATCCAGTCAGTGGATCTGGATGGATGAAGGCAGCCTGAGAGCGGGGGAATATGGCAATGAATGCCTTACGAACCTTGGTATTGCCCCAATGGGTTGCCTGCTTGCTGTAGCGCAAGCCACCGTACCAACTGCGACGAGCCAATCGCTTGGCCTTGTTCCATTGCCCGATCACATCCTGCTGCTTGATCGTTTTCACTTCCTGACCCTGTTCAGCCTGTCGCCACAGTGCCATGGTAGTGAGCCAAAGCGCAAGGGCGAGCACAGCAGCAGTGATGGCAAGGAAGGTGATCATGAGGGGTTAGGCAACAGTGTGAAGAGTGAACTTCTGAACGGTTGCGCCATGTTCCTTCGCATACTGTTCAATGGTCTTTTCTGGTGCCTTGAAGAATGGCTGGTTGAGTAGAGTCTGTTCAGCAAAGAATGCATTGATCTTGCCTTCAAGCATCTTGTCCTTGATTTCCTGAGGCTTGCCCTCACTCTGAGCGGCTACTTCCTCTTCCATCACTGACTTCACCGTTGCAACGTTTTCCGCAGAGATTTCATCCTTGTGGAGGAAACTTGGCTTCATTGCTGCAACGTGCATTGCAATGTCCTTTGCTACTTCTGGTGTACCGCCGCTAAGACTTACGACTGCCGCTGACTTGTGGTCAAAGTGAGCATAGCCACTAACCACTTCACCCTTAAGGTCTTCTACGCCGCCAAGCTGGATGTTCTCACCAGTCTTCAATACGACAGCATTGATCATTTCAGGAGCCTTTTCCTGCATTACTTCTACGCCTTCTGCCCATGCGAGGTCAGCGAGAGCATTGGCAAGATTCACGAAGTCCTCGTTCTTTGCTACGAAATCAGTTTCGCAGTTCAACACCAAGGTAAGAGCGCGACTACCGTCAGTACGCATTACTACGATGCCGTCTGCCGCTGAACGATCAGCCTTCTTCTGGGCAGCTTCACCGCCTTTCTTCTGAAGGATAACCATGGCCTTTTCCATATCACCATTGGCTTCTTCCAAGGCCTTGCGGCACTGCATGATGGAAATGCCAGTCTTATCGCGAAGTTCTTTTACTTGTTCGGTAGTGATCATATTTTTTTAAATGTTACGCTTATTAATTAACCTTGAAACGCGTCCTTTAGTATACCAAGAATTGCCGCAATAGAAGAAGCGGAACTGTCATTGGCAATGATAGGATAGTCGATTTCACGAATAGAACAGTCAGTGTTGCCGATTGCAACGATTGGAATATTGCTCTTGCGTGCTTCCGCAACGGCAATGTGCTCCTTCTTAGAGTCCACCACAACGATGGCATCAGGAAGCTTGTTCACACCAACGAGACCGCCGAAGTACTTGTTAAGACGCTCTTCTTCACGCTGAAGCAAAAGCTGTTCCTTTTTAGTGAACTTTGCAAGTTCGCCTGAAGCCTTCTTTTCGCGAAGGTCCTCAAGTTTCTGAATGCGGCGCTTGATTTCACCGAAGTTGGTGAGAATACCACCGATCCAACGTTCCGTAACATATGGCTGCTTCAATAGGCTGCTTACTTCATGAATCGCATTGCGTGATTCTGGCTTTACACCAACGAAGAAAACGGTCTTGCCGCTTGCACCAAGTCCTTGAAGGAAATTAGCCGCAGCTTCAATCTGAGGAACGGTCTTTTCGAGATCAATAATGTCTACCTTGTCCTTGGTACCATAGATAAACTTGGTAACGGTAGGGTGGCGACGAGTACGTGAGTATCCATAGTGGACACCTGCCTCCATGAGGTCTTGAGGGTTTATTTTTTTCATACAATCTGTAGCAGGCCTGTATATAGGGTTTCGACACCCGATCCGCCGTCGCTTTCGCTATGGCGAGACAAGCCTTAATTTCTGAATAATTTCGTCCAATTGACGAGCCGTAAATATAGCACTTACAATGCCTTTTGACAAGGGAGGGTGCTTGACTTTTTTAAAAAATAGTATTATAATAAAGGAAAGTTATATTTTCACTATTTAGCCCATTTTTAATGAAACAGCGAAGCACCCTTCTTTCCTGTATTCCTTTCGCTATAGGAATACCCGGGCTCATTACCGGCCTCTTCCATGACGTTCCTAACTTCCTGATTGTATCCACACTTTTGTGTGCGGTCGGAGTACTGTCGTTTTGCGTTACGGCCAAAAGAGCGTCCTGCAAGAACGGATGACCCCAAAGATTGAACAAAAGCCCCCGAAGCAATTCGGAGGCTTTTTTTATTTATGTAATATGTGCGTTACCGAGCAACGTACATATTGACATTTTATTAAAAATGTGATAATATAAAAAAGAATAGAAAATTGAGTTCAAACCTTAACAAATTAATATGAAAAATTTTATTTTTGGATGTATGTATGCTTCATTAATAATAATAGAGCTTAGCATTATTAATGCAAAACGAAATGTAATTACCGTAGAGCGAAACATTGATATTGCTCCTCAAAAACAACACTTTGTTTCTTTTGAAAAAAGAGGAGTAATTAAAAAAGTAAACGTCTACATTTTTATTAAGGGCGAGGAAAATAACATATGTCTCGGAAGGCTAACTGATCCAGATAGTCTTACTGCTGGTCCAGCTAAATTAGAAATAGGATTACATAACGGAAATGCGGAAACAAAAGTCTGCCTTATAGAAAAAGTGGAACTCGATGTTGATACTAACCATGACGGCATACCAGACACTACTATCCGTTGTGATAAATATCGGGGACAGAAAATAGGAGACGTGATTCCTGTTTTATTTAAAAAACCTATACCGTTTTTTAAAGTTACCCCATCTGAAACTATCGATCCTGCTCTTAAAACCATTTAATTTTTTTAAAGCCTTCTAATAAAATCAGGAGGCTTTTTTTATTTGTCTTTTTGTGCGATTATACAAGGGTATATGAGCGAGCAAACGCACGAAAAGGCTATTACGCCACGAGCCGAGGATTATTCTCAGTGGTATTTGGATATTATTGCTGCTGCTGATTTGGCAGAATATGCCCCAGTAAAGGGCTGTATGGTCATTAAGCCGTACGGATACGCTATCTGGGAACAGGTCCAAAAAATTCTTGATGCAAAGTTCAAGCAGGAAGGAGTGCAAAATGCCTATTTTCCACTTCTCATCCCGGAACGTTTTTTGAAGCGTGAAGCACAACACGTTGAAGGGTTTGCACCAGAGGTTGCAGTCGTTACTCATGCTGGCGGTGAAAAATTGGAAGAACCACTTGTTATTCGTCCGACTTCAGAGACCATCATGTACGAAGTCTTTTCAGGGTGGGTACATTCAT
Source organism: Candidatus Nomurabacteria bacterium (assembly GCA_029288725.1). GTDB lineage: Bacteria > Patescibacteriota > Minisyncoccia > Phycocordibacterales > UBA9973 > UBA4124. Next base: position 31,589 of record JARIGS010000015.1, on the reverse strand, counting down.
ATCGTGACTTGCCGCTTTTGATCAATCAATGGGCAAACGTGGTGCGATGGGAAATGAAGACCAAACCATTTTTGCGCACGACAGAATTTTTGTGGCAGGAGGGACATACCGTGCATGTCACACAAGAAGAGGCTGATGCGTATGCGCGCAAGATGCTTGCAGTGTATGAATGGTTCTCACGAGAATACATGGCGATACCGGTAGTGACTGGTCAGAAGACTGACAATGATCGATTTGCGGGTGCGCTAAAGACCTACTGTTGTGAGGCGATGATGCAGGATGGCAAGGCATTGCAGTATGCGACCTCACACAATCTCGGCGATAACTTTGCCAAGGCGTTCAACATTCAATTCCTCGATGACCAGAACACTATGCAATATGGTTGGCAAACCAGCTGGGGTCTTTCAACGCGCTCTATCGGAGGGTTGATCATGACGCATAGTGATGATAAGGGGTTGGTATTGCCACCACGCATGACGGCTACTCCAATTGTACTGGTGCCAGTATTTACTGCTGATAACAAAGAAGAAGTGGTTACCAAAGCCAAGGAGCTTGCTGATATGATCACTGTCCAAACAGGGTACGGTATTCGTGTAGACGATCGTGAGCATGTGCGTGTAGGTGAGAAATTTTTTGAATGGGAAAAGAAGGGTGTTCCACTTCGCATAGAATACGGACCGAAAGATATTGCCGCTGGACATTGTGTTACTGTCCGCCGAGATACTGGAGAAAAAACAATCATCACTATTGACGATAATTTCCCCTCAGCGATAAAAGCAGTATTGGAAAATATTCAGTCACATTTATACGAGGCTGCAGAACAGCGATTAGTGGCTAACACCGTTGAAGCTAATGCCTGGGAAGAATTTGTTGCGGCGATTGAGGATGGAAAATTTGTCATGGCACACTGGGACGGTACGACTGAAACTGAGAAAAAAATTAAGGAGGAAATCGGGGCAACTATTCGCTGTATTCCATTCAATCAAAAAAGGGAAGAGGGTCAGTGCATAAAGACAGGAAACCCTTCAGATGGTCGAGTACTTTTTGCGAAAGCGTATTAACATGTTTAAAAAATTCTACGAACGATTTTCAAATGACATCGGTATCGATTTGGGTACTGCCAATACACTCGTGTATGTCAAAGGTCACGGCATTGTCATCAATGAGCCGTCGATCGTTGCAGTAAACCAGAAGACCGGACAGATCGTGGCAATTGGTCGTGAAGCCAAGGAGATGTGGGGCAAGACGCCGGAACACATCAAGATCGTGCGACCGCTTGTTGAGGGCGTCGTGTCTGACTTTGAAATGGCGGAGGAAATGCTGGCGTACTTCATTCGCAAGGTCGAAAAAATTTCAAAGAAATTTTTTCGACCGCGTGTATTGATCGGCGTTCCTTCTGGCATTACCAATGTTGAATTGCGCGCCGTCTATGATGCCGGTATTGATGCTGGTGCGCGCGACGTATTTCTTGTTGAGGAAGCAATGGCCGCGGCAATTGGCGTGCGGTTGCCAGTGCTTTCTGCACAAGCGTCATTCATCGTGGATATTGGCGGGGGGACTACCGACATCGCGCTTATTGCATTGGGCGGTATTGTTCGCTCACTCAATCTGCGGGTAGCTGGCGATCATTTTGATGCTCGTATTATTGACTACCTTCGTGATGAATTTAAGTTGTTGGTAGGGGAACGCACGGCCGAAAGCGTGAAATTGGAACTTGGTTCCGCTCTTGAAACGGAATACATGGAAACCGAGGTCCGCGGTCGCGATCTCGTCAGCGGTTTGCCAAAGGCATTGATTGTCACTGATGGCGATGTCCGTGAAGCATTTGCCCGCACGGTAGCGTTGCTCGTCGCTGGTATTCAGGAAGTGCTTGAAACCGCACCGCCGGAAATGGTGTCCGATATTCTTCAGACCGGCATTGTGCTCACGGGTGGCGGTGCCAACCTTCGAGGACTAGCATTGCTCCTGCAGCAGGAGTTACAATTACCAATATTGATTGCCGAGGATCCATTGTCAGCGGTCGCTCGCGGTACCGGCATCATTTTGGAACAGTTTGATGAGTATAAGCAGACCCTTGTCTCACTAGAAGATCATGCCTCGTTATAAGTCGACATTGAAAAAAAAGGAACCATGGCGCGCACTGCCGGTCTGGGCACGCGTCAGTATTGTTGTTGCGAGCGTACTTCTTTGTATCGTCCTTGCGACCTATATTGCGAAAAAAATGGTATCGCAAGTTCCGCCCGTCTATGGCGGTACGGTCAGCAATGAGTTGCTTTCAAAGCGCGCATTGATCCGCAAGGTTACGGCCATGCAGACCACACTGACAAGTTACGATGCCGAGCTTACAACCCTCAAGCAATTGCAGGATGAAAACATGGCATTGAAGGCTGAGCTCGGCCGCAGTCCTGCACCTACCGGTACGCTTGCCCATGTTCTCACTCTTCCAAATCGCAGTTTCTATGACACGATGCTCATCGATGCCGGCAGTGCCGAGGGCATCAAGGAAAATATGGTGGTCTATGGTTTCGGCAGTGTCGCACTTGGTACGATTTCCAACGTCGATACTCATACCGCTACCGTTCAGCTTTATAGTGCTTCTGGTCGTCAGACTTCCGGTACGGCAGTGGGCAGTGATGTGGCAGTGACCCTGATCGGTCGCGGCGCCGGCGAATACGAAGTTCAGTTGCCTCGCGATGTACCATTTAGCGTCGGTGCAACCGTCGCGCTTCAGTCTGTCAATGTCGCCACTCTTGCTACCGTTGAAAAAATTATCACCGACCCTCGCGATCCTTTTCAGCGTCTCCTTGCCAAAGTACCGGTTAATCTTCAGGCATTGAAGTGGGTGATCGTGCGATAGGATCGGCTGATACACGTTGAACACTAAGTGTTCAACGATTCAAAGAATTTAAATTTAGCGAAGTTCCTTCAGTAGTTTGAGGGTATTTTTTACAAAGCCGCACAGTAACGGGGCGGCTTTTTTTGTTTCTAAAATATTGACTTTTTCACCCATTAAGGCAATATGTCAAAAAACTGTAGCAATGAAAAAAGAAGAAATTTTAGAAGGAAGCATTTACCTTGATAAACTTATGGGTATCCAAGTTAAGGTATACCATTGTCTAGGAACTGACTGCTCCGGCCGGCAACAAGGTAGCGTATCTACCTACCAGGTTATTAATAAATATCATATAGCGGACTATAGCGATATTGATGATGGAGACAGGGTTACCTTTAGGGTTGAACAACCTTTGTCAGGATGGGGTCCGTATTGTTTTGGTGTGACCCAAACCACGTTGCGTTGTACGATCTTAACTATTACTCACAACGGAGTTACTCGTAATACCCAAGACAAGGAAATGAACATTTACCCTGACAGACTGAAGGCTGATGTTGTCATCAATCTCGATAAATTTCAGTCAGGATGCCAAACCTCTTTCGTTGGAAAGGAAAAGGGGAGATCTATCAGATCAATGCTTGCACTTAACAGAATCGATGAGGACCGCAGGCTTTATGAGTTTGTTATACCGGTAAGTATTGCATCGATTGACTTTTGGTTCTTTTCCGGGTTGTTTAAGGAAAGCATACAAACACTTGGTGAAAGAGGGTTTGATAATAAATACTCATTTAAGTTTGAAACCCTCGATAAAAAGAAGAGAAATACACTTCAAAAGAGTATTGATGAGCATATTAACCTTATTTTAATTCAGATATCAGCATCAAAAAATAAACAGTATGCATAATGCAAAGCCCCCTAACTGGGGGCTTTTTTAATTTAAGACAAACTTGTCTGCAGATAAAACCTCCACAGTTTTTTCATATCTTCGCGAGGCAGGATTTCTTCCACTGTATCTTTGCTTACCCATATAAATGTCGCTATTGCCAATTCTTCTTCGGAAATGATCGCTTGTTCTAGGTCTGTTAGTTGTGCAAAGACGAGATGGTAATGCGCCAGTCTATTTACTCCTTTTACCGTGTGGTAAAACAGCCCATGCGAAACGCAATCAAGTGGCTGTATTGTGCCAACATGTTTAAACCCTGCTTCTTCGAGGACTTCCTTGCGCACGGTATCTTCCACCGTATCTCCTGGCTCAATCCCTCCGGTCAGTAATCCGCACCAACCATTGCTCCACTGTGCAATCAAATATGATTCCTCAGTCGGATGCTTGATAATAACTGCGATCGGATCACGCTCAACGATTTCTACTTCCGGACGAAAAGTGTCCGGTCCGCCACTTTCATTTACATCAATATCAGGATACAGCTTCACGATGTCTTCTTTAGTCATAAATGCAGTATATCATTAAAGATTGGCCCCGCCCCAAAATGCAGAAAATAAAAAACGCCCCGCTTCTTTCGTATTATGTGAACGGGAAGCAGTATGTTATAACAAACATGTTTATATGCTGAAATTTACTATACAAAAGAAATTGGAGGGAACGCTGGCGCGGGCGGGAACGATTGAAACAAAGAATGGGGTCATCCAGACACCGGCATTTGTGACGGTCGGGACTAAGGCGACGGTGAAATCACTGACGGCAGAACAGATCAGAAGTCTTGGTGCGCAGGTGGTGTTGGCCAATACTTATCACCTGTATTTGCAACCAGGGGCAGACGTTGTCGAGCAGGCTGGTGGCTTCGGTCCGTTTATGGATTGGCACGGTCCAACAATGACTGATTCGGGAGGCTTTCAAGCGTTTTCACTTGGTGCGGCATTTGGTAACGCTGTCAGTAAGGTGGCAACCGGAGATGCGGTAGAAAATATTTCCGCTCATGCTGGACAGCTGGCCAAGGTCACCGACGAAGGGGTGATGTTCAAATCCCATTTGGATGGAAGCAAGCATCTGTTTACACCAGAGTCATCGATGGAGGCACAATGGAAACTTGGTGCCGATATGATCTTTGCATTTGATGAATGCACCAGTCCCACTGCACCCTACGAGTATCAAAAGAAATCCCTGGCACGAACGTATGCCTGGGCACAGCGTTGCCTCACTCGTCATGCCGAACTCGATGTTGATAAGCAGCAGTCACTCTTTGGGGTGATCCAAGGCGGACGATTTCAGGAATTGCGCGAGGAAGCGGCACGATCAATGGGGGCATTGGCGGCGACAGCGGATTTCCCTGAAGGATTTGATGGCTATGGTATTGGAGGTTCATTTACCAAGGATGACATCGGCACCGCTGTTGGCTGGGTCAATGCCATTTTGCCGGAAGACAAGCCTCGTCATTTGCTCGGCATCGGTGAGCCGGCTGATTTGTTTGCTGCAGTAGAAGCGGGCTGCGATCTCTTTGATTGCATCGCACCAACACGCATGGCTCGTCATGGCAGTCTTCACACTGCAGATGGTCGCATCAATCTTCGCAATGCAAAGTTTGTTACCGACTTCACGCCGATTGAAGTCGGCTGCACCTGTTATACGTGCCAGCACCATACCAAAGCCTATCTCGCGCATCTCTTCCGCGGTGATGAAATGACCGCTGCAACCCTCGCATCAATTCATAACCTTCATTTCATCCTCCGCCTTGTCGAAAATATCCGCGAAAGCTTGCTCAGCGATACTTTTCATACCTATAAAAAAGACTTTTTGGAAAGGTATACTAAAAAATAATCATTTGTGGGGGCTTGACCCCTTCTATATAATAGATATATGAAGTTTGAACTATCAGATCACTATAAGCCCGCAGGGGACCAGCCCAAGGCCATTAATGGCTTATTGGAAGGGCTGAAAAAGGGTGAAAAAATGCAGACCCTGCTTGGAGCAACCGGAACAGGAAAGACCTTTACGATGGCCAATATCATTCAGGAAATCCAAAAGCCAACGCTGGTCATTGCCCATAACAAGACCCTGGCAGCACAGTTGGCATCCGAGTTTGCCGAATTCTTCCCGAACAATGCCGTGCACTATTTCGTTTCGTACTACGACTACTACCAGCCGGAGGCCTACATGCCGGTAACGGATACGTATATTGAAAAGGACGCCCAGATCAACAAGGAAATTGATCGTCTTCGTCACGCTTCCACCCAGTCTTTGCTTACGCGCAAGGACGTCATCATCGTTGCATCGGTCTCCTGTATTTACGGTCTCGGTTCTCCTGTTGAATACGAAAAGAAAAATTTTAAAATCGAGAAGGGCATGACCTTGTCGCGTACTGAAGCGATGGAGCGATTAATCAGCATTCATTTCTCCCGTACCACCGCTGACCTGTCATCAGGACAATTCCGCGCATTAGGCAATAAGGTGGAGATTATGCCGGTGTCAGACACCATTCAGTACATGATTGAATTTTCCGGTACGACAGTCAAAAGTATTTTGAAGATTGATCCGGTATCAGCACGCATTCTCAAGGAGGAGGACAGCATCTTTATCTTCCCGGCCAAGCACTTCATTACTAATGAGGACGAAAAGGACCGTGCCATCAATGCGATCAAGCACGAGCTCGATGAGCAGCTCAAGCATTTTGAATTGGAAGGAAAATTGCTGGAAGCGGAACGCATCAAGCGCCGCACGAACTATGACTTGGCGATGATCCGCGAGGTTGGCTACTGTTCCGGTATTGAGAACTATTCTCGTCACATGTCAGGCAAGATGGCAGGAGAACCACCAGAAACACTACTATCATATTTTCCTCACAAGGCTGATGGCAGTCCGGACTTCATGCTGTTCATCGATGAGTCCCATGTGTCATTGCCGCAATTGCAGGGTATGTATGCCGGTGATGCCTCACGCAAATCCACCCTGGTGGAATTCGGATTTCGCTTGCCGAGCGCCAAGGATAACCGTCCGTTGAAGTTTGAGGAATTTAAGGAGCGCATTGGTGACACTATCTTTGTCTCTGCAACACCGGGTAAATACGAAACCGAGCATTCGACCAAGGTAGTGGAACAAATCATTCGTCCGACTGGATTGGTTGATCCTTTGGTAGAAGTTCGTCCTATTCTTGAAAACGGTGGCTATCTTGGCCAGGTTCAGGACTTTATTACCGAGTCAGAAGCAGAAATTAAAAAGGGTGGTCGCGTGCTGGCAACAACACTGACCAAGCGCATGGCGGAAGACCTCACTGACTATCTGAAGGAAAAGAAAATCAAGGCGGCGTATATTCACAGTGATGTGAAGACGATCGAACGTATTCAGATTATTACTCAATTCCGCAAGGGTGAGTTCGACATGCTGATCGGGGTGAACCTGCTTCGTGAAGGGTTGGATATGCCGGAAGTGACACTGATCGGTATTTTGGATGCTGACAAGGAAGGCTTCCTCCGCAGTGAAGTGTCATTGATTCAAACTATTGGTCGTGCCGCTCGTAATGCCAATGGTCGGGTTATTCTCTATGCCGACACCATGACCGGCTCAATGGATCGCGCCATTAAGGAAACCAATCGTCGTCGTGACATCCAGCTTGCATACAACAAGGAGCATGGCATCACCCCAACTACCATTCAGAAGAAAATTCTTGATATTACTCAGGGTATGGAAAGCGAACACAGCAAGGCCGTCAATGCTGAACTGGCACTTGATATTGCGCTCTTTGCTCAATTAGAAAAGGATGGAAAAGGGAAGCGTGGCAAGAAAAACCCTATCGAAAAACTGATTGCACTCAAAGAAGCTGAAATGAAAGAGTCGGTGAAATTACTGGACTTCGAAACCGCCGCCATTCTCCGTGATGAGATTAAGGTCTTGAGAGAGAAGACGTATATTAATCCATAATAAAAACGCCTCGATATATCGAGGCGTTTTTGCAGCTCATGCTGCCTGTCGGCATTCCCGCTTGATAAAATCATACTTGCCAATAAGGCGCTTATTTTTTTCAGCATCATACTGATCAGCAAGCCAAAGGTGGCCAGTTTGTGTATCCATCCATAGAACATCGTATTCAGGATAGAGTAATGGAATCTCTTCTTCAAAAGCAATAATTTCTTTCTTCTCAGCCCAGTTTTCAATTATTTCTTTAACCTTAAAATCAGGGCCTATTTTGAAGAAAAATATTTCAGGATCTTCCTGGCGGGTAAAGAACATTGCTTTTACTATCGGTTCTATAGATTGCTGAACCGGCACAACAAAATGAGTTATATGGTACATATGCGTAGGGTTTTTTCTAGACTACTCCATCAGTAGGGATTGTCAATTATACTCGCTCTATATTGACTTTTGTGGTATAATTGTTCTCGTGGAAAAAGGAAAGAGAAAAGCTGAACAGGCAGCGGAGAGTATTGTGGTGAAGGGTGCGCGCACCCACAACCTCAAGAATATTTCAGTAGAAATGCCGCGCAATGCCATGGTGGCAATCACGGGCATGTCGGGGTCAGGGAAGAGTTCCCTGGCTTTTGATACGATCTTTGCCGAAGGCCAACGCCGCTACGTTGAGTCACTGTCTTCCTATGCTCGTCAATTTTTGAATCAGATGCCCAAGCCTGATGTCGATGAGATCACCGGTCTATCGCCAGCGATTTCTATTGATCAAAAGTCGCGTTCCAACAACCCTCGTTCAACAGTGGCAACGATCACTGAAATCTACGACTATCTTCGCGTGCTCTATGCCCGTGTCGGTAAGGCTTACTGTCCGGTCTGCGGTACGCTCATTCAAAAGCTTTCAATGGAGGAAATCAACGGTTTCGTCCTGAACAAAATCAAGGAACTTTCGAAAGCCAAGAATAAACAGCAGAAGGAAGTGATGGGCGTGAGTTGGGACGATACTCGTATTCAAATTTTTGCCCCAGTCGTTCGCGGCCGAAAAGGAGAATATTATCAATTACTCTACGACTTGCTGGGTCGCGGCTTTTCAACCGTTCGTGTTGATGGTCAGGTCAAAAACCTCCGTGAGAAAATCGAAATGAATAAAAACACCGCACACAATATCGAAGTGCTGGTGGATGAATTGGCAATTCACGAATTCAAGGACACTCCTCGTGATGCCGAACTGCGTTTGTCAGAAGCAGTTGAGCGGGCATTGCTTGAAGCCGATGGTTTGGTCCAAGTAACTTTCGGTACTTCTCCAGATTTTTCAATGGATACTGATTTGATTCAGGAGTTTCTGCTCTCAAGTAAGTTTGCTTGTCCTAACGATGGTTTCTCATTTCCTGAAATCGAACCACGCCTCTTCTCATTCAACAGCCCGTATGGGGCATGTCCAACCTGTAACGGTATTGGTACGAAATTTTATGGTGGCACTGAACCCTGCGATGCCTGTCACGGCAAGCGCTTGCGCCCTGAGGCGTTGAACGTGTTCCTCGGTGCGACCCAGACTAATAAGGATGGCACGGTCAAAGGTATCAATGTTGTTGACCTCACTAGCATGTCTGTTGAGGAAGCGTTTGATTTCTTTGTGACCCTGAAGCTTTCTGCCAAAGACAAGGAGGTTGCCAAAGCCGTAACGAAGGAAATCGAAGATCGTTTAAACTTCTTGCTAAACGTTGGATTGGAATACTTGGCCCTTAACCGTACTGCCAATACTTTGTCTGGTGGGGAAGCCCAGCGTATTCGTCTCGCCTCACAGCTCGGTTCTCGTTTGGTTGGCGCGCTCTACGTGCTTGATGAGCCAACGATTGGTCTGCATCAGCGTGACAATGAACGCCTTATTCGCACGCTTGAAGACCTTCGCGATATCGGCAACACCATTCTGGTCGTTGAGCACGATGAGGACACTATTTATGCATCAGACTATATCGTTGATATTGGTCCTAAGGCCGGCGTGCATGGCGGCAATGTCGTAGTGTCAGGCTATCTCAATGATTTGTTGAAAGCCAAGAAAAATGATTCTGGCTCTCGTACGCTTGCATATTTGCGCAAGGAAGAGGTCATTGAAATCCCTGAAAAGCGTCGTGGCGATGATAAGGGCAGTATCAAGGTAGTTGGTGCTAACTTACACAATCTCCACAACCAAAATATTGAGGTACCGCTCGGTCGCATGGTTTGCATTACCGGTGTGTCAGGTTCAGGAAAAAGTAGCTTCCTGTACGATGTCCTCTATAGTAACTTGCAGGCCCGACTGGAACGCAAGCTACGCAGTACCAAGACCTTTAACTGTGCTTCATTTAGCGGTGCAGAATATTTGGCCCGTGCAATCATGATTGACCAGTCACCAATCGGCCGCACTCCTCGTTCAAATATCGCAACCTACACTGGAGCATTCACTCACATTCGTGATTTGTTCGCGGCAACCGACGAGGCGCGTTTGCGCGGCTGGAAAGTGAACCGTTTCTCATTTAACGTAAAGGGTGGACGCTGTGAAGCCTGTGAAGGAAATGGTGAAATTGCCGTAGAAATGCACTTCCTGCCAACTGTGTATGTGACCTGTGATGTTTGTGGCGGTAAGCGTTTTGATAAGGAAACATTGGTGGTGAAATACAAGAAGAAAAGCATCTACGATGTCCTTCAGCTCACCGTGGAGGAAGCATTGGAATTCTTTGGTGATATTCCGGCATTGTATGATCGTCTGAAAACACTGTCAGACGTAGGATTGGGCTATGTGAAATTGGGACAATCGGCAACGACGCTTTCCGGTGGTGAGGCCCAGCGCGTGAAGATTGCCTCTGAACTCTATCGTCCGTATCTGGAAAAGACCATCTATCTGCTCGATGAACCAACAGTCGGTTTGCACTATGACGATGTGAAAAACCTGATCGGTGTGTTAAATAGATTGGTGGCAAAAGGCAATACTGTTGTCGTGATTGAACACAACCTTGACCTGATCAAATGTGCCGACTGGCTGATTGACTTCGGTCCCGAGGGCGGTGTTCATGGCGGCAAGATCGTTGCCAAGGGTACGCCAGAGGACGTTGCTAATAACAAGCATTCGCATACTGGTACCTATCTCAAAAAAATACTTTAATAAAAACGAGGAGCTGAGCTCCTCGTTTTTATTTTCCCTTTTTATTTTTTCTTGGTACTTTCTTCAGATATTCTTGAGTGGTCATTTTCTATGATGAGGGAATGATGACAATAAAGGAATTCAAACAGTGGTTCGATGAGCAGTTTTATTCATTACTGGAAATAAAAATTGGTGGTTTTGCCCAGCACAGTGACAGCGATTCGGTGCGAAAGATCGTGTCGTATCTCGCTACATTTGCCCAGGGTGGCAAGCGCTTTCGTCCGTATATGGCCTACATTGGCTATACCGTTGAGGGCGGTGAGGAAGCGGTCTTTCCTTTGTATGCGGCAATTGAATTGCTTCACTTATTTTGTCTTGTCCATGACGATATCATGGATAACGAAGCGGTCCGTCATGGCACCTTAACAGTGCATCGCCATATTGAAACAACCTATCATGATGCGGAAGTAGGGAGGGCCATTGCGATTTTGCTTGGTGACCTGCTCTTGGCCTGGGCATATGAATGCCTTGAGTCGGTGGATATGATTGAGCCCTATACTATAGACGAAGCCAGTCAGCAATTTCGTATAGCATTATCGGAAGTTATTCATGGTCAGATGCTCGACGTGCTTTCGGTGATGGAAAAGGATCGATCAAAGGACATGATTGAGAAAAGCATGATCTTAAAAAGTGCGCGCTATTCATTTTTTCACCCGCTCTACATTGGCATGCTTCTGGCTGGTGCCGATGAGGAGCTTAAGGAATTTGCCGAGGACTATGCCGTCAATCTTGGCATGGCATTCCAACTTCGTGATGACATTGCTGATTTGAGCAGCGATATTGCCGACGGACAGCAGACATTGCTCACGTGGTATTTGCAGCACGTTGCCGAGGCATCTTATAAGGAAACATTTGAAAAGACCTATTTTGGCAATGATTGGTCAGAAGAAGACGAGCAGAAATTGATGAAGTTGCTTCGAGATTCTGGCGTGTTACCATTTGCCGAGCATGAGGCTGAACAGTATTTTCTCAATGCCGAGGATGCCATTTTTGCCCACGACAAGACCGGAGAGGAAGTATGGCAGGAAATTATTGCTGAAATCAAAAGGGTAGTATAGATAACATTGGAGATTTGGTATACTACTGACATATGGAGAATATACCCACCAACAATGAACAGCCCGCGGAAGCATCAGCTCTTTATGAGAGTGAGAGAAAAAATCAGGAACATTCTGAAGAACAGCAAGCCAATAAGTACCAAGAAGAAATCAATTCCGACACTGCAAATATAGAAACACTAAAAGCCGCATTAGCTAATGCTCCAGAACCTGAATTAGAAAAAGCACCCTCAGGCAATGCTTTTGTTGCTCACAGAGAAGAAAAACCAAAACATCATTCACGATGGAAAAATTTGTTACGCGCTATTGGTATCAGTGCAGTAGGCCTTTTGCCTGCAAAAGAGGCAATGAGTCAGCAGGCGAAACATATTAATAATCCTGAGGTAAAGAAAGAGGTAACAGCTGAGGCTCCCAAGGAATTTCACCAACTTAGTCAGGAAGAAATGGATGCCTGGGAAGGATACGTTGACTATGCGATTAGTCATGGCCTGGATAAAGACGAAAGAATGAAAACCAAATCATTCGCCGACAAAATGCTGAATGAATATATTGCCCATCACCCCGGTACACCTCTTAGTGTGGCCAAGGTGGCGCAGATACAGCAGCAGTTTATTGAATATAGAAAATGGGTATTGGAGAAAGTTAAACATAGCCGTCCTACCGATACAGAGCGATACGAAATCGCGGATGGAGGCACTCCAGAAAATTTTATGCAACACCTATCGGCAAATGATCAGATTGCAGGGCCGAATACGCTACGGAAGTTTCCTCATGCATTTATGACATTTTCACGCGATATGATTATGAAAGGAAACGTTCAAGGGAAAGATGTTGCATATGTTATCAATACTGACAAATCTCCAACGATCGATACAGGATTCCAAGACATGAATAAGTAAAAAATATGCTATAATCCAACTCTATTATGATTCGTCAAGAGTTGGACAAGTTGGCACTTCCTGCCGAGCCAGGAGTGTACTTTTGGAGGGACGCTGATGGCGTTATCTTGTATATTGGCAAGGCCACGTCACTGCGGGATCGCGTGCGTTCGTATTTTGCGCCCGATATTATCAAGACTCGCGGGGCACATATCGTCGACATGGTCTTTAAGGCGGTGACGGTAACCTATGAGACGACGCCAACCGTGCTTGAAGCATTGATTTTGGAAGCGAATCTCATCAAGAAATACAAGCCGTACTACAACACCAAGGAAAAGGACGATAAGAGTTTCAATAGTGTCGTCATCACCAAGGAGGACTATCCGCGCATTATCTTGGTTCGTCAAAAGGATTTGGATGTGCGCAATAAGACCGTAACATTGCCACGCTTGGGCTTGGTCAATACAAAATACGATGCGGTGTTTGGTCCGTATCCCAACGGTCCGGCCATTCGTGAAGCCTTAAAAATCATCAGAAGGATTTTTCCATTTCGTGATCGGGCAAGTGCTCAAAAGGACAAGGAGGTATTTTATCGACAAATTGCACTTGCCCCTGACGTTTCCAATAATGAAGCGGCAAAGCAATATCGTCAGAATGTCGGTCGTATCAAAATGATCCTCCAGGGGAAAATGCAGTCCTTGATTAAGGGCCTTAAGAAAGAAATGGTAGTGGCAGCAAAAGAGGAAAAATTTGAAGAAGCGGAAGTATTGAAGCAAAAGGTCTTTGCGTTGGAACACATTCAGGATGTGTCACTGATCAAGCGCGATCTTGAACGCCCGTCAGTAGATAATGTCTTCAGGCTGGAGGCATATGACATTGCCCACTTGTCCGGTAAGCAGATGGTTGGCGTGATGACGGTGATTGAAAATTCCACACCGAATAAAAATGAGTATCGTAAATTCATCATCAGGGGGTTTGATACGGCAAACGATGCGGGCGCACTGCGGGAGGTGCTTGTTCGTCGCTTGGCCCATACTGAATGGGCGTATCCTTCGGCAATCGTGGTTGATGGAAACACCATTCAAAGCAATGTTGCCCAGGCGGTACTCAAGGAATTGCAGTTGGACATTCCGGTCATTGCCGTGACCAAGGATGAGCGTCACCGGCCGAAAGCAATTACTGGTCCACAGGAACTGATTGAATCCCAAAAGTTCGCCATTCTTCTTGCCAATAGCGAAGCTCATCGTTTTGCCATTACCTTCCACAAAGACCGTCGTAAAAAAAGTATGTTTTAACATTCTTGAGATGCACGTTATAGCGAAAACCACATAAGATTATTTAATTTGATATACTACAGTCATGCAACGTGTCGGTATTCTCCGCGGAGGGGTTAGTCCTGAATATAGTATCTCGCTCAAGACGGGTGCCAATGTCCAACGCGCGCTTCATGATGCGGGATTGGAAGCGGTAGACATGCTTTTGGACAAGGACGGTGTGCTCCATGTCAGAGGAGTACCGACTGATCTCGAAACTGCAAAGCAACATGTTGATCTTGTCTGGAACGCACTTCATGGAGCGTTTGGTGAAGATGGACAAATGCAGTCACTTTTTGAACAGCACGGCATTCCGTACACTGGCTCATCAGCCGATGTTGCGGAATTGGCATTCAATAAGCAGCGGGCCAAGGAGGAAGCTAAGGCACTTGGTATCGATACGCCACCATCAGTGCTGATTTTACCGGAAGGAAATGAATCGGTGTCTGAAGTAACTCAGCGTATCTATAAGACCATGGCACCACCGTGGGTATTGAAGCCATTGTCGGGCGGGGGATCAGTCCGCACGTATTTTGCGTTCACGCCACTTGAACTGTCGCAATTTGTTGATGAATGTATTGCAAATGCCGAACCGTTCATTGCTGAACAGTATATTTACGGTAAGGAAGCGGCCGTTGGCGTGATCGATGATTTTCGTCAGCAGTCGCCGTACGCCTTACCCGTGGTTGAGGTACAGTCACCATCACGTGGCATATTGCATCATGATATCCGTGCTGGTGAAGAACAGTATGCGCGTCTCCATGGCGGTTTCAGTACGAGCGAGCGTGAGATGCTTTCTGAATTGGCAAAAAAGTTGCATACCCATTTCGGTGCAAAGGATTACTCGCAAAGTGAATTCATCGTCGATCAACGGGGCAAGCCCTGGTTCATCGAACTCGATACTCATCCGCATCTCACCAACCAAGCACCGTTTCTCATTGCCCTTGAAGCAGTTGGTGCAAGTCTTCAGGAATTCGTGAAGTCAATTGTAGCGAAAAAATAAATGGAAAATTAAAATGCCTTACCCTTTAAAATGGGTAAGGCATTTTTTCAGATGGATTTTAAACACTCAGGGTTTTTAAAACTCCACGGACAGTAATCTTCTTTCGCTGCATCATAATGCCCGACGTCGAATGGCTGATCATCACTGCCAACCATGTATACGGTACCTTTTTCTTCATCTAATAGTAAGGTTTTGCCGTGATACATCGGGAATAGCGCGGATAAAGAAATGATTATTTTCCAAATGCGGTGTTTAGGGCTAATTGGAACAAGAGACTGCTTGAATAGGTTAGGTTTATTCATAACTCATTGGTTTTTTAAAATCCTACTCCCGTATATTGACTATGTCAATATACCTGGTAGAGTGAGGAAAAATACAATTACATATCATGACAAAAATTAACCTTATCCTTCCGAAAACCCGAGTGGATGTTCGTAACAAAAAAGTCTTTTTCTTAGCTGGTCCAATCAGAGGAGGAGGCAATTGGCAAGTACAAGCCATTCGTATGATTGCAGAACGCCTGCCCGATGTCTTCATAGCGTGCCCTTGTCGATGGGATTACAATCATCCACTTTTTAAATATGCAGTTGCTGATGACCCGGATGTGCGTGAGCCATTTCCTCGTCAAAAAATATGGGAGCGATACTATCTTAACATTGCTTCGCGACAAGGGTGCATCATTTTCTGGCTTCCCGAGGAAAGTAAAACAGATCCTCGACCACCAGAGACTGGGCCGTACGGACGTGATACCTATGGTGAGGTGGGAGAGTGGCGTGCGGCACTCAAATATCGTCAAGAAAAAGTCCGCATGGTGTTTGGTGGTGAGCGTGGCTTTTCTGGGCTGGAACTGATCCTTCTGGACTTTCAAGACCTTATTGGCCCAGGATTTGTTTCATACGATACCCTAAAGGACGCAATTGTTGCTGGTGTAAAAGTCGCTCAATGAGCGGCTTTTTTGTATACTCTACACATGGAACACCACACTGTAAAAAATACACCAAGCATTATGAAATGGTCAGTAGTGATCGGTATCGTGATTGTGCTTAACTTATTTTTTAATTATGCATTGTCATTGGTCTACAAAGCACCAGACTATAATGAGTACTTTCCTCAAACACAGGTAGTACCAGAAATTACTACGCAGCAGGATTGTATAACGGCAGGTGGACAATGGATTACGCAAGTGGCGCCACCCACTTCTACGACCAGCAAGACACAAACTGGATACTGCAATCCTGACTTCACCAAACAGCAGCAATTCAATGCTGCAGAAAAGCAGTATGACCGCACAATCTTTATCGCATTGGTCATACTCGGTGTTCTTAGTCTCATTGCCGGTTCACTTGTGGCGCATGAAGTACTGTCACTGGCATTTGCCTGGGGCGGAGTGTTGTCACTATTCATCGCATCACTACGGTATTGGTCTGATGCCAACAATCTGCTAAAAGTTATTATTTTGGCTGTTGCATTGGGAGCACTGATATGGACTGCTGTTAAAAAGTTTGCGGAATAAGGCTTTTTGTGGAAAAATGCTTATATATGCCGACCTCTGCTAAAGCTACGGCGCGCCAAAGGAAGCTTGTTGCGCCCTATGATCATATAAAGATTGAGAAAAAGTGGCAGAAAGCCTGGGAGGCTAACAAAACGTATCAGACGGAAAACCCTTCGACAGGCTCAGGGCGGCTTCGCCGAAAAAAGATGTATGTACTGGACATGTTCCCGTATCCTTCTGGGGCAGGACTTCATGTTGGTCATCCTCGTGGCTATATCGGTAGCGATGTCTATGCCCGCATGCAGCGTATGGCTGGGTTTAATGTCCTTCACCCGATGGGCTTCGACTCATTTGGCTTGCCGGCAGAGCAATACGCAATCCAAACTAAAAAGCATCCAGGACCATTTACCGACAAGCTTGTTGCACAGTACAAAAAGCAATTGGAAATTATCGGCTTTTCATACGACTGGGGTCGGGAAGTGGCAACGCATCGACCTGAATACTACAAGTGGACGCAATGGATTTTTTTGAAGCTCTATGATGCGTGGTATGACACCAAAAAGAACAAGGCTCGCGATATCAAGGAACTGATTGTAATGTTTGAAAAAAGTGGCAACAAAAGTGTTGCTGCAGTTACTGACGGTACCGTGCCATTATTCTCTGCCAAGGAATGGAACAGTTTCACTGCCCTTGATCAGCAAAATATTTTGATGCATTACCGATTGGCCTATGAAGGCTTTGCCGAAGTGAACTGGTGCGAGGAAATGGGGACAGTGCTTGCGAATGACGAAATTGTCGACGGTCCAAACGGTCCCGTCTCTGAACGTGGGGGCTATCCAGTTATCAAGAAAGCAATGCGCCAGTGGTTCATGCGTATCACCGCCTATGCTAATCGCTTGCTTAAGGATCTTGAGCCATTGGACTGGCCGGCTAATATCAAAGAGATTCAGAAGAACTGGATAGGGCAGAGTGAGGGATCAGAGATAGAGTTTACCCTGCAGGCAAAGGCAGGAAATCCTGTGCCGGAACTCGGATCGTTCAATGTCTTCACCACGCGTGCCGACACGTTATTTGGCGTAACGTATGTCGTTATCGCTCCTGAGCATCAGCTTGTGCAAGATCTTAAGCATGTGATTACTAATTGGTCTGTGGTTGAAACGTACATTAAAAGCGTGGCCCAGAAAACTGAACAGGAACGCACTATGGAATCGGACCCAGCCTCCGCCAAGGCTTCGGCAACGCAAGGAAAAACAGGTATCCAGCTTGAAGGCATTGTTGCAGTCAATCCTGCTAACGGCGAGGAAGTGCCGGTCTGGATTGCCGACTATGTTCTTGCTTCATATGGTACTGGTGCAGTGATGGCAGTGCCGGCACATGACGAGCGCGACTTTGCCTTTGCAAAGAAATACAATTTGCCGATCAGGACAGTAGTGAAGGCAACGGACAATAATGAACACACTACAGCGTATGGAACATTGGTACACTCAGGCGAATTTAATGGCATGAATTCTGCTGCTGCAAAAAAAGCCATTACCACTTTCGTTAAAGGCAAGATTGTTACGAAGTACAAAATGCGCGACGCTATCTTTGCCCGTCAGCGTTACTGGGGTGAACCGATTCCGTTGCGGCATGAGGTCAATGGACTGATCGTGCCATTGAAGGAGAAAGCATTGCCATTAACTCTGCCGAATGTGAAGTCATATGAGCCGTCAGGCAATGGCGAGTCACCATTGGCCGGCGTGAAGAGCTGGGTCAAGGAAGGGTATGAGACCAATACCATGCCTGGTTGGGCTGGATCGTCATGGTACTTCCTGCGCTATATGGATCCTACCAATGCTAAGGCATTTGCCAGCGAAAAGGCAGTGGACTATTGGCGCGATGTCGACATGTATGTCGGCGGGGCAGAACATGCTACTGGGCACCTCTTGTACAGTCGCTTCTGGCACAAATTTTTATATGATATGGAATATGTTCCAACCAAGGAACCGTTTAAGGCATTGCGCAATCAGGGATTGATTGGCGGAGCGGACGGCCGCAAGATGTCCAAGCGCTGGGGCAATGTCATCAACCCTGATGAAGTAGTGAAGCTCTACGGGGCTGACTCATTGCGTCTCTTTGAAATGTTCCTCGGTCCATTTGAGGCACACTTGCCATGGAGCACCGAAGGCATTATCGGTAGCCGCAGATTTATTGAGCGAGTGTGGCGACTGTCACAAAAGATTGCTGATGAGAAAGCTGCTTCTCACCAAAAAGGTGCAAAGATACTACATAAGACCATCAAAAAAGTTACCGAAGATATCCAGAGCTTCTCCTTCAATACCGCCGTGTCATCATTGATGATTTGTCTCAATGAATTCGAGAAAACCTCAGTGAGTGCGAATGACTTCAAGATATTCCTCCAATTGCTTGCGCCATTTGCACCGCATGTTACTGAAGAATTATGGACGGGTAATACCAGTATTCATCTTTCTGGATGGCCGAAGTATGATCCGAAACTTATCATCGATGATGAGGTGACTCTTGGTGTGCAGATCAATGGGAAGGTTCGCGGGGAAGTGACAGTGGCGGCAGATGCCTCAAATGAAACTGTTGAAGCTGCTGCCCTAGCATTGCCACGCATTCAGGAATATTTAGAGGGCATGACCGTCAAAAAAATCATAGTTGTCCCCAAGCGCATTATTAACATTGTGATATACTAAATTCATTATGTATCAAAACACCATTCGCCGATTTAACATTATTTCATTTAGTATTATTACTGGATTGTGCGTGCTCCTGCCATTCTTCTTTCTCCCCGCTACCTTAAGTGGTACCGGTGCTGCCAAGGCGGTAGTATTCTATATCGCAGTCTTCCTTGCATTCTCATTTTGGCTGGTGGCTCAGTTTCTTGACGGCACGTTTCAGATACCGAAGCATCGCGCCTTTCTGGCCCTTGGCTTGTGGGTGCTACTGACGTTTGTCGGTGCACTGACTTCAGTCAACACGTCAGTATCATTATGGGGACGCGGCTTTGCCGTTGACTCATTTGCGACCGTATTGGTGTTGGGACTCTTTACGTTCCTTGTTGCGTCATTTGCCCGTGATCAGCGTCGTTTGGTACAGCTCTTCCTCGCCGCATTTGCCGGCTCAGTAACCACTGTGTTCTTACAGGTTGTATTGTTTTTGACCCAGCGCACTCATTTCGTTTCTACTTATTTGGCACACGTTACTACTCAGGGAACATTGGTTGGTTCATGGGTTGATTTTGCCTACTTCGTTATCTTTACGTTCCTCTTGGCATTGCTGATGTTCGAAGTACTGATGCCAAAAGGCTTCTTCCGCTTGCTTTCACTAATTGCAATCGCTCTGTGTTTATTGGTATTGGTATTTTTGAACTTCGGCGTAGCGTGGATCATTACGGCCGTAGCTGCATTGATGGTATTTGTCTACAAGTCTTCCGTTGAACGCTCATTGATCAAGAAATTCCCAAAACATGCTGATGAACAGGAAGAAGTCATGGAACCGCAGACCCAGCGTTTCCCGCTCGCTTCATTCATCGCACTACTCGTTGGCCTCTTTTTCTTCCTCAGTAGCGCTTCTATCGGTGCAAGTTTGGCTCAGTATGCCGGCATATCGTTTACCGACATTCGTCCTTCCTTCTCTACGACTACCCATGTCATGCGCGCAACCCTTGCTCATGATCCGATCTTTGGTGCTGGTGCAGGCCGCTATGCCGACATGTGGAATCTGTATCACCCTGCAGCGATCAATCAAACCGTATTTTGGAATACTTCATTTGATACCGGCTTTAGCTATCTCCAATCGCTCTTTACTACCAACGGTATCCTGCCGGTGCTCTTCCTGGTAGCATTGCTCGTCATTGCACTGATACACGGCTTCAAGCTCTTTAACTACCAATTCCCAGACCGCTTCAGTCGCTTCATTGCCGTTGCTGCTGTCATTATGCTTACGGCTTTTGTGGCACTGATGGTATTTGCCTCTCCAGGCATGGTATTGATCGTGATTGGCTTCATGTATCTCGGTATGCTTCTCGGAGTTTCTACCTTGGTTGGTCGTACCCAGTTAGCCTCAGTCAATTACCTGAAAGATCCTCGCACTAGTTTCTTTGCCATCCTCATCATCGTTGTTGCAGCCATGGCCGGATTCTCTGCCGTGTATTTCAGTGGTAACCGATTTGCTGGCGTGATCTATTACAATAGAGCTATTGCGGCAACTGATCAATACACTGCTCAGGCTCGTCTTGATAAGGCCATCGCCCTTTCTCCAAATGACATCTACTATCGCACTCGCGCTGCCTTGTTTACGTCAGAATTCACTTCCTTGGCCGGTCAGCAGAATCCTGACAAGAGCCAGTTGCAGACTGATTTCTCTCAGGCCGAACAAAGCGCGCAGGCTGCAGTAGCATGGGATTCCAACAGTGCCAATAACTGGCTCACCCTTAGTCAGGTATACCAGCTTGTTGCTGGCAGTCAGAATACCCAGGCCTTCGACAATGCCAAGACCGCCGCTGATGAGGCAGGGAAGCGTAATCCAAACAATCCAGTCTTCCTCTTGAATCAGGCCCAGTTGGCATTGACCAAGCAGGACACCGGTACAGCCTTGAACTATATTGCTCAGGCCCTTGGTCTCAAGTCGGATTATCTCGATGCCTATGCACTGAAGGCTCAGATTGAGCAGTCTAACGGCGATACCAATGCCGCTGTTCGTGAGCTTACGGTCTACACTCAGTATGCTCCTTATGATGATCAGGGATATCTCTTGCTCGGACAGACCTATCTCCAGCAGAAGGATTACACTGATGCCATCAATGCCTATGCTCGTGCCCGTGATCTCAATCCGACCAATCCAAATAATTACCTCCAGTACATCAGTGTCCTAGAGGCTGCTGGCCAGAAGACCCAGGCCATTGCCGCTCTTCAGGATTTCCAAAAGAAATTCCCGAAAGTAACTGGCGTTGATGAACAGATCCAGCGCATTCAAAATAGCAGTACGCCCGCTCCTACTACAACGACAACGCAAACCACTACTACCAAGAAAAAATAATCGCACTCCATGGTCTCGAAAATAATAAAATTTCTGAACCGTGACCTTTTCACCATGAACCAGGCCGCCCTGGTTCTTGCTGTTTTTTCCTTCCTCTCGCAAGTCTTTGGGCTATTGCGTGACCACTTGCTCGCATCACTTGTTGGCCCTTCCGCCAACCTTGATACGTACTATGCCGCCTTTCGCATTCCGGACTTCATGTACAATTCGTTTGGCGTGCTGTTCTCCGTGACGGTGCTGATTCCATTTATTGCGCAATATGTCGAGCAGGAAAAGCAGGATGGTCACAATGGTGCCTTCAAGCGATTTCTCGACAGCATATTCAGTGTCTACATGCTTGGTATGGTGGCATTGTCACTGGTAGCGTTCATCTTGATGCCGTGGCTGACACGAATCGTTGCTCCCGGATTCAGTGGAATGGAACATGTGCATCTGGTGCTCTATGCTCGCATCATGCTGATCTCGCCATTTCTCTTTGGGTTGGCTTCATTGCTCAGCTCATTTGCCCAAGTCCAAAAGAAGTTCTTTGCCTTTGCCATTGCGCCATTGATGTATAACCTCGGCATATTGCTCGGCATCATCTTCTTGCGTCCAATGCTAGGTACAGTCGGGATCGTAATCGGCGTGGCAGTGGGAGCGGTATTGTATTTTGGCGTACAGGTTCCTACCCTTATTAAGTTGGGCAAGATTCCGCATTTCAAGCTCGACATTGACTGGCCAATCATCAAACGGGTTATGACACTGTCATTGCCACGAACCCTGAGTTCGTCACTAAACAACATCACCTTTATCATTATTGGCGCGATGGCCTCACTGCTTGCTGCCGGTTCAATCTCAATCTTTCAATTTTCATACAATATCGAAAACACCCCGCTACTTATCATTGGTGTTTCGTATGCGGTAGCAGCGTTTCCGACCATGACTCGCATGTATGCGGCAGGGGACAAGAAGGAGCTGCTGAACGTGCTCTATCGCACCACCCGCAATATATTTTTCATGTGCATCCCAGCATCGCTTTTGATCATTGTGCTGCGAGCGCACATTGTCCGTCTTCTTCTTGGTGCTGGTGTCTTCTCCTGGAACGACACGCGATTGGTTGCCGCTTCGGTCGCGCTCTTTGCCCTCTCAATCGTGGCACAGTGCATGGAGCTCCTTATGGTGCGGGCATTCTTTGCCATCGGTGACACCAAGACGCCATTGGTGATCAATAGCTGGTCGACGATTGTCACGATCGGTTCGGTGGTCGCACTTTTGTTTGCATATCACGATCTGCCTTTCTTTGCGATGTTCCTCAATGACCTGATGCGCATTGACGGCACACTCGGCGCCTCAGTCGTACTCTTGCCGCTGGGATTCTCCATTGGCGAAACCATCAATGCAATTGCCCTATGGCATGCCTTCAAGAAAAAGATGCCGGTCACCAAGACTGATGACCGAGTGCTCTTGCGGACGATCCTTCATATGATCGGAGCTGGCATCATCAGTGCTACCGTTGCCTATGTTACGCTTTCTTTTGTCGGTACAAGCGTGAACCAAGCCCGTTTTGTCGGGGTCTTGCTCCAAGCAGTGGTTGCCACCATGACTGGCTTGGCCATGTACGGCATTGTCCTTCGTGCATTGCGCAATGAGGACATTCTGATGTTCATCGAGACCGCCCGTTCGCGTTTTTGGAAGCAAAAGCCATTGGTGGTCCAGGAACAGCAGGAGCTGTAATACGCGTTTAAAAATAGCACTATCTGTGCTATAGTCATGCCACATGGAGCTCAAAAACATTAGAAATTTCAGCATTATTGCCCATATTGACCACGGCAAAAGCACCCTGGCTGACCGTATGCTCGAGGTCACCGGCACGATTGAGGCCCGCAAAATGCGCGACCAGGTCCTTGATAGCATGGAGCTTGAGCGCGAGCGTGGTATTACGATCAAGATGCAGCCGGTTCGGATGCTGTGGCAGGGACACATGCTTAACCTTATCGATACTCCGGGTCACATTGACTTCTCATACGAAGTCTCTCGTGCATTGAAGGCCGTTGAAGGTTCATTGTTGCTGGTTGATTCAACTCAGGGTGTGCAGGCGCAAACACTGACGACATTGGCAATGGCGCGCGAATCAGGGCTGGTAATCATTCCTTGTCTGACCAAGGTTGATTCGCCATTGTCACGCATTGAGGAAACAACATTGGAAATCTGTGCATTGATCGGCTGTGATGAAAAGGATGTCTTAAAAGTTTCCGGCAAGACGGGGGAGGGCGTGAAGGAATTGCTTGAGGCAATCATTGAGCGCATTCCCGCCCCACGAGCCGAAGAAATCAGCCAAAAGACTCAGGCACTGGTCTTTGACTTCAGTTACTCCAATCACAAGGGCGTCATCGTCTTTGTCCGCATGTTTGGTGGTCGTATTGCCAAGGGGGATACACTGTCATTTGCAGCCAGCACGCAGCAATTTCAGGCTCTGGAAGTCGGTATTTTTGCCCCTGAGGCGACGCCACAGGATGCATTGGAGGCAGGCACCATCGGCTATATTGTGACCGGTATCAAGCAGCCTGGTATCGCTTCTGTTGGTGACACTATCATCAGTGCAAAGAATGGTGCGCCAGCATTGCCTGGCTACAGTCAGCCCCGCCCTGTTGTCTGGGCTTCTATTTATCCAGAAAGCCCCGATGACTTTGACGAGCTTCGCATGGCATTGGGTCGCCTGCGTTTGTCCGACTCCGCTTTTACCTTTGAGGAAGAAGTCTCAGGAGCATTGGGTCGTGGCTACCGCTGCGGTTTCCTTGGCATGCTCCATCTTGAAATCATTACCGAACGCTTGCGACGCGAATTCAATCTTGAGCTTATTGTCACCATGCCGTCAGTGACCTATGAAATAGAGACACGCAATCCTTCGGCAGGCTCAGGACCTAACGGCCGCCTCGTGGTATATTCACCGCACCTCTTTCCTGATGACGGTAGCATTGTAAAAGTTTATGAGCCATGGGTGAATATCTCGATCATTACACCAGAGACGTATGTCGGTACGCTTATGCCATTTATGTACGAGCATGAGGCAACAGTGGACGATATCCAGCAGTTTGGTGATGACCGTGTAAAGCTCTCGGCAACGATGCCGTTGCGCGAACTGATGCGCGGATTCTTTGACGGCTTGAAAAGCATCACTTCAGGCTATGCTTCCATTGCCTATGAGCAGGGTGAGTTGAAAGAAGCGGATGTCGTTCGCATGGACATCATTATCGGTGATGAATTGCAGCCGGCATTTACCCGCATTATTTCTCGAAGACGTTTACAGGAAGATGCCGAAGAATTCGTTGAGCGCCTCGAAAAGCTTATGCCACGTCAGCAGGTCGTGATGAAGATTCAGGCCAAGGCATTGGGCAAGATCATTTCCTCACGCACGATGAAAGCCTTTCGCAAGGATGTAACCGGACACCTGTATGGCGGCGACTATTCCCGTAAGCTGAAGCTGCTCGAAAAGCAAAAGAAGGGTAAAAAGAAAATGCGAGAGCACGCAAACGTGAACATCCCGCACGATGTCTTTATCAAGGTAATGAAGCAGGGCGACTAGCCACCAGGAAACCTCCTTAGGTGATTATCGAAGGAGGGGGAGAACGGTGAACAGCAGCATGCCCAAGATCATGAGGATGGAAAAGATTTTCCATGCCAAATCCACCTTTTTTCTGTTATGATTGAATAGCATAAATCCTATGCTACCACGCTATGGCAAAAAAGCAATTTTCACCATCTATGAATGCCCGCATATCCCCGAAACGCCTGATTGGAGCAGCGGTTGCCTTGGTAGTTTTTTTCCTGCTCCTGACGTCGGTAGTAGGTCTGGCCCAGAAGTATTTTGCCATTCGTACCCGCAGTAAGGAATTAAAGGAGGAACAGGCAACCCTGAGCCAAAAAGAGGCAACATTGAGTAGTACGAATGCCTATCTGGCAACGCCCGAGGGCACGGAGGAATCGCTACGCGAGCGCTACAACTATATCAAGCCAGGGGAGCAGATTATTGTCGTGACACCCGATACAAGCACCCAAAATGACCAGCCAGCGCCTTCAGGGGTGGCCCACTGGTGGGATGAACTGCTTCGAGGGTTGGGCATCCGTAAAAATTAAATTTGACTGGTGTGCTACACTATATACATATGAAAGAAGTAACAATTTACAGCACCAGTACATGCCATTATTGCAATCTTGCGAAGGAGTATTTTAAGGCCCATAACGTACCGTATGTTGAATACAACGTAGGTACTGATATGGAAAAGCGTCAGGAAATGATCGATATGACCCATCAGCTCGGCGTACCGGTTATCGTGATCGGTGATACTGCCATGGTTGGCTTCCAGGAAAATAAGGTTGCCGAATTGCTTGCATCCGAAAACGCAATGCCAATGGCCGCGTAACACTAGTTACGTTTGCCCGCATAGTTCAGCAGATAGAACAAATCCGTCCTAAGGATTAGACGAAGGTGCAATTCCTTCTGTGGGTACAATACAGTTATCCAGAGATTTTATCTCAGTAAGTAATCCGTGATCAAATTCCCAATGATGGTTGGGGCATAAAAAGGAAAGATTTCTAAGATCATTGACCTCTGATATTAAAGTTGTGCCGGTAAACTTGCTGATAGGCTTTATGTGAGCGACTTGAACATGTTTGTTATAGCCGCATATTGAGCATACTTTAGGTAATTTTCTAGTTACCCGCCTGGCATTTAATCGAATTCTGCCATAGAGACTTTGAGGAACAGAGGAATTTCTATATATCCAATCAGTAATTGTTGCTGATTTATTACGTGATTGGAAGCATGTTCTGCATTGAGCGTGGCTACTGTTTTTCCAACTGCCACAGCTACACGTGCTTGCTAAGGATCGTTTTCGCTTAGGTATTTTATTGGTGTATTTTGCAGAACAAGAGCGACTACAAAACTTAGGATTTGAGGTTTCAATATTACAATTAAGGCAATTGTTGCTCATAAGGGTTATTATATTATTGAAAATAAAAATTACTAAATAAGGTTGATTTTAGGGCCATTTTCGTGTATAAAATAGGAGCCTTAGATGGCACAAATAAGCACTTGCTCAGGTAAGAAATCTTTCCTGAGCTGCGCTCGGACCTTGTTTGAATTCAGTATTCAAACAGGCCACTCGCTTGCTCAGGTAGCTCAGTTGGTAGAGCGCTCCCCTGAAGAGGGAGATGTCACCAGTTCAAGTCTGGTCCTGAGCACTTCACTACGTTAGTGTCTGCGACGTAACAAAAAGGCCTTCCCATATGGGAAGGCCTTTTTGTGAGTATCGTTAGATTGACTTAATTTTCAGTGCCGTCTTGCGTCCTTTATCAAGCTTCGGTAGTTTGATCATGAGCAGGCCATGGCGTTCGATTGCTTCGGCATTGTCGATTTCGACTTCGCAGGGAAGGTCAACAATGCGTTCAAATGAGCCCCAGTACAATTCCTGAACATGATAACTGTCTTGGGTGATGGACTTGTTTTCCTCGCGCTTTCCAGAAATAGAAACGGTATCACGAGTAATGTCAATCGTAAGGTGTTCAGGGAGAACGCCGGCAATAAGGGTCTGGATGATCACTTCCTTTGGAGTCTCGTAGACGTCAACAGGCAGCTGACCGATTTCCTCCTCCTGCTGGTGCAGTGCCGTAAGGACCTCGCGCTCTTCCATATCCTCTTCCTTAAAGGCGTTGCCGATACTTAGCTCACGGCGTGGCTCAGCCGGAGTGCGGGGTTCAGGAGCAGGCGCTTTTGCAGCTGGCTTTCGTTCAAGCTGGCGAGCTGGTGCTGGTTCGTCAAATTCTTCTTCATCGGCTTCATTAAAGCGAAGGTTGCCGGCAAGTCGTTCAAAAAAAGATCGCTTTTTCATGATGGATTCAATGCTGTAGTCGTAGGAACACGACGGAGCTTCTCGAGGATTATGTGACTGATAATAGCGGCGATCCACAAGTAGCCGTAAATTTGGAGCGTGCTTGCAGTATCATGCTTAAGTATAAAGAAGTTGAACGTTGCATGCAAGAATATCGCACCGGCAATGCCGAATATAAGTGCCGCACCGCGAGCTACTTTTGGCATCACACCGATCATGATACCGATGAAGCAGCTTGAAATGGTATGAAGCAATGTTGATCCGAAGAAACGTAGACCGCCGGTGAGCAGGATTGCAGTACTGTTGGCACTAATACTTGGCTGCAGCACGTAAAAAATATTTTCCAATGCCGCAAAGCCCAAGGCTACGGCAATCATATAAATCGCCGGATCAATGGCCTCGTCATTATAAGGGTTGTTGTAGGCAACGAGGTAAAACACCGCGAATTTCACCAATTCCTCAATCGCCGCCCATGCTACAATCTGGCTGGAAGGGCTGGTAATGACATCCTTGAGGCTTTGCTGGAGAAAGGTGGCAAAGAGTACGCCGGCACCGCCAATGAGGAAACAGGTGCCAAGGAGCCAAAATGGCTCTGGATTGTCCTTATCAGTTTGTAACCAAAATACCAGCCAAAACAACGATGGGGCAAATCCCACCAGCAATGCGAACATCGCTCCATGCTGTGCTAGGTCGTTGGCCATTGTTGAATCATGAGTAAGCTCGGAGCCGAAGATCCTGAACGAAGTGAAGGATTAGGAAGAAGTTCCCAGAGCGCTTCAGTGACAAACGGCATAAAGGGATGAAGGACTGTTACCGTTTCGGCAAGCAGCGTCATCAGCAATTTCTGACGTGACTGCTTTACGGCACTATCATCACTGGCAAGTAGCGGTTTGCTTTCCTCCAAAATCTTATCAGCAAACGTTGTCCAGATGTATTGATAGATATCCTCGGCGGCAAGATGCAGACGAAAGGCATCAAGGTCGGTGGCAATCTTTTTTGCAACATCGTGCCATGCATCAAGCAATACTTGATCAGTAGCAGTAAGGGTACTCTCAGCACTTGCCTGGTCGCTATTGCTTAAGACGAAGCGGGTAATGTTCCAAATCTTATTGGCAAAGTGCTTATAGCCCTTGATCTTGTCTTCGGAAATCTTGCTGTCAGTGCCAGGGGTTGTTCCGCTGATCAATGCCATGCGTCCGGCATCAGCACCGTACTTTGAGGCGATATCAAGCGGATCCATGGCATTGCCAAGAGACTTTGACATTTTCTTTCCCTGTCCGTCACGCACGAGTCCATGGAGATAAATAGTCTTGAAGGGAATGTCGCCAAGAGCATATCCTGTCATGAGGATCATGCGAGCAACCCAGAAGAATAAAATATCAGGACCGGTTTCGATCACGCTCGTAGGGTGATAGATCTTTAGATCATCAGTCTGTTCAGGCCATCCTAGCGTTGAGAACGTCCATAAGCCCGAAGAGAACCAGGTATCAAGCGTATCTTCGTCTTGAGTCCATCCTTCTCCGGGGTCTTCTACGCCCGTATAAATTTCTTCAGTCGCGTGATCATCAGATTTTACGCGATACCAGACAGGAATACGGTGGCCATACCAAATCTGTCGGCTAATGCACCAGTCGCGAAGATTGTCGATCCAGTGAAAATACGTCTTAGTAAAGTAATCGGGAAGGATGCTGATTTGGCCGGTACCAACGGTTGCACGCATGATTGCCTTCAGTGTTGTTTCTGAACCGCTGGCAATAGTATCGATAGTGGAATGCTCTAGGGTAAATGGCTTGTTTACGTCGATGAACCACTGTAGTTTTGGCAATGGTTCAATAATGCCGCCCGTACGTTCAGCGGTTGCAACGTTTTGATCAAGGACTTCTTCCTTTTCGACAAGCCCTTCTTCTTTCAGCCAGTTCACGATTATCTCGCGGGCTTCCAACACTTTCTTGCCCATGAGGCGTTCGTCGCCAACAGTCATTTTGGCATATTCGTTGATCACCTGTGGACGAGGGAGGTTGTGACGATCGGCAATGTCCCAGTCGGTGATGGAATGAGCAGGAGTAACGCCGAGTGCTCCCGTACCAAAATCCTTTTCAACTGCCTGGTCAGCAATGACTTTGATATGGATGGGCACACCGCAAAATACTGCATCATATTCCTTGCCGATATATTCGGTATAACGGGCATCGTCAGGATGGACAGCCACGGCAACATCGCCGACCTTTGTTTCAGGACGAGTAGTTGAGATAGCAATAGGGAAATCCTTGGAATACTTAAAGGTGTACATCGTGGCCTTGCGTGGCTCGTAGACGATTTCGTCGTCGGAAATAGTGGTCTGGCCTTTTGGATCCCAGTTCACAATTTTGTGACCGCGATAAATCAAGCCATCGTCGTACATTTTTTTGAATACGGTACGGACAGCCCGGGTGCGGGTCTCATCAAGGGTGAAGGCTTCACGAGTCCAGTCACATGATGCACCCATCACTTTCATCTGGTTCACGATCGTGTCGTGACTATCTTGTGCAAATGCACGGACACGTTTCAAAAGTTCTTCGCGTCCAAGATCGTGACGACTTTTGCCCTCGCTTTTTTGAATCTCCTTTTCAACTTTTGATTGTGTTGCAATAGCGGCATGGTCGGTACCAGGTAGCCAGAGCGTACGAAAACCGCGCATGCGTTTGTAACGAATGAGAATATCCTCAACCGTGATCATCATGGCATGACCCATATGGAGAACGCCAGTGACATTTGGTGGGGGAAGGACAATAGTAAATGCCTCAGCATCAGGCTTCGTCAGGCCGTCCTTGATCATATTTTCGGGAGTGAAATAGCCAGAGTCTTCCCATTTTTTGTAGATACCCGCTTCTTCAGCTACAGGGTCGTAGGGCTTCAAAAGCTTGTCTGGTACATTGGACGATGAAGTGGCTTGCCCTGAGGCATTCGAAGGGTTTTCCATGCAGTAAATATAACACTTTTATGCGACAAGTGAAAGATTGCCGTTGGCGCGGAGGGTGAGGGGGTCAATGGTGGGGAGAGGGCCTTTTTGGAGGCGAGCCATAGCGGCCAAACCGATCATGACGGCATTGTCGGTCGCCAGCCATGGTTCTGGGAATAGTACGGTTACGCTAGGAAGTTTTTTCTGAACTGCAAGAGTAAGTTGTTCACGCAAATAGGTGTTGCCCGCAACACCGCCCCCAACCACGATAGTCTGGGTGCCGTATTCCTCAGCTGCCTTAATGGTTTTCTTTACCAATACTTCGATTGCAGCGTCTTCGAAAGCACAGGCTAATGCAGACTTCTCAGCATCTGTAAGTTGTCTGGGAGCCGCAGCCGCGTCTGACGCGGTAATGTCGCGAATCAGGTACAGCATTGCGGTCTTCAATCCAGAAAAAGAAAAATCATAATCTCCGGAATGGATCATCGGTCGCGGAAGTACGAATGTATTACGAGGTCCTGCTTCGTCCGCCGTAGCTTCAGCGGAGGAGGAAGCGCGGTATTCCTTCGCCATTTTTGACACCGCTGGTCCTCCCGGATAGGGTAATCCGAGCATGCGGGCAATCTTATCAAATGCCTCACCAACGGCATCATCGCGGGTCTGACCGATTTTTTCATAATCGCCGTAACTTTTTGTTAGCACGAGTTCGGTGTGACCACCGGAAACAAGCAGAGCCAGCAGGGGAAATGCAAGGTCTCGGAATTCATATGTTTTTACAAAATGGTGGAGCGGAGGCACAGGAATATCCTTCTGTTCTTTCCTAGCTCCTGACGAGGAACCGTCAAGACCATAATGATATTCCTGTGCCTCCGCCTCCTCTTCCATTACTGCCGCAGTCACAACGTGACCTTCCATATGATTCACCGGAATGACGGGAATATTCCAGA
Organism: Candidatus Nomurabacteria bacterium; assembly: GCA_029288725.1. Taxonomy (GTDB): domain Bacteria; phylum Patescibacteriota; class Minisyncoccia; order Phycocordibacterales; family UBA9973; genus UBA4124. The sequence goes on along the minus strand of JARIGS010000015.1, from coordinate 187 downwards.
CGGTTGCCAATACCTTCGCGGTATTGATGCCGACCCACAATGCTGGTTCCAAACCAGGACCAACGGTTACGGCAATGGCATCGATATCTGGTTTTTCATAGGTAGTAAAAAGTTCTTCCAGTTGGGTGGTAAGTTCCTGTTCGTGCGTGCAAATGGACACAATGGTCTCATGAGCGGCGGCACCGAC
>JARIGS010000002.1 GCA_029288725.1 Candidatus Nomurabacteria bacterium | reverse complement strand
AGATGTGTATAAGAGACAGGGATAATATGGCCATGAAGGATATTGCGTCATACACTAAATAATGCAGTATATTGAATTATTTATATTTTTATCATGCTGATTTTCTTATTGTCTTTTTTCTGTAAGAGTTAATCAAGCTTTCCCATATTTGATCATATTGCTCTCCGCTTCCAATAACAAACAAACACGGCTCTGTTATCTCTTTCTGAAATTTTCCTGGCTCTGTATCACAATCATGAGAATAAATCCAGTAGAACCATAATTGCGAATCATCATCAAGACGAGCAACGCGGCCACGAAAATGCGGAACGGTTTTATGTTGGGACATATGCTGTATTGATTTTTCGCTTAAAATACCCGCTAAATTTTGACACCGTTCTATACAATCACGGCTTGGATGATCCATATAAATAATAGACTGATTATGAATAGTAGCTTGGCATGAGTGCCACGGGTACTTTTCTTCGTCAAAAAACATGGCTCATCTCCTGGGACAATGGGGTTCGTATCAGAAGATTATCTTAGAAAGTTAAAGGCTGTCAATAGCTTTTTCGCTATGTCGCATCTTCTTTTTTGATAAATGCAAATAAAGTGAAAAAAATACAAACAGAAGAAATTATGAATATAAGCTTTAATGCAAGATTAAGAATACCTGATATCAGCAATAGAGTTAAAGATATAAAATAACAATAAAAAATTAATTTTCTTAAAGTTTCACTCTGCGTCAAAGACTTTAGAGAAAAGCGCACTGACACAACCCCTTTCACTTTTGAGCATCTTTACGGATGCGGTAAAATCACTTGATTTCACACGAAAGTCGTTAACAAATTTATACAGACCTGTCTGCTGCTTGTCAATTTTCTCATCGCGCTGGTTAAGATCGCCCATGATGACGAGCTTGCTGCCTTCGCTAATGCGTGTGCCAAGCGTGAGCATTTCATGGGTATCGCATACCTGAATTTCATCTGCTAAAATGAAGCAATCATTGAAGGATGCACCACGTATAAGTTGCAATGGTATGATTTCTATATTGTATTGGCTAAAAATATAATCAATTTGCAAGGGTTTATTGCTTCCAAATATACGCTCTAAATTGCTTGTGTAGTTTATAAGAAAAGGCATAAGCTTTTCTTTTATATCACCAGGAAGTATGCCCAGATCTCTTTTGCCTACTTGACTTGATGGTCTGGTGAGTATTATTTTTTTGTATTTTTTATCTTGAATTTTTTTGATTGCGGCAGCTAAAGCCAGAAGGGTATTGTGGGTAACAATAAAATCATCTGTTACATAAAGATGAGAAGGATGGTCAACAAGAATACACTGGGCTTCTTGAAAACCAATACTCTCTATAGATTTTATGTATCTGATAGCTTTATAT
>JARIGS010000014.1 GCA_029288725.1 Candidatus Nomurabacteria bacterium | reverse complement strand
CCCTACGGGTGCGCCCTTCTGTTTTATTGTTGCGGGGAGCTGAATCGAACAGCTGCCTTAAGGTTATGAGCCTTACGAGATACCACTTCTCTACCCCGCGATATAATTAGGTTTGGATTGTACAATTATACCCCAATAATTGCAAGTCATCGAACAGGGGAGGAAAGGCCCATTTTTATGTTCTTGAAATATAGCCCATATATGCTATAGTCTTTTGGCACTGAAGTGAATAACGTCGGCGTAGCTCAGTTGGTTAGAGCGTAGCACTCATAAAGCTAAGGTCGGAGGATCGTTCCCTCCCGCCGACACCATATCAGACTCGTTCTGATATAATTGAAAAATAGCACTGTGACCGTATCGGGAATTGTAGCTAAATAAATGCGACCGTAGCTCAGCTGGTTAGAGCGCCCGCCTGTCACGCGGGAGGTCGGCGGTTCAAGTCCGCTCGGTCGCGCCAAATGAAATTTCTAAAAAGAACCCGTAGGGGTTCTTTTTAGTTCAACCAAAAAATAAAAAAGTCTCGTAATAAATACGAGACAAGTTTTTGCACAAAGAAAATCAAGCAGGCTTTTTACTAAGTTCTTTTAACTCACTAAACTGTTTTTTGCGAGCCTCATCAATCGTTGCTTGTTTTGCTTCCCACCAATCGAGACGTCTGCCAAAGAGTGCAGTGGCAAAACATATCAAAGGAAGGAAAAAAGTAACGAACCATCCATACAAATCAGTACGAGGCTGGAAATCATACATTGCTGCTAGAGCGAAAAAACCGGCAGAGTACCAGATGTCATAATAGAAAAATCTATCATAATCATACAAAGAGATATAAGCATACCCCTTGCCTCGTTGTTCTTTCGTTATCTTTCTAATTTTATAGACTGCAATCCAAACGGCTACCGTTAGGCATACTGCAGAAACGATTATTTTATACATGTCATTTTATTTTAAGGTTTTCTCCACTCTACTTTATGAGGTGGTTTTGTCAATGTAACCACTCTTGAGGTCGGTCCTCAAGAATAGGAGTAATTCATTGACAAACCACCCCTTGTACTGAATAATTCCAAAAACAAGCAATTTCTCACTTCTTTTAAAAAACCTTTATAGAGACATGAAAAAAAGTAGACGCATCATGTGCGGGTTGCTCATTGCATTAGCACTGAGCTTTTCGCCTATTGCAATGGCCCAGAAATGGGTACCGTTTGCGGTAGCAGGACGGAACGGTCCACCGAGCACTTCGTACACACCTTATGTGGAGTTCATGGACGATAGAGCTGACTCTCTTGGTATCTATGGTTCTGCGACCTATTTGCAATTCAATGATCCGCAAGGATTGAAGTACGTGCAAACCGTCAACGGCCCGGCTGTGAAGCGGGTCAATGGCGTATGGCAAACTACTGGCTCGCTGACATTCACCAGTCAGTTCAGTGACATCATGAGTAAGCTCATGATCAATGGTGTCGAGTATATTACGCTTCGACAAGATGATTCGACCGGCTTGATGGCATGCAATATCCGCATGCTCAATCCGATAACGAAGCATTATGATCCTGTTGGTATTCGCTTTGAATCTGATGTGCAGGGAATGGCCCCGCTGACGGCAAATACGTTGCTAGTCTGGGGTGATTTCTACAATGCCCAAGGAAGCAACGGCACCACGCTCTGTGGCGGCCTGGCCGTATGGGATAAGTCATTGCATGCGATAACCCCCATCCCGCTCGTGTCCAGCTATGCCTTGCACAATCGCAGTTCGGAAATATATTCGGCTGTTGATGTGTCTGCTACCGATGGTACTATTTTTCTTTGCGGGGGTAATTCGACTGTCCAGGAATTTCATATCTTGTTTCCCGGGTCAGCAACCTTACAGGAATCAGCGTATTCATTACTACCATTACAGGAAGGAGCCCTTGAGGTGGTCGTGTTCAACAAAAATGACATCTATGTTCTCACCGAGGATTTGCAGTATGACTTTCACCTTCGACACTGCACTGGACCAGGAACAACGTGGCAGGAAATCGCCGTATTCACTACTGGAGGGCAGGGATCTAATGGCTATGTCGATATGACTCACTTGGGAAATACGCTGTATTTCTCGGGTAACTTCACCACTATTAATGGGGTGGCTACTACCAGTCATGTTACGTCGTATCAGATCGGCGGCAGTCAGTATTTTACTGACCTCACCGATCCGCCGGCACCCCTTAGTCCTCATTGCATGTACACGGCAAATAACCAGCTGTTCTTTTCGGATATCAGCTGGCTGCTTGGAGGAGCACAATTTCTGTATGTATGGAAAATCGTGCCGCTTACTACGCCAACGATCACCTCCACTGTTGTGGTTAAAAACACTGCCACTGTCAGCGGCACTGCCGATGCCAATGTCTTTCTTGACTTGTATCTCGCAGGCAATGGAACCAAGCTTGGCTCAACCTCAGTCGGTGCTACCGGCACATGGAATGCCTCGCTTAGCGGACTAGCTGACGGAACGTATCAGATCTATGCCGTAGCGCGCAATCAGCAGGGTACACTGTCGGCTCACAGTACAACTAGTAGTTTCACTATTTTCACCGCTGTTCCTTCTGTACCGATTATTACTGGTCCGATCGGTTTGCAAAAAACGTCATCGGTAACGATAGTGGGAACAACCACTCCAGGAGTGCTAGTCAATCTATATAATAGTGCGACCAATGCCAAGATCGTTTCCACTTCGACCACTACCAGTACGAACTGGTCAGTAACGTCTTCGTTTGCCGATGCAAAACGGTACAGTGTCTATGCCAAAGCCGAAAATACCAATGGGGAATCAGCCGCAAGTGCACCACTACTTTTCAGTGTTGATGCCACTGCTCCTGAAATGCCGACGGTACTCAGTCCGACTATCGGTGCGCAACTCGCATCGAAAGCGGTGCTGTTCAAAGTTGGACCCGGCGAAGCAAAAGCCCAATGCGGGGTAAGTGTCGACAATGCCAGTGAAATACTTTTTACTGACACGATTACTCTGTCCTATGCTGAGGGCCCGCATACTGCTGCCTTCAGGCAGATCGATAGTGCGGGTCATGCCAGTGCGACGGCTATAGTGCCTTTCACTATTACCTTGCCGAAACCGCCACCGTCAGGAATGGTGACAAACAATGCGCTAGTAATTGCGTATCCAAATCCAACTGCCGATATCGTCAATGTGGTAAAGGGGTACAGGATAATGTCTGTATCTACCATTAATGATGAGAAACCGTTCATGACATTTCGTCTTGAGGATGCAGCAGTAACTTCGATCAGCATGCGGAACTACCCAGCAGGGTACTATGTCTTGCACTACGCTGATGTTAATGATCCCGGTAAGACGGATTACAAAACAAACATCGTAGTTAATCATTAGTTCTTTCAATAGAGTATTTATTTTTTAGCGCGCACCGTCGGTGCGCGCTTTTTCTTTTCCACATTTCAGCGTGCATATCCTTGCGCCGTCAGAGAGCGTCACGGTATACTGCTGGGGTAATGAATACCACCAGGATTCGACTGTCTCTTCTCACCGTGCTCTTTCTCAGCCTGACGGTCTTGCTTGGCATCAAAATTATTTTTGCCGATGCCTCCAACAATCTTGTCGGCTACGCCTGGTCCTCGAACGTCGGCTGGATCAAAATAAATAATTGTGACAGTAGCGGTAATTGTAGTGCTCAGAATTTTGGCCTATCAGTACTACCAACTGCTCCTGGTACGATCACGGGCTACGCCTGGTCCTCGAACGTCGGCTGGATCACCTTCGATACCACCGGCTGTCCTTCTACTGGCGTGCAACACTGTACCGGCGGCGCCTATGCCGATTGGGATCATCCCAACAGCAACGGTTCGGTCAACATCAAGGGCTGGGCTCGTGTTTGTAGCGTGTATCTATCAGGCTGTAGTGGCAATCTGAAAAGTAATACCATCCTTGGTTCTTGGGACGGGTACATTGCTCTCGGTGATCCGAACAGTGCAAGCAATGCTGCCTGGGGAGTGACTATTAGCCCGACTCATGCATTGCAGGGCTATGCCTGGGGTTCTGATGTCGTCGGCTGGATTGATTTTGACGGAGTATCAATGAACGTTGCTGACCCAGTGATTAGTGATTTCGGCACTGATACTGCCTGTGTGCAGCCTAATGCAATACCAAACTTGTCATGGGCAACCAGCAATGCCACGACGTGTACCTTAGACAAGGATGGCGGCACACCACAGTCAGTGGCAACATCTTCACAGGGGCAGGGCGGCGTATTGGCTCCGGATGGTAAGTATTATGCCAAGAGTCCGTTTGCCGTATCAGGAACCGGTGCAACCTTTACGCTCACCTGCGGCATTACCAAACAGTCACTGGTCGTGCCGGTCTGTACTTCAAATACCACGCCGCCTTCAACTCCGGGCAATCCTTCCAATCCCAATACTCCAAATCCAACTGTCTGCCCAGTTGGTCAGACTCTGGACAGTAGCGGCCAGTGTACGGCGACCACTTGTCCGACCGGTACGGTACTAAACCCTACCAGTGGAGCATGTGATCCGAAGAAGAAGCCTATTTTCAAAGAATTTTAATATATATGGAACCACTTGATACAACCTACAGCCCACAGCCACTCATGTCAGAACAGCATGAAGCCATAACCAGCTATCACCGCAAGCGCAAAATGGTGACCATTGCCGTTATATGCGGTGTGATCATCATCGGCTTGGGGTTGTGGTGGTGGTTCACGCGCAGTCGCACCTACACACCCGCTGAAACATTGGTCAATCTTGCGGCAACGTCGCAGCCAGTGACAAAGTCTGAGGAAGACCGGGCGGCTGACATGCAGGCATTTGCCGGACCGGCCAAAAAGCAAACCCCGGCAGTCTCAGCAATGACGGTCAGTAAGCAATTACAGTTGCTGCAAAGTTTAGATAAAAAATAATATGAAAAAAATCGCCTCACAACTTCTACTCCTTATTCCACTCGTGCTCTTTGCGGGCGCCGTTGCCGCATACAATGCACCAACCAGTAGCGCACCAAACAACAATACCGATGCGCCGATCGACATTACTTCTACCGCCCAGGTTAAAAATGGCGGCCTTTCTGTCGGAGTCTTCCAGGCAGGCAATGCTGGCGGCGGAGCACTGCTCAATCAACAAAGCATGTTCCATGGCATGATTCGAGGGGGAACACCGACTGATGTGAATTCCAGTATTTCATTCGGCACTGTTGCAAACGCCGTCAATGTCGCAGTGAATGGTCTGATGACTGCTACCGGAACCGTGCAGTCTGATTCATTGAAAACACCAACTGGACAGCAGCGTGTCTGTGGAAGTAGTGACGGTACATTTTATTTATGTGGGGGCGTCAGTGCTGGTAATAATGACAAGTATCTCTTTTCTTCCGGGGGCGAAACCGTTCAGTCAGTCGACAACTTAGGAGATGGTCACTGCAATGCCGGCTATACTATTTTCCGCCTTGAAACCGGTACTGCGCATGCAAATGAAATAACCGGATTTACGGACCCACATCTTTTTGTCCGCGACGTGTGGCCAAACCTTTTGGGTATGAACCAGCCAGATGCGATGGCAGCCTATACTCCCGACGCAGCCGGGGACACTACTGCCGGCGTACTGGATGTGGTAGTTCGCCCTAATGCGGACATTACTCAGTACAATGCTGATACCTTGGCATTGACTGCGCCGACTACCGGCACCTATGACTTCAAATACAAATCAAGCGGTAGTCTGCAGATGTTGCTTGATAACGGTAAAAAGGCATCTGATAACCATACGATGGGTGTCGTAACGTTCTATCTCTCAGTGAAGCGCGTGAACGGTACACAGGAAAATTATCCTATGGCACCGTTGTCAGCGGCGTGTGCTCCGGCATATACAAAAATCGTTCCTGGTTTCGGACCAGCAAACTTCTTCCTTTCAAATTATGGCACTGAAGATGCTGGAACATTGTGCGGACAGGTACAGTCATTCAGCACGATAGGCAATAGTGCATATCATGCCGACAGTGACTACAACATTGATTTCAGCAAAACCCTTACGTTGCAACAGGGTGACCGTGTCTATCTCTACGGTCTTTCAAGCGGTTTGGCCTACCTGAATGGTGGGGGACTTAACATCGGCAATGATTCATGTAAGCCATTCAAGTTTACGGTCGATAGCAAGATTACTATTTTTGATGTTACACTGCATCAATAGTCATTATGAATACCACACGCTTGAAAAAATATTTCCCACTCGTCATCGCATTGCTCTTTGTCACCGGCATTGTCTATGCCGGAGTCTGGAATGATCCAACTTCGACTGCACCAAATAACAATGTCGATGTACCGGTACACATCGGCAATGACCAGGTTAAGCAAATTGGTACCACCAACGCTACTGCGGGCGGCCTGTCAGTGAACTCATTTATTTCCGGCGGTAATGCTCTTTTTGATCAGCAGACATTTTTTCAAAGCCCGATAAGCGGCGCAACGGCTGGCGGAGGCAATACTGTAACCTTTGGCGGTAGTACAAATACCGTAAATATCAATGCCACCGGCTCAGTGTCTGCGGCAAAATATATTAAAAGCACTCCCGTGGCCAATCCTTCCGGCCAGTACCTCTGTGCTGATACCAATGGCGTAGTGATTCTCTGTCCTACAGCGGGTACCACCAGCGGAGGAAGCGGTGGCACAACAGGCGGAGGAGGGGGCGGAGGCCCGGTATCGCCGGTTAATCAGATATAATGTCATATCATATGCAACATTTTTCATTTCTTAAAAAAACAGCAGCCCTTCTCCTCGGTATCGGCGTTATGGTCACTGCGAGTTATGCGCTTGCAACGGGCGTTTGGCATCCCGCTCCGGGTAAGGCGCCAGCCAATAACAGCGATACCTTAGTTGACACTGGTACTGCCAATCAAGTGAAACAGGGAGACCTCTCTGTTGGCGCAAATACCACCGGCGTATTCTCAGCCTATGAAAATGCTTCCTTTGCCGGACCGGTGACGCTCAATGGCATGGTGCGTGGCGGCACGCCGAATACTACCAATTCCGCTGTCCTTATTGGGGGAACTGATCCAGTCTCCTCAGTGCTGCATACCGTTGCCACTGCCATTACGGGTGGTATTGCGACAACTTCTACCGTGCAAACTGACACCTTGAAGCAATCAAATGCTGCTGCACCGGTATGTGCGGATACAACCGGTACCCTGGTGATCTGTAACAGCGTTGCTTCAACCACAAATGGGGGTACGAATACTGCCACGCTCTATCGTCATTATCCGCCGGTGTACATACAAATGATCGGGGAATCAGTGCCGTATGAGGGGCCTACTACTGCCTACACTGTTGATGCAAATGGTAATTCACTTGCCCCAATGGGTCCGGGAATCAAAGTCGCTATTAGTGACAACAATCCCACACTAGACAATGTCGAAGTGCTGGTGCATGTTACTCGAGATGACGCAGCTACCAATACTGTTCGTAGGAAAGACACCTGTCCATGGGCAGTGCCAGCTGCTGGTGTTGATGAGGACTATGTAATTTTTGCAGGATCAACCAGTTCTAACGAGACTTCTTTTCCACCGGACTGTTTCGGACATTTGAATGCGACAATTACCACCATTACTCCTACCACTATTCGTGATGGTCGCTCCGTCCTACCGCTTGGCGGCAATCTCAGCATTTAACCATGGTATACTGAAGGTATTACCAGTTAATGTATAAACTATGTATTATTTTGATCCATTGAATATGTTATTTCACGTAGTGTTCTGGATTCTCGTGGTATGGTTCGTCCTTTGGCTAATTCGCGGAGCGCGAGGCCGTCGTCACCACATGTGGTGTGATGGGCACAACTGCAACCATCCAATGCATGGCAACAGTGCCCTTGATTTGCTCAAGGAACGCTATGCGAAAGGGGAGATTAGCAAGGAAGAATTTGAAGAACGCAAGCGCGTGCTAACACAGTAACAAAGGGAAAGCGCGATCCCGTAGGGCTGTCTCTTATACACATCTCC
>JARIGS010000005.1 GCA_029288725.1 Candidatus Nomurabacteria bacterium | reverse complement strand
TTGGTGTCGTTGGCCTGCGACTCGATGAGCTCGACCATCCAGCCGCGCTTGCCCTGGATCATGCCGAACCGCTGCCCATCGGAGGAGCGCCGCGCGAAGTAGTAGTTGATGGCGATCGTCGCGAGCGTGTTGCCCTGCCGCACCCCGCGGCCGTTGCGCTGCTCGAGCGTGGCCGGCTCCCAGGGCAGATCCATGTGGTGGATCGCGCAGGTGCGCGTCTGGAGATCGACGCCCTCGTACGCGACGGCGTTGGCGATCACGACGTCGTACTTCGGCGGGATCCCCTCCTCCGGCTCGCCGTTGAACTCCTTGGCGATGCGCTGCCGATCCGCGGAGGCCTTCGCCACCTCCGCGTTGAGCACGGCGATGCGCTCCGCCGGGATCCCCGACTCGATCAGGACGTCCTTGATCCATCGGTGCGCGGCGATGTTGTCGACGAAGACGATGTGGCCGCAGGAGGGGTTTTTCTGGATCTCCTTCGCCAACGCGTCGAACTTGGGCGAGTGCGGCGACCGGACGCTTCCCGCCGTGGCCCACGTGTACTTCTCGTCGAGGTCGGGATGGATGGCCACCAGGGCCATGCGCGCGAGGTAGCCGAGCACGGCGCCCTTGTTCGCCGCTGGGTCGTCCATCGCGTTCTCGATCGCGTTGACGTACTCGTCGTACTTGCGTTCCTGCGCCGCGTTCATGTCGACTTCGATCCGGCGCACCTCGGGCTCGGGCAGCTTGAGCCCCACCTGCTCCGCCGTGCGGAACTCGAAGTACCGGAACAGCACGTCCCGCAGCTCGCGCAGGCCGGTGAAGCCGACCACGGCCGAGCGGGACGTGACGTCGAGGTTCGTCCCCGCGATCAGTCGCAGCTCGATCTTGAGGAACCGATCGATGAACTGCTCGGCGTCGTGGATGCCCATCGCCCCGAACGGGTCGGTCACGATGTACGAGAGCAGGCTGAGGTACTCGAGGGGGCTGTTCTTGGCCGGGGTGGCCGAGAGCAGCACGACACCGGCGCCGCCGTTCTTGCGGCGAACGGCGGCGGCGCGGAACGCGAGCTGCCACGCGCGCGCGGCGCCCTCGCCGGCGTTGCCCATGAACCGAGGCACGCCGTGCTCACGTTCGGCCGGCGAGTAGAGGTTCTTGAAGTTTTGCGCCTCGTCGACGACCAGGAAGTCGCAGACGTCCTCCCACAGGATGCCGGGGTCGTACTC
>JARIGS010000011.1 GCA_029288725.1 Candidatus Nomurabacteria bacterium | reverse complement strand
CGAGGAGCTTCGTGCAATTCCGCAAATCAGTGTCGGGCATAAAACATCTGAGATGGTAGTACGAAAGGTATTCTATGTCGGACACGGAATTGAAACCAACATTTCTTACGAAATTAAAGCAAAGGTTTGCACGGAGCCTGACACTCAGCATGCAACTCTCATCGTGTATCATGCTGATACTGCTATCGATGATATCAATGAGTTTAAGCTACAGCATGATCTATCACTCTTTCAACCAAGTGAGTGGACGGTTGATGCAGTGGAGTCGAAGCTCGCTGACATTTATGAGGACCTTGAGCTTAATGTTACGCGGATATATAAACGTCGCGATCTTCATTTGTTCTACGACTTGGTTTTCCATTCGGTGCTTTATATCCCGTTTCAAGGAAAACTCATAAAGGGGTGGGCCGATGCACTTTGTATTGGAGACTCAGGGCAGGGTAAGAGTGAGTGTAGTTCTCGGCTTATCGACCATTATGCCAGTGGGGAGCGTGTTGATACGAAGCGATCGTCGGTGGCTGGCCTTTTGGGTGGACTTCAAGAAACTAATGGTCGATGGTTTACTACATGGGGGACCATTCCACTCAATGATCGACGTTTGGTTGTACTCGAAGAAATTAAGGGTATGGCAGTTGAAGCACTCGCTACGCTCACCGATATGCGTTCAAGTGGGATCGCAGAAATCATTAAGATAAATCGGACGCGCACCAATGCTCGCACTCGTCTTATTTGGATTTCTAATCCTCGATCTAATCGGAATCTTGCTACTTACAATTACGGTGTTGACGCGGTTAAAGAACTCATTGGCAACCTTGAGGACATCCGAAGATTTGATATGGTTATCGCTGTGGCTACTGGTGACGTTGGCCTCGACATTATCAATATGTCGGTAGCTGATCGGGACACCTGCCCACACTACTATACGTCGGAACTTTCGAAGCATCTGGTCATGTGGTCATGGAGTAGAAATGAATCCCAAATCGTTATCGAGCCGGAAGCAGAAACGGAACTGTTGGCCGCTGCCACCCGGATGGGAACACAATACTCATCTGCATGTCCAATCGTTGAGCCTTCTGACCAACG
>JARIGS010000027.1 GCA_029288725.1 Candidatus Nomurabacteria bacterium | reverse complement strand
TATAAGAGACAGGTGTGGGCCCTTTCTTTTGTCTGTGCTCCCGGTAGGAATCGAACCTACATCATAACTTCCGCAAAGTTACGTCCTATCCATTGAACGACGGGAGCATATTAGAATCCAAGCTGCTCAAAGATCTTGATGGTGCGGGATTCTCGCATTGCCACCTCAGGGGTATGAGGCTTTAATACCGCTCGTACTGATTCGGCCGTTACCCCCTGCAATGGCAAAGCCATGAGGGGAACGAAGGAACCTTTGACGAGCAGTAACAGCTTATCGTGTTTACCAGTTTCGTCAAGCCAGAACTGTTTGATGGAGGCATAGGGGATAAGTTCTTGGTTAATCGATACGCCGTCGGCGTTGATAAGAATGGTGAGGTGTTTAGGGGGAAGTACTGCATAAATAATGACAGTAATTCCGGCAATAATGGCAAAAATGCCAAAGAACATGTCACCATAAAAGAATGCAAGTACGGCAACAATGGCCGCTACCAGTCCGGCATACCAATTCCAGTCGCGGTGTCGCTCCTGAGGTTCAAATTCGAGGGTTGTCCAAGTAATGCTATCTGGTTGCATTACCACAATTGTATCATTCTTTTGGCTTATCGAGCATGTCAGCGTGAATGATTTTTACGAGCAGGTAAATTGCAAATGCAATGATGAAGAAATCAATCAGGTTGCTAATGAAGTCACCATACAAAAACTTTGCTCTGCCAATGGTGAAGCTTGCCGTTGCAAGATCGGTATTCTGTCCAAGCACGATGCTGATAAGCGGAGTAAGGATATCGTTCACGAGGGCAGTTACTACTTTTTGCACCGCGCCGCCGAGTACCACTGCGACAGCCAGGCCGATTACGCCTTGCTGTCGAACGAATAGGATAAACTTCCTTACAAAAGAAAGATGGTCCTTCTTAATTTGCTCAGTTTGGGTGACGGTTTGTGGCTGATCCATGATGCTTAAAATAGCATCTTTAGAAATGAATAGTCAACGGACTGCCAAGGCCAGTTACATAATCATAGTTATTGCGGGCGTTGCAATAATAACTGCAACTGCCATTAGTGCCGCTTTTAATATCGTGGAAATATGAGGCATTATTGGTAGAAGACTTATCCTTATAAAAGTTCTTGTTATTGGCGCTAAGGCCAAGGGATTGGATAGCGGCCCATTGTGGTGCGCCGGCCGAGGTACCGCCAATGTCGTACCAGCCTGGGCGACTGCCGCCTTTATATACGGAATAGCCAGAATCAGGATCGGCATTGAATGCTACGTCAGGAATGGAACGCTTGCCTTTGGCTCGAGTGAGATTGTAAGCGGTCTGATAGACCGGTGCTGGTTCATACTTTGAAATACCACCGCCTGAGCCAGTCCAGGCTGTCTCTGAAGTAAGTGGGCCATTTTTGGCAATATTGAGATGGGTGCCACCGACACCAACAACGTTCGGAGAAGAAGCGGGCCACTCCGCGCCTGCGCCCTCATCGCCGGAGGAGGCAAAGAAGCTCGCACCATACGGACTGGTGAAGTGACTGTCGTAGGCGAGCTCATTGGGAAATTCATCACCGCCCCAACTCATTGAGATAGCAACCACATCACTACGGGATCGAGCATAGTCGACGGCATTGATAAGGTTCGCTCCGCTTTCAGTTTTTGCTTGAACCAAAAGGATCTTGGCACTTGGTGCAATGGCATGCGCCCATTCGACATCAAGGGCCGTTTCCAAGCTCCAGCCACGATCCTGCATGGCGGTATCCATAGCGTGCTTCTCGAAACACTTATTGGCAGTGGTACAAGAGGGAAGACCAAACTGCTTATCAAAAACTGCCAAGTCACTCTCAATCGTATCGTCGCTACCGACATCGATAATGGCAATAGTGCCATGGCCGCCAGTCTTTGGCAGCTTATAGATAGTCTTGATCTGATCTGGTGTCAGTCCTTGCGGCGCAGTCGAAACTTGTCCGCTACTATGTATCGGTGGTCTTCCTTGGAAATTATCGATACGGTAGTCAGCAGAGGTAATGGTCGGTACGAGTGTTATTGATAATAAAAATCCAGCAATGATGTGTTTGTATTTCATGCCATGAGTATGGCAAATAGGGTATCAAGTAAATCTGCAGAAAGATTCAAGAGAAAATAAAATGTCCTATCAATTGATAGGACATTAATTTTTTACAAGCCTCCACGAAGAGGGGATCCGCGCAGTATCTTAATACGAAATACTTTTGCAATGAACCACTCTACCTTTTCCCATAACCCGATCTTATTAAGTACAGGGTTTAAAAACTCAGTCATGATACAGAAATTTGTGTCATAGGGTGCTTTATGGTGCCAGCCGTGAGTCTTTCTTTTTTGAATGATGCCTATTTTTTGCAACCATACTACGATAGCGCCATTTTCTTTATCGGTCCTATGGGTAATGGCATGGATTTCATTGGCCTGCATACAAAATATAACGCAGGCAATCATTTGCCAAGAATGCCATCCACAAAACCATACTGTTGCGATGAAGATGATTCCTCCAAACAGTGAGGTGTTGATATGGTCCCAGTAACTTCCTTGTAATAAGTTCCGAGGGCTTTTGTGATGCTGCATATTTGGCTGGATAATATACTTACCGAGAATAGGCCATTGGGGATTGCCATAAGCATCTTCCCACCAATGAACAATGCCAGTAATAAAATCTGCTAAAAGCCATAATAAGAAAACTTGAATGATTATCCATAATGGTTCAAAAACATACATTGTTGTCATGTCGGTACGATTTAAATTGTGAATGATTTTCATTACTGTAGCCGATTGTTAGATATTGTTTAATAGTGTATAATAACGATTAGACAAATATGACAGAACCAGAGATATATCTTCAAAAACTTGGATTAACCGGATCAGAAGTCACGGTCTATTTGCGTATGGTGGCAGGAGCCCGCAGCGCTAAGGATCTGATGAAAACTACTAAGATGAAACGTCCGACCGTGTATTACGCACTAAACTCGCTTGAGAAGAGAGGGCTTGTTTCAAAATCAAACAAAGAGGGGGATGATACATTTACGATTGCCTCTACCAAAAGACTATTAGCGCTTGCCCAAGAAAAGGAACAGGAGGCGATACTGCTTACCGAGCAGATTGGTGAATTGGTTCCGATACTGATGTCGGCACAGTCATCAGATAGCGAAAAACCGACCGTATCCTTTTTTGAAGGAGTTGACGCTATAAAACATATTGTAATGGACGTGATGTATACCAAAAAGCATCATGTTGACCTTATTGTTCCTGCAAAAACGTTCTTTTGGGACTTTGGCGAGTCATTTTTACGTAAATATATTGAAGAACGAAGACAGAGAAATATTCGCACAAGAAATTTGTGGGAAGTGGAAATTGACCCAAAGGAGTTTAAGAACTATTACTCCACATTTTCGGAAACCCGTATTTTACCAGCAGTGATGCAAAATAAATTCAAAACCACCATCTTTCTTTTTGACGATAAGACCCTCTACATTTCATCGTTAAAAAATTGCTATGCGATACTTGTTACTTCTAAGGAGCATAATGAAACCATGAGTGCCTTATTTGAGGGATTGTGGAGTACTGCACGGCCGCACGCCTCGTAAAATTAAGCTTTTTTCCGTCCAATAAAAACAATTGAAAAAAAGGTCCTCTTGTGATAAAGTGCAAGAACTTCACCAAATATTGAAGCCCGCAAAAATGGAGGCGTGGCTGAGTGGTTGAAGGCAACTGTCTTGAAAACAGTCGTATGGGAAACTGTACCGTGAGTTCGAATCTCACCGCCTCCGCAAAACAACACCCTGGCATTGAAAGGAAATATCTCGTTTCGAGGTATAATTAGACTGTTATTTTTTATTAGAAATAGCTAATTATTATAATGTCATTAGTAAAATTTAAAAGAATATTACGTCAAATTGATGAGCCCACTATTTCTATTAGTCCTGGGCGTTTTAACTACAATGTACCAATGGCTAAAATGGCCGAATTGCAAAAATATAAACAGGTACTATATCTTGTCGATGAAGAAGAACGAAAAATAGCCTTTCAGTTTCTCGAAGAAAGAGATGATGATTCTTATACCTTGATTGTAAGTAAATCAACAAAAGGTATAAGAAGTTCTGCAAATGAAATTATTAATAGTTATCCGTGGCTTAAAAAGATAGAACAGTCAAAAGATGTTGCGGAGAGAAGTTTTGCCGTGAAAAGAGATGGGGCATTATGGTCAATAAAGCTCCGCCCTTCTTTTGAAGAAAGAATCAAAAGAGAAGACAAAAGTCAGCTAAAAGATAATATTAAAGGCATCTATCGTTATCTAGATGATAGGGGTGAAATTGTTTATATTGGTAAAGGCAATATAAAGGATCGACTTTCTGAACCCGCAAGAAAAGATTGGAAATTTCATTTTGTTGAATATTCAGCTGTAGAAAAAGACGAAGAGCAGCTTGAATGGGAAAATTTTTGGATACTAAAGTATAAAGAAGAGCATAGCGGACGTCTTCCTTATTACAATAATAATTCTGGAGTAGCCAAGTCTCAGATTTCTAAAAAATAATATGAAATATCTAGGGCTTGATTACGGCACAAAACGCATCGGTATTGCCATTTCTGACGACAATGGCGAGTTCGCCTTTCCTAAGGGGATCGTTAGCCCTCGGGATGCTGTGGCTGAAATAGTGGCATTGTGCGAAAAAGAGGGAATTGGAGCTATTGTCATTGGAAAGTCAGTTGCTTCAAATGGCATGGACAATGATATCGTGCCAGCAACGGAGAAGTTCAAGGAAACATTGTCCAAAGCAATCCAACTGCCAATGTTTTTCCAGCAGGAAAGTTTCTCCACCGTAGAGGCCCACCGCTACCAAACGGCTGCCGGCAACCGCGATGACTCAGCGGCGGCAATTATTCTCCAACGTTTTCTTGATACGAAACTCTCCTTCGCTGAAGCTTCGGCGAAGCAAGGAAAAAGTGTAATATAGAGCTATGAATGAAACAGAAATAACCCCCATGCCAGAAGAACTTGCCCCAGCGCAAGAGCAGTACATCACGATAGATGACTTTAAAAAAATAACAGCCAAGATAGGGAAGGTCCTATCAGCGGAAGCGGTCGCAGATTCTGACAAGCTTATTCGCTTTGAGTTGGACTTTGGTGAAGGTGCTCCACGGCAGATATTGTCTGCTATTCGCGAATGGTATCCAGAACCAGAAAAGCTTATCGGCAAGCAGATGTTGTTTGTGGTGAACTTGGCACCGCGCAAGATCAGAGGGTTGGAATCAAATGGCATGCTCATGGCCGTTGACGGTCTCGATGGGGCGCCGGTATTTCTCGTGCCCGAAGGACCTGTTGCTCCCGGATCAACCGTTCGATAAATAGTGTCAGATGAAAACAAGTATCGTATACTTGTAGCGTGACTACACGCTTTTTGCCACTCGCACATCATGCTGAAACAGGAGTTGTGCTTTCTGATACGACCTTGCGTCTCGTAACCTTAAAACAGTATCAGGATAGCGTCATTCCTGAACAGTATGCTGAACTCACACTACCAGCTGGTTGTATCACTAACGGTGTGCTGACTGACCACAATGCCCTCGTGTCTTTTCTAAAAAATACCCGTAAGACCTACAGCCTTGAAACGGTTGCATTGGTCATTGTCTCCTCACATATTCAAACCTTCAACTTTTCTGCTAAGGCAGCAGGGGCATTGCATATTCGTGAGGAACTTGAAAAGCTCTTTGGCTTGCCGGCAAAGGATATTGCTTACGACTACAACACTATTGCGGCTGATGATGCAACGACCACATTCCATGTCACGGCAATACCGAAAGCATTGGCGCAGGATATCACGGTCGCATTTCACCGTGCCGGCATCACTGTTCTGACGATTGAACCATTGGCCCATGCCGTGGTGCGTGATGTCATGCCGCCCCATACCCATCAGACGGCACTGATCATTGATATCGATACCCAGGTCACTTCACTGACATTTGTCGTCCGAGGAAAAGTTGCCCACAATGTATTGCTTGCAGTCGGTGATGATACCTTTACTGAGACCATGATGAAAACCTTGCAGGTGGAAAAGGAAGAGGTTGAACGCTTGAAGCGTGAGGATGGTTTGCTTGCTCATCACCGTACTGTTTTTAATGCGTTGCATGATGACTGTGCAGCCCTGGCTCATCACATCAATGAGACCTATATCCAATGGCGCACTGACCATCCACTGATGCCTGCTGTTGAGACGGTGTTCCTTACTGGAGCAGGAAGCACGTTGCGAGGATTGGATGACTATCTCAGTGCCGAATTGCGCTTTCCGGTACGCTGCGTCAATGTCTGGGCCAACTGTCTGTCATTTGATGAGCATATTCCGGCTATCCCTCAAGCATTGTCAGTGCGATATGCCGCGGCAATCGGTGTGGCACTTGTCGGAGGAGATACCCTCAATCTCTTGCCGCATGCCCACAAGAAAGCTCTGCGCCGCAAGCACCTTGCCCGCTTGTCCGGCAAAATCTTCTTCAGTTTCGTTCTCGGCGTAGCTGTCGGCTTCGCTGTGGCAAAAGCCATTGCCATTCCGTCAGTCCATGCCCAGGTCATGACCCTACTTCACAAATTTCACGCTCAATGGTAAAGTACCAGAGCTCCCATGTCCTTGTAGTTCAATGGATAGAACAGGAGACTTCTAAGCTCTTGATGTAGGTTCGATTCCTACCGGGGACACAAGCGAGAGTAATGGATTAAAACTCGTTTTCATCCATTACCGAGCGCAGTGACCCCGGAAAGCTCCGCTTACAAGGGGACACCCTCCTCCGTTTCACTACGGCGGGCAAGGCAAAGAAGTACCAACAATTTGCGCGATTAGCTCAGTTGGTAGAGCGGCGCTTTTACACAGCGAAGGTCGGGGGTTCAAGTCCCTCATCGCGCACAAAGAAAAAATCCCCAATGGGGATTTTTTCTTTTGATTGCTAACAGGTATATACTAAAAGTATGAAAAATAAGACCCTGGTTATCATACTTATTATATTGCTCGTAATACTTATTGGATGGACGGTTTGGGTG
>JARIGS010000019.1 GCA_029288725.1 Candidatus Nomurabacteria bacterium | reverse complement strand
GCGCCAGAACGGGGGCGTCCCGGGCTTGGTCGATGCTCACGACGTGTTCCCCTAGCCGCGTGTCGGAACGGTCGTGTAGCAGGTCCTGAGCGGCGGCGTAGCGTACGCGCCGAGCGACGTGGCGGTGACCAGCCGGCGCGTCGAACGAGGCCCCCCGGCGAATCCACTCGCGCAACAGCGCGCACGCGAGCGTGGTTTTGCCGCTGCCGGGCTCGCCGACGAACGTCACGAACTTGAGCGCGTCGAGCCCTCGCGCGAGGTCGCGCGTCCGGGCCAGGGCACCGGCGTCGCGCGCCCACGTGGCGATCTCCGGCCGTCGCAGACTCACCCAGCGGAGCGTCGACGGCACCGTGTGCCAGGCACGCATGATGGCCTCGTCGTGCTCCGCGCGGAGCCGGCGATCCGTGCACGCCGCGCACGTCGCCGCGAGCCGCGCGACCTCCCCGCCGCACCCCGCGAAGCACCGCGGCGGACCGTCGAGCGTGTCGAGCTCGACGCCGGCCGCAAGCGCGGTGGCGCGCACGAACGCGGCGAAATCGTCGAGCGGCTCGGTCATGTCGCCGCCCGCCAATCGTCACCGGCACCGAAATCGCCGTCGTCCTCCGGGATGTCCTGCGGCGGCGCGGTGGGCGGGGAATACGGCTGGATTTGGTGCGTCCCCGACCGCGGCGGGGGGCGTGTCGACGCTGCCGTTCCGCGCCATTTGTTCGGCTCGGCGGCGATCGCCCAGAGCTCGCCGGACGTCGAAACGAACCACGAATCGCCGAACGCGCGGCCGATCGCGGCAACGGGTTCGGCCTCGGACATCAGCGCGAGCAGCGTTTTTGCCGCCTTGCCGGTGCGCGTGGTGAACACCGGCTTTGCGCCCTTGGCTCGCTCGTAGGCCGCAAAATACGCGTCGATGACCGCAGGGTAGCCGCTGGGCTCGGGAGGCTCGACCTTGGGGGCCTTCGGGGCCCGCTGGCGGCGCGGAGCGACGCCGGGCGGTAACTCGAGCGTAGCGAGAGTATGGGATGGGATGGGATGGGATGGGACCGGTGGCCGCTGGACGGTTGTCCCATCGGGAGTCCCAGCAGGTGTCCCGGTGGTTGTCCGGCCGGACATCCGACCGGACTCCGACCGGACCTGTCGCGCGCGGCCGGCCGCCTTCCGATCAGCTTCCGCCTTCCGAGCGCGCCGCACCTCCTCCGCCGACGGGTTGCGTTTGAGAAAATTGTGGAGGCGAAATCCGCCGTCGACGGGGATAAGGAGCGGCGACTTCCCACCGGGCGGCGGCGCCTGAAGG
>JARIGS010000022.1 GCA_029288725.1 Candidatus Nomurabacteria bacterium | reverse complement strand
ATGTCGTGGTGTCTCGTGGGCTCGGAGATGTGTATAAGAGACAGCAGCAAAAGGGCGATCCATATATGGATCGCCCTTTTGCTGTTTGTGCGCCGGGAAGGATTTGAACCTTCGTAGCCCGAAGGCGACAGATTTACAGTCTGTTGTAATTGACCACTCTACCACCGACGCATGTCGCAACCCCAAGGGATTGCGAATGTATGATGCACTAGGAAGTCGTAACTTCTTTTGTGCGAGATAAAGAACTAATCCGTTTCTTTTTAGCCGATTGCGTGGTGACGACAATGTCCTCGCCATGCAATGAAACAGTAACCGTATCACCGTCATTAATAGTACGAGCGATGATGCGTTCGGCAATCGGATTCAGAATTTTGTTCTGAATCAATCGATTGAGGGGACGTGCCCCGTAGTGAGGATTATACCCGACTCGCGCCAAGTATGAAAGCGCGCCCTCTTCGACATTGACCGTGCTCCCCTTTTCCGCCAAGCGGGAAAGGACGGCCTGAGTACGAATACCGACGATTTCTTTAATTGCCTCGGGACTAAGGATATCAAAGACTATGATTTCGTCAATACGGTTGAGGAATTCGGGGCGGAAATGGTTCTTCAGCGCACCCTCAACTTTATCCTTGGTCTGAACGTATTCCTTCTCCTCAGTGTTATTGTGGAAGCCAATACTTTCCATCTTCTGAATGTATTCAGAGCCAATATTTGAAGTCATGACAATGATCGTATTCTTGAAGTTCACGACACGACCCTTTGAGTCGGTCAGACGACCATCATCAAGGACTTGCAGCAGTACATTGAAGACTTCCGGATGAGCCTTTTCAATCTCATCGAAGAGAATGACGGAGTAGGGGCGATGGCGAACCGCTTCAGTGAGCTGACCGCTTTCATCGTGACCGACATAGCCTGGTGGTGAACCAATGAGCTTGGACACGCTGTGTCGCTCCATGTATTCACTCATGTCGACACGGATCAGTGCCTTCTCATCATTGAACATAAATGCCGCCAATGACTTCGTCAGCTCGGTCTTCCCCACTCCAGTTGGACCAAGGAAAAGGAATGAACCAATCGGACGATTAGGGTCACCGATACCGGCACGATTGCGACGAACGACATGGGAAATTTTCTCAATCGCCTCCTGCTGACCAACAACACGCTTATGCAATTCGTCTTCCATATGCATGAGCTTCTCGCGTTCCTCCTCAAGCATCTTGGTCAATGGGACGCCAGTCCAACGCGCTACCACCTCTGCAATGTCCTCGCTCGTAATGTCCTCACGAAGGATACGACGAGACTTCTGGAGCTTCTTCAAGCGCGCCATTTTTGCTTCCAAATCCTTCTGCAGCATTGGAATGTGCCCGTAACGCAATTCTGCCGCCCGACCGAGATCTGCCCGCGCTTCTGCCGCCTCTGCTTCAAAGCGCACGGTTTCCAGATCCTTCTTCACTTTGCTGATTTCCTGAAGCAGGGTCTTCTCAGTCTTCCACTTCATTTCAAGTTCCTTGGTGCGCTCAACTACATTGGCAATTTCCGTCTCAATATCCTTGATGCGACTCTTGGCGGTCTTAGACTCGTCTTTTGCCACATCCTTTTCAATATCCTTGCGCAATGCCTCACGTTCGATTTCCAAACGCATGATCTTGCGATGTGATTCCTCAAGTACGGCTGGCTTGTTCTCCAGTGCCATGCGCAATGCTGAACAGGCTTCATCAAGCAGGTCGACCGCCTTGTCAGGGAGGAAACGGTTGGTGATGTAACGGATTGAGAGCTGTACCGCTGACACAATGGCGTCATCGGTGATGTGCACACTGTGGTAGAGCTCGTACTTTTCCTTCAAGCCGCGAAGGATGGCGATCGTATCCTCCTGACTTGGTTCCTCAATGTAGACAGGTTGGAAGCGACGAGCCAATGCCGGGTCTTTCTCAATGTACTTCTGATATTCCTTGAGTGTTGTTGCGCCAATGGCACGAATTTCTCCGCGAGCCAATGCCGGCTTTAAGAGCTGGGCCATGTCACCATTGCCGCCTTCACCAGTACCTCCTGCGCCAACGATATTATGGATCTCATCAATAAAGAGAATGACCTTGCCTTCCATTCGTTCTACTTCCTTAAGAATATTCTTGAGACGTTCCTCAAACTCACCACGATACTTCGTACCCGCCAACAATGAGCCGATATCAAGCGAGACAATTTCCTTGTCCTTCAATGATTCAGGCACGTCGCCTTTGGCAACGCGATTGGCCAACCCTTCGACTACTGCCGTCTTCCCTGTTCCAGCCTCACCGATCAGGATCGGATTGTTCTTGGTACGGCGAGAAAGAATCTGCATGATACGCATGATTTCCTTGTCGCGGCCGATGACGGGATCAAGCTTGTCTTCCTTGGCCAGACTGGTCAGGCTACGGGTATATTTGGCGAGCATGCGCATTTTTTTATTAACAGCGCCGTCACCGCCCTTATTGGTACGGAAGTCCTCAATGGCGTGCACCAAAGCCACTCGATCGATTTTGAATTGATCAAGCAGTTCTGAAGCCTGGTTTTTGATATCAAGCAATGCGATGAAGAGATGCTCGGTTGAAACAAAGTTGTCCTTCATTTCAGACGCAACCTTCAATGAGTGTTCGATAGTTTGTGCAAGGTCGCCAGTCAGAAACATCTGATATGAGGGCGCAACGGTTGTCTGACCGTCAGCCGCTTCGATGCCTTCAAGTACGGAATCGGTGAGCAGCATGGTGTCGAGATCGAGGCGATCGAGGAGCGTGACTACATTGGAATCCTCCTGCACCAACAAAGCCGCCAACAAGTGCATGGTGTTGACGTTATTTTGTCCTCGCTCAATTGCCAACTCATGCGCGCGCTTGATTGCTTCCTTGGCTTTCGTCGTGAATTGCGTTAGTGGTGGCATAATAAAATTTCAAGTTATATGTGTAAGTAAAAGGAGAAACGGCAGAACGGTCATTCAGAATATAGGTATTATACCATTATAAGTAGCTTTTTTCTAGGGCAGAAAATCGTAGTGGTGTATTGCTCCGATGCCCTATTTTTTGTCCTTGGCAAGCCGCGGAAAAAAATAGCTCATCTTCGGCCTCGCGTCGTGTCACACGTAATCTGTTCGTTGTGATAGTGAAGCTAAAACTTATTTATCGTATTTCTCTAAAATGTTCGCTAAGGCTGTTACTGCTTTCTGAACATCGGATTTTTCGGTGAATCTTCCAAAGGAGATGCGCACTGCGCCCCATCCTTTGCCATATATACGCTCGACAATGTCAGATTCATTCACCTCTTCATTTTTGCAGGCAGACTTGGCAGAGACTGCGAAACCGCGTGCGTCCATTTCCAATACGAGCAGTTCGCTATCAAAATCTTTAAGAGCAATGTGGGAAATGTGCGGGGTTCGTTCGAGATGTGCAGCGGTAATCACTGCCTGAGGAATGTCTTTTTGTATGAGGGTTTCAAAATATTTCTGGAAAGCACTGGTAGTTTCAGAATACCGCTCTGTTTGTTTTTGGGCATATGCCAATGCATGAGCAAAATCATGAATGAGCTGTATTGGTTCTGTCCCTGGTCGTAGTCCTCGTTCCTGTCCTCCGCCATACATAATCGGTGACAATATAATGCCACGACGAACATAGAGCATCCCCACCCCCTTTGGACAGTACAGCTTGGTAGCACCGAGCGTCATCATATCGATGCCGAGCTTCTGAGTATTCAAAGCATAGTGTAGTGGTGCCTGAGTAGCATCAATATGGAGCACGATGGTCGTGTCAGGGTGATGCTTACGGAGATAGCGCACTCGCTTGGCAATGTCATAGAGGGGCTGCACCACGCCGATTTCATTGTTGACGTACATCACTGACACTACTACGGCAGTAACACCCTCAGGAACAACGATACTTTTTGGATCAAGCATTCCCTGTTCAGTCGGAAGCACCACTGTCTGGACCGTCCTCGCCAGTGTCTTTACTGTCTCTGCTACTGCTGCATGCTCAGTATCGGTGGTTATGATAGCAATCTGATCTGCGGGAATATTTTTTTCCACCCATGCTGTTATCACGCCGCGCAATGCAAGATTGTCAGACTCGGTGGCATTGCTGGTAAAAATAATTTCCTCAGCATGCGCAAATACTGTCTGTGCAACGAGTGCACGAGCGTCACTGAGGACTTTTTTTGCCGCTTGGCCCTCCTTATGCAATGCGCTTGGATTTGCCTGGAGCACGCCATCAGGAATATGAGGAAATGATGCGAGCATGGCCCGGTCAAGCGGGGTGCTGGAAGCATAATCAAGGTAGACACGCCCCCCTGCTGCCGAAGATCGTGATTTTGAAAAAGACTTGAAAAAACCCATAAAAATAGTATAATACCTGCCTATGGGAACCAGTATACCACTAATCACTTTCCTTCTGGCGATTGCCCTGGTCATTGCTACCGGTATACTGACTTTTTACGTAGTACAGCTGCAAAAAAAGCTTCGCATATTCATGACTGGCAAGGACGGTGCCAATCTTGAAACCACACTCACCATACTGACTGAACGAGTCGATGGCGTGGAAGAAACATTACAAGCGCACAAGGAAGGATTGGAATACATCGATGCTCGCGTTAAGCGCAGCATCCGCGGCTACTCACTGGTTCGCTACAATGCCTATGATGATGCCGGCGGCGAACAAAGCTTTGCCAGCGGCCTACTCGATGAGCACGGCGATGGATACATCCTTTCTGTCATTACCAATCGCAACCACGTCGGTGTCTACGCCAAGAAAGTCACCACCGGTAAGGCTGACGTTAGTCTTACCCCGGAGGAACAACAGGCGCTGACCGAAGCTAAGCAACCCCTCGAATTATGAATACCACCACTCGCCCACCAATAGTCGCCGTCATGGGTCACATCGACCACGGTAAATCAACCTTGCTGGATTATATCCGCAAGGCTAATGTCGTTGCCGGTGAAGCTGGCGGCATCACCCAGCACTTGAGTGCGTACGAAATCACCATTCCCTACCAAGGTACTAATCGCCGTATTACTTTCCTCGATACACCGGGGCACGCGGCTTTTACCGGTATGCGCGAGCGCGGTGCGGTTGCGGCAGACATTGCCATTCTCGTTGTCTCAGCAGAGGACGGAGTGAAGGCGCAGACCATTGAAGCCCTCAATACCATCCGTAATGCCAAGATTCCCTTCATTGTTGCCATCAACAAGATCGATCGCCCGGGTGCCAATATTGATCGCACCAAGCAAATGCTTGCCGAGCAGGAAGTACTGGTGGAAGGTTATGGTGGCAATATCTCCTGGGTACCGATTTCTGCAAAGGAAGGAACCGGCATTGATGAACTGCTTGAAACCATTCTCTTGGTTGCGGACATTGAAGAGCTCACCGCTGACCCAAGCGTGCATGCCGAAGGTATCATTATCGAATCACGGCTTGATGCCAAGCGCGGTATTACTGCAACTCTTGTCGTAAAGAACGGCACCTTGAAAAAGGGCCAGTTTGTCGTGGCCGGTACTGCCATCACTACCACCCGTATCATGGAGAACTTTCTTGGTCAGGCTATTCCCGAGGCTGATCCTGGCACCCCTGTGCAGCTTGTGGGATTCGATAGCCTGCCTGATGTTGGCGTACCAGTGAAAGTCTTTAATAAGAAGCGTGACGCTGAAGACTTCGTTGAAGAAATGGAAAATGTAAAAAAGGATGACGAAGTCCGCACCAAGGAAGGCGAACGCGTCGTGCCGATCATTATCAAAAGTGATGTCTACGGTACTGCCGAAGCAATTGAGCGTGAGATCAAAAAAATGCACGTTGAAGGAGTGCATATCAAGATCATCAACAAAGGCATTGGCGCGATCGGTGAAGCGGACATCAAGCAAGCTCAGTCCGACAAGGAAGTAATTATTCTTGGCTTCAATGTTCAGCTTGATAAGAGCGCTCGTGACATTCAGGAAAAGGTGGGGGCAACGATCCAGACCTTCGATATCATTTACAAGCTGACCGAATGGCTGGAAACAGAATTGGAGGCTCGTCGCCCTCGCATCGAGACTCGCGAAGTCATTGGGACCGCTAAGGTGCTCAAGACATTCTCAAAGACCAAGGAGCGCCAGGTTCTCGGTTGTCGCATCGAGTCTGGCAGCATTACTGACGGCGCAAAGGTGTCAGTTATTCGTCGTGATTTCACCCTGACAACTGGTACTGTTGTGGAGCTCCAGCAGGCGAAGCACAAAGTAAAGGAGGTAATCGATGGCGAATGCGGCATTCTTGTTGAATGTAAGAACGACATTGCACCGGGTGACCTATTGGAAGCATTTATCTTTCAGTCAAAATAATATGACCATTCAATCAAGCCGTAATGAAAAGATCGAGGAGCAGATCAAGGAGATCGCCGCACGATTGATCGAACGTGAGAGCAACAAAACCGCTCTCATCACCGTCAATCGTGTTGAATTATTCGAACGTGGCCGCAAGGCGACGCTCTACATCTCAGTCCTCCCAGAAAGTGGCGAGGAGTCAGCCTTGAACTTCCTCAAGCGCAAGCGCAAGGAAATCCATGACGAGGTGAAGCAACGCCTCAATCTCCGCACGATCCCTTTCCTTGACGCGGAAATCGATGTCGGTGAAAAGGCCCGTCGCCATATCGACGAGTTGTTAAAAGAATAGTAAGATAGTGAAACCGATCCGCCGTCGCTTCTCCGAAGCTATGGCGCGACAAAGTCGGTCTGGTGGCCAAGTGGTAAGGCGGTTCTCTGCAAAAGAACTATACGCGAGTTCGATTCTCGCCCAGACCTCCTTCGCCTCGCCGTAGTAATACGGAGGCGGGATCGCCATCCTTCGCCAAGGCTATGGCGAGGCAAAGCCCGAGTGGTGGAATGGTAGACACGGGGGACTTAAAATCCCCTGCCCTCAACCGGCGTGTGGGTTCGAGTCCCACCTCGGGCACCAAAAGAAAAAGCCGTACTAATAATTTTGATTGTACGGCTTTTTCTTTTGGTGCCCGAGGAAGAAAGACAACTACTTGTCTTTCTGGTGGGACGAGAAAGGCGGAAGCATGTTGAGCGAAGCGAGACAGCTGAGCCGGGGTCGAGAGTACTTAGCCCGCGCAATCATGAACGGAGTGAGTGATGAGCAGGCTTAGTAACTCGTGACCGAGCCCACTCCTAATCACAATAGCTCCATGTAACTATTGAATTTGGGGGCGCAAATAAAAGACACCTATTAAGGTGTCTTTTATTTGTGCCCCCAGAGGGATTCGAACCCACGACCGTCTCCTTAAGAGGGAGCTGCTCTACCGACTGAGCTATAGAGGCAAGATTTGCTATGCAATTCCATCCAGTGTGCTGGGAGGGAGACTTGAACTCCCAAGCCTTGCGGCATTAGTTCCTAAGACTAACGTGTATACCAATTCCACCATCCCAGCACACTGGACAGAAGCGCAGGCTTTATAATACCTCATTTATACTCCCCTTTCAAGCTTATTTCTCAAGCCCTTATGATGATTGACAATTTGACATTTTTCTGCTATAATATAAACAAATTAAATCACAAAATTTGTAACTTAAAAACATTAAATATAGAAAAATTATGGAACCAGAAATCATTGGCAAGATACTTCTTGCTATCCTTATGCTACTTTGGCTGTACAAGTGTGCGGTTTTAGTACCCGAGAACTATTGTAAAATAGTCGAAAAATATACCGGCGTATACAAGAAAGGATTTTGCGGTATTCCCGGTAAAAGGATCGCGACAGAGGAGGACCTTAAAAATAACCCGGACCTTCAACTTGGCGATTTAATCGACGGCAAAAAAACTCCTTCGCTTGTGTTTATAGCGTGGCCCTACTACAGAATTGCTACATACAATATCAAAAAAATCGTTCCTCGAAATTCTAAAGATCTTACCGAAAGTGAGAAAGGGAGAATTGCCTGGGGCGATCCAAATGTAGATGCTGAGGTGTTTATCTTCGTTGAAAGTACCTCTAACCACTACCGTATGCAATCTACTCTTAGACTTAAATTTTCTGGGCTAAGTACCGGTAAAACACAAAGTGTCGCCAATTCAACAGCACAAAACGTTAAAATGACGGTGATGTTGAATGCAACCACCTATTTGTGCAATCCGTATCGTTGCAGATACCAGGAAAGCGATGGTGGAGCATGGGTTGATATCTTAAACGACGTCATCATGTCCGCATTAAGCCAAGTCTGGGGGACACGTTCGTTTGACGACATCTCTGATTTGCGGGCTCAAAAATTCAATGACATTCCGCTCGAGAACAATAAAAAGTTCCTTGAGCGAGTTGATGAAGAAATGCTCAGCATTAAAAAAATTGGGCAGGGTGTCAAAGACGTTATTATTCTGGATGACGATGTTATGCCAGAATCCAAACGTTTTGTAGACGCAAAAGAAGATGTGGCAGTGGCTCAACAAGAAGAAGTCGCCTCGGTAGCACGAGGAGCTGCAGAAGCAGCACTCATTAAACCAAAAGTAGCAGCAGCAGAAAAATTGATGAAAATCGATACGGCAAACAAAAAGGCTCTAAAAAGTACCGTTGATGCTACCACCCAGAAAAAATTTGAGTCAATTGCACAATCTAAAGTTACTGTATATGTAGAAGCAGCAAACGACAATGCCGGCAATCCCGCTAACATTGATCCGAACAAATTGATTCAAAATGCCATTGGTCTCAATATTGCAAAACAAGTTGATGACGAAAGTAATACGGACAATTCAAAAACAAAAAAGAAGTAAGAAATGAGGATTTGCAACATTTATTTTCTAGCAGGTATTGCCGTTACAGTTAGCGCAAGCCTGGTCATGTTTTTCTTCTCTTATTACTTGAAACCGTATCTCGATAAGATGAAACGGGTCAAGAAAATAAAGAGGTCGCAAAACAACCAAACAACCGCGAGCAAGCAAGCTGCTGTCAAAGAATCTTGGTGGAGTAACTATATTACTACCCCAATTCAAGATTACTTTGTCCCCCTTATTGTTACGGGTTTCGTTGGATGGCTTGTATGGAGTATGTTTTCTCATAAACACACTCGCTCTACTGGCCATACTGATGGTTTCAATTGGTGGTGGGTTATTACACCGGTATTATTGGTGATTGTAGTAGCAATATTAGCATCGCTATATAACGGTAAGTTTAACCTTTCGAAGTGTGGCATTAAAAAGCCAAACTTCAGTATTGCCTCTCTAAGCTCTTTATCCTGGTATTTCCAAGCCGCATTCATTGTCGGATTGATAGTATTGGCGGTAATAGGCATCGGATACTGGTGGCCACATGCGAAAGACGCGGTGACGGCGGGCCTTCCTTCTCTCGATGAAAACCGAGGAAGGATAAAGGTCGCTGACCCATTCCCTGCTGTTCAAACAGTAACGTACGGAAAAAACCACTTTAAAAAAAGTGTGCCGTACAAGTTCCTGATGTTGGGCAGAGACGTTCCAAACGCTGATGAGCATTACTTTACCCAAACCGAACACGGTACGCGCATATTCTCTTTCAAAAAGATTGATTATGAAAATACCGTGTACTGGTCGTACAAAGTAACAAATAACGGACATGATCCTGTTGACTACCGATTGCTTCAGAATCAAAATGAAGGAACCGGCGGCTGGATAGAGGTCACCGTTAATGAGACCTGTGATGTTGATATCACAAAAGATCCCGTGCTGAATTAAGAAGCACAAAAACCCAAAGCCCCCTCGGATAACGAGAGGGCTTTTTTTATTGCTATATCCCAGATAGTGTTTCAGAGTATTACTTGGGAAATGTCAGTGGGGTGATCTTTGGTGGAGTGAAGGTCTGTTGTTTCTGATTGACGGTCAGGCCACTTACTCCGAGGGTATTGCCTAGAATGGTGATGATACCGTAGACGCCAAACATGATCAGAAATCCCACTGCTCCCCAGATCATATGATCCTTTCCTTCCTGCCGCTTCGTCTTGTCGGCAGCATTCATGATGAACTGGAACACTCCCCACAGGAAAATGACCGTTGCAATGATAAATGCAAATTCTATTGCCGGATTGACGATGTTGGCATTGATTTTGAACAACACGTCATCAAATGCGTCTGCGTAGGCGAACATTGAAGAAAGAAACTAGGAGATACTGCTATGCGCAGAGACCGTTAGACTGGGCGTGCAAGCCTGGAGGACAAGTAACGTTTGGTGATCCACCAGTATTGGTAGTGTTTACACCAGTGATGTTTGCAGCAAGACCGATAATGCCCCATACCGCTACTGACACAAAGAGACCGATCAACCCATTGATCATTGCCTTGCGGAGGTCAGCAACCTTGCTTGCGTCCTTGTTCATGATAAAGCGCAATACGTTGTAAAGGAAGAAAACGGTCATCAAAATAGTAATGACTGTAATTGCCAAACGCAACAATGTAAGACCTTCACTGATCCAGCCGTTTACATAGGTGAAGTTTTGCGCAAAAGCCATTGCGGGTACAAGTACCGCGGTGAGTGCACTAACATTAAAAATTGTTTTTTTCATAATGAATTGGTTATTTCCTGGTTATGTACAGGTACTAAAAGTATACCACACTTACTTTTTTGAGGCGTTGTTGATATCCAGGGTGGTTGTTTGGAGCGCTGGGACGGTAGAATCAATACCCAGAGTGGTACCAAGAATTTTGATGATGCCCCAGACTGAGGTCATAACAAAGAGCCCAATCAAGCCCATATAGATGAATTGCTTACTCTCCTGCTTGTCTTTCTGCTCCGATGAACGGATGAATTTAAAGACGCCCCAGAGGAAGACGACAAATGCTAGGGTAAAGATACCAGGAATGACGATGCCGCCAATGATGCATTTCGCCCAAATGGCAATATCGAGCAGCGTTTTGAATTGGATGGCAGAACAGGTTGCCAAGGCCTGGTCAGCAGTCGTACCGGTAGCAGCAGTGCTGCCATAGCTTGCGCTCGTACCGTCATTTACGGCATTGGTTGAGATGGCGGTCATGCTTCCTATGACACCCGGTACGCTATGTTCAGTACTTGCGTAGTATCCCGCACACTGGGCAGAATCGTTTGGACTGGTGCAGCAGGCATCATAGCGGGCCTGAGTATTAATATCAGAACACTGATTATTAGTGTCTTTCACCTGCTGTGCGGCGGCATAGGATCTGCAGGCATTGATATCACCCTGCGGCACAGGACTAAGGCAGCAGTCCTGATAATTTGATGCATCAATACCATTATCACAAGATGCTGACTGAGCAAAAGTAAGCGAAACAGTGCTTAAAAAAAGTGCAGTGACGAGGACAATGGTTCCAAAGACATACTTCATACCTAACTCATGATGACATTAACAGTTCCAATAATGGCGTTGGTGATGACCCACGCTCCCAGAATGAGCATGGTGCCGATCACGGTGTAGAAAAACATTCTTTTAGCGGTTTCAATTTTTGTGGGATTGCCACGCGCAAGAATGAAGCTTAATCCTGCCCAGATAAAGAAAATGATGATCAATGGCAAGGCAATGCGAATGATGATGCTCATGAAGAGTGAGATGGCATCGGTGATGGTATTTACCTTGAGCGGATTGTTGAGGTGAATGTTAAGACCGGGATTTTGCGATACCGTTGTATTGTTAGTCGTTGGGTTGGGATTTACTACAGGAGGCGTTTGACCATACGCCATGGCAATATTCCATATCATCACAGCCGCTATGACGATGCTGAGTACTCCGTATCTTTTTTTCATACTGTTCATCATATATTATTTTGCAAAAAAGAATAAGTCATCCTGATAACCGAGGAATGAGAGAATCGTACGGACGATGACCCACGCGCAAAGCATTAGCAACAGGCCGAGTATCATGTGCTTTGCCATACTACCGAGCTTAGCATGCTGCCCCGGCTTGCCCTCAGCAGTGAGATAGCTGAAGCCGAGATACATCACCATCACGACAAAGAGCGGGATGAGCAGGTATTGAAAAAAGAAGGTCAGGAGATTGTTCATCAATTGCAGCACGGAGTTCAGCGTACAAGGATCAGCATCACTACCGTCACAAGGAATAAGACCCATGCCCGTACCGGCCGCATGTGCATAGTGCACCACTGCAAATGAGAGTAATGCTGCGAGGCGCGCTGCATTAGTGAATGCTCGATTGAAGATCCCGGGTTGCGTCATAAATGGCTGTTTGGGTATCAGTAGTGTTACTGTTTACATTGGTAATCATATCATGGAATATCTTATTAGTGCTAACAGGATTTGGGTCAGGCCATGAGAACGTTGACAGTGCGGCTTGGAAAAATACTGATACATACGGATTGGATTGAGCGATCTGCAACAGATCACGACGAGCTGGCGGCAATGAAAGGAGCTTTGAAAGTGCATCAATATTACTGCTGCTTGCAATCTGCGTTGCGGCAGCATAGGCCGCTATTGGATTAAGCGACTTGCTCATGATACCGACTGCAACGAATGAACCGAAAGTGATCGGTCGTGTTGCACCGGCAGGCTGGAACAATGTCGTGACATCAAAGTTCAAGTGGGGGTTTTGGGATTGGATGGAGAAAAGCTGACTAGCGCGACCAATGTAGAACGCTGACTTCCCTGCTAAAAATGTCTGGAGGCTTTCGGGTAAGCCGCTGTTCCAGGTGTAGTTGGTAGCGGTAGGATTGGTAAAGCCAGTATAGAAATCCAATGCCTGCACTGTTGGTAACTCTGTCGTAGCATCGCTATTAGTACTGCCAGCAGTAAGGGTCGCCGTTGAAGCCCCCGTAGAAGGATCGGTTGTAACGATTGAGTTTCCTGTTTGCAGGAACAATGCTGAGAGGATATCGCGGGCATTGGCAATGTTATCAGCCTGACCGAGGGCAATGGCGCTTTGGGTGAGGTGATTCTGACTGTCGTGTTTGGTTAATAGCGGCGTTGCGGCCTGAAGATCAGTCCAGGTCTTTGGCGGAACGACGAAATTTTTTGCAGCCAATAAATCCTTGTTGTAGTACGTTACCAGCGGATCAACCAGCAACGGCAAAGCGTTCGGACCAGTTGCCGAAAGAAAGATCTGGGCACCATCGACATTGGTATCACGATAGGTTCGTTCAGGATAAGCGGCATACGGAATGGTATAAAGTTTTGGAGCGACCTGGGCGTATATTTCTGACGAAATCAGCACGAGATCAGGCGGAGTACCGTTTGCGAGAGCGACAATCAGGTCCTGGTAAAAATTCTGTTCAGTGTGTTGCTGATATGAAAGCGTATAGCCATAGTTCTGGCTATTGAAATCATCAACGAAGCGCTGCATCACGTCTGCCGGCAGTATCCCCCATACTATGACCTGTCCAGTTGGAGTGGTTGAGGCAGTGCTGGAAGTTTTTGAAGAGAATAATCCCGAGAAAATCGCAACCGCTACAACAAAGCCGATGATGAATACGATGACAAGGATGGTTTGAAATGATGACTTCATGCCGAATGATGCAATAGATGATTACTTGGTAAAAAGTATAGCATAATGATGGTCACCAGCCGGTGTGATATCGGCCATTTTCTTGAAACCGGTGGTCTGCAGCAGTGCTTCAGCCATTGCCTGAGTGAACACATGATATGGCTGCGGTCCCAATCCGCCAAACGATTCCGTCCAATCGGCAATGACAATCTTTCCACCGGGCTTTAGTACTCGAAAAGCCTCTTTGATCACCGCTGCCTTGTCATCAAGCAGAAACAGTAGGTTGAAGCAGAGCACGAGATTGACGCTATCAGCCGCCAACTTTGATCCTTCCGGCATCTCAACATCGCCCCACAATACATGGAGATTGGGGATGCGATGCTCATCGGCATCGCGAGTCACGCGCGTGACCATTTCCTTGTTGATTTCAATTGCAAAGACTTGGCCTTGAGGCACGAGTCCCGCAGCGAGACGAGCAACAAACCCGCTGCCCGCTCCGAAGTCAGCCACTGTATCAGTTGACTGTATATTGCAGGCTGCAAGGACTTTGACAGGATCCATGAACATGCAAATAGTATATCACCTAGAGACAGGTCACTGAAGCAAGACTATCGCCTGCGCGCAATTTCATAATCGTTACGCCTTGAGTTTGGCGACCACTTGAAGGCACAGTGTTGAGATCAACACGGATAACCTGGCCTTTCTTGGACATTGCCACAAGTTCCATGTCATTCTGCACCACCTTGCCCACGATGAGGTTCCCTGTCTTTGCCGTAACTTTGGTGGTCTTGATACCGGAACCGCCGCGCTTCTGGATCTTGTATTCACTCATTGCAGTTTTCTTTCCGATACCACTCGCACTCATAGCAAGTACGAAGGTGTTTTCTTCAGTCGTCACCACATCGGCACCGACGATTACATCGCCCTTACCGAGCTTCATGGCGCGAACACCGGCTGCCGTTCGTCCCATTTCGCGAATATCTGATTCATCAAAGCGAATAGACTGGCCTAGTGACGTTGCAAGAATAATGCTATTGCCTTCTTGAACGCGAAGCACTGCTTCAAGCTCGTCCTTGTCTTCCAAGCGAATAGCAATGATGCCACTGCGACGAACGTCCTTGAAGCTTTCGTAGGAAATTTTCTTGGCTGTTCCCTGCTTCGTCACGAGCATCAGTGAGGCCTTTTCTGTCTTTGCCTTCTTTGGCACAGCAAGAATGGAAGTGACCTTTTCATCACCTGCCAATGACAGGAAGTTCATAATGGACTTTCCTTTTGTCGCACGCTTGCCTTCTGGCAATTCATACATCTTGATCTGATATGCCTTACCGCGATTGGTGAAGAAAAGTAGATCACTGTGAGTGTCGGTCGTGAGCAAGATGGTGACAAAGTCCTCCTCCTTCGTTTCCAAGTCAATGACGCCAACGCCACCGCGCTTTTGAATCTTGTATTCAGACGGATCAGTACGCTTCACATAACCACCTGCGGTAAATACCAATACCGTTTCCTTTTCTGGCACGAGATCTTCATCTGAGATTGCCTTGTTGCCGCTTGAAACGATAGTGGTCTTGCGAGGATCAGCGTATTTCTCGCGAATCTCCTTCAATTCATCGGCAATAACCTTGTAGATTTTCTTGGCACTTGCAAGCAATGCTTCAAGCTCGGCGATAAGCTGCTGCTTTTCCTTCAGTTCCTGCTCAACAGCCTTGCGTTCAAGACCGGCAAGCTTTTGCAAACGCATTTCCAAAATAGCAGTTGCCTGCAAATCGGAGAATTTAAATTCCTTCATCAAATTCACCTTTGCCACAGCCGCATCCTTTGATTCACGGATGATAGTGATGACACGATCGATATGATCAAGGGCTTTCTTCAGACCAAGGAGAATGTGTTCGCGATCTTTTGCCTTGGCAAGGTCATATGCGGTGCGACGACGAACCACCACTTCACGGTGAGCAATAAAGTTTGTCAGAATGGACTTCAGTGACAATGTCTGGGGCACGCCATCAACAAGCGCCACCATGTTGTAGTGGAATGACTGCTCGAGCTGAGTGTGCTTGTATAAAAAGTTCAATACCTTTTGCGGGTTAATACCGCTCTTCAGGGTAATGACAACGCGCATGTCCTTGGTTGAAAGTTCATCCAATGCCTTGATGCCTTCAAGTTTCTTTTCCTGTACCAATGAGGCGATTGATTCGACAAACGTTGCCTTGTTCACGCGGTACGGCAATGACGTAACGATGATCTGGTATGTGCCGTTCTTGAGTTCAACGATTTCTGCCTCGCCACGACACACCACACCGCCACGACCAGTGGCAAACGCATGGAGGATGTCAGCCTTGTTAAATGCCAAACCGCCTGTTGGGAAATCCGGTCCCTGGACGATTTCAGCCAAATCCTCAGTGGTAGCATTATCGTTTTCAATCAAATGGAGACACGCGTCCAAAATCTCACCGAGGTTGTGCGGTGCAATGTTCGTTGCCATACCAACGGCAATACCGAGGGTACCGTTCAAGAGCAGTTGTGGCACTGCCGCAGGAAGCACTGACGGTTCCTTGCGGGTTGCGTCATAGTTAGGGCGAAAGTCTACGGTGTCCTTTTCGATATCGCGCAACAATTCTGCGGAAATCTTTGACATGCGGGCCTCGGTATAACGCATCGCTGCGGCATTGTCACCATCGATCGAACCGAAGTTACCCTGACCCTGAATAAGCGGATAGCGCATCGAGAAATCCTGCGCCAAGTTCACCATCGCATCATACACTGATGAGTCACCGTGCGGGTGATACTTACCCAGCACGTCACCGACTACCGTTGCACTCTTACGAAACTTTGCACTGGAAGTGAGTCCATTCTCATACATGGAGTAAAGAATGCGGCGATGCACCGGCTTCAGGCCGTCACGTACGTCAGGAAGAGCACGGTCAGTAATGACGCTCATCGCATAGTCAATGAATGACTCGCGCATTTCCTTGACGATGTTTACAGGAACGACATTTTCACGCGGTGTGACTTCTATAGGAGATGGAATGGGTTCTTTTTTCGCCATAAATACGTCCTAGTATAGCTTATTTTCGATGGAAAAGCGATTGAACCTTCTCCAAAAGTGTGGTGTAAGCAGCGGTAATCCTCCGTTCTGGATCATGTTTTGATGGTCGAGGGTGTGCATAGATATACAGCATGACAATAACCAATAGTGCTCCGATGCCACCAGTCACGATAATCGCGACGCGCTTTCGTATATGGAGTGGGGCACTTCGGAGTTTTGATAATTTCATACGCTACGCCTGAGGCTCAAGTACTAAAATGTATCCTTCCTTGCCATCAAGATCCTTGCGTTTGAGTGTTGCCTTGTCCTGGGATTCATTCTTTTCCTGACCGCCTTCCTTGAGAAATTGCTTGAGGTTGTCAGTATCGTATTCATACGGAATAATCACGTTCGGATCAAATGAAGTGACAATCTTGTATGCCTGTGCCGCAGAAAGTTCTGGCGCACCTCCTACTGGCATAAAGATCATGTCAGCATTGGCAGCAATTTCCTTCGCTTCCGGTGACAATTTCTTATCATCATCAATCAATCCCATAACGGCGATCTTGATAC
Organism: Candidatus Nomurabacteria bacterium; assembly: GCA_029288725.1. Taxonomy (GTDB): domain Bacteria; phylum Patescibacteriota; class Minisyncoccia; order Phycocordibacterales; family UBA9973; genus UBA4124. The sequence goes on along the minus strand of JARIGS010000022.1, from coordinate 1,707 downwards.
CATCGAGTTCAAAGCCGTAGACGGTATTGATGTGCTCTTTCTTGTTAAGGATGACCGTACTCGGTGCACCGGTGAAGAGCAGCTCGCGTGATTCGTAGTTCCCTGGCCCGTCAATGACAAACGGTTCCTTGTCGCCAAGCGAAACTGTGTCCTCGCCATTGGTATCAATAGTATGCGTAGTAATGAGGGCAATGTCCGCCCCGAAGCGCGGTACCTTGGCAAAAGCCTTAGAATCCTTTGCAGGTGGATTGATGGCAATCGTTAGGTCGCCCAATGTCAGCTTAAAATAAGATTTCCCGAAATACGTAATAACCATGGCTGTACTATAGCAAAAGTACGGCATAGTAGCCAAATAGGCACCTATATGGTACTATCGAACCACTCAATTAGGAGTACATTCCCTTTTGGAATAACCCCATTTTTGAAGCCAGAGGGCTAGAAAATGGAATCTAAAAGGTGGTCCGCTACAAGCGGAGATGCCACCTTCAGGTGGCAATTTTAATTTGTTTATATGGATGAAATAGAAAAGAAAGAAGAAACACAGACAGAACCTGGTCGCCCTCAGCTCGACGAGATCGTTGAGGGTCCGGTGATTGCTGTGGGCAAGGCTGCGGTCTACATCGACCTTAAGCCATTTGGCACCGGTATCATTTACGGTCGCGAATTCATCGCGGCTCGTGATTTGATCCGCAAGACCAATATCGGTGACATGATCAAGGCCAAGGTTGTCGACGTTGAAAACGAAGACGGCTATGTTGAGCTTTCATTGAAGGAAGCGAAGCAGGCATTGATCTGGAACGAAGCCGAAGGCGCAATCAAGTCAAAGGCAGTATTTGACCTCACTATCAAGGATGCCAACAAGGGTGGCTTGATCATTGACTGGCAGGGCGTGTCAGGATTCCTTCCTGCATCACAGCTCAAGCCTGAGCACTACCCTCGCGTTGAGGACAGTGACAAGGACAAGATACTACAGGAACTGAAGAAACTCGTCGGTACCAAGATTGCAGTGACCATGATCTCTGCCAATCCAAAGGACGGCAAGTTGATCTTCTCTGAAAAGGATGGCTCTCCTGAAGAGCGTCAGGAAGTGATCAGCAAGTACGCCGTTGGTGACGAGCTTGACTGTGAAGTAACCGGTATCGTGGACTTCGGCGTCTTTCTCAAGATCGAGGACGGCCTTGAAGGTCTTGTGCACATCTCTGAACTTGACTGGGGTCTTGTTGAAGATCCTCGCTCAATGTTCAAATTGAAGGACAAGGTCAAGGCTAAGATCATCGACATCAAAGACGGCAAGATTTCCCTTTCAATCAAGGCATTGAAGGAAAACCCTTGGAAGTCATTTGAAAGTACCCTTAAGAAGGGCGATGTCGTGAAGGGCGTGGTGATCAAGTACAACAAGCATGGTGCGCTCGTTTCCATCAAGGAAGGCGTAGCAGGACTTGTGCATCACTCAACCTTCGGTTCTGAGGAAAAGCTTCGCGAAGCGTTGCAGCTCGGACGAACCTATCCTTTCACCGTTACTCTCTTCGAACCAAAGGAACAGCGCATGACGCTCGTCTACGGTGAGCAGAAGGTGGAAGACACTGAAGAAACAAAAGCTGAGTAAGTACACACAAGCTACAAAACACAAAAGCGCGCACCGTCGGTGCTGTCTCTTATACACATCTGACGCTGCCGACGACCGCATACGAGTGTAGATCTCGGTGG
>JARIGS010000001.1 GCA_029288725.1 Candidatus Nomurabacteria bacterium | reverse complement strand
CTGTATGTATGCACAATAATTGATTTTCATTCTTTTATTTCCCAGTTGTCTTCATTAAAATCAGCGTCAGTTTCAGTTACAACACGTCCTCCAGATTGTAAAAACGCTTTTTCCAACTTTTGCCATTGTGGAGATTCTCGAAGGTAAAGAATAAAGTCAAGTAGAACCTCAAGCCGATTATCATCTAATATCCAATTCAGTTCATCGGCATCTTCTAAGATTAGGTAGTTTTCTATACGTGAACTAGCTTTACTATTCATTTTATTTGGCCTTTTCCTGTGATAACGTCTATGTGTCAGTTTGTCGGAATTGTCGGATGTCTGGTTGTCCGTCAGGAGCCGCAAGCCTTGTCAGCTCGACTCCTGACACTTGTGCGGTCACTTGGCGAGAAAACTGACAGAGGAGTCTGATTTGCCTTCTTCCTCGATTTCTCCTAATCCTGAATCCGCCAATAAGCCTAAGTATTGACGAATATTTTTAGCCCCTTTTCCTTTAAGGACAGCAAAGTCTTTTCTCTGCACGTCTCTAACCGTTATCCAACTATTTTGCTTCTTGGCGTAAAGGTAAATAGTCTTAAGCGGCTCTTGTAATCTGAGTGTTTCTTCTGGCTCAACTTCTTGGGTTCTATCAACAACAGGATTGCCCAGCATATCGAGTAGATACTTTTCAGTTAACCACTCAGGAATTTGTCCGCTTTCTTGAGAACCGTCTAGCCAGGTAATGTGAAACTTACCAGTGGGCTTAATAGTCTCCAACCCGTCTTCGTCCTCAATCAATTCACCAATTGTCTCAACTCGAACCGTACCGCCCAAGAATACAGTTACCAACCCTTTACTTCCTGGGAGAAATGCAGCAGTTTCGCCATGCACAATAAAAATTGGATACTCTCCGAATTTCATGGTTTCTCTTAGGCATGACGTAAGAACTGATTTAATTTCGTCCTCATCCATTACTTGGTCAAATAGTCCAAATTCATCCCAGACTGTCGTGTTGGAATTTATTCGACAATCATGAACCCGTTTCGCCAATCCACGCCATTCGCGCTGGATGGCTGGATAATCTCTGCGTCCATCTGGTGTTAGCCCGACAACCTTGAAAACGTCAGGGTAACGATTTCCTGGCTCGTAGTGTGGGGTGGAAGCAACGACTTGATGATCTTCGAGCAAAACCATTCGGAGTAAGCAGACTAACTTTGCCATCGTACTTTTCCCTGTCCGCTGCTTCCCTACCATGCGGATGGGATGGGATTTGACTGTTCTAAGC
>JARIGS010000029.1 GCA_029288725.1 Candidatus Nomurabacteria bacterium | reverse complement strand
GTATCATACACACACTGCGCTGCGACCTGCGTTATGTAGTAGTGGAAGTAACACACCGCTATGAAAGCGGTGAGCAGGAATGTAATGAGAATGTTTTTCATAAACCTCTTTCACGTAGTAGTTCGCGTATGCTATTTACATCTTTGACGCAGTTAGCGAGGTCACGCTTATTTTGTAGCGCAATCGCAATAGTTTCCTCAATAGTGTTTTCGTAAACGTAATCTCGATACAGTACCGGATTCCGTTGGCCGATTCGATGGTTACGAGCTTCCGCTTGTTCTCGCTGCCCAAAGCTAAAACCATTCGAATAAAAGAACGTATTCTTGCAGCGATCATTTTCATAGCCATCTCTCTGATCCCCTAGGAGTGTGAGACCAACGCCACCAGCGCCAGGATGAGCAACCAGCACGCGAAGGCGTGGATCATTATTAAAACGATCGATAGCCACTTGCCGATCTTTGTCTTTTGTTCGACCATCAAAGCCCAAAGCATCGATGCCTTCTGCTCGTAAGCGGGATACAATACAATCAATATCAAAATGAAAACGAGCCCATATGATAAGCTTGGATACAGCACAAACTTCCTTTGCATCTTCAATCATTTGATTGAGTTTAGCATCTCCTCCAGGGAGTTGCTGGACAACGTGGGTAACTTCATCTCCTCTGATATCGTTTGCCACAGCGAAACCACAGCAGAGTTGCGAGAGCTTAAGCATTTGGACAACAATAAAATCTGTCTCAATGTTAACTCCATCGGAAATCGAAGCTGCGAAATTTGACTCGAACTCGTCATAGATTGCGCGAAGTGAGTCTGGCATCTCCACTCGAACTGTTTCGTAGAGTGTTTCCGGGAGCGTGAGACAACGCTCCTTTCGAACAATAAATGATACTCGGGCCATGGCCTCTTTGAGTTTATCCAAGTTCTTAAAGCCTTCGATCTTTTCGAACTGCTGACCTCCAGAATTAGAGGATCTAGATAGCTCACAAAACTCACGCTTAAAAGCAGCAAACGAGTTGTATCCAAGAATGCCAGGGGCGAGGATTTCAAATTGGCTCCATAGATCCAGAATGTTATTGCTTACCGGCGTGCCCGTGAGGATGCGCCTTTGCTGCGTGAGCTTCGCAACTTTGCGGACACTCTTGAAACGTTTAGATTCAGGATTCTTAATATAGTGGCTCTCATCGCAGGCGAGATAATGTGGTTGAAAGAGTTGCAACTGCTCCAGCATTCCTCTAACGGAATCGTAAGAGACAATTGCAACTTTGAGCTTGGCGGTCGATTGAACGAGAGCGACAAGAGTCTCAAGGCCACCAAGTACTCCGTCCAAGATTTCAACTTGGTAATTGTGAATATCACTGAGGTTGGCCTCGAACTCCCGCTTCCAATTTTGCCTGAGCGACTTCGGACAGATGATGAG
>JARIGS010000008.1 GCA_029288725.1 Candidatus Nomurabacteria bacterium | reverse complement strand
GCGTACGCTTCCCCGCGCTCGCGCCACCGTGATACTACCCTCCTCCATCGGTTCTCGCAATGCCTCAATAACCTGCCGATCAAATTCGGGAAACTCATCCATATAGAGGACACCACGATGAGCCAAGGTAATGTCTCCGGGTCTGATCTTTGATCCACCGCCGACAATGGCCACATGCGATGCGCTGTGGTGCGGAGTACGCAGAGGCGGAATGCCGTCCATGATGTCTCCTACCAATCCAATGCTTGAATAGATTGTGGCGACTTCAAGAAAGTGCTCATTGGAAAGTGGCGGCAATATGCCGTGAAATGCTTTCGCAAGCATGGTCTTGCCAGTGCCGGGTGGTCCGTACAATACAATATTATGTCCCCCACTGGCAGCTATGGTGAGCGCGCGCTTGGCAACAAGCTGACCTTTGACGTCTCCAAAATCAATGCCATCAAACTCATGGGTGCTGATGCGCACTGATGGTGACGGTCGTTCAAGCATGCGGGCGCCAGTGAGATGGTCGACTAATGCCGACAGTGTTGGTACTAGGAAAAAATTCACTCCTTCCACCAGTCCCGCCTCCTGTTCATTGTCGCGAGGAATGTATACTTCCTGTATTCCCGTTTTCTTGGCCCACTGCGCGATAGAGAGTACACCCTTGATTGGTCTGACATTACCATTTAACCCAAGCTCCCCCACGAATAATTTTCCCGTCGCATCGAATGTCAGTGTTTCGGTTGCGGTGAGATAACCCAATGCTATTGCAAGATCAAAATACGATCCTTCCTTTTTCAGTTCTGCTGGCGACATGTTTACCACCACCTTGTGGTTTTCTGCCTTGGGATTTTTCCCCAAACTATTTCTCAACGCGCTAATGACTCGTTCGCGCGATTCCTCCACTGCCTTGTCCGGCAGTCCGACAATCTGAAACATATATAAGCCGCGATTGATATCAGTTTCCACCGCTACCCCGGCTGCACTCAATCCGGTCAGCTGCGCGCTTTGAATAATTGAAAATGCCATGCACTAATTATGCATAGCATTGTTCAAGAAAAAGGTAAGAAATAATAAATTATTTATCCATTCATGTGCGCCTTGTTAGTACGCGCCGCAGGATTTGCTTCAAGGCGATCCTTTTCAATCGGTTCTCCTGATACTTCGCAAAGACCGTATGTTCCTGCCTCGATTTTCGCAAGAGCAGCTTCGACATCAGTCAAACGTGCCTGCAATGTGGCAGTCATGCCAGTACGTTCCTCGAAATCCTCGAAACGGTCAGCTGCATCGTTATCGTCGATTTCTCCCATCATGTCCTGATCAGGAGTAGCTTCCCAAATATTTGTTTCGGTATTAAAAATCGCAATTTGCCCCAATTCTTCCTGCAAACTCTTCTTTTCTGCTTCCAGTTTTTCTTTAAAATGCTCTGTTTGTACCATACCCCGTATACTAGCATGTCAGGCCAAAAGTACAACCCAGGGGTGTTGATTAGTGCTGGTTGATTATAGAGTCGTACACTGCCTTCAACGCATCAGGCGTGGTGGTGATAACCATGACATTGTTGGGGATAGCACCGTAGAGGAGAGTATGCTGTTGGCCAGTTGTAGCATTGGTAACAGTAAAGGTGCGAACAGCAATGTTGTTAAAATACTGACTTTGAAATGTCTGAGGGGTGGTTTGCTGTATGCCGCTAATGTCGATGTTGAGAGCTTGATAAAACATTTGCAGTAATGATGGTTCGGCGATTAGGAATTCATTTGATGCCTTGTCCTGGTCATTCACTGATGCAACGATAAAAGGAACGATGTCCTTGCCCGTGTTTACCACGCCGAGTCGGGCAACAGCGATGACTGCCTGTAACGGTTCTGGAACCGTCGCCCCAATGAAGTCGTATAACTGACTGTTCGTAAGCTGAACATTGTTGTCTGTCACAAGGGTGATAAGCTCTGGCTTCCCCACCGGCAAATCAGTCGCTGCAGTCATCGTTGCAAGTACTTGTTGAATACTGGTCGAACTTGCAACAATGGCAGGACTAGTTTGGAACGCTCCGACAGATGGTGCCGGCTGCACCTTAACGGTCAGGCGCATATAATAGTATGTGCCGTACGCCAATGCCGCCAATGCCAATAGGATAAGTAGAAAGCTGGTTAGTCCATACCATCTGCGCTCGTGCTGGGTTTCGGTGCGAGCCGCCTCTATCATTTCCTCATCGCGCGCATCGGCAAGCATCTTCTGTACCGCTGCTGGATCGGTTACATCCATTGCCTGGTTCAGGTCATCTTGATAGGTATGGGCCAAGGGGCGATGCTCCTCAGTCGCAGGAACAGCAGCTGGTGCTGCCGGTGGAACGGTGGGAATTGGTTGCTCGGTATCCATATATTAGTATCCAATAAGGTATTTCTTTGGATTAGCAGAAAGGTCTACGAATTCATCAACCGCTTCTTTCAATGCCGCTGAAGCGGACTTGCCAAATGTTGCAGCCTCAATCTGCACGCCGTGATGATAGCGAAGATAGTTACAAAGAGGCACAAAGTCGCCGTCCCCAGAAACGATAATGATGGCATCAAGCTTGTTGGCCATTGATACAGCATCAATGGTAAGTCCGACGTCCCAGTCTGCCTTTTTGCTGCCATCATAAAAAATTTGCAGATCCTTTGATTTCGTTTCGATACCGGCCTTGGTCAATGCACTAAAAAATGCCGTCTCGTCCCCGTTCTCAGTGGTGATAACATACGCGATTGAGCGAATGAGCGTTCGTCCCCCCAGCAAGTCCTTGACGACATTGCCGAAATTCACTTTTCGTTTATAAAGATTTTTTGCGGTGTGATAGAGGTTCTGTGCATCGATAAAAATTCCCACGCGCTGATCTTTTTGTTTTATTACTGCCATATATATAGTATACACCGAAAACAAAAACTCTCTTTCATATGAAAGAGAGTTTTTGCGGTATTCCTCGGAATATTTGAAGATTACGCCTTGATAATCTTTAGAACTTCCTTGTGCTTTTCCGGACTGGTCTTTTCAAGCATTTTTACATGCCCGCGTCGGTCAGCTACCATCTTGATGAGACCGCGACGAGAGTGATTGTCTTTCTTGTGCTTCTTCAAGTGGTTGGCAAGGAGATCAATGCGCTCAGTTAGCATTGCCACCTGAACCTTGTTTGAACCGGTGTCAGTGCCATGCTCCTGGTGCTTTTTGATAATTGTCTGTTTTTTCTTGCTCGTTAACATATAAGCATCATACCACATAGCGGTAAAAAAAGCAAGCAGGTAGGCACCAATGGGCAAATGTCGCACAATAAGGCCGAAAAAGCTGTATACTATAGTGAGTATGGACATTAGTACCGCTAAGCGTCAATTTTTGGAATATATTGAAATAGAAAAAGGCCGTAGCCTCAATACAGTCCGCAATTACGAGCATTACCTTGATCGCTCATTTGCCGATATGGGGGTGAAAAAGGTTTCCGATCTCACTGAAGACCGATTGCGAGAGTTTCGCCTGCGTCTAAACCGTGCGCCGGGTCAAAAGGTGAAAGGCCAAACAGCAGGCACGATGAAAAAGAATACTCAGAACTATTATCTCATCGCTCTGCGCTCGTTTTTGAAGTACTGTCGCAAGCGAAATATCACTGCATTGGCACCTGATGCCATAGAATTGGCAAAAGTTGGTGCGCGTCACCTTGATCTTATCTCAATTGAGGAATTGCATCGGCTTTTGAGCACTCCTGACACTACTTCAATCAAAGGATTGCGTGACAAGGCATTGCTTGAGCTCTTTTTCTCCACCGGCCTGCGTCTGGCAGAACTTTGTTCGCTTAATCGCGATCTCGATCTCTCTCGTGATGAATTTTCCATTAGAGGAAAGGGTGAGAAGGTGCGCGTAGTCTTTCTTTCCGATGAAGCAAAGGATGCTATCCGACAGTATTTGAAAGCCCGTAAGGATATGGAAGAAGCAATGTTTGTGAATATTGCGCGTAACCTTTCGACTACGCTCAAGGCAGGCAAGAAAGAAAATAGACTCACTCCCCGCTCGATCGAGCGCATTGTTCGTGAATACGCCATTAAGGCTGGCATTTCAAAGAAAGTTACGCCCCATGTTCTCCGTCACTCCTTTGCAACAGACCTTCTTTCAAACGGTGCTGATATTCGCAGCGTACAAATGATGCTCGGCCACGCCAACATCGCTACCACTCAGGTCTATACCCACGTTACCGACAAGCAATTGCGCGAAGTCCACAAGCATTTCCATTCAAAACGCTAAAAAAAAGCGTGCCCTGAGATATTTGAAGGGTTATCCACTTGTGTTACTCATAGAGAAGGATATACTTATATCAGATGATCTTTGTGAATTGAATACTTCATCAGCAAGGCTTAACAGTCTTCTTCACCACACATACGATCATTATGATCTCGCAATTACAACTATGTAGCCGCGCATAAAAAACATCACGATGTTCTTTAAAACTCTCTCAAACAATAAAACCTACCTCGTTATATAGTTTCTATATAACCCCAACATACAAACCGCTTACCGTTTTTAATTAATAAAAGGAGGCGGTTTTTTTATTTCCACTCTGCTACAATACCCCTATGAGAATTATCTCCTGGAACACCAACGGTCTGCGTGCCACGTACAAGCAAGGCAATTTTGATCCTATTTTTACCCACCACAATCCGGACATTCTGTGTTTGCAGGAAACAAAAGCCACTATCGAGCAATTGCCTGATGCAGTGCGTGATGTATTTGGATATGACAGTTACTTTTCATGGCCAGAAGTAAAGAAAGGCTATAGCGGCGTTGGGCTGTATAGCAAAAAGAAGCCTCTGAATGTTACATATGGCATCGGTTTGCCCGGACTGGATGATGAAGGCCGTATTATCACTGCCGAATATGAGAATTTTTATATGATTACTGGGTATTTTCCCAATGGTGGAGGCGGTCCAGAACGTTTGGACTATAAACTACGGTTTTATGATCAATTTTTGACTTACATTGAGGATCTCAAAAAAAAGAAACCCGTTATTTTTTGCGGGGACATCAATACTGCTCATCATGAAATAGATCTTGCGCGCCCTAAGGAAAACGTCATGAATACCGGCTTTCTTCCCATTGAACGGGCCTGGATGGATAAGTTGGTTGAAAAAGGGTGGATCGATGCTTTTCGATTGCTCTATCCTGACCAAAAGGATGTCTATACCTACTGGGACCAAAAGACTGCCTCCCGCGAACGCAATGTTGGCTGGCGCATCGACTATTTCTTTGTTTCACCAGATTTGAAGGATAAAGTTACTGGTTTTGAGACTCTGAAAGACTACTACGGCAGCGATCACTGCCCGATTGTGCTTGATATCGCTATTTAACCTTGTGTTTTTTGCGCAATTCCCCTATTTCAGCCTCATTGGCTGACTCCTTTTGCTCTTTTCCTTTCTCTCCCAAGGTTTTAAGGTCTTTATCTTCAAGCTCATTGAGATCAAGCACTCGTTCATGCAGTTGTTCTACCGTATTAAGGGAAGGATTTTCCAATACTTCCTCCAATAGAGCGTGTAACAGCCAGCCCATCCGTGGTCCTGGTTTCACATGTAACGTATTCATAAGATAGGTACCATCAATAGCCAATTGGCTTACGGAAATAGGGTCCCGCAATGCTTCCTCGATCATGGCATGGTATTTTCTTAATCTGTAAGGCGCCTCTACCTTTTTCATACCGACACGGTCACATTCTCGCACTTCCATCAGCTGCCAAATATGTTCAGGTGAAACCTTTTGAATAATACGGCGGACGGCAGACAGGGTAATCTGCTCGGTATCGGAGAAAAACATATGGTTTCGCACCAAATTTGTAACCAAATCGATTGTTTCACGTGAAAATTTAAGTCGTTCTAGCACCTTTTTCGTAATTCGTGCCCCCACTACTTCATGGCCAAAGAACGTATATTTATCTTTGCTACGGTCGTAGCGACGAGTTGCTGGCTTGCCAATGTCATGAAACAGCGCCGCCAAGCGCACGTCTAGGGAAAAACCCTTATCTGCGGCATGTTGTAGGGCGTGTAACAGGTGGTCATAGACATCGTATATGTGGGCACCTTTCTGATCACAACCAATTCCCGCCTCAAACTCTGGGGCAATAATGTGTAACAGTCCGGTTTTCTGAAGCAAGGCAATTCCTGCCGCGGGGCTGTCAGAAAGAATAATCTTGGTAAACTCATCGCGAATACGTTCGTGGGATATTTTTTCTAAAAGAGCGGATTTGGCACTTATTGCAGTAAATGTTTCGGTGGCAATGGCAAAATTAAGGGTTGTGGAAAACCGAATTGCTCGCATCATGCGCAACGCATCCTCCTCAAAGCGTGTATCAGCATCAAGGACACATCGGACAATTTTGTCCTTTATATCATTTTGTCCTTTATAAAGGTCAATAATTTGACCGTTTAAAGGGTTATATGCCAATGCATTAATGGTAAAATCGCGGCGTTCGAGATCTTTTTCGAGGGATGTTTCATATGTAACACTGTCTGGACGACGATGGTCGGCATAATTCCCTTCCGAGCGGTATGTAGTAACCTGCGTTGACTCGACGGAGCTTGCTGAAGCGAAGTCGGTGACTTCCCTGTCTTCTGCATTTTTGGGCATATTTACGATAGTAACGGTACCAAAGTTGTTTTCGTAGACTGTTTTTAGGTCTGGAAAGGCTGCCTGAATCTGGTCAGGATGAGCATTGGTGGTAATATCCCAATCTTTTGGAGTCTTTCCTAAAAGCATGTCGCGTACGCAACCACCTACAAGGTAGGCTTCAAATTCTTTATCTTGGAGGGTTTTAGTTACATGTGAAACAAATGACGGGATCGTTTTGTTGTCTATGGTATTCATATATATTGCTTTGCCCGACGGAGCTTTAGCGTAGTTGTGGTGCACCTACCAGGATTCGAACCCAGAATAACGGTTCCGAAGACCGTTGTGATATCCATTTCACCATAGGTGCTTTGCTAATAACATACAAACTATAGCATTTAGCCCTAAATAAGCAAAAAGTCGTTGCAAAAAGAAAGAAAACAGCTATACTGTACCTTGTTACGCAACTATAGCGGTCTTTGACACGCCGTAGTTGGGACGAAGTTCGCCTTCGTTCTCCGAACTTCGGCGCAACGAAGGCGGTTATGGTTTAGTGGTAGAATGCGTCCTTGCCAAGGACGAGACCAGGGTTCGATTCCCTGTAGCCGCACAAAAAGAAAAAACTTTGGATATCTTAAATCCAAAGTTTTTTCTTTTGCGGCTACCAATGCAATAGCCCGCATTGTGCTGACCTTGTTAGGGTTTTTAATTCCGTCTCTTATATGAGACTTAGACAACTCCCGTCTTATATGGTCGCAATACTATTGAAAATGTTCATTTTTTGACAAAACTGGGGATAACTGTGTGTGTACTAGGGATAAAGGACGACTTTTAAACAGGTCTTTTTTACTGTCTCTTTAAATATTCTTTATGGCATATAGGTATAATAGAGTTACACGGGAAACAGGACATATATGTTTCACGTGAAACACTTATATCATGATTCGCCAATTTACCTCAAAAAAACAACAATTAGGCCAGTTAGGAGAAGAAAAAGCCGCAGTGTTTCTCATGAAACAGGGTTTTCTACTTGTTGATCGGAATATCAATAATCGCCATGGAGAAATCGACATTATTGCTAAAAAAGCCAAAACTCATTACTTTTTTGAGGTAAAAACCGGAAAACAGGGAAGTTGGTTCAATCCAGCAGATAATCTCACCAAGGAAAAATTATGGAAATTCTTCCGCGCAGTTGAATATTATTGCCTAAAACGGGGGATTAGAGAGTATATAATGCAAGGAATAGTAGTGTTATTGCCGTCTGATGAGAAGAGTCAGGCTTCTATTGAAATCATAGATTTAACTTAAGGGTTTACTCTGATGAGCGTGCGAAGAAGGGCTTTATTTCTATATTCAGTTCTGCTACTATACGATAGCTAGACGTCTGTCTAACGACCACGGGATGTGGTGTAACGGCTAACATGCCTCTTTTGGGAAGAGGTGACTCAGGGTTCGAATCCCTGCATCCCGACATGATGGAAGGTGCTCCAAAAATAGTTGCCTTTGAGCAGGAAAGCCTGGAAAATGCTCTCAATATTGAACACCATCTTGATGCGCCTGAATTTGATGCCCGCGTAAAAGAATTCTGCAAAGAAATCCTCAATAGAGAAAATAAAATAGATGATGGTAACTTTGCCAATGTTTTCGTGGAGGAAAACGAATATCCTGGGCTTTGTTTTAAGAAATTGAAGCCATTACGTGACCCGCGCAATTCTGTCCACGAAGAAGGAAGAATTTTGGATGAAATAAGAAATGGGGTAGTTGAAGGGGTAAGAACTCCTATGCCATATGTCAGCGCAGAACAATATACTCGGACTGATGCAGGCAAGGTTATACAAAGAAAGTTGTTGGTAATGGAACGTATTGATGGTGTTACCTTGAGAGATATTGTAGAGCCAAAGTCAGTTGATAGAAAACAAGAATTGCCAGAGGGTTTTGATGCAGAAGCTTATTTTAACAAGTTAAGGGAATTTTTTACCGTCCTGCATGATAAACACAAGATTTACCATGGAGATGTTAATCTTGGGAATTTGATGATTCAGGCCGATAGTCTTGAACCGGCAGTTATTGATTTTGGTGAATCTTTTTGGGGCGATTCGGGTGAGCAAGTCGATCCCTACGGAAGAGTCATTATTGAAGGTGTTGAACATGAAGATTTTGATCTGAAAAAGCTTTCGGAAATGGAAGAGATGGTTCGTCGTTATATTGACAAAAATTTTAAATAAAGTATTATGACGGAAACTATGGAAGCAAAAAAGTTCACTTCAAATGAGGAAATAGGGAAGCACATCCAAGGGATGATCGCTAACCAAACAGAAAGCGTTACATTTGTAAGTGGAAAACGTACAAAAATTGCTATTGTGCTTAAAAATAGCGAAATATATCAGCAGTACAAAAACCATCTATTACAATATGATGTAACGGCGAATGGTCAGGTGTATACCGTGATCATTGGGGTAAAATAAACAAAAGGCCAGATTTTTAGATCTGGTCTTTATTTTTTCCTAAAATTAAGTATGATAGAGGAACGCGGGTATAGTTTAGTGGTAGAATGACACACTTCCAATGTGTAGACCAGGGTTCGATTCCCTGTACCCGCACACCCAAAGCCGATGCGAAGGCCTAATAATTAAGCTGATCTTAATTATTAAGACTACAAATAAAAAAAGACCATCTCTCAAATAAGAAATGGTCTCATAGTTTTTAAACATTAGTTACGCAATCTGCTGCAGCGGTATAAGGCTTTCCTTTCCGTACATGCCGTTGCTGAATGCCTCGTAGGCGAAGTGCGGAATGCACAGTGCTTCCTCAATGCTAATGAACAGGTTCAGCAGGTTTCGGTCAACGATCGTCGTGCGAACATCGGAATCTTTTTTCCATGAGTACACGATTGAGTCCTTGATGAAGGGTCCCTTCATCGGGGCCTTCATGTCGTTCCCGTATCCGCCGCTGTAAAATGAAGAGCTCTTAGCGTCATCAAACCAGATAGCAGGGTTGATCTCACCCTTAAGCAATTTCTGCAGGCTTTCAATCTTGAAGGTATACAAAAAGCTTCTGTCCTCAGGGTTGTTTTTTGGATCGGCAGTCTCAACCATCTCAACGTATCCTCCCCGAAGGAAGAACTTGCGCGAATGGTTGTGCGCCTTCGCGCTCGCTTCCATGATGGCCGTAACAGTCTCATCATCGATGAACTCGTTAGTTGCAACATGCAGGTTGCCGCGGTTAATTTTTGTACGCGGCAGATACCCCAACTGTTCGATAATGAATTTGATCTCACCATCCTCCTCTTCGCTTTCGGTGAAGCGTGGCTTTCCGTCGACCATCATGACAAAGTTGTACACGAGGTCACGGACAGTTCCCTTAAGAGGGAACTTAGGGTCGAGTATGTTCAGCGACGTGAGATAGCTTTTGACACCACGTGAAAGGTTAAGCCGGCAAAGGAATTCTTTTCCCTTCCAGCCAATCTCCTTGTCGGTAAGCTTGCGAACCCTCTCTTTTGAAGGCTGTTCCTTAAGCAGGTTTCTTTGGGTGTAAAAATCCTTGTCCATGTAGGCTTTGAATTTTTCCCTGAAATCTTCTGCAGTACAATCCTGGCCAACTATGAAAGTAGGGCATAGCGGGGCTTCTGCTTTACGGGCGACATCATAGCACTTGCCAAGCCAGTCGGCTTCGCCAGCATTAAGGTCATATCCAACGATCAGGTCGATCTGGCCCGAGGTCATGAAGTAGCTCGCGCCATAGTTTTTTGCAAACACATGGCAGCCGCCAAATCTGCCCAGTTCATCCAGTATCCTGCCGATCACCGGAGTGAAGTCGGGGTACGCGATGCAGAGGATGTTCAGGCGAGAGCTGGATTGGTATATCTTGCCACCAACGGCGTAGCAGTACGCTCCGTCGTGATCCGCATTAAGAAACTTGTCCAAAAAGGAAACTGTCGGTTCTTTTGTTGTATCTTTTTTCATTTTTAAAGAGGTTTTACATTTGCTATATATTAGCACATTTTATGTAAAAAGTCAATGTAAATAAGCTCGCATTAGGATTGCTTAATTCTGTCGCATTAGTCGCATAAGGTACAAAAAGCCCATATATGGCAACAAACTAAAAAAACTGACCCCTATGTCGAAGGGTCAGTTTTGCGTTGGCTTATCTCTCCGAAAAGTCTTATACTGGTTGATATTAGTTAGTCCGAGACCCCGATGGGGCACCAGTAAAATCTGGAATATTAGCAAATCTGGGAATTAAAAACACCCCGCATTTGAATAGTAGGGTGTTGAAGAAATTTAAGTATTTAACAATAACTTAATTTCAGAAATGATTTTTTCATAGAAATATATGAACGTGGCGTTTGATTTTACCTTATAGTCAAAGGTACTTTCAAGGGTTCTTATGTCTCTTTCCAAATTAAGGTAATTAATGTGTAGGTGAACACTTTGTTTAGCCTCATCTGAACCGGTCATTGAGCCGATCATCTTTATAAAATTATCACTAGGTTCACACCATGAAACAGTCAATACTGTTTTTGTTGTATTTGCACTGCCGACACTGAAATAGACTTCAAATAATTTCTCAGTCTTTTCGGTGACGAATTGTGCGTTAAACCCCTGACGTGCTGGTGTATATTCAACTTCTACATTGAACTCTTTGGCAAGCTTCAAGAATAAGTAAACCGGCACATGATGAGGGTTTACTTTTGGATCAGGTTTGTTTTTCTCGAAATCGTAATTTTTGTAATCAATTCTAAAATCGAGGGCTTCTGCCTCATAAGGTACTATATCGTTCATAACCGTCTGTTTTTAAAGTTTTCTTCACATTACTGTACCTATGGATTTTGTCAACATTAAATATATTCGGTTCTAATGTCATTCATTAGACTGCACTAAAAACAGCTAGCAGGAGAAGGGTAAAATTGATACAATTCTTACATGGAAAATTTTGAACAACACAATATTGAAATGCCTCACGAGCTTATTAAGGACTTTCAATTTCAGGAATCAGATAAAGAAATTATTAAGTCTGAAATTAAACAGCTCGAAGTTATATTGGAAGAATCGAATATTTCAAATATGGATTTGAATACGCTTAAAGCGCAATATGCTAGTTTTATGAATTTGCCAAAAGAGCAGTTTGAGGATGAATTGGCTCACCCTTCAGGTATGATAGATTTTATGCAAGTCGATACCAAAGAAAAGTTAGTTGATTTGATGAAAAAGGATTTGGAAAATCTCCACAATCAAGATGAAAAGAATTCCTCTCTTCAGAATTAACAAAAAGTACTAATTCTATCACGAGACAGCGCACCAAAAGCAGATAGCACGAGAAGGCATAAGCTGGTACAATTTCAATATGGAAAACTTTCAACAAATGTCTTCAGGGCCAGAAAAGACACCAAAAGAGGTACTTGAAGAGCAGCTTGCTAAGGCCAAGTCGGCTTACGATAACTTTATGGAAACTGAATCAGAGGCATACGATAAAGAGCTTTCTGACTTGTATCTTTCAACGGCGGGCATGGATGAAAATGCGCGCACCTTATATCTGGGCGTCAGAGGGGTAAACCAACAACAGTTGATTGAAAATAGTGAAAAAAGGAAGAACTTCTTAGAGGAAGCAGCTGTTCTTGGTCGAGAAGTACGTTCACTTTCACAACAAATAAGGCAATTTGAGCAGGAGGAGCAGAAAAAACAGGAAAAAAAGTCTTTTTCTGAAGCAAAAGATGCATTAAGCAATTCATTATATGAGGCGCTTGATGTTATTCATTCTCAGATTCCACAGGAAGCTAAAGATGTTGGTATGACGACTGAAATGGCAATGAAACAATATCTACCAGGACTACAGTCCAAAGCGTCAAAAATTGAGCATTATATTAATTCAGTGGATGAAGTGCTTGATTTTAGAGATCTTGAGTATATTAAAAAGATCATAGAACAGGAAAATATACTAGTATAATCATTATATGGAAAACCAGTTTAGTGGGCCTGAAAAAGCTTCAGTGAGGGAAGAAATCGCTGGTCGTCTGAAAGAGATAAGATCACGCATTGATGCGGGGGAATTGCAGGAGGCTTTTGATAGTCTTAATGATGTTGGTGAAATGGCTCATCAGGCTAGAGAGGAAGATTTACTTAATGAGATCATAGATCTTTCGGAGGAGGTAAAAGCCCAGTTACGTTCAAAGGAACAATCCATTGAATACACTCCTGAAACTATAAAAAACATACTAAAAGATAGAGTTGAGGTAGAAAAGATACCTCATTTCAAAAGTGTTATTGAAAGAGCAGGTCAGGCATTTGAAAACGCTCTCAATGCAGAAACACCCGAAGCAAAAAAGGAATCTCTTCAGTCTATGATACAGGCAGAGGGGTATCTCGGAGAAAAATATAGAGATGACAAGGATCAGCGAGCATACATAAAAGCTTTAAATAAGGGGATTGAGTATTTGGAAAATATGTAAAAATTCTTCACCCTATGTCTTCCCAGCTATACATTTCAATACCCGTTACCAATCTCGCTGCATCGGCTACCTTTTATGAAAAGCTAGGATTTACGCCTAATGCGCAATTTTCTGATGAAACAAATAAGTGTTTGATGTGGAATGAGAGTATTTTCCTGATGATCATGACGCACAATAAATTCAAGACCTTTACTGACAAGCCAATCATGGACCCTACACAGATGGTGTCTGCTGGATATTCTCTTTCAGTAGAGAGCGTTGATAAGGTACACGAGATGGTAAATAACGGTATTGCAGGAGGTGGAACAGAAGTAGGTGAAATGAAGGACTATGGTTTCATGCAGGAACGAAGCATCGAGGATCCTGATGGCTACAACTGGGGAATCTTCTATATGGACATGAGTAAGTTTCCAGGAAATCAGGCTTAATTCATTTCTTTATCTCCCTATTCTATTGTAAAATAGAAAGGTGAAACGATACCTTATCGCACTATTTTTTGTTATAACGTTGCTGGGAAGCACGGCTATTGCGGCATCAACGGGAACAATTGATCCGACTGGAGCAGGGAATTACAGGGCGAAGTTTTTGGATGCGGCAACGATGACCAATACGACGATTAACTTCGGAAAGTTCACGACCGAATCAGCGTATAACATTACCGTCTCTGATACCGAGCTTCGCGGCTTTGCCTGGGGCAGCTCCGTTGGCTACATTGTCATGAACTGTGCCGATACCGCTAGTGGCTGCAGTGCGACGAATGGCAACTTCAAAGTTGCCAATGATGGTACCGGTAAGCTTTCTGGCTATGCCTGGGGTCATGATACTGGCTGGGTAAACTTTGGACCATTCAGTGATCCAAGTGTTTCAACGGTGAAGATCGGTAGTGATGGAAACTTTGGTGGTACCCTCGGTTCCGCTGGCTATGCCTGGAGTCAGTCGTACGGCTGGATCGTCTTTGACTGTAGTAATGCAAATACCTGTGTGAATACTGATTGGCGCGTGGCAAGCAGCGGAGGTACTGGAGGCACTGGCGGTACAACCACCGGTGGTGGAGGGGGCGGTTCTGGCTCTGGTACGGGCACGGGGACTGGTACCGGAACAGGGACAACCACAACTACTCCACCTTCAGAAAACCCACCGACCAATCCTCCAGTGACTCCTCCAACCGAGCCTCCAACAAATCCACCAGTTACTCCGCCTGAAAATCCTTCAACGCCGACCGAGCCAAGCCAACCAACTCAGCCCAATGAACCACCTCCAGTAAGCAGTCAGCCAAGCGGTAATCCGGCAGAATCAAACGGAGGACCAGGATTGTTTCAGAGTGGCCTGCAGCTTCCTCCTTCATTAACGGAGGTGGTGCGTAATCTCGGTGAGCGAGGTCATGCATTGGTGAATGCTACCAAGCAGGGCGCAAATAGTACGAGTGCAAAAGTTGCCTCTGCTGTTGGCGTGGTCACGACTGCCGCTTCAGCCAGTGCATTGCTGCTGCTCGCTAATCCATTTTCATTTGCTGAATTCTTCCTCTTGCCATTCCGTATCTGGACGCTCATCCTTATATTCTTTGGTCTGAAAAAGCGTACCCGTCCATGGGGTACCGTCTATGATAGTGTCACCAAGCAGCCGATTGATCCGGCGTATGTGATCCTTATGGATATGCAGGGCAATGAGGTTGCAACTTCCATCACCGATATCAATGGTCGTTATGGCTTCTCCGTTCCGCCGGGCACGTACACGCTCATAGCCCATAAGACTAACTATGAATTTCCTTCCAAGAAACTTGCCGGAAAAGATCATGATGAGCTGTATGCCATGCTGTACTATGGAACACCGATTGTGGTAACGGAAGAAGGCGCAATCATTGCCCAGAACATTCCGCTCGATCAGCAGAACTTTGACTGGAATGAATTTGCCAAGAATGAGCAGCACCGTTTGGCGTACTATCATCGCAGTGATATCTTGATTGCTCAGATTGCCAACATATTCTTCTGGTTCGGCTTTGCAGTGGCTGCCGCTGCGGTACTATTTTCACACACCACCTACAACCTCATTGTCATAGCGATCTATGTTGTGATGTTCGGTGTTCGCCAATACAGTCCACAATTCAAGGCTAAGGGCTTTATCAGCGATGCGACTGGCCAGCCATTACCATTTGCCATTCTGCATGTAGTGTCAGTGGCAACTGGGCAGGAGGTGACGCATAAGGTTGCAGACCGTCTCGGTAATTACTACTGTCTCGTACCAAATGGTACCTACAATATTGTGATCGATCGCAAGAATCCTGACGGTACCTACACCAAAGTATCAGTCCCTGGACCTGTCACTATCACCAAGGGCTATCTCTCACAGAGTTTCAAGATATAAAAAAACACCGCACGATTGTGCGGTGTTTTTTTTATGGGCATTATGCCCCAATCAGTTCGTGAATTTTTTCCACTATCTCATCAAGGGTGAAGTTGGACTTAACCATAAATGCTGCAGCGCCGGCATCCATCATCTTTTTGACATCGGTGTCACTAGAAAGGTTTGAGAACACGATAACAGGAATGTTCTTGGTCGCATCGTTGGCCTTAAGATTCTGAAGGATCTGATAGCCGTCAACGTCAGGAAGCATCATGTCGAGCAGGATGATGTCGGGAGTACTGGTTGCAAGGCTGTGGTCAACGTCAGCCTTAGTCATGGCTGTCGCCACCTCAAAACCGCTTTTGCTAAATTTTGTCGCTTCAATGTTTTTGAGAAATGCGTCGTCTTCGATGGTCAGGATTTTCTTCATATGCCAAAGTATAGCCTTTTTAAGGATTATTGAGCAAGTTCCGCAGAAAGAGGAAGGGTAACGGTAACGATAGTGCCACGGCCCTCCTGACTGGCAATGGTAATGGTTCCCTTATGGTGCTCGATAATATGCCTGGTACTGTATAGTCCTAGGCCAGTGCCTGTTTCGGCAGTATTTTCTGCCCGGAAAAACTTTTCAAATATATGGGGCTGTTTATCGGTAGGGATACCAACGCCATGATCCTGAATGGTAAGCACCGCGGTATTATCCTGAGCGGCAAGAGTGATGACGATATCAGTGTCTCGATTGCTGTATTTGATGGCATTTTCAATAATGTTGTGCAGCGCCATACGAAGCTTGTTTTCGTCACCGTTGATAGTGATAGGATCTGCAGGATTTCGATAGGTAAGGGTGATGTGCTTCCCGGCTGCTTCATTGAGGAATTCCTTCACAATGGCACCGATGAATTCGGAAAATGAAAAAGGGGCGATGGTGTACTTGCTAACGTCGTCATGCTTGATTGCTGCAATAGTGTCATTAAGCTGTCCAATCATACGCTCATTGGCCTGCATGGCCTGGGTAATAGCAGCGCGCTGTTCGTCATTCAATGTGCCATAGTCGTCATCAACAAGCATTTTGAAAAGCCATTTCATGGCAGAGAGGGAAGTGCGTAATTCATGTGCTGATAGGAGAAAGAAATCGGTTTTCTCAGACGAGTTGTCCATAATCATAACAACTATAGCATTTGAAGGGGAAATAAAAAACAGCCGGGCGATCGTAATCGTCCGGCTGCACACAAACTCACGCAGCTGCTGGTAGTTGAAGGTTTTCTTCTAATTTGGAAAAACAAATAAGTTTTGCCATAGAAGCTTGTAAAATCTCATTACCATTTTTACGGTAATAAAACTTACACTGGCGACCCGGTAATGCTTCTCGCAATGCTTTCATTGTACCTACAATTTTACTTATGGTACAAGAATGATGGAATCCCACGTGAAGAGGTTGACCGGCTGGCACATTGCTAAACAGAGCAACTACTTCATCAATGGGGGTTTTCTTGTGGAAAAATGAAAGGTTATTCCCTTCACGCGCATGTTTTTCGATAACTTCTTTTTCAAGGTTATCCTTAGCAGGGTCGCCATGTTCTAAACATGTGATAACAGCTATTTCGTTTTTGTTCATAAAAAAGAGATTTGGTTTCCTCCCACTATAGCGTACTATTAAATATAGTCAATATTATTGGGGGAATAATACCCCAAAACAAAAGGCCATCCCGTAAGGGATGGCCTTTTGTGCTCAGATGAGACTTATTTTACAGCGTCCTTCAATGCCTTTGCGGCACGGAACTTTGGAACGCGTGTTGCCGCAACCTTTACTGGCTCACCGGTCTTTGGATTGCGAGCAGTGCGAGCTGCACGTACCTTAACAGAAAAGATACCAAGTCCGGCAATAGAAACTTCTTCGCCTTTCTTTAGTGTCTTAATGATTTCTTCGAGGATACTCTCCACTACTTCTTCGGCCTGTACCTTGGTACCGCCAACCTTAGCATGGATAAGTTCAACGAGTGCTTGTTTGTTCATAGTATTTAGCGCTAGTCTATTAATTTCATCAGTGCGCTCAAGCATGCTGCTTAAAGCTTATAGACATTATATAGCAAGGTATTTTCAGTGCAAACATTGACACACTATTTATATCGTGCCATGATTTCTTCCTCAACCTGTTCGCGAGGGCGTCCGTATTTCAAATATGACAGCTCTTTGATCTTTTCTGCAGCAATTGCATTGCCTCGAGGAGGGAATGGGGTGTGTGAATTGAACGGTTTTGCAGGCACCCCATTCACCAGCATCTTGATATAGCAGGTAAGGTTTTGCTGCTTGATGATATCGTCTGGCGTAAAGGTTGGTGCAAACTGCCTTGCGAATACCTCAGCATTTTCCGGACTGACACGATGGACAACCATTGAACCGACGTTACCAAATACTGCGTTTTTAATATCCTCATCCAGCTGTTCGATGTATTGGTGCGCTACTGTAAGGGCCAAACGGTACTTACGGGCTTCGGAAAGAATGGTGCTGATTGAATCTGTCGTGACGTTTTGGAACTCATCGATATAAAGGTAGAAGTCATTGATTGGTTTGCCAACCATATCAACACGGGAAAGGGCAGCCATCGTGATTTTGCCGACGAGCAATAGACCAATGAGATGGGAGTTGATATCACCGAGACGGCCTTTTGAAAGATTAACCAATAGGATTTTCTTGCTATCCATGATGTCACGGAAATTCAGGACACTATGCTGTTGGGCAATGACCGGGCGCATGACGTCATTGGAAATGAAGACATCAAACTTGTTGGTGATGTATGGTACAAAGTTTGCCATTGAGGCTTCGCCGGTCGTCTTTTCGGCATTTTCCCAGAACTGCTTGATGATTGGATTGCGACAGCGGGACAGTTTCAGTTCGCGGAAGGCCTTATCAGAAAGCACGCGCCCAATTTCCAGGAGGGTGGATCCAGAGCTTGGGTCTTCCATTACCAATCCGGCCGCATTACGGAAGTATTGCTCAAAGGCTGGTCCTCCGGCTACCTTCATGTCAAAGAGCTTGTTAAAGATCGCAAGCAATTCGTTGATGACAAAGATCTTCTGCTCAGGGTAGCGCTCATCGTATTCAAGGAGGTTCAACCCCATCGGTCGAGCAGTATAGGCTGGGTCAAAATAGATCACGTCATCAATGCGCTCTGGCGGAATATTGGCCAAAATATCCTGGATGTCATTGCCGTGCGGGTCGATAAAGCAGACTCCGTCACCGTTTTTAATATCCTGAATAATCATGTTTTTTAGAAATACCGTTTTACCAGTACCCGTCTGGCCGATCACATAGCAGTGGCGGACGCGGTCTTCCTTGGCAAAGCGCACGTCGCTGCTTTGGCCACGGTAGTTGTTGGTACCCAGTGAAATGCTCTCTGCGGCAGTAAAGATCGGTGCTGGTGCGGAAGCGGCACTTGATTCTTTCAATTCTGGTGCAGCGAGCAGTCCGACAGGGAAGTGAAATATGGTCGCAAGCTCGTCGACGCTCAGTGACAGCTGCTCATCCTTGTTGAAGGTGCGGAAGCTGAATGCTCGGGCGAGATCGTGAATGTGGCGCTTGTCCTGGTCATTCCAGGCAATGCTGTTTGATTCAACGAGAGAAAACTGATTGAATGCAGCCTTAATGCCGGAAAGAATGCTTTCGGCACGGAGCAGTGTTGGGGCGGTGGTCAGTATTCGGATGCCGGCACTGAGGCTGTGACTCTGATTTTTCTTTTTGGCGAGCTCAATACCAACTGTATCAATTTTCTTTTCTTCTTTTTCATCAGCTGGTTTTTCCTTTTCAAAAAATGCCATCAATCCTTTACCAAATCCCCGCAAGACTGATTCGGTCATTGTGGTATACAACTCTTTTACCGTACCGTCACCTTTTTCTGCCGCTTGGATGACATTGCTATACAATGCATTGTTTGAGGTGATGTCAGACGAAATAGTGATTTGGATTGCCGCTCCTTCGGTATTTTGATCAAGCTTGGAAAGTGCACCAATCAGTGCGCCGAACGGATCATGCTCAAAGCCATTGTCAGTGTTGAGAGGGAAAATTGCTGGGGCTTTCAGGGTCGCAATACTACCGGCAATGCCCACCCCGTCTTCGTTGAATACATTGTAATCGTCGACAACTTCCTCTACGAGGGCCTCGGGATAGTATGCATGAACCAGCTTTTCAAATGTCTCCTCATGAATGCGTGGTACGGAAGCATAGAGCATGATGTCACGGCTGGCGTGTTCGACAGCCAGTTCAAGGGTGTAGTATTCATCCTTTGCGGCATCAACGACACTGAACATGCCGAGATAGAACTGTTTCATGGCCTGGATGAAATGCTTGAAATCATCCTGCTTATCTCCCGCGGCACTCGGCAAGGAAATCATGAACAGGCTGTGATTGAGTGACCGTTCAAGGCTGGATTCGGCTTTTAGCCCCGGCAATGCACCAATGGTATGAAGGTACTGCACAAGAAAACGATGGAAGTCATCTTCCAGGTGAGCATTGTTGAGCTTTGCGGCAACGTCCAATGCATTTTTCACACCCTTTTCAAGCATGATGCCAAATAACTCTTCTATTTTTTTGTCATGAGTTTCCGGCTTTAGCCTCAATACCAATGCTTCGGTTTCATGCTTGGGCAGTATGGCTGTTTCATGAATAAAGTCCTTGGCCTCGCTTTTGGCATAGCGTTCAACAGTCTCCTGTGCGACTGACTCCAACGTTTGTTCACCGTTTTCTTGAAGGATGTACGCCTTTTGTGATTCTGCGCCAAGCCAGGCGATTTCCTGCTGCGGTGTCGCAAATTTTTCAGTAGGTTGCATGACTATAGTATAGCGTTGAACGAGATAAATTGTAATAAAAAAGTGCCCATTAAGGACACTTGTTTGATTAGAGAAATAAAGCCCCAAACTCTTTCCAGCTACGGATACTGTTTTCCGCATTATGAATTCCTTGAGGATCATAGAGATAGCAAGGGAGTAGGTCATGCATTTTTTCTATTTCCTCTATAGAGTCATCAAAAAAAGCAATTTTTTCTCCGACAATACTTTGTACAAAAGCTCTTTTCGGGACATCAATGTAACCGCCTCCTTCTTTTTCGCTCCACACACAGTGAATGCCGTGGATGCAATTTGGCACGTGCTTATTAAGCATGTGCTCGATAACCGCCAATCCTTTTGTTGGCCGGGCGGTAACTACCCAGAGAGTATATTTTTCTGCCAGCCGTATGACAGTTTCCACCATGTCTTCCATTGGAGCAATATGCTCATGTTTTTCGATGGAGGCCAAAACGTTTTTGCCGAAATCTTCCCAAAAATCATCGTCACTTGGACACAGTTCTTTTGGAAGATATTTTTTAACAATTCTTTCATAAGAAGTATTGCTGGTGTAATCTTCCGGTTGAGAAGATATGGTATACCGCTCATTTATGTAATTCATAAACAAGGTATTTGTATCGAACTTTGAATTATCAAAATCCAAAAATATGTGAGATTTCTCTGCCATGTTGTAAATTGTTTTTCTGAACATTACCATACGTCAGTAAGTTGTCAACTAAACTGTTACTGAGGGTGTATTCGTTGCATTTCGATAATTTTCTGTTATTGTTCAGGCAAGTAATCATTGATTACCGTTGTTCTTTGCAGGAAGTTCAGTATGTCGCATGAAGACCATCTTCACGAATGTGTGCTTTGCATACCAATTGGCAATAGTAGTTTGATCTGCTTCAACGCATATCGGGAGCATGGGTCATCCGTCTTAGTAGTGGCGAGCGAAAAGAACGAGGGCAATGTGAAGACGTCACCATACGTTATTGCCGAATTATTATTGCGAGGATTGGATATCCGCTGCACTACGTACTGAACGTACAACCCACCACGACGGAATGTGGTGGGTTTTTTATTGACTTTGCTGAGGGAAGGACTATAGTGAAGAAAATATTTAAACTCTTTAGTTATGGAAAAAGATACCGTACAAAATAAAGACAAGGTTCCGTTTATTGCGTATGTAATAGTTTTTCTCGGGATAGTATTTCAGATCCTTATTGCTTGTCACGTGATAACTCTATCTTCACCGCAAATCTGCGGTTGTTAATAAATTAAAACCCCGGCACTTGTGCCGGGGTTTTCTATTATCGTGCGTAATCAATGATGCGGGTTTCGCGGATGATGGTGACTTTGATTTGGCCGGGATAGCGGAGTTCGGTTTCGATGTGAAGGGCGATGGTGCGGGCAAGGTTCTTTGCTTCGAAGTCGGAGACGTTTTCAGGGTGCACGAAGATGCGGATTTCTCGTCCAGCTTGGAGAGCATAGGCTTTCTCCACTCCTTCGAAACGATTTGCCAATCCTTCCAAATCCGCCAATCGTTTCAAATACATTTCAGCGGTATCACGACGGGCACCAGGACGAGCACCAGAAATCATATCGGCAGTCTGCACGATCACTGCCTCCAAACTTTCATGCGGGCAGTCATCATGGTGACTTTTCATGGCAGTGACAATACGCTCATCAGTATTAAATCGTCGAAGGACTTTCACTCCAATTTCGACATGAGTGCCTTCGAATTCATGATCAAGAGCTTTGCCAATATCGTGGACCAATGCTCCCGCTTTTGCGATGTAGGTGTCAGCACCAGTTTCAGCGGCAATCATTTCGGCGATGTGGGCCATCTCTATCGAGTGCTGCAAGACATTCTGTCCATAACTGGTACGGAAATGCAGTCGTCCCAGAATTGCCACAAGGCGGGGGTCAAAGTTATAGATGCCACATTCGTAGACTGCCGCCGCACCTTTTTCCTTGATCGTTTCATGGATTTTCTCGCGGGCAAGCTCGATCTCTTCCTCAATGCGCGCCGGCTGAATGCGCCCATCTTCAACCAGTACCCGCAATGCCTCTACGGCAATAGCACGACGAACAGGGTCAAAGCATGAAACAACAATTGCATTAGGTGTTTCATCAACAAGCAGTTCCACGCCACTAAAGCGTTCAAAGGTACGAATGTTGCGTCCTTCCTTCCCAATGATCTTACCCTTGGTTTCCTCATTGGTGATGGTGACGCTACTGGTAGTCAATTCATTGGCAGTGGGTACGGCCAAACGCTGGATAGCCATGGTAAGAATATTTTTCGCGCGATCATTCAATGATTCGCGCATGGCAGTATCAAGCTTGCGAGTGCGGACCTCAAGGTCCTCGCGGTATTCGGCCGCTGTTTCCTCAAGCAGCACTTCACGAGCCTGAGCCTTGGTAAATCCTGCCAATGCTGCCAGTTCTTCCTCGTGCTCAGCACGCATCACCTGGGCAACTGCCAATTCATTTTCAAGTTCCTGCTTTTTTTCCTCAATATCACGAGCGCGATCATCAAGTTCTAATTGTCGGGCATCAAGCATCGTTTCCTTTTTCATCAAACGGCCATGCATTTCGTCAGCCTTGAGATGAGCCTCATCGATCAGTGCCTGAGCCTGCTCGCGGGCTGCCAAAAGACGCTCGGAAATGGAAAGTTCCAAACTGTTTTTCTGGAGCAAAAGCACAATCATGCGCGCGGCATACCCGATTACTGCGCCGAGTATCAGCGTGATGAGCAACAATATTGGAAAAGGCATGTTACTTTACCGTTACTGGTTTGGTAATGACGTCGTCAATGATGCCGTACTTTTTTGCCTCATCAGCACTCATCCAATAGTTACGATCAGCATCCTTTTCTATTTTTGCCATCGTCTGCCCGGTGTTTTTTGCAAGCATCTTGTAGAGCGTATCTTTGTATTTCAATAGATGACGAGCATTGATTTCAATATCAGCAGCTTGTCCTTCTGCTCCTCCAAGCGGCTGGTGAATCATCACTTCTGCATTTGGCAAGGCAAAACGCTTGCCTTTTTGTCCGGCAGAGAGAATCATTGCTCCCATTGAAGCTGCCATGCCCATGGCAATCGTTGAAACATCGGGCTTAATAAAGTTCATAGTATCAATAATGGCGAGACCATCCTTGATGTTGCCACCAGGGGAATTTATATAAAGATAGATATCTTTCTTAGGATCTTCATTGGCAAGAAAGAGAAGTTGGGCAACAACCAAGTTGCCAATATGCTCATCGATTCCTTCTCCAAGGAAAATAATGCGATCCTTCAAAAGGCGAGAATAAATATCATACGCCCGTTCGCCTTGCGGGGTCTTTTCGAGAACAGTAGGAATTAACATAAAAAAAATCAAAAATTACCAATAATTATTCAGACAACCATAACTGCATATCCGTATACCGCCACTATACCGTTTTTGATGGGAAAAGTAAAAACCCGCCTATTTCACATTAAGCGGGTTGGGGTGTTGTGCTTTTAAACAAAAGTTCCGATATGAGGCCATTCATCAAAAGGCACTTTCCCTTTGATGGGTCGCGTGCAGTCTTCTCTTACCAAGGGTTTCTCGGGCAAGGCGTGGATTGATTTGTCATTTTCCACATCTGCCAATTTTAAAGGCATTGATCCGTTATAGCCATTAAAGTAGATTCCTTGTTCCAGTTTTGGAATTGTTGAACAGATGGGAGAAACCTGTTTTCTGTTTCCCAGGGTTGGTAATGCTTCATCGAGCACTATGTGCGTTATCATTGTATGTACCATATGGATTTTTTTTAAGGGTTTATTCCACCTTACTGGATTCATTGACTTTGTCAATTATTTCGCTAAAGTTAGTAAAAATTAACAATATGAAAAATCTATTAGGTAAGCATGTACCAAAAAGAAAACAGCAAAGTTTAATTTCTCAACTTATTGAAAATACCTCCACTCACGAGATCTTTGAGAAAGCAGAAAAGTTTCAAAATAAAAAGAAAGCAGTAACTTCGTTTACTGTTACCCGCAAACATTAGTTAGAGCCGATATTGGCACTACACAAAACAAAACCGCTCGATTGAGCGGTTTTTATTTTTCCAATTTATTTTCCTTCGAGCAGTGCCAATGTTTTTTCGTTGGTCAGCATCATGTCAACGTAGGCGACAGTGCGCATTTTGTCGGCACCAGGATACATTGCCATGAGGCGTTCTGATTCCTTCTGCACTTCTTCCTCTGATGGAACGATATTTTCCTTGCGGGAAATGGCATTGAGCACGAGCTGAATGCGAGCGCGCTTCTCTGCTTCTGGCTTGAATTCAGCCATGATGCCTTCTTTGGTTTTATTACTCTGCTTGAGATAGTCATCAAGAGTAAAGCCGGCACGAGTAATGTCTGCTTCAACTTGAGCAAGCATTTTTTCCTGTTCTGACTGGATGACTATTGCAGGAATAACGAAATCTGTTTTTTCAACGATGCTTTCCATGATTGCAATGCGGCGCTTGTCCTTTGCCTCATGAGTCTTTTCACGAGTGATATTTTCCGTGATCTTCTCACGCATCTGAGCAACACTTTCAAATTCGCCGAATGACTGTGCGAATTCATCGGTCACCTCTGGAAGTGCTTCGGTATGACCATGATCTTCATCATGTCCGTGTACGTGACCATATGCACGAAGCTGACGAAGCTCCTCAACAACTTTTGTCACCTCTTCATCGCTGACTGCTTCAACTGGCTCTTCCTTGATTTCCTTTGCAATCTTCTTGTAGTCAGGGAGATCAATAGTAGGGAGGACGGTGGCAGTAATAGTGAAGCCTACGGAATCATTTCGAGCAAGTTTGGTGATGGCCAATTCAGGACGACCAATAATGTCTACTTCGTGTTCCTTGATGATGTCACCATAGAGCGTTTGCATTGCCATTTCTGCCATTTCATTTAGCACAAGCGCGTCAGGAATCTTTGACTTTGCAACTTGTTCCGGGATGTGTCCCTTGCGGAAGCCATCAATATCCAAATGACTGGCCATATGATCAAAGGCCTTCTTTTCATATTCAGCAACTGCTTCCCAGGCGATTTCGCCTTTGATCGCAATCTTTGAGTCTGCCAACGGTTCAAGGGTGGTGGTGTATTGTTTTTTCATATCGCAAGGAGTCTAACACAGGTACCTTGGACGTGCCACCTATGTTGGGATTATTAGTAATTGACCGTAGGAACGGTAGGAAGAAGAGACTTGAGACCGGTCAAACTGTCGATGAGCTTTGCTTTTGCATCGCCAAGACTATTTTCCGCAGTAAGGGCTGCAGCCTTAAGAGCGGTGAGGGTCTGGGGATTATTTTTTGCAGGGACCACAATGGCACTAAAGGTATCAATATCTGTTTTTGCCTTATTTAAAAGGGCATTTGCGGCAATAAGCGAAGCCTGGGGCTTGTCGGTAGCAACGCCGTTACTGTTTACCTGACTGATTGCGAGCTGGGTCTGGCCTGACAAATCATTCAAACGAGACAGAATATCGCGAAGGCCGGCTTCTACCACCTTTTTCTTGGCAGCAAGGCTTTGGCCTTGTAATGCAGGATTATTAAGGTCTAAAGGGTCAACAACAGGTGACTGAGCAGCAACAGCCTGTGCCGTAACAGGCGCAACAGCAGCATGCCCGCTAAGCGGGAAAAGGAATAATGCTATAAAGATAAGGGCGATAACCTTTTTCATATCCTTCATTATACATTAAAAGACGAAAAAAGAAAGGTTTTCTTACACGTTCTCACTACTGATTCAACACCTTTATGGTTTGTGGTCCTACTACGCCATTAGCTACAATGTGCTTTGATTTTTGAAAGGCGATGACTGCTGCCTTGGTTGCAGAGCCAAACACGTCGTTCTCATGATGAAGAGAACCGATACCAGTTTTTGCCACAGGGAAACCATGGGTATTTAAATAGTGCTGCAATGCTTTTACCTGAGGATTTTCTGAACCAAGTGTAAGTGTCATCGTGAATAGTGGCGACGGGGTAGCGACAGGTGCTTGATTCGCAACTGATGGGGCATTGATCACCGGTGTAGGAGTAGAAGCGTATGTGCAGCCAGAGGTCACCTTCACCCCTTGAAATGAGCCCTGGTAGTTAGTAGCGGAAGGATCGGTACAAAACCAAAGAGAACCGCCGCTAATGTTTCCTGCAGTAGTTGAAGCACAAGGGCTGGTAGTAAATGTTGCATCGGCACCATTGCCGGCCCCAGAGATACCGTTTATTTGATTGGTAACAGTCGCTTGGTAGTGATAGGTGGTACCGCATGTCAGACGAGTAATCGTTTGACTAAATGAAGTGGGAAAATAGGAGAATTTTTCGATCATGCTGCCTGAATGATCTACACCATACGCATTTCCGAAAGGATCAAATGCTACAGCCACCAGTTGTATAAATTGACCATGACCACCACTGCCTGCTGAGCCAAAACTAGTAACATACGTACCGACAGGATCAAACATATTGATAGTGCCGTTACCAGAATTAGCGACCAGCATATTGCCTGACGTAGGATCAATGGCGATATTCCAAGGAGCATTAAAAGGTCCAGTGAGTTGTCCAACATACGTACCGGTGTGATCAAATTTCTGCACCGTACTATTAGCAACATCCACAACGTAATAATTGCCAAAAACATCTACGGCGACGCTTCTCGGGTCTTCAAATTGTCCGTTGCCGGTACCCTGACTGCCGAACTGGCTAACAAAGGTACCAGTCGGTGTAAATGTTTCAACGCGATAATGGCCATTATCAATTACAACAATGTTGCCAGAGCTGTCGATAGTGAGCGCAATTGGGTTGGAAAGAGCATTACCACCGCTTCCAGCAAATTGGCTAAGGTAGTGGCCAGAAGAATCAAATTTTTGAATACGATTATTACCATAGTCTGCAACGTAAAGATTGCCAGAGCTGTCGACCGTCAGGCCTGCAGGAAATTGAAATTGACCATTGCCAGTACCGGTTGAACCGAACTGATTGATGAGCGTGCCGGATTGATCAAACTCTTCAATTTGATTACTCAACGAATTATCGACATATATATTGTAGTTAGCATCAATGGCGATGTAATCAACGTTAGCGGCAGAAACAACAATGTTTATATTGTTCGTGTAAGAAGGCGCCGCGGCTGTCCGCAGAACACTTGAAGAAGCATAGTTAGTGTCTGTGCCATAGTTAAATGATTCAAGCGTTGGAACACTGGCAGTGCCCTGGTTGGTGATAGTGCCGTTGAGTGTCGCTGAAGTCTGAGTGATGTTTGTTGCACCGTCGGTGTTAACAGAAGGAGAAACGCCGCCTTTCGCAAAAGTTGCACTAAAGGGAATAAATGTCACCATTAAAATTAATAGTACTGAGAGACATCCATACAATGATTTCTTCATTGTAAAAATTATACCAGACTATCAAACCTTTTTATCATATTTTGCATATTACCCTGTTGATTATTTCACAATTTATATGGTAAAGTGTCAAAAAACAGACACATGAAAAATTTCATTAAAAGAATATGGGCGATAGTATTCGCATGGAAGGTCCCCACTGCATCTGACGAGGAGATGAAATATGCTGACTGCATCATTACTCATGAATTTGGTGATCAGCATACGGTCAGTGCTACGACGGAACAAATGGTCAAACTGGGTGTTCAACTGGCTAAGCGATATGGCCTTCCGTTGATAACGCAGTTTCCTGGTGACACTGTTGCCTTGCGAGAAGGAGTGGTTCCATACATGGTAATAACAAAACATGCGCAGGGAAAGTATCTGGATACCGAAGAAGTTAATCGGCAACTTTCCGTGGAGGCTTTTAGGCTAAAATGGAAAAGAGTTATCGCCATTACTCATCCTGATCATGCCTGGCGAGTGGGACAAAATCTTAGGTATCATAGATTGATACCTTTGTTTCCTGATTTATCAACTATTACTTATGATGAGCATTGCTCGCGAAAAACGGTACGTGACAGACAGCACTTCATTCCTTGGGAAATTGCTGCTCGTGTATTTTATTATTGCAAAGGATACTTATACTCGTAGCGTCTCTTTGCAAAATCCCCTAGCTTGCACTAGGGGATTTTTTAATCATGGTATCTATAATCATTTTTGATAAATTTAAAAAATGATGTTATTTTGCTAAAAACTCTTTAACACTACATACCATGAAAATAAAATCATCTCTCATTGCGCTTATCGTTATCGCAACGTCTTCATTTATCACTGTTGCCATTCTGGCTACAAGGAAACATCGCCCCAATCCTGTATACCGGGGAAGCATTGGAAAAATTAAAAACGTCCTTATTTTAGGAAACAGCATTACGTTTTCTCCAGCTTCTGCCTCCATAGGATGGAATCATAATTGTGGCATGGCGGCATCAACCCAAGACAGTGACTACGTCCATCGTCTCATTGCATACATTCATGCAAAAGATCCAACTGTACAGGTGTATTTTAGGAACATTGCAGACTTTGAACGAGGGTATTGGTACTATGATATCCGTACGCTCGATACGTTTCGTCACCCTGACATGTTAATACTGCGTATTTCCGAAAACGTAGGTGATGGCCCGAGTTTAAAAGAACATAATTTTATTGGCCATTACAACAATCTCATTACTTATTTCCATTCCCCAGTGACAGTCATAGTGACTGGTTTTTGGAAAAATAGGTATGTGAATAAAGCCATGTCTGACTATGCGTGGAGCAAAAACTTTCCTCTGATTGAGCTTTCCGACCTTTTTGACGACCCTACCAATCAGGCTCTGGGTAAATATGCCAATGAATCAATACAGCATCACCCATCTGATAAGGGAATGAGGATGATTAGCGATAGGATTTGGTCCTATATAGGGATTTATTTTAAAACAATATAATACTACTACAACTTCAAGAGCTCTTCGCGGGGCTCTTTTTCTTACCGTCCCCCCTTATCGTGATGGATAGGGTTATGACCTTCGCCGTTATTGCGGCTGTGTTGGTTTTCATGCGCTTTGCGCTCCTGCTCGATGCGCTTGTTCTCAAGTTCAAGTTGTTTCTTCTGCTTTTCTTTTTCTTCTGGGCTGAGGGTAGTCATACTATTTAATAGTTAGCTTATATATAGTGAGTACGGAACACCACAATAATTTGTTTCAGCGTTATTGTGAGATCAGACCTGTGTCTTGAGGGGCACAGTAATAGTTTCCACCGATGCAAAGGTGATGATGATCAATCCAGAACTGTGTACCATACGGCATATAGTGCTTGTTTGCTTCGGGTGCGGAACGGACAACGATGACGATAATGAATGCGAGGGCGATACACCATAGGATAGCGCGAGTGATTTTTGCAGAAGGGTGAGTGCGCTCAGGAATGTTCCAGGCATGACGCTGAGCTTCTCTTACCAGCGAACGGATCGGTGTGATCACTACATAGGCAACGGCAGAGATGAACAATGCCATGAGCAGTGGCGAAACACCCACCATAAGGTCATTTCCAAATGTGCTGCCATTGATGACAATGGCCCACATGCAGATGGCATAGAAGATACCAAGAGCAGCCAGGAGTATGCTGCCAATCACGCCGAATATGCCGCTGCCGACACGAGTGAGACTGACCCAGCCATTAGCAAAGTTTGTCCAGTAGCGCTTTTGATGATCACCGTATTCCTTCCAGTACTGCTCCTCAGTGTATTTGCCGTACTTGGTCTTCATCTCCTCAATGAATTCATGCGCGTTGAACTGCTTGCCTCGGGCGAAGGCGCGTTCCTCATTGGTTTCTGCCAATGGTACAAAAAACGCCATCAGAATGTAGAGACCAATGCCACCGCCCCTGGTGAAGAGACAGAAAATGATGAAAAGTATGCGCACGACCTTAACGTCTATGTCAAAATATGCCGCGATACCGTTACACACGCCGGCAATCCAGGCTCCTTCGCGGATACGATAGAGTCGCTTTGGAATAGATGCCTGTTTTTCTGATGTTGCTGACGGATCCTTTTCTATATCAATCGGCCCCATTTCCTTGATGATGGTGGCTATTTCCTCAGCAGTAATAACGTTTTTGTGAGGCGTAAGATACTTGCCACACTTTTCAGCGATGGCCTGCTCGAAGTCTTTCACGATCTCATCCTGATCAGGATTGCCAGCAAGTTTCACGCGAGCTTCGGCAAGATACGCATGCAGCGTTTCATAACCCGCTTCTTCTAGCTGGTATGCTTTGCCATTTAAATTTATAGTGATAACTTTGTTCATAATTAGAGAGAATTAATGCTGCTGATAATGTCCTTGAGATAGCCTTCGAGTCGTTGCATTTCCTTGCGACCTTTGCTGGTAAGGGAGTAGTACTTGCGAGGTGGTCCTGACTCTGACTCAACCCATTCATAGTCGAGCAGCTCCTCTCGCCGCAATCGGGAGAGTAGGGGATACAGGGTGCCTTCCTGGGTTTGGAATTCCGTACTCGCAAGACGAGTCAGCATGTCTGCCACGTACAGCTTTCGTTTGCTGATAAGTTTCAGTATCACTACTTCCAGTAATCCTTTGCGCAATTGTTGTAATTTGTCAGTTTGATCCATATTTATATACTACCTTGTATTAAAAAGGTAGCAAATTATAAAAAGTATGTCAAGAAAGACCTTTCTGTTATACTGCCGTTACTATGATTAAAGTTTTTGGACATATTTCACCCGATACCGACACGACCGGCTGCGCCGTATTGTGGGCCTGGTATCTCAATACGCATACTAGTCATGAGGCGACGCCGTACGTACTCGGCAGCCTCAATAAGGAAACGGCTTTTGTATTGAGTCGTTGGAACGTGGCGGAGCCTGCATTGCTCGAAGGAGTTGCAGCAGATGATGAGGTCGTGATCGTTGACACAAACAATCCGCAGGAACTGTTTGAAAATATTAACGACGCCACCATTCTCCAGATCATCGATCATCACAAGCTTACTGGGGGACTAACTACAAAAGGACCACTTGAAATGACTATTCGTCCATTGGCTTCCACTGCTACGGTAATTCATGATTTGATCGGTACCCATGCAGAAACGTTGCCCGATGACATGGCCGGTATCATGCTGTCATGTATCCTTTCTGATACGTTGGCATTTCGCTCACCAACCACTACTCCTCATGACAAGGATGTGGCAGAACAGTTGGCGGCAAGACTGAAGCTCGATATTAGTACATATGCTGATGAGCTGTTTGCCGCAAAGTCTGATGTGTCAGACTTCACCGATACTGGCCTCATTCATATTGATAGTAAAAAGTATGGCGTGGGAGACAAGAACTTCCGTGTGTCAGTAGTGGAAACTACCTTGCCTGCCACCATTCTTGATCGTAAGGACGGTATCATCACTGCCATCAAGGCATTGCTCGAAGAAGAAAAAGATATCGATGACGTACTATTCTTTGTGGTAGATATCCTTAATGAAGAAGCGACGGTGCTGACCTATAGCCAGCTGACGAAGGATGTCATTGCGGCATCGTTCGGTGTTACCGTCGAAGGCGATACCCATGTATTGCCAGGCGTGGTATCTCGCAAGAAGCAGATCTTGCCAGTATTGAAGTTGCAATAAGGAAAAACAAAAGGCCCGTGACACACGTAGTGTGTC
>JARIGS010000006.1 GCA_029288725.1 Candidatus Nomurabacteria bacterium | reverse complement strand
TCAAGCACCTGGATGCTTGAGGCGTCATACTGGCTACCTGCTTTTTTTGAGACGGCGGCTTTCGTCGTCTTTTCTTCGTCCTTCTTGGCCATATCGTTACTCTAAGTATACCACACTCCAGCACTCAAATCCCCTGCAAATCATTGACTTTTCCATCTCACGACGTATATTCATGAATAGAAATATCCCTCGTGAAATAGGAGTTGCACATGTTGAAGCCAACCAGGCGCACCCACCTCCTTCCGGATGAAGATCTGTCATACGACCCCGATTTTGGTCCAAACGACCTATCTATTGCGTTCATGTTTCTTGGCGTCGCAGCTACGAGCGTGATCAGCAAGGCCAAACAGGTCTTTCGCTCTTTTGCGCATTTCGCGGCACGATACAATATCTTCCAATAACGGTTTGCTGCCTTGAACAGCCCCTACAATCCTTCGTGAAAAACGGAGGGTTGTCTTTATATAGAAAAACGCCCCCACCGTTCGATGAGGGCGTCTGAGGTTTAGGAGTGGACGGTGGGCAAATCTGAGCCCACTTCCCAATTCCATCCTAGTTTTTCTGAATCGTATTTCTGTCCATAGCGGAATTCCAGATACCGCAAGTTGTGCATTCTGCTGGAGGCATATAGGCCTTTGAAAATCGAAACGAAATCTTGAGGGAACTGTTCAACGTCGTAGTGATGAACATTGTTAAACATCATCTCGATTTCGCCAGCGATAACATAGGCCAGCCGCATGAGTGCGTGATGATGATGCGTTAGCACGAGTGTACGGGGAGATTCCAGATCACGTACTAACGCAAACCCTCGGTAAAGGCGTGTGAGGATCGTCTCCCATGTTTCTTCCCCTTGAAGCGGAACAAAATCTGGACCGAACTCATTGATGCGTCGGCGCTTGATTCGGACATATTCCGGATCCTTGCGATCCAGGTTCTTGAGACATCGCGCGCGCTTCCACTCAGAAAAATACGGACTTACCAGGACCGGTATGTCAGGATGCCATTTCTCCATCAGGGCGCCGAACGTACGGTCCGCTGGGCTACACACCACGTGGTGAATATCTTTTTCTTGAATGAAGTCGAAGATGTGATCGATCTGAGCCTTACCGAATTCGGTAAGCGGAGTCTCATCGTCGAGATTTCTTTCACCAATATTTGAGGTACTTTCGGGGTGTCGCATGAAATAGGCGACACTGTCTGAACGTGAATCGGACATTGACGCTTACTCCTACGCGGTTACAAAATCCGTTATGACTGTACAGACCAAATTGCAAATAGTCAATGTTTTGGCTACACTATACTGATGAAGCTCGTGATTATGACCATCGGCATTGCCGGTGCAGGAAAGACGACGACGGTCCAGCCGCTTGTTGAGCGGTACGGTATCCTCCGTGTGGCTCGCGATGAGATACGTAATGAATGGTACGGCGACTCTATCCTCCAGGTAGATAAGGAGAAGGTGTGGGAAGCGGCGGAGCGCCGTATGAGAGAAGC
>JARIGS010000020.1 GCA_029288725.1 Candidatus Nomurabacteria bacterium | reverse complement strand
GATAGGCTCCGGTCTCGTGGGCTCGGAGATGTGTATAAGAGACAGGTTGTAGAGGTTCTTGCGCGTGAGGTCGAACTCGCCGATGCGCGTTGTCCCCGAACCCTCGCGACCCTGCGAAATCGAGAATTGGGAGCTGACGTTTTGCGGGTCACCGTACTCGACGATGATTGGCAATTTGCGACCGTGAAATTGCTCGAATTTCGTGAGATACGCGAGCAGCGGGCGCTCGTTGATCTGCAGCGTCTCGACGTGGTCGTCGGTGTAGTAGTCCTTGAGCGCGGAATTGAACGTCGTTGAATCCATGACGGACCCCCGGGCCTGACGGCCCCGTGAGAGCGGTTGTCGGAATCGCGTCCGACCCGGGTGGGCGGCGCGTGCGTCGACGACTGGCTGTCTCTCACGTCGGTCAGGGGGTCCGTGCTCTCACCCCTCGATGCCTGTACGAGCGTTTCCTAGGCGCTCTTTTGCGCGGGGTACTTCGCCGCGATGCGCGCGATTCGCTGATCCCTCGTTTCGTCCTTGGGCACCTCGCTTGGCGCCGGATCGGGCTTGATGGCGGAGGGCGCGAACGACGGTGGGGCGGGCGCCTTCGGGACGGCGACGGCGGGCGCGGCAGCTGCCGGCGGCGGCTTCGAGCCGAACACGGCAGCGATCTTCTTGAGCGACATCGTCTCTTTGGCCGCTTCGAAAAGATGGTTTTCGACCATCTCCGCGGCGGCGGCGATCGGCATCACCTCGCCGGTCTCCTTCCAATGCGCTTCGACAACTTCGTAGACGACGCCGTACGCCTTGTTGGCATTCACAAATTCGTATTTGTCCGGATCCGCGGTCAGTTCTTCGCGAATCGACGCGTTGAATTTCGCAATCGCCTCGGTTGCGCGCGCAGTCGACGCGCTCGCCTTCTCGGCCTCCGCGGCGGCCTTCTCGGCGGCCCGCTCCTTTTCGAGCCGTTCGATGCGCCCCTCGACGGTCTCCGGCGCGCCGTCCTTGAGGAATGCCCCGACGACGTCTTCGAGCGACACGCCGAGCGCTTCGAGGGCGGCGGCGGGGTTCTCGAGGGCCTTCGCGCGCGCGGCCTCGAACCTCTCCGCGGCCTCGATTTTCGGCTTCAGTTCGCTCGCTCGCGCCGTCAGCTCCCGATCGCGCTTGGCGAGTTCAGCGAACCGCGGGGCGAGCCTCGCGTCGGGAGCCGGGACGGCGGGCGTCGCTGGGGGCGCCACGGGGGCTTTGAGCGCGTCGGGGGTCGCC
>JARIGS010000013.1 GCA_029288725.1 Candidatus Nomurabacteria bacterium | reverse complement strand
AGTCGGTGCTGCTCAAGTAACCATCTCCAAGTGACGTGGCCTGGCTGATACCCAGTGCGCCGGTGCCAGTATTAAAGGTGAGCGGTGCGGTGACACTGCCGCTCGAAAGCTGCTTGCTGCCGTTGAAGTATGCGAAGGTTGAGGCCGTGACGCCGTTGTTGATGAGGTTGGCAACCGTCGCCACACCAGCCTGTGAGACACTTGCCACTACCCCACCGCTATTCTTAAGGTCGAGTATGTCACCTGTTGAACCCGCACTTGCCTGTGATACCGTGAGCGCTGGGTTTGCATCTGAAACGGTACGAGTGATTGTGGTGCCATTATTCGTGAGGCCAATCTGTGCGTTAGTTGCACCAGAAAGGTTATTCAGGAACGAGACTGCTTCTCCGCTCCCAGAGAAGGTAGCCACGTTTAGACCTGCCGCTGAGACACCAACTTGATTAAGTGCGGTGCGGTAGAAGCCAGTTCCCGTGTCGCCGAAGCTAAGTGCTGGCGTGCTTACCGAGCCTGCTGCAATCGTGAGGAGGTTGGTAGGCGTGGTGGTGCCGATACCAACATTACCGCCGAGGAACTGTGCGGCGTAGTTGTTCGTCGCTCCCGTTGAGGCATTGATCGTGAGGCCGTAGCCGTTCGTGGTGTTCGTGAGCGCTGCTGAAGGTACGTAAATCGCGTGTGCGTTCGTGATGGTTGCGTTGGTGCTGCCGACAGGTGCACCGTTCACTGCGAAGG
Organism: Candidatus Nomurabacteria bacterium; assembly: GCA_029288725.1. Taxonomy (GTDB): domain Bacteria; phylum Patescibacteriota; class Minisyncoccia; order Phycocordibacterales; family UBA9973; genus UBA4124. The sequence continues at coordinate 632 of JARIGS010000013.1, read as the reverse complement.
TTGCTGCGTCTGTAATGGTCGATGCGGCAGTGAACGAGTGCGATGCCGGGGAGATCGAGAAGTCACGCTGGAGCGCGAGCGCGCCAGTCGCATGGTTCTGGAGTGCACCCATGTTATAGCTTACGATCGTCGCTTCAGTTGAAGCCGTGAGGTTCGATCCGGTTGCGCCCGTAAATACGAGGGACGGTGCAAACGTAACTGAGCGGGCACCGGCAAGAATCTGGGTCTGCGCACCGCTTACGTAGATGCGGTGGCTGCCCGCCATGTCGAGGCCGATGTTGCCGCCCGTCGTGCCGGTAGTAAGGCTGAGGTTACCGGAGTTCTTGGTGGAGATGGTAAGACCTTCGTTCGTACCCGTCGAGGTCACCGCAAGGTTCACGCCATTACCCGCAAGGTTGCTGGTGAGAAGGAGGCCGGTTACAGCGTTCGTGGTCGATGCGTTTACTTGGAACGCTGGGTTCGAGAGGCCGTTTGCACCGACCGTGAGCGTGTTACCTGCGCCCGGTGAGCGCCACGACCAGCGCGATCAACAGGATCAGTCCCAGTCCGCCCGAAGGATAGTAACCCCAATTTGCACTGTACGGCCAGATCGGAGCGGCGCCGAGCAGCAAGAGAACCAACAGGACCAGTAG
>JARIGS010000012.1 GCA_029288725.1 Candidatus Nomurabacteria bacterium | reverse complement strand
CGCGCACAAAAGAAATACCCCCTATACAGTACTGTATAGGGGGTATTTCTTTTGTGCGCGACAGGCTTGCACCCTCTACTCTTACCACGCAAAGGGAGGGGTGAGCATGGGGGTGGGGCCCCGTGCGCAAGACCTTTTGAGAGCTTTTGCGAATACCTGCAGCAAAAGATCCAAAAGGTGTACAGCCTCTGTAGGAGGGCAAGTCCCTCATCCCATATGCTATGATGATTTTATGAAGATATACGTTGCTAGGCATGGCGTTACCAAATCTAATAAATTAGGAAAACTGAATGGTAAAAGAACAGACGAGCCTTTGGAGCCAGAAGGAGTAGTACAAGCAGAAGAAACAGAGCAGGAACTCGCCAAGGATTTCACTGTACTATATGCCTCTCCAATGATACGAACACGACAAACCGCAGAGATCATGAATAAAAATATGGGACTTCCAATTTCATACTATGACGAATTAAAGGAAGTTGATTTTGGATTGTTAACACAAAAAACATGGGAAGAAATTGATGAAGAGTACGGAGAAGACGTTCATAAATCATATCTTTCTCAGCGATATGACTTTTCTTCCTATCAAGGAGAAAAAGTTGATGAGGTGAAAGAAAGAGTGTTAAAGATAATCGACCAGATTAAAACAAACCACCCTGAGGAAAAAGTTCTTATTGTTGCACATGGCGGAATACTGCGAGCGCTCTACCATATATATTATGGACAAGAAATTGAAGGAGCAGGGAACGCTTCGGTGCATGAGTTTGAGGTTTAAAATGTATGAAAACCATAAAATTCCGCCCCGAACTCATTCAAGAAATTCTCGAAGGAAAGAAACGTGCAACTTTTAGACTTTTTGATGACAAAGATTTCCAAGAAGAGGAGACTGTAACTTTTATAAATTGGGAGACAGGAGAACAGTTTGCTACAGCAGAAATAACAAACATTAAAGAAAAACCTCTTGGAAAATTAGACAAGGAAGATTTTGAAGGGCACAGTACTTACGAAAGCACCGAAGCCATGATTGAGGGTTTCAAAAAATACTATGGTGATAATGTTACAGAAGAAACGATAGTAAAAGTCATTCAGTTTAATTTGCGATAGTTTTTTATGCTACTATTATTTATATGAAACCCCTTATCTGCTTCGATCTCGACGGTACGCTTACGCCCTTCTCAACTTGGGAAGCGTTTAATGCACGGCTTGGTATTTCGCCAGAGGATGATTTCCGTTTGTTTAGTTTGTATAAGGAAGGCAATCTCGATTACAAGGCCTGGATGATGGAACTCGTTCGTTTGTATAAAGAAAACAGTGCAGTTACTAAATCAGATATTGAAGCGACAGCTGATGACATGGCATTGCGCTCTGATGCTCAGGCGGCAGTTGATGCGGCAAAAGCCAAAGGGTATCACGTCATCATTATTTCAGGAGGCATTGATGTCATGGTTCGGGCACTTGCTGCTCGTCTCGGTATAGGGGAGTGGTTTGCCTCAAACAAAGCGGTCTTTAATGAAAATAACGAACTTGTTGATATTGAGGACAGCGGTCATGAGCGCGAAGCAAAGCTTCTAATGCTAAAGGAATTTTGCCTAAAAAATGATTATGCATTGTCAGAGGTTATCACGGTTGCAGATGGTGGCAATGACACTGAAGTCTTCAAAATAACAAAAGGAGTGTTGCTGGGAAATAACAAAGAGCTCCTGCCATTGGCTTGGAAGCAGATACAAAACCTTTCTGAATTGGAAGCATTGCTCTAGAACTAAAAATGCCCGCGAACCATTTGGTCCGCGGGTCTTTGTTTAATTTAAGAAAATATCTTTCTCGCGACTTTTTTGCCTGTAAAGAAAGAAATCATCTTTCTTCTCTTTACTAAATCTCTGTTTCTTCTGCCGATAATTCTGGCGAATTCTCTCTCCTTTGCTTGGATAAGTTGTGTTTTGCCAAAGCTCATTACGTTTACCATTTCTTTCTATTTTTTTATTAACAAAAATTTTCAACACTGTAACCATTTTGCTTCTGTCTGTCAATTTTCTCCATTTTGGTATAGGCTATGGCTATGGAAATCCCTGTTTTATTCGAAAATGACGAAATGCTGGTCATCAACAAGCCGGCAGGGTTAATCGTGCATGCGGATGGGAAAACCAATAAACCAACGCTGGTTGATTGGATTCTCGAGAAATATCCAAACATTGCCGGCGTAGGGGAAAAGATGGGGGATATTGAGCGACCAGGCATTGTTCATCGACTGGATGAGGATACGTCAGGGGCATTAATCATTGCCAAAACACAGGAAGCCTTTGAGCATTTGAAGGCTCAGTTTCAGGATCGCCGTACTCAAAAGGAATATCACGCGTTTGTCTGGGGGCACTTCAAGGAGCCAGCAGGAGTAGTGGATGAGCCAATTGGGCGTAATGCTAATGACTTCAGGCGGTGGCATGCCGGGCGGGGGACGCGCGGTGAGACCCGGGAAGCGGTGACACGCTGGCAGGCAATTGAGCAATTTGTTGATGAGAACAATGAACAGTTCTCATTTATGCATCTGTTTCCCAAAACCGGCCGAACCCACCAGCTTCGTGTCCATATGAAGTATTTGCAGCGTCCTATCGTCGCTGACAGCCTGTACGGCCCTTCTAAGCCTTTGGCCTTAGGATTTCTCCGTTTAGCACTTCATGCCCGAAAAATCAGCTTTTTCGGCCTCAATAATGAAGAAATTACGGTAGAAGCGCCGTATCCGGCTGACTTTGAAAACGCTCTTGCAAAATACATCCCCGTGTGATACAGTGCTGTCCTGTATGGCAATCGCATTTACTCCAGTTGATATAGAGGCGCGCAAAAAGCTTGAATTCACTTCTGGCGACACCCTTCGCGTGTGGTCAAAGATCGAAGATAAGGGCAAGTTCCGTTTGCAGGCATTTGAAGGACTTTGTCTTGCTCGCAAGCATGGTACTGACCCTCAGGCGACTTTCACTGTTCGCAAGATCTCAAACAGCGTTGGCGTTGAACGCATTTTCCCTTTGTACTCACCAATGATCGACAAGATCGAAGTGACCAAGCATGCCAAGACTCGTCGCTCAAAGCTTTACTACATCCGCGACAAGGCAGCCAAGGAAATCCGCCGCAAGATGAAGACTATCGTTTCCGGCAAGACCAAAACTCTCGATATTCCAGAAACGGTGACCGAAACCGAAGGTTCAGAAGAATAGTAAAAACCCCAGCATAGCTGGGGTTTTTACATCGCATTGCCACGTTCTACGTGGTTGCTTCAAAGGCGTAATCTGCTATAGTAACGGGTACATCCATGCGCGGGTGGCGAAACTGGTAGACGCACTACCTTGAGGTGGTAGCGGGAGCAATCCTTTGCAGGTTCAAGTCCTGTCCTCGGCATTAAAGATCATTCATGAGTAGAATGTATATGCTATTTTGCAAGCTTTTACTTACTCTCTCCTCGGTTCGTCCAACTTCAACAGGTATCATCCTCGCAACTTCTGCATTTGTATGGAAAACCGTAGATGTCTTTAAAATTAACTCAAGTTCTGGTTCTCTCATTTCTATATCGCCATGAGGAGCTCCTGCAATGATTTTCTGAAGTATTTCTGGATCTTTATAGATTTGACCATAATCTTTTTGATGAGCATCTCTTTCATACCTTATAACTTCTTGTGAGGGTAATCTTTTGCTAGG
>JARIGS010000010.1 GCA_029288725.1 Candidatus Nomurabacteria bacterium | reverse complement strand
GCTTGTCCTCGTGCTCGGGCACCGACGGTGCCGCCGCCAGGAATCTCCACCAACAACCCAGCCTGTCCCAAAGCATCTTTTATAAGTGGCACAATCTTCTCGGCATGCGCGCGCTTAGCCATGGCAGGGAAGACTCCGCCGTATTGAGCATGCAATGCAATCTGGGATGCCAAAGCATTTCCCAAAAGTGTTATTTTTTTGCCTTGGTTCGCCGAAGCCTCAGCGAAGGCTGACTCCAAAATAGAAATGCCGGTCTCGTCGCAGCTGGTTTCAATAGCCATGATTTTCATAGAGATACTCTACCATATAGGTTGATTATTTCAAAAATTGTGTTATGATAGGGGCAAAATAAAAAAACAAAAGTATGCCGCACGTTAAAATTAAAGACATCAAGAAAATGGTAGACGAGGCCATGGAGGCCGGTTATCACAAGAACAATGGACATATTGTTCACATTGCCAATGTAATGATACCGAATGCCGGTAGAGAACTGATCAGTAGCGCGCCGATTTTCAGCCAACAGGGATTTATTAAAGTCCCCACCGATTTAATGTACATGCTGCAAATGCATGCGCCGGTTGGTAGAGATTATCACCTGCGGACTCCTACTGTTTTTGAGTCGATGCCTATTATTGAGGAAACAGTACATTGTATCGGTAACCACACCCGTGGACTGAACTTGTACGAATTCTTACCTCTGTTAGCAGACGGTAAGCAGTGCTTTTTCAATGTAAACGCTAAGGGTATGGAAGCATTGAAGGAATTGCTTGGCAATAACGTCATGACGAATTACACCGAAATTTCAGAGGCCATGTGGTCGCGCAACCTTAAGGAGGCATATCCTGGCACTGAAGGCATTGAAAAGATTCCGCCGCGGAAAAAGTTCGGACATGCTGAGATCGAAAGATTGAAAGATAACCCGTATCTTGACTCCGTAGTGAAGTTTAATGGCCGCTTAAATGCCAATATTGTCGGAGAGACAATACACACAAACCTGGAAAAATTTAAGGCTGAAAGATTTCAAACAGCATCGTAACTCTCGTCCTCTTAATTGGACTGCTCCTGTTGCAAAACAGGAGCTTTTTTTATTGCTATTTTTTGAAAATGTGGTAATGTTTTTAAAACGTAACACTCATGGCACATTCAAATGAAACGTACCCGAATCGATTTGATTTTCCTTATCCTGTCCTAATGATTTGCGGACCTTCCGGGGTTGGCAAATCAACTCTGGTTGGCTCCATTAATAAGATTGTCGACATATACGAGCCCTCTATCTCGCATACCACTCGTTTACCCAATTTAGATCAGGAAACTCCTGGTAAAAGTTATTACTTTATTACCCGTGAAGAATTTTTAGCTAAAATGAACGCTGGCGAGTTTGCAGAAACTAACCCATACATGAAAGGGAGTTTATACGGAACGGCATGGTCTGAATTTGGACGTATTGGAGGACTCAACAAAGTTCCTGCCTTCGATATCGACATTAATGGAGTTATCCAGCTTGATAAGCTTATTCCCCGGTCAAAAACTTGCCGTTTGTATCTCGATGTAAGTGAAGATGAACAACGGTACCGACTTGAAAAACGAGGAAGAGATAATCAGGAAGCAATCGAAAAAAGGATTAAGTACGCAAAAGAGGAAAAGCAGCAGCTGCTCGAAATTATTAAAACTGACCCCACTATGTTCCAGGTCATTGATTACAATAATTTTGACCCCAATCTTTTTGCCCACCAACTGATAAATCATTTGGTGTACCAATCAGAAATTGTAGGCAGTTAGCATTTAAAAAAAGCCCCCATTACTGGGGGCTTTACTTATGCGTGCATGACATATGCGTGAATCTTTTCCGCAGTTATGTCAGCCTTACCATCATAGTTCTGAAAACGGGCCTTTCTCTTTACATACGAAATGCATCGAGGGACATTTACCTTATAGGGCTCTTTTTCCGGAACAGCTTTTTCATACGCTTCAAATTCTACTACTTGTGCAAGATTGACCGGAATATAAATCCTCTTTCTTTCACTAAAGTACAATGTTCGATCGGTCTCTCTTAACTTTTCGAGATCTCGGATACCTTTTACGTTCGAGCGCTGTTGCAAGCGAACCAAACGCATTTCAGCGGGTGCATCAATGCATGCGAGTACTAGTCGAATGCCATGTTCCTTACAGACCTTCATAAGGTACTGTATTTCAGCAGGGCATAAAAGTGATTCGATAATAAAAGGAGTGTGAGCCTCGACAGTGGCGAGAATGCTTTCAAACATTGGTGCAACAAGTGCGTGAACGCCTTGTTCCTTTCGAATATCATTTGCAAGCAGTTTCAGCTGTTCTTGGTTGATGGAGTGTGCTCCGTTGAGCTTAGTGTATTCTGTATCGAGTAAATCTCGAACGGAATAGAGTGTATAGCCATAATGGCTAACGAGTATATCGGCAACAGTCCGTGCGCCAGATCCCTCGGTTTTGGTGATCGCAAGGATCGTTTTCTCTGTGCTCATGAGGGTTCGGTTTTTGCTTACTATTGTGACGGTTTGCAAGTAAAAGTCAAATGATTGACTTTGAATAACGGCTGTTGTATTTTTTCTTTAAATTACCTTAACTTAACACGATCATGACAGAAGCTACATGGGAAGCCTACAAGTGCAAAGCTGGACAGGGTTCCTGCTGTTGCAAATATCTTGCCCTCGAACATGGCATATTTGTATGTAAAAGTAGGGGAGCAATCCCTCAGACCTTTGAAGATGAACAGATCGATTGCCCCGGCAATATCGACATTATGCGTATCAACAAGGCTCATAGCGAATGCCTAGATACTTATCGAAATCTTACAGTCCTGCAGATACACTGAACCCTAAACCCCGCAATGATTTGTGGGGTTTTTACATGCATTATTGATATTTTTCACATATGTGGTAGGGTATGGAAAATTTCACCTCTTAAACAAGACAATACGATGAAAAAACCATGGCTTCTGGGTGCCGTCATAGCATCGGCACTGGCACTTTGTGCGGCATGTGCGTATCGGGTAAGGGACAGGGATGAACCACTCCTCACTACCCACGAATATCTTAATGTTTGTGAATTTTACGAAACCTATGGCCCGCGGAAAGTAGTAATAGGTCAGGAAAATGCTAAGGGTCACACCTTCGATGACACGCTAAAATACTTCTACAATGGCCGATTAGAGACGGTGGCGCCGTTAGGTTTGCATACTATCCAAGCAATGCCCTCCAGGTCGGCTCATGCTGTACTGACGATGATGTCACTGACACCAGCTACGACATTTCCGGCAAAAGATGTACTGACCCATGTTCGAAACATGCCGTACACAATTAAGCACCTTATTGATACGACTGACAAATTTTACCTTATCAATATGGAAAGGGTGGCATATGGCGGTCTATATGCGCACTATGCCAACAGGCATTGGTCCGTTATCGGCGTTACGTTGTCCGACTCGGATCTTGTACTTCCTCCCAAGACCTTACTCGTCGTGTGTAAAAAATGAAAAAACAAACCCCCTTCATACAAGGGGGTTTTACATTAAAAAGCCCCCAAACCTTGTTTGGGGGCTTAGTCACCATACTGGCAAAATGGCTAGGTTGTCGGGCAATCTCCGTCCATGTTTCTACTATTTAGTGTGATAGTAATAGGGAAGGGCGGAGGTGTCAAATTTGTGAGCAAGCAGTCTGGAATAGAACATTGTAGAAGGTATTGTATTGAAGTGGAATAGTGCATTCAGGGATATAGAATTGAGAAAAACATCGTCAGTATCGTCAGAAACGTAATATTGAAAGGATGTTTATTTAAATGCTATTATCAAGCTATGGAAAATGAATCTCTTACAGAACTCAGGTCTAATTCTCAGTATCTCTTTCATGGCACGGGTAGCATCGTCGAGGAATTTGAACCAAGACAGTCTTATAATAGCGGTATTCCTGACGGTGCCCCTGTAATATTTGCAAGTCCTTTTCTCGACTACGCCATATTCATGGCTCTGTTTAGCAAAGAGAACTGCCCGAATGGATATCGTGCCAGAGTAAACGGGTTAGATAGTGGCAACCTAAGTTATAAGGCAACAAAGGCTAGCATTGATCAAATAGACGAGAACAGCAAGGGGTATGTCTACGTGTTTAGCAAATCTGATTTTAAGGAAAAGAACGCCAGTGAGTGGGTTAGTCATGATAAAGCCGTACCTATAAAAAGGGTTGAAGTCTATGAAAAAGACTTCATACCCCAGATTAATGATTTAGCTGAATAGTTATTGACTTTTTGCAATTGTACGGCATACTGAAATTAGTTCTTTTTGCATATGTGGCCATAGCCAGAAGAAGCTTTAATTATAAAGGCTGTTTCTGGCTATGGCCACGGTGGTCTAGTTCCTAATTGCGGATAGCAATTGCACATATGGGCAACTAGCCCATTAACTTATTTCACAATGATAAAGTATTCAAAGGTTGATCTCGGCCAAATTGAGGCCCTTCTCAACAATGTCGGAGGAGAAAAAGGCATGAAGGCCCTCCTCTCGGGCAAGGCCGTAATCATGTACAAAGAACATGTTGTCGATCTTGACTCAAAGCCTCTTATTCGTTATGGAAATTGGGAGATTAGGAGTCATCATTCCGGCGGTAAAATAATATGGGACCCATCGAAGGTTAAGCTCTTTGTCCATAAGAGGCAGTCGGGAGAAAATATAATGACAGGTAGGGAGCTGGAATCATACTTTGATACAATTAAGGTATTTAACGCTAACCTCCTTGACTATCTATTGGATCATCCTTATCTCATCCCTGAAGAGTGGAAAAAAGATCAGGATGGCAATATGAATCATATTTTCTTTTGGGATACCATTTATATTGATGGTGTAAAGGGGCTACATGTTCGCTGCCTAGAGTTTATGGGGGGGCACTGGAGAGACGGCGCCTACAGCTTGAATAAAAAATTCAATCTTAACTGTCCCGCACTTGTTCCCATAGACTAATTAAAATAAAATTACTCAACCTTCTGCGCTAAACGTAGAAGGTTTTTAAATCCCTGTTCCATTATTATTTCTTTAAAAATTTCACCTGCAATGCAAGGGTACTTTAGCGGTGTGCGCGATACAGGGATCGAACCTGTCACCTCAGCAATGTCAATGCTGCGCTCTAACCATATGAGCTAACCGCGCGTATTCGGGTGGGAAAGTGGGTACGGGAAGTAGTTTGACAAAAAAATCGATTTTAGGCAAACTGGAAAAAAAGAACCTTATTATGGAAACCTTATCAGGTGTTGTGTTAATCGAGTATTTTTACAGTGCTTTTCCCGGAAAAGAAAAACTGGAATCAGCATGCATGATGAAAGTTCCTGAGATTGTATATTCACTGCTTATTATGGAAGGCATCCAGATTCATTTGGACCAGCCAGTATTGCAAGATCTCTACAAGGATGCCGAAGGTAACTTCAATTTTGAGGAATTTGCTCAGAATACGAGCTCTCTTGTAGCTGAACAGCTAACAAGCGGGGGAGGGTATCATCCAGTTTTTATTTTCGGAAACAAGTCCGTTATCTCTGTAACGAGTAAAGCTCTGCAACATTTTAGCCCTTCTCACTATAATTATCACACTATTGTTAACGGTGATTTTTATACCATCCTACCAAAGCTTGACGGCCCGGGATTTGTGTTTCAAGAAATAAGAAGCCTTGTCTCGAAGTCAATAGTTCTGGAACCGCGCTATACTACCTAGCGCGGTTTACTTTTTCCCATTTTTATTTATAATACTGGGACGTTACGTAAGTACGTATTTGGCCCTATCGTCTAACGGTTAGGACGCCGGCTTTTCAAGCCGTTAATCGGGGTTCGATTCCCCGTAGGGTCACAAAAACCAAAACACACTTTCCATTTTTGTAAATGGCGGGTGTGTTTTGGTTTTTGTGAAGGCGCAGCGTTGATGGAGCCGCCGCATCGGCGACATCCGCGAGCCGGGGTCGCGAGCACTTAGTACAATCCGATCGTGTGCGAAGGATTTTACTTAGTGACTTGTGACCACAAGGATCTAGTTTTACCCGAAGTCTTTTTCAAAAACACCCTAACGGAAACTTTTTAATTTTCCGAAACAAGGAAATAAAAAAACCCCACCATTTGAAAATGGTAGGGTCAGATGTTTTAAAACTGCGTAACCGAAAGTATCTGCTGTCCCTTGCAGTTTTGCACGATAGTGAACATGGCTATGCCAGCCCAGTAGAGCGTGTAAAGCAAGGCGATGGCAATAATAAGAGTAGTGCCGTAGCCGCGATGGACATATTGCAACAGAATTGCGGTGCTGATTATAAGCAATCCCAATCCGATGACACCGATTACCATATTGCTATAGCCGTATTGCTCATCTTCAGTGGTAGGGTTGTAGACCTTCAGCACGTACTGTGGCGGAGCGAGCAGGGTATTGAGCACAGGGGAGGGGGAGACAAAAAAGTGGTCATTTCTTTCAACATAATAATGCTCGCTCGTGAAATGAGTGAGGCAAGTCAAGTCGCTGAGGATCATTGTTACTCCAAGCCATGCGAGGATAATTCCCATGATGGCGCAGTATTTAATCAGTTTTTTCATAGTATGTGGTTTTGAATGTTCTTTTCTACCATACCATATTTCTTACGATAGTCAATTTTTGACAAATCTTATCCACAGGTATAGAGTAAAAAAGAAGTTCTTTCTTTTGTCCACTCTTCTTGCTCTACCTCGGTAGCCGCAAGTTGTCCATCATATATATGATTAGTAGTTAGGCCTTTCGCAATGCGAAAGGCCTTTTTTCTTTTGCAATACTGACTTATTTGGTATAGTGACTGCATGAAAAATTTCCCTGTTTTTACCTGGCTCAATAGACAATGGGCCATTCGCCGATATGTTGCAATTATTGTCAGTCTCTTTGCTTTGATCGGCCTGACGTTTGCGGGCGTCTTTGTGGCAATGCAGTTTGGCTTGCTCAATGTCAAGGGTTCAAGTACAGCTCGCAACCTGTCGCTGGGTGTGGTGCCTGGTACGGCGGTGACTAGCAGTTGTCAGGCCGTGAATGGCAAGGTGCCAACGGTGTGCGATTGGAATAAAACCGAGGAATGGAATGTGCTGCACGGCGCACTGACCAAGGATGCCTCAGTGCTCGATCAGGTTTCCGGCCAAACCGGTGTGTCAGCCCGCATGATTGCCTCAGCAGTCGTGCCTGAACAATTGCGCTACTTCACGGCCAACCGCGAAAGCTTCAAGAAGTATTTCGAGCCATTGAAAATTCTCTCTTCACTTTCAAAATTCTCACTCGGCGTCTCTGGCATCAAGCAGGATACCGCTACTCAGATCGAGCAATATGCCAATGATCCTTCATCGCCATTCTATCCAGGTCCAACGATCGCTCCATTGCTCGCATATCCTGACGGCAGCAATCATGATACTGAGCTCTACAACCGCCTGACCGATGAGCACAATCACTACTACTCCTACCTCTACACCGCAGCCTTCATCAAGGAAGTTGAAGCCCAATGGAGTCATGCCGGCTACGATGTGACCGCTCGTCCTGACGTGACGGTGACGATTTTCAACATTGGCTTTGGTGCCTCCCATCCCAATGCCAATCCTAAGGCGGCAGGATCAACTATCACACTGGGCGGTAAGGACTATGCCTTTGGCGAGCTTGGCACATTGTTCTATCAGTCAGACGAATTACTGGATGTATTACCCCGATAACATTGCATGCAGGACAAAGAGGTCGCACAACTATTGCACGATGAAGCCCTTCGCCAAGAGCAGACGATTAACTTAATCGCATCCGAAAATTACGTATCCGACGATGTCCTTGCCGCACTGGGCAGTACGCTCACCAACAAGTATGCCGAAGGCTATCCTGGTGCGCGGTATTATGGGGGCAATATGCACACAGATGCCCTAGAGCGTCTGACACAAGAGCGTGCCTTGGCATTGTTCGGATTGTCGGCTGATGCATGGGCCGTTAACGTGCAGGCATTGTCTGGCTCACCGGCCAATCTTGCTGTCTATACTGCATTAGTACCGCACGGTGCAAAGATCATGGGTCTGTCGCTTGATCAGGGCGGACATCTCACTCATGGTCACAAGGTCTCAATAACAGGCAGATGGTGGCAGCAAGTACCGTATGTGCTTGATAAGGAGACTGAAGTCCTTGATCACACTGCGATGCGTGCGGTGGCACTGGAAGAAAAGCCAGCTATGCTGGTGGCAGGCTACACTGCGTACTCACGCATTATTGATTGGGATGCATTGCGAGCCATTGCTGATGAAGCAGGTGCGTTACTGCATGTTGATGCTTCGCACATTGCAGGGCTGATTGCTGGAGGAGTATACCCAAGTCCATTTGGCTATGCTGACACAGTTATGATGACTACGCACAAAACATTGCGAGGTCCGCGTGGAGCACTGATCTTTACGCGCAAGGATGAGCGTAAGCTGCATGAGAAAGTTAATAAGGCAGTATTCCCAGGACTGCAGGGCGGTCCGCATATGAATGCCATTGCCGGCATTGCTGTAGCACTACATGAGGCCATGCAGCCGGAGTTCAAAGCCTATGCGGCAGCAGTGGTGAATAATGCCCAGACATTGGCTCAGGCATTGTCTGAAAAGGGCTGGCGCATTATTTCTGGAGGTACTGATACCCATCTTTTCCTCGTTGATACCTGGCTCAATGGCATCAGCGGACAGGCGGCGAGTGAAGCCTTGGAGCGCGAGGACATTATCGTGAACAAAAATGCCATTCCGTTTGATACCCGTACACCGATTGATCCTTCTGGCATTCGCGTCGGAACAGCGGCCGAAACCACGCGCGGCAAAACTACAGACGATATGATCGCCTTGGCCAAACAGATTGATCAGATACTAAGAAGCATACTCATATGATTGTTGACGGAAACAGTATCAAGGAAGCAGTGATTGAATCACTGAAGGACCAGGCAATGCAGCAGATTACACGCGTGTGCTTTCTCCAGTATGGTGATGATCTGGCAAGTAAGAAATTCGTTGGCATGAAAATGAAGGTGGCAGAACAGCTGGGAGTCAGTGCAGTCCATGTTCAGTCGGATGCAGCTACTACTGAGGAAGCAATAGCGGTATTGCAAGGCATCGTAGCTGAAGGGTATGATGGCATTGTCATACAGTTGCCACTACCACCGGGCATCGATGCCGGTGCCGTCATGAATGAGCTTCCACTTGGTATGGATGTCGATGTCCTTAGCACTGCCGCATTGATGGCATTTGCCAATGGCGACACTGCTCGCATGCCGCCGGTTGCCGCCGCAGTTGAGCTTGTTCTGAAGCTGTACACCATCACTCTCCACGACAAGCGTATTGTGGTGAGAGGGAAGGGCGCCCTAGTGGGTGGTCCAGTTATGCTCCTGCTTGATCGTTTGGAAGTACCGTACGTTGCCATTGATATGTATACGCCATTACCCCAGCAGCTAGAACTACTGGCAGAGGCTGACATCATTATTTCTGGTACTGGCACACCACATGCAATAACCCCTGATATGATCAAGGAAGGAGTAGTGCTTATTGATGCGGGAACAAGTGAGATGACCGGAAAGCTCGTCGGCGATATTGATCCCCAGTGTGCTGATAAGGCATCACTCTATACACCCGTACCCGGCGGTATTGGCCCAATCACGGTAGCATGTCTTTTCAATAATCTTTTTCTCAACTAAGAAATTTATTCGGCCTTTTTGAGCCAGATGTAGAGGTCCTCAATTGCTTTCACTGCATCACCCGCTGCAATGTTGTTCTGATGGTAGAGGCCGTTAGTGCAGTCACCAGCTGCCCAGATGCCGAGGGTACTGGTGCGCTGATTGGTAGGGTCAACCACAATTTTTTTATACTGATCAAGGGTAACGACATCTTGTGCCAATTCTGTATTGGGTAGCTGCCCAATTTCTACAAAGACGGCATTGACCGCAAGAGATTGCAATGCCTCGTTACCATTCTGAACGTAGGTAAGACCTCCAACAAACATTGAGCCGGTAATTTCCTTGAGCTCGACATTGGTAAGAATGGTGACATTGCTGAGGGTCTTGGCTTTTTCAACGGTAATAGGATCAGCCTTGAACTCATCACTGCGATGGAGCAGGGTAACGTGTGAGGTGTATTCAGCAAGCTGGAGCACCGCTTCAAGTGCGGCATTACCACCACCGATTACTGCCACGGGCTGACCGGAGAAAAGCGGACCGTCACAGGTTGCACAGTATAGGATACCTTTGTGCTCGAATGTCGCTGCACCAGGAACGTCAAGCTGACGATGGCGAGAGCCTGTTGCTATAAGAACGCTTTTTGCAGTATAGGTTTTCTTCGATGCGTCATCGTAGCCAGTCGTGACAACGAACTCTTCGCCACTCTTTGTAATAGCTGTTGCGCGTTCGCCAATGGCAAGACGGAGGGTGTCACCATCCTTGGTGTAGTATTCCAAGTGGCTGCGAAGATTTTTTGCAAGGTCGGCACCGCTGACTTCCGGTGTACCGATCCAGTTAAAGATAGTTTCTGATACGGCTGACTGCCCGCCTATTTCCTCTGCAATAACCAGGGTGTTCAAGCGCTTGCGCGCAGCATAGACCGCCCCAGCAACACCAGCCGGCGCCCCGCCAATAATAATCAAATCGTAATTCATGGCATTATTATACTGTTTCGAACGCAAAAAGAACACCCGTTCGCGACCCTTGCGCAAGGCTGACTGAGCCGAGCAGAGCAAAATTTCAGCAGAAATTTATGTGTGCGAGCGAACGGGTGTTCTTTTTATAGTGAGGAAACCTTATTTTTTATTGCGTCTAAGGAAAGCTGGGATAGCGCCCCAATCTTCCTCTTCGGTTCCTTCCGGTTCTAGTACATCCGGTTCAGTGGCAGGGCGAACATCAGCCTTCTGTACCATTGGCTTCACTGGTTCGCGTTCGATAACAGGCTGGGGAGCTGGCTGCTGAGGCAATGGTGCAGTTGTAGTTGACTGCTGTTCAGCGCGCGTGAAAAGCTGCTGGGCATTGCCGCCAAAGAGATTCTGCTTCTTGGCATTCTCAGTTGGGAAGCCGGTTGCAATAACGGTGATCTTCATTTCACCTTTCTTCATGCGGTCATCGGCAATAGTACCGATAATGACCCTAGCATCCTTGTCGATAGACTCGGTAATGACTTTCGCAGAATCCTGGAATTCCTGCATCGTAAGGTCGTCGTTGGAAGAGATGGCGAAGAGCACGCCGCGAGCACCATTGATGGAAATGTCGAGAAGGGGAGAGTTGATAGCCTGAATAGCGGCCTTTTCAGCACGGCCGTCACCGGTTGCGGTACCAACACCCATGAGGGCAGTACCGGCGTCAGTGAGGACAGACTTCATGTCGGCGAAGTCAACGTTGATGATACCCGGAGAGGCGATGAGGTCAGAGATGCCCTCGACTGCCTGACGAAGGACTTCGTCACACTTTGCAAATGCGTCCTTGAAGGTAGTGTCCTTGCCGGCGATAGCAAGCAAACGGTCGTTTGGAATGACAATGATGGCATCAACTTCCGCTTCCAATTCCTCAATACCGCGTTCTGCGATCTTCATGCGCTGATTGCCTTCGAAGAAGAATGGCTTGGTCACGACGGCAACAGTAAGAATGCCCTGTTCCTTGGCTGCGCGAGCAACCACTGGTGCTGCACCAGTACCAGTACCACCGCCCATACCACAGGCGATGAAGACCATGTCGGCGCCCTTTACGGCATCCTGAATCTCAGCCTTGGTTTCCTCAGCGGCACGCATGCCGATTTCTGGGTTCATGCCGGCACCAAGACCCTTGGTAAGGT
Organism: Candidatus Nomurabacteria bacterium; assembly: GCA_029288725.1. Taxonomy (GTDB): domain Bacteria; phylum Patescibacteriota; class Minisyncoccia; order Phycocordibacterales; family UBA9973; genus UBA4124. The sequence goes on along the minus strand of JARIGS010000010.1, from coordinate 157,945 downwards.
TCTTACCGAGGTGAATCTTCTTTTCGGCTGCTGACTTGTGCAAATCCTGCACATCGGTATTCATGACGATAAATTCCACTGAGCGGACGCGTCCACCGATCATGTGGTTGACGGCATTGCCGCCTGATCCACCGACACCGATTACCTTAATACGGGCGGCAGTTTCAATTTCTGGGCTTAATTTTGGCATATTTCACTCTCCCTTCCACGGGCTATTAGTATGGTGACAATATACCACAAGCCCCTAAAAGGGCAATGAAATTGACACTATGCCCAGAATGTAGTATTTTTAGATGAAACCTCTTCATAAACTATTAAGCCATGAGCATGATTGACTTTGAATCCAGGAGTGATGATGTATATCCCGCTCCTCCAGAAATGCAATTCTTAAAAACAGGTGGTGCTATTGAGTACATTACAAACGAAACCAGTGGAGAAAAGGAGATTATAGTTTCCCCCTATTTTCAAGGGCTTTACATGAATGTTCATCAGCAGCCAGTCACTAACTAAACAAAAAAACTAAAAGGGTTCCTCTAATTTAGCGGAACCCTTTTTTATTTTATGGAATTAACTGTTTGAAAAATGCCTTGATGGTATCCCAGATGCCTTCACCATCGCCTTCGTGATGGCTGCTGCGGCGAGAAGGACCTTGTTGGGCTTCTTCATTGGCAACGGCAATGCTGTAGGCGACGAGCAGGCGGTTATCCTTTACGGGGCCTTTAGTGCCGGGAAAATCAACATGGGCAACCTTTACCGGAATGCGCAGCATTTGTTTTGCCACTGCCTCTACCAATGGCATGCGGCTGCCACCACCAATGATGATTGCACCGGCTGGCAATAGGCCACTGCGGCCGATCTTTTTAAAATACTTATCTACTAGTTCAAAAATATCAGAAAGACGAGCCTCGATGATCTCATCGAGCTTTTTCTTTGGCACAGCCTGAAACGATACCGTACCGAGCTTGATGCTCTCGGCCTCCTCGGGGGTAACGCGCAGACCGAGGGCAATGTCCTTGGTGATGTCGAGTGAGCCGATGCCAAAGACAAAGAGCGAGGTAAGGGTGTTGTTTTCAAATACTGACACTGAGACCGTCTCGGCACCGATGTCGATCATCGTGCAGCCGAAGTTGCGCTGCAGGTCAGTGAGCAGAAGCTTGTGTGCGGCAAGTGGGGTGGCGGTAAAGCCGGTGACGCGAATGCCGACTTCCTGCGTTACTGCGAGAAGGTCATCAAGGTGTTGCTGGAAACAGGTGACAAACAGTACGCGTACTTCCAACTTGATGCCGCTAATCCCCTCAGGGCGAGTGGGCAATTCCTTGCCGTCAATCTTGAAGACGATAGGGTAGGCGTGAAGAATGGTTCTGTTCTTGAGATCAATGCGGGACTCGGCATCCTGAATGGCCTTGTCGATATCGAACTTGCTAATGATACCGTCAGCGCGACTTGCAATGCTGCCACCGATTGCTTCTTCCGAGGTGATGCCGGTGCCACCAATGGCAATAGCAGCTGTTTTCACTTTCGTACCGAGTTCCTTTTCGACTTCGCGCACGGCCTGACGCAGTCCGGCCGCAACCTCTTCACGGTTAATGACGTAGCCATGGCGCATGCCACGGGTTTCGACTGAGCTGCTCGCTGCAATCTTAGGCAGTCCACTGCCCTCATCAGCACACGCGACGACGCGAGTCATGGAGGTACCGATATCAATGCCTATGCGGAGTTGTTGCTTCATCGATGATTACGTAAAAAGTGCGAGTAACGCTCGCTCCTTACGTTCCATTATACTTCCATGTTCGTATCCTTTCAAATGCAACATGCTGTGGATGACGATAAAGACCAGATATTGTTCGTATGTCATGTCGAATTGCTTGAACTCTTTTCGCATTGCCGAGCGGCAAAGAATGATTTCGCCACTACTATCAGAGAGGGGAAATGATAACGTGTTAGGGACGTAGTCCTTCTGGCGATGAGCAATGTTCAAGGCTTGTGCTTCAGCCGGTGCAACGAAGCGAATGGAGAGCTCATACTTCTTGCCAAGAATTTTTTCCTTCAATGCCAAAAATGGCACGCTGGGAAGCGTGCCATTGATGGATACTGTTAGGGTGTCAGTATCAAGTACTGCCATATTACATCTTGCCGAGTTTCTTCAGTTTTTCAACTTCTACACGACGAGCAAGGCGGCGTACCTTCATATTCTTTTCTGCAAGCTTTGAGAGTGGGCGGACTGCATAACGCTGGCCTTTCACCTTGGGGATGATCCCGCTTTCCTGCATCTTGCGAGAGAAACGGCGAATAACGCCCAAAGCGTTTTCTGTCCCGTTTCGCTTGATTTCTACATTGATCATTGGCATGGGTGCAATAGTACCATAGGTTTTATTGTCCCGCAACAGCGTTATAGTCGTTCCGGATTCTCCTCAATAAGATACGGAAAATGGAGCGAGGTCAGGAATGCGGCCAAAGCCGGGCCTTCTTCCTCGATGTAGGTGGTCGGTGTTTTGATGATCCAGGTCAGGAGCACTTTCATGCTGCCGATACTGATGCGACGAGCCGGCATCATCGTTGCTTCGAGATCGGTGAGATGGTGCTGCATTTTCTCCACCACACTCAAGCGATAGCCTTCTGGTACCGTCAGACTGATCTTGATGATGCTGCCAAAAGGCGGATAGCCGATTTCCTTGCGCAGTGCCAGTTCATCATGAATGATGGCGTTTATTTTCTGCGTCTCAAGCTGTTTGATCAGTGGAAAGTCCGATTGGCGGCTGAAGACCAGCACACCGTCAGATGAGCGCTCATTGCATTCCATGACCAATCGCAGGACATGCTCGGTTGTGTAGAGTGACGGCGTTGAGAGTAATCGGTCAAAGAAAGGAAAGAGACAGTAGTTAATACTTTTAAGAAACGGTAATACCTTGATCGTGCCGATAATGACCGCGAACTTCTGCTTCTCGGTTGAGGATAGCAATTGTTCGATAGTGGCACTGTCCGGAGTAAGGTCATCATCGATGGTGGTTACCGCCTCAGGTCCGACAAGGGTTGCAATGGCATCACGAATGCTTTCAGTACCGATCGCTACGGGCGCGATGTTCCAACTGCCACAGTAGGTGCAGGTATGCGTGGCAGGAAGCGTGGCGACACAATGACTACACACAAAGTATCGTTCCTCAATTCCTTCGGCATTTCTTCTATTTTTCAATACCATCGGCAGCCCGCAGACCTCGCAGGTCACAATCGTGCCGCAGTCACTGCAGCGGGAAAGCGGAGCAACGCCCTTACGGTGAGCATGGATATAGAGTCGCTTCTTCTTTTTCTCAGCATGGCGAATGATTTCAATCACTTCCGTTGGCAGGATACTGCGATACGGTTCAACGGGGACGACATTAAGCTTGTCAGGAATGAAGGCGCGGGGGAGTTGGCTTGCATCAGTGCGGTGCAGGGTTTCAAAGCGCGGCAGCGTGTCACCCCAATACATATGAAATCGTGCCGCTTTGGCAAAAGCTCCGAGGAAAATGCGGAGGTCGGTCTTGAAACGATCGTTGGTTTTGTAGAGTGAACTGCTTTCGTCTTCGGCAATGAGCACGCCGATGTCATGACGGGGCAGAACGCTGTAGCCTGGAGTGGCAAATATCACCAGCGGGCGGTCGCTCTGCTTGATGAGGGCAAAGGCACTGCGCAGGTCTTTCTTGGTCGTTTTGCTGTGTAGCGTGACAACATGCTTGGGAATGCCTTTCTGTAGGGCATTTTTCCATTGTTCAAGATTTCTAATAGTGGGTGCAATGAAGAGCACGCTTTTCTTTTCGGCAAAGGCCGTACGGATGAGGCGCTTATACTGGTCGGCCCGGTCGGTAGTGGTGCCAATGACACTTGCTTCCTGATAACTGTTTCGCTCGATTGCCTGGGTTTCAGCAAGAGTAATAATTTTTTCTCCAGTAACATATTCAAACAGATTGCTCGGCATCACTGCACCAGCAATGGCGCCGACCGGCGTCAGTGTCCGTGCGGCAGTTTCCTGCAGTCCTTCAATCACGGCGCTCAGCAGCGGTACGTGTCCAACGGTCTGACTGATTTTCTTGAGTGAGAATGATGCCTGCTTGATGGCGGTCTTGGCTTCGGTCAGGCTCTGGCATTCGACGATGATGGCATGAATGGTCTGTCTGCCAAAGGGTACCGATACGATGGTGCCGGCATCAAGAAGTTCCGCACTATAGTAGGTGAGGGTATCAAATGGGATGCCTTTACTGATCGGAATGACTATTGCGATATACATGGTAGTGATGCTGCGCTTTACATCAGTGCTCTGGCCACTATACTATAGTCATTCAGATGTGGAAACTTCCTGGCAATAAAAAGATAGGTATCGATTTGGGAACGGCAAATACGCTGGTTTTTATGGCCGGCAGTGGCATTGTCCTGAACGAACCAACAGTGGTGGCGGTTAATCGCACGACCAAGTTCATTGAGGCGATTGGCAACGATGCCAAGGATATGATTGGGAAGACGCCAGACTCCGTGTCAGTCCACCGCCCGATGCAGGATGGGGCGATTGCGAACTATACCGTGACATATGCCATGCTGCATTACTTCATCAATAAGGCATTGGGTCGCACATCGTTGTTCAAACCGGATGTGCTGGTGTCAGTGCCCGTGGGTATTACTTCCACCGAACGTCGTGCAGTTATTGAGGCAACGATGAAAGCCGGTGCGCGAACTGCCATCATTGTGAAGGAGCCGATTCTTGCCGCCCTTGGTGCCGGAGTGCCGATCAATGAACCACGCGGTTGCATGGTTATCGATAGCGGAGGAGGCACCACCGATGTCGCAGTGATCTCACTCGGCGGTATCATTGCTTCAACATCGGTGAAATGCGCCGGTAACAAGTTTGATCAGTCCATCATCGATTACCTTCGTCATACCTACAACGTTGCTATTGGTGATCAGACTGCTGAAGAAGTGAAAAAGACCTTGTGTTCCGCCCTCCCGGTCAGTCCTGATGTCAGCGGGGAAGTAAAGGGGCGTGACATCGTGACCGGCCTGCCAAAGACTTTGACCATTACCACCAATGAATTGGTGAAGGCCATTCAGTACGAATTGGAAATCATTATCAAGGCAATCAAGACCGTGTTGGAACATACCCCACCGGAATTGGCGTCTGACATTATCGACTACGGCATCGTCATGACTGGTGGTACCTCAAGTCTGGCTCACCTTCCCGAACTGATTCAGCAGCAAACCGGCGTAAAGGTTCGCGTTGCTGATGATCCGCTGTATTGCGTGGCGAAGGGAACCGGCGTATTGCTCGGTCACCTTGATGATTACAAGCGTTCTATTTTGGCGAAGCGATAGGGTACAATACTGTCATGACCGTTGATGACATCATTGCCCTTACTCCGCAAAAAACTTTTTTACTGCAGAGTAGCGAATCCTCATTTGAGGAATTTTTGGCAGATGCACTGGTCCGCAATCCATTAACCAGTGGATTGTCAGTGGCTCGCTTCACTAATGACCATGCTCGTAACCTGGTGTCGTTCATTAATGAGGGTACGGGCAGTGAGCGATTGTATATTGTTTTTTTCTCACTCTTTTCTCCTGATGCTGCACAAATATTGTTGAAGTCATTGGAAGAGCCTGATCCAGACACTGTTATCGTGTTGATGACGCCGTATCCCTACCTGGTGCCCATCACCATTCGCTCCCGGGTGATGCTCATACATAGTGAAAAGGAGATCCGACCTTCTGACACATCAGCAATGCTGTCTCGTGATGCGATGCTTGCCCAGATCAAGGAAGAGTTTGCCAGTGATGCCGATGAAGATGCTGCCACTCGTCGAGCTAAGGCCATTCAGCTACTCGATCTACTCGAAGCCCATGTCCGCACGATCCCTGCAAAGGCTCATATTATCTATACTGCCAAGGACATGCTCTTTGCCGGCAACCTTCCTACAAAATATGTGCTTGAATATGCGGCAAGCATGGTCTTATAATTTACATGCTATACTAAATTTCTATGTACGATTTAAACCCTCTTAAACAAGAAATTACCCAGGCTCAGGAATGGTTGAGCAAGGAATACGGACAGATTCATACTGGACGAGCGGCACCGGCATTGCTCGACGGCGTGATGGTGGAAGCCTATGGTTCAGCCCAGCCGTTAAAGAACGTTGCCTCAACGACGATTGAGGATCCGAAGACATTGCGCGTGGTGCCGTGGGACAAGGGCCAGATCAAGGATGTTGAACGCGGTTTGTATGCTGCCGACTTGAACTTTTCTATTGCTGTTGATGACAGTGGTATTCGTGTCATTATTCCCGCCCTTACTACGGAAACCCGTCAGAAGCTGGTGAAGATTGCAAAGGAGCGTCTTGAGGATGCCCGCATTACCGTGCGCAAGGCCCGTGAGTCAGCGCTGAACGATTTCAAAAATCAGAAATTCCCCGAGGATGTCATGCGTAATGCCAAGGAAGACGTTCAGAAACTTGTCGATGCCGCCAACAATGAGCTTGAAGCATTGTTCAATAAGAAGGAGACTGACATTCTCAGTTAACTATGACCATTATCATTTTCATCATCGTTCTCCTTGTAACCGTCATTGTGCATGAATGCGGTCACTTTTTTGCCGCCCGCAAAAGCGGCATGACAGTGGAGGAATTCGGTTTCGGTATTCCACCACGCCTCTATGCCTGGAAAAAGGGGGAGACGACATATTCGATCAATGCCTTGCCGATTGGCGGCTTCGTAAAGATTGCCGGTGAGGATGGTACTGAGCATGGCATACCATTTGAGAAGCAGTTTGAATCAAAACCGTGGTACCTGAAAAGCATCGTGCTTGTTGCTGGTGTGGTGTGTAATATTCTTCTTGCAATCGTGCTCTTTACCGCTGCCTATACTATCGGCATGCCGGTAGCGAGTGATCATGGCACGCCAACGGTGGTCAGCATTGTTTCTGGTTCTCCTTCCGAGAAGAGCGGCATCGAAGTGGGAGATGTCATCACTTCCGTTACGACGAGCACAGCAATGGTCAGCAATCCCGTCACCACCGAGAACCTCCATGCAGCCGTGATCAAGAGCGAAGGACCGATTACCGTGACCTACAAACATGCCAATGCGACCCATGCGACAACCATCACGCCAACCGGAGAAGGTGATGCGCGTGTTATCGGCATTGCTGTTGAGCCAGTTGTCCAGCAGCACCTACCATTCTTCACTGCTATTAAGGCCGCAGCTGAACAGACCTGGATTACCGGCGGTGAAATCTTCGCCACCCTTGCTGGCCTGATTCGCGGCATCTTTCATCATAACAACGCCGCAGCTGGTCTTGTTGGCCCCGTTGGTTTGGCTCAGGAAGTGGGCAGTGCGGCCAGCATTGGCTTTACGTATTTGCTGGCATTTACGGCCGCAATCTCCGTAAATCTGGCAGTGATCAATATTATGCCATTTCCAGCCTTGGACGGAGGACGACTGGTAGTGGTGCTTCTCGAGGCAATTACCCGAAAGAAGTTTTCTCAAAAAACCGTTGGGATCATTCATTTTATTGGCTTTTTGATCCTTTTGGGCCTTATGCTCCTGCTGACGGTAGGGGATGTCCGTCGCTTATTGTAATCCTCTTGACAAGTGTTTGACTTTTTTTATATCCATGATAAAGTGTATTGATACTAACTAACAGTAACCCCTAAGACACATGGCAACTATCAGTTTTAAACCAAAACAGGTCACCAAACGACTGCTCTCAAACCTCCAGGATCGCGCGCATGACATCATCGTCAACCGTTACGGTCTCGAGGACAATGCGGACTCAAAGACGCTTGAGGCAATCGGTAAGAAATACGGCATCACTCGTGAACGCGTTCGTCAGATCGAAAACGCGGCACTTGCGGCTATTCGCAAAAGTGAGGCCTTTAAGACCGAAACCAAGGTATTCAGCGAACTGAAAGGCCTGGTTGAGGCAATGGGTGCCATGGTTCATGAGGATGACTTTCTTTCCTATGTGTCAAAGGACAAGTCAATCCAAAACCACATTCGTTTCTACATGGTATTGGGTGAACAGTTTGAAAAGCTGAAGGAGGATGACCACTTCCAGACACGCTGGACTGTTGACGCTGAACTCTCAGAAGTTATTCATGATGCCTTGCACAAGGTCTACAAGGGGCTTAACGACAAGGAACTGCTCAGTGAGGACGACCTCGTTAGCCGTTTTCTTGATGAACTCAAGGGCGTAGCTGCTCAGTACAAGAATGAGGAAATTGCCCGCCGCTGGCTCAATATCTCAAAGAAGATCGGCAAGAACCCGCTTGGCGAATGGGGTCCTTCTGAATCACAGAACATCAAGACTCGTGGTATCAAGGACTATGCATTCCTCATGATGCGCAAGCACGGCTCACCAATGCACTTCCGTGAAGTGGCAAAGGCAATCGTTGACACCTTCGGTCGCAAGACTCATGTTGCCACTACTCATAACGAACTAATCAAGGATCCACGCTTCGTGCTCGTTGGTCGTGGTTACTACGCACTCTCTGAATGGGGCTACAAGCCAGGCGTTGTCCGCGATGTCATCAAGGAAATTCTCGTTAAGGAAGGACCGCTGACCAAGGAAGAGGTGGTTGACCGCGTATTGAAGGAACGTTTCCTCAAGAAGAACACCATTCTCGTCAACCTCCAGAACGCAAAATATTTTACCAAGCTTGATAACGGTACCTATACCGTTGCGAAGAAATAATCCATGGCTGACGCTCCTGCTGGTGGAAGTGGATGGGGTGCGTTGGAGATTATCCTTGCCATTGTGCTGGGGATAGGGCTTATTGCCACGCTGACTGGCACTCCTATTACACCGCTTATCGGCGGACCAACCGCATCGACCAAGACAAAAACTGCTGCCCCTACGACAACAGAGTATGACCTTGGCGGTTGTACCCTTGTCTTTACTCGTCCGACTCCAAGCGAATCGATCGATACCAGTGTTACTGTTGAAGGGGGCGTCACCACCTGTTTAAATGACGGTGCTTTGCCGACATTTCTCAATGCCCAGGTAGTGGACAGCAAAGGATCAATACTGTCAGACCTCACCCAGCTTGATATCAGCAAGTCATTGTTTGGCGATGTCACCGTTTCTGCCACTATCCCATTGTCAGGAGTGGCGCGTTCGACTTCAGCAACTGTTATCATCAGCGGCACAACTGCCACCACAGGGAAAACTATTGCAATCCGTATTCCTATCAAGCTTATTGCTCGTACCAATCCAACGCCGATTGTTACCAGCGGCTTTAACAACACCAGCACCGATGCTCCTGCTTCCTATACAGCACCAGCATACATTGCTCCAACACCAGTATTGGTACATCCTGCGCCGCAAACCACTACTTCACCCACTTCATCTGGTTCCGGAGGTACCACTTTTTAAATACTCAATGGTATACTAATGCCATGCAACAAACGCTCGCACCCTCGTTCCTTACTGCTCTCGTTATTGTCATTGTGGCAGTACCCATTCTTTCTTTTCTCGCGTGGGAATTGTGGCTATCATATGTCCAAACTTTGTTTCTTCGTTCTATCAAATGGACTTTGCTCGAAGTAAAACCGCCGAAGGAAGTTTTTAAATCACCATTGGCAATGGAATTGGTCTTGAACTCGCTTTATCAGACCGGTGGTCACGGTAACTGGATGCAAAAATACTGGCAGGGTGCGATGCGCAACTGGTTCTCACTGGAAATCGTCTCGATCGAGGGTTCCATTCATTTTTATATTCGTACTGCTACCAAGTTCAAGAGCGTGATTCAGTCTCAGATTTATGCCCAGTATCCGCAAGCCGAAGTGACTGAAGTTGAAGACTATACTGCAGCGATTCCCGATATTCCTCTTGAAGGCAGCGCGCCCGTAGCATTATGGGGAACACAGATGGTATTGGCTAAAGACGATGTCTATCCGATCAAGACCTATGTCGACTTTGGACTTGATCGTGCCGTTGGCTCACTGGACGAACAGCAGCGTATTGATCCTATTACGCCTATGCTTGAATTCATGGGGTCAATTGGAGCCGGTGAACAGATATGGTTTCAGGTCCTTGTCCGTGGGGTGACCGATCGTTTCGTGGTTAAAAACAAAGCCGGAGAAGAAGAGGGGGGCAAAAAATGGCCTGACAAAGTGAAGGCAGTCATCAAGGAGTTCAATGACAGCTTGAATGAAAAAGATAAGGAGGGGAAAACAATTGCTACTCGTCGCGCAACACGAGGTGAGTTGGGCGTCATTGAAGCGGTAGAGCGCAATGCCAGCAAGTTTGCATTTGATGCAGGCATTCGTGCGATATATCTCACTCAGCCGGATAAGTTTGATGCCAATCGCATTGCGGGATTAACCGGCATGGTGCGACAGTACAATTCCAATGACTTTAATAGTTTCAAACCGGATGGTCCTACGGGCTTTGATTTCCCGTGGCAGGATCTTACGGGCAAGAAAACTACCAAGGCCAAAAAAGACATATTGGGTGCGTACAAGGCTCGGGCATATTTTTACGGTGGCTTTAATCTTGCTAATCCCGAAACATACTTTACCCATCCGGAAGTATCGGGCAGAAAGCCATTCGTCCTTTCAACAGAAGAGCTTGCAACAATATTCCACTTGCCAGGTCGCGTAGCAGAAACTCCAAGCTTTGTCCGTATTGAAGCAACGAAAGCAGAACCGCCGGCAAACCTTCCTATCTAGTATGCGATTCATTACTATTGTTGTCATTGTAGTCATCTTTTTCGGCAGCCTCTACCATGCCTTTGTTGCCGCACCGAGTACCTTTCCGGCGCCTTATCATCTCACCGTTACTACGGGAGAAGGGGCAAGTGCTATTTCCCACCAACTAGCCAACGATGGTGCCATTCGATCTCGTCGTACCTTTCAGTTTCTGATGGAAGTATTGGGAAGTGATACTCGTATCAGCGAGGGGGAATATTCATTCGATCATCCTATCTCTGCCGTGGGTATTGCATTGCGATTATCCGGCAAGGAATTTGGCATTACGAAAACGAAAGTAACTTTCCCTGAGGGCTATACCAATCAAGACATGGCCACTCGTCTAAAGGCAGTGTTTCCTGAATTTGACAGTGCCGGTTTTCTCAAACAGGCAAGTGGTCTAGAGGGATATCTTTTCCCTGACACCTATGGTTTTTTTGCAACGCCATTGCCTGAAAATATCATTGCCGATCAGCAACGCAACTATGAACAAAAAATCGCTCCGCTCCGTGCCGACATTGCAGCATCAGGGCACAGTGAGGCGAATATCATTATCATGGCTTCGATTGTGCAAAAGGAAGCCGAAGGTACGAATGATAGCTCTGTCATTGCCGGCATTTTGTGGAAACGTTTGCAGAATGGCATGCCACTCCAGGTTGATGCAGTACCAAGCACCTACAGTCACAAAGGATTACCAGCTACGCCAATTAATAATCCGGGCATGGTAGCTATTCAGGCTGCATTACACCCCGAGGATTCAGATTATTTGTACTATTTACACGATCACAACGGCAACGTACACTATGCTTCTACCTATCAGCAGCACCAGCAAAACATTAAAAAATACCTCTAATACTCTATGATGCTTCAACAACCACTTGCATTTATCGACGTCGAAACTACTGGTCTTGATAATGAGATCGCGGAAATTATCGAACTCGGTGTCGTTATTGCCAAAATGAAAGATGGGGAACTGGTCGTTACCGATCAGCTTGATCTCAAGATTCATCCCCAGCATATCGAAACGGCAGAGCCGGCGGCATTGCGCGTGAACGGCTACAATGAAGCCGACTGGCTCTTTGCCGTTACCCTCGAAGACGCGATGAAAAGCTTTTCAGAAAAAACGAGCGGTGCAATCTTTGTTGCCCATAACTTGACCTTTGACTATGGCTTCATTGAGAAAGCCCTGAAAAAAACTGGTACTGAAAATAAGATGCACTATCATAAGCTTGATACCATTGCATTGGCATTTGGCGTGCTGCACGATCAGGATGATATCAGTAAGTTTTCACTCAAAGCGCTCACCGAGCACTATGGCATTGAAAACAAAAAGGCTCACTCGGCTTTCGCGGATGCATATGCAACCTACGAGCTTTTTAAGAAGCTTTTGAATTTAAAGTAAATTTCAACATGATAGGGAACCTTCTGCCAGGGGCGCCTTGGATTTGAGGGCTATTGACTTTTTAAATAAAAAGTGTTAATATAAAATCAACGTTCTTTGAATTTGTTTAAGGGTTACCTTATATTTTTTGCACATACGCTGGAAATATGTGGTAACTCTTAAACTTACATATATGAAACCAGTAGATTATTTCTCTAACTTTGAAGAAGCAAAAAGAAATTTCATAAGTGCCTCAAAAAAGCATAACTTAAAAGATAAGTTAGAAGCTATACAAAAACTGACAAATATTTCTCACCAGATAATTCAAAATAACTATCACACCAGTTTGTTAGCATTATTCCGGGAGCAATCCAATGCGCATTCATTAAAAGAGGCGCGAGAAATGTTTGCCACCTGGTCTTGTCTAATTGAGGAACAGGTGATAGAAGGTTTGCATATCGCTGATCAATTTTTCACCTTTAACGATTATGTTTTAGAGAAAATTGATATGTTAACTCTTCTTGAAGAGCGATCGGATGCTATGTCCAAAGATATCATCGAAGATATTCAGAAAGATGAACTTCTTCATTGCATATCAGAAGGAGTGAAGTGCACACTAGAGGGTATAGCAGCCCCCTTTTCTTTGGTGGTTAACATGATAAAAAATTTCGTTCCAACATCCCATTTCTTAAAAGAAGAAAAAATCATTCAAAACTTAAACTAAATTATTAAACCGTCCGAAAGGGCGGTTTTTGTTTTTTATGGTAGTATTTTTCTGTGAATAAGAAAAATAAAATATTTGTTGGGATATCGGGCGGAGTAGATAGTTCTGTTTCGGCGTATCTGCTGTTACAACAGGGTTATGATGTCGAGGGAATATTCGTGAAGACCTGGGCACCGGACTGGGTGCCGTGTACGTGGGTAGATGAAAAACGTGATGCGATGCGGATCTGTGCAGCATTAGGCATTAAGTTTCACTTTTTGGATGCGACTGAGGAATACAAACAGGGGGTGGCCGACTACATGATCAGCGAATACAAGGCTGGTCGTACGCCTAACCCTGACGTGCTCTGCAATAAAGTCATTAAGTTTGGCGCAATGTGGCAATATGCCAAGGCTCATGGAGCTGAGGGTATTGCGACCGGGCACTATTGCAGAACGGCCGTAGGCTCTGACGGAGCGGAAGAGTTGAGAAAAGGCGCTGACCCCGCTAAAGACCAATCCTATTTTTTATGGATGATAGACAAAGCATTGTTGCCAAACATATTATTTCCTATCGGACATTTGCATAAGTATGAAGTGCGGGCGATTGCAGAAAAGGCGGGACTGTTTACAGCAACCAAGAAAGACAGTCAGGGCATCTGTTTCCTGGGTGAAGTCGATATGAAGGAATTTCTTCGCCACTATATTGATGAAAAGCCCGGTGCAGTGATCAATGAAGAAGGAAAGGTAGTAGGCGAGCATGATGGCGTGTGGTTTTACACGTTAGGGGAACGCCACGGCTTTCGCATCACTGAACACACCAGTAGTCGCACCCCGTACTATCTGGTAGCCAAGGATATTGAAAATAATACTATTACCGTTGCATCGTCAATGCATGCAGTGGAGCACGAGGAAGGAAGGGCGATAGTGCGATTGCGAGACACTAATTGGTTTATTACCCCTGTAAAGGACACGGTCCATACGGCACAAATTCGGTATCACGGTACGCTACTGCCGACCGCCATACTTGATGAACATACCATTACGCTTACCTGCAATGAGGCTATTCCACTTGGCCAATCGGTTGTTATTTACGAAGGCGAAAGGGTGGTAGGGGGAGGCACTATTGACTTTTTGATAAATTAGTGATATAGTATATTCAGAACATACATCAAAAACTAAATATAGAAAACAATGAAATTATCAATGATTTTATGTGTCCTGGCTATTGTTATGGCTATGGCAAGTTGTCAAACTCCGGCTTATTACGGTGACATTCGAAAAGAAGCTCAACCTACGACTCAGTATGTTGACAATCGCGAAGCTCAACCGGCTACCACTAGGCATAGCAATGTGCTTAGTAGAGTTGCGATAATGGTTGGAGACATTGCTGTTGAGGCGTTATTGCTTCCTGATGATTATTGCTATCACATCGATGGCTATCATTATCCGGTGTATTGCGTACGTAATACTTATTACGACCGTTTTGATTATTACTATTATTGTAACAATCAATATGTCCGATACTATCCCGAAGCGCCCCTGTTAAGAGACCTGGAACGATTAGTTCGGTTGAGCATATCTGGTGGCGGGAACTATCGGAGAGGCTATAATGTCGAACCATATAATCCGTATGTAGGAAATAATGGCTATCCGCCAACTCCACGTACTAGCACTATGGGTGCAATTACATGGGGATTGCACGGACATTAAGATATTTTTCACCCCTTAATTGAAGCGCTTTCTTATAGAAATATAAGGGCGCTTTTTTGTTTTCTATAGAAGCATATTGACTTTTATATAAAAATATGATTTAATATAGAAAACAATTAAAAATAACATAATGAAAAAAGCATTTGCATTAGGAGGAGCCATCCTGGCTATCGTATCAATGTCGAGTTGTGGCATCAGTCGCTATAACGGCTCGCAGTGTCCGAAATTTTCACAATCATCCCAAATCCCCTTGTTCCAGGTGGGATTGTATGAAGAAAAAAATGCCTACCGTACCTTACTTGCCGTATATGATACGGTTAAACACGCAAACGTTCGTACTACCGTCTATTACACATTTGAAGGCGTTGGCCGTCTGAAATTGATCCAGGATACAACCAAGATCACCAAGAAAGTTTCGGGATTGTAAACCCGTTAAAATTACAAATATAAGCATGCAGAACAGAAGTTCGGCATGCTTTTTTGTTTGCCTGGTTCTGCGCTATACTGTCTGCATGACTGCAATTTTGACGAACGTTATTTATGTGAAATTATTCATGGCAATGATGCTCGGCATGGTCCTTGGTGTCGAGCGCTTTGTCGCCCACAAGACTGCCGGCATGCGCACCTATACGCTTGTCTCTTTGGGAGCGGCAATGTTTGTCATTATTTCCCAATTGGTCAGCGCTGAGTATGGCGTATCAGGGTATGATTTCCATCTCGTGGCAGCGATTGTCTCTGCGGCTGGCTTCCTCGGCGTTGGCTCCATCATTCGCAGTGACATGAAGGTTATCGGCATTACCACTGCCACTGGCCTCTGGGTTGCGACCGGTATCGGCATGGCCTGCGGCTTTGGTTTCTACCAACTTGCAATGATGGTAACGATGCTCGCGCTTTTTGCCTTCATCGTGCTCTGGTTCGTCGAAAAGCAGATCAACAAGCTCAAGATTATGAAAGAAGACCATACCGTACCGCTGGAACCGGAGATGTAATAGACATATACATATGAAAAAAGATACCACTAAAAAAATAAAGACAGAATGGGATTTGTCATCGCTCTACAAGAATGACAAAGATCCACAAATAGAAAAGGATGTTGCGTCTATTGAGGCAGCGTACGCGGCTTTTGAGAAAAAATATAAAGGCAAGGATTTTATAAGTACACCAAAAAAATTGCTTGTTGCGCTCGAAGAGTCAGAAGCACTTGAGGAAAAAATGGCCTCAAAGGATCCATGGAGGTATTTCGCATTACGCAGTGACCTCAACAGTGGTGATAGCGTGGCAGGCGCAGCCGCAACGCGCATCGAACAAAGACTTAGTGTTGCGTCTAACAAGATAACATTTTTTACTTTGGAAATTGCAAAAATTGAAAAGAGAAAGCAGAAGGAATTTTTAGAAGATGCTTCGTTGGCGCCTTTTCGATATTTACTTGAAAGAATTTTTAATCATGCACAATATAATCTTTCTGAAAAAGAAGAACAGATTATTGATTTGCTGTCACAAACAAGCTACGGCATGTGGGTAGATGGACAACAGCGCGTATTAGCCCAGCAGACAGTCTCCTTTAAGAAGGAGGAAGTACCAATTGCCAAGGCAATGTCTATGCTCAGTGATCTTCCGAAGGCGGAGCGAAAAGAATTGGGCGAAAAGATAAATGCTCAACTTGAAAAAAATAGCCCGTTTGCAGAAGCAGAAATAAATGCTGTATATAATTTTAAGAAAATTATGGATGAGCAGCGCGGATATAAAAAACCGTACAGTGCGACTATCCTGGGTTATGAAAATGATGAAAAGACAATTGAGGGACTTGTCGCGCTTGTAACCAAATACTTTACTCTCAGTAGCCGGTTTTATGTGCTTCATGGAAAGCTATTGGGAGAAAAGAAAGGAATTACCTATGCTGATCGCAACGTAAAAATTGGTTCAATCAATAAGAAATTTGATTTTGATTCGGCTGTTACCATTGTAAAAAACGCTTTTTCCCAGGTTGATCCAGAATATGCCGGTATCGTCGATTCATTTTTAGCGAATGGTCAGATCGATGTATATCCTAAAAAGGGCAAAAAGGGCGGGGCATATTGTTGGGGGTCAGGTACCCTGCCGACAGTGGTATTGCTTAACCATACGGACGATGTTCGCTCCGTTGAAACGCTTGCTCATGAAATGGGTCACGCTATCCACAGTGAATTTAGTAAGAAACAACCTCCACGATACCGACGCTATTCAACGGCTACAGCCGAAGTTGCGAGTACGTTCTTTGAGCAATTGGTTGGAGATGAAATAGAAAAAACTCTTAACGATGAGGAAAAAATTATCATGCTTCATAATAAAATTATGGGAGATATCAGCACGATATTTCGCCAGATTGCATGTTTTAATTTTGAATTAGAGCTTCATAATGAAATTCGAAGCAAAGGAGAATTAGATAGAAAAGGAATCGCAACACTTCTTCAAAAGCATATGCAACAGTATCTTGGCAAATCTGTCACTGTCACTGAACAAGACGGATACTTTTTCGTTGGATGGTCTCACATTCGAAGATTTTTCTATGTCTATTCATATGCTTATGGACAACTTGTCAGTCGAGCATTGTACGAAAATTGGAAAGCCGATCATTCTTATGCGGCAAAAATCAGACAATTTCTTTCTGCTGGCCGTTCAATGTCTCCAAAGGACATCTTCAAATCAATTGGCATCACTACCAATGAGGCATTCTTTGAAGCCGGCTTGAAGGGAATTGAGGCTGATATCAATAAATTGGAAAAACTAGCCAAAAAGTACAAAAAGATATAGTTTATAGGCATGACTTCCTCCGAGATCAGACAGCGATTTATTGATTTTTTTGCCAAGCGCGGGCATGCGGTGCTGCCTTCGGCATCATTGGTGCCGAAGAATGACCCGTCGGTATTGTTCAATACTGCCGGCATGCAGCCGTTGGTGCCGTATCTGATGGGGCAACCGCATCCGCTAGGGACTCGCCTGGTCAGTGCGCAGAAATGCGTTCGTACTGGTGACATTGAAGAAGTGGGCAATCACAAGAACCTAACCTTTTTTGAAATGCTCGGAAATTGGTCATTGGGAGATTATTTCAAGGAAGACGCAATCAAATGGAGTTTTGAGTTTTTGACTTCCAAGGAAGAGGGGCTGGGGCTTGATCCAAAGCGTCTCTATATCACCGTATTTGAAGGTGACGACAATGCACCTCGAGATATGGAGGCTGTAGAAATATGGAAGCAGTACGTTCCTGAGAACCGTATTTACTTCCTTCCGGCAAAAAACAACTGGTGGAGTCCGGGAGATAATGGTCCGTGCGGTCCTGATACAGAAATGTTTTATGATGTCACGCCACAGGGCTTGGGTGACCTGACCCATGAGCAGTATGTTGCTGCTGATGACATCGGTACCGTCGTTGAAATTTGGAATGACGTCTTCATGCAGTATGAAAAGCGTGACGGTGCAGTGATTGGCAAGCTAGCGCAGAAAAATGTTGATACCGGCAGTGGCTTGGAGCGCGTCAGCATGCTTGCCCAGGGCAAGACCAATGTCTATGAAGCCGATATGTTCGCACCGGTGATGGCACTGTTGCGCCAGCACAGTCAGAACTATACCGAACGAGACGCGCGCATTGTGGCAGACCATTTGCGTACCGCGCTTTTCTTGACTGCTGACGGCGTGTTGCCATCCAACAAGGATCAGGGATACATCCTTCGTCGCATTATTCGCCGCGCGGTATTGAAATTGAAATTCCTTCAGGCTGATCCTATCATTGCCTCACAGATTATCGATCACTATATTGCCTTCTATGGCGATGTCTATCCGGAAGTAGCGCAAGAAGGTCTGCGCATGGTGATGAAGGTAGAGGAGGAAAAATTTGAAAAGACCCTTATTGCCGGATTGAAGGAGTTTGAAAAAGGCATAGATCCATTTACACTCGCTACCACGTACGGATTTCCAATTGAAATAACGGAAGAATTAGGATTGGAACGGGGTATTCTCGTAAATAGAAAGATGTTTGATGAGCAGATGAAGGCCCATCAGGAACTCTCTCGCAAGGGAGCGGAGCAGAAGTTCAAAGGGGGGTTGGCTGATACGAGTGAAAAGACCACTCGCTTGCACACCGCGCATCACTTATTGCTTGCAGCCTTGCAAAAGGTCCTTGGTCCAGAAGTCCATCAGCGGGGAAGCAATATCACTGAGGAGCGTCTTCGCATCGACTTCAGCTTTGATCGCAAAATGACTGATGAGGAGAAAACAGAAGTAGAACGATTGGTGAATAGCTGGATTACCACTGACCACAAGGTCTGCCGCCGGGAAATGCCTCGTATCGAAGCAGAACAGTTGGGTGCCGAAATGGAATTTGGTGCAAAGTATCCGGATGTCGTTTCTGTGTATGTTATCGAAAACGATCAAGGTGAAGCCATTTCAAAAGAATTTTGTGGCGGTCCGCACGTTGAACATACCGCCGAGCTTGGTACCTTCAAGATCCAAAAGGAAGAAGCCGTTGCTGCCGGCATCCGCCGCATCAAGGCAACTCTCGCATAAAAATAATTTTTACTGCTATACTAGGTGCATGAGTACAAGCAAAGCGATTGCTGTCTTTGATATTAGTTCAAGTAGTGTTGGCGGTGCGCATGCATTGATTGAACAGGGAAGTAATCATACCAACGTGACGTTGCTCGTGCAGGATCGTCGAGACAGTGGATTTGAGGAGGAGTTGGACATTGAACGATTCGTTAATGATACGGCCCGCACCTTGGAAACAGTCATTGATCACGTTCGCACCGGCGATGTCCATCATCCGGACTACATTCAGGTTACGCTTTCCTCGCCGTGGTATACGGCCGTAACGCGTACTATTACATACAGCAAAAGCACGGCCTTTAGTTGCACCAAGCGTCTGGTTAATTCCTTGGTTGAAAAGGACATTGCGGCCCTACTGAAGGAATACAGTGCAACAGGCAATACCTTTGGCAGTGAATCAAAGGTAGCTGAGCAGCATATTGCCCGTTGTACCCTCAATGGGTACGAAACCTCCAATCCTTACGGTAAAAAGGTCCAGTCCCTGGAATTGACCCTGACAGTCACCCTTGTACCACTCATTGTCATTGAGCGTTTTAATAGCATTCTTCGCCGCAGTTATGGCGACCGTCCGATCCATGTTACGACCGGTGTTCACGCTGCCTTTGTAGCGCTACGCGATAACGGTGGCATAGAGGAGGCCAGTGTCATCATTGATCTCGGTGAAGAAGTAACCGATGTCGCATTTGTAAAGCACGGTGTCTTCATCTCTCAGCACTCATTTCCACTTGGTACCTATGAACTGTACCGCTTGTTAACGACAGCCAAAAGAAACAGTATCGAGGCGCGTGCTCTCATCGAAGGATATCGCTTGAAAAAACTTTCGGCTTCACCGATGAAAACCGTTGAGAAAGCCTTTCAGGAATTCATCACGCACTGGATGAGCGGACTGACTGCAGTTGTTGAGCAAGGACAACAGGGCTTTCACCTTCCTGCAACATACTATATCTGCGCTGACAGTCGCTTTACGACGGTGATTGCCGATGCCCTTATCGCTGATCCGTTTCTTCGTCACGGTACCGCTGGCGGTCATGTCCGTGCGTTTGTGGCCGATGACCTGCATCTTGCTGCTGGCGTAAAGACCCGTGGAGCGGAAGCCCCTGACGCCGCTCTGGCATTAGCAGCCCTGTGTAGCGAACGAGTGTAATATGGCCATGAAATTGTATGACGTGATCCGCAAGGATTATAAGGAAAAGGGATTGCCCGACCTTGATCCATTGCCGCCAGAAACACCGGAGCCACCGGTAAAGGTCAAAAAACCAGTCTATCGGGAGGAATACGAAGGGGAACCAACATCGAACTGGCGCAAGATTATCGTGATCGGGGGCGCGTTGTTATTTATTGCACTGCTCTATATTGTCGGAACGGTCTTTGTGCATGCAACGGTAACGGTAAACCAGCGGCACATTCCTTTCTCATTACAGGATACTGAGCTTGATGTCGCAAACGAAACTACTACCGGTCCTGGCCGCCTGTCATTCCAAACGATGGTCGTGACCGACACCGTCACTCGTCAGGTCTTTGGTTCTGCCATGACTACCAGCACCACCAAGGCATCGGGCAAGGCTGTACTTTTCAATCAATACAGCAAGACGGCCCAAACAGTAAGAAGCGGCACGACATTGACTGGCGCAAATGGTCAGAAATATCTTACCCAAGCGACCGTAAGCGTACCGGGCTATACCGGTACCGGCACTACAAAAACAGCCGGCAGCGCCAGTGTTGCCATTGTTGCGGCTGGAATTGGGCCTGCCTACAACACCAACGGTACGACCTTTACCGTAGCGGGGTGGAGCGGTGCCAATGCCAAGCTGTTTTTTGGCAGTTCCGGTCTGATTTCCGGTGGTCAAAACGGGGCAATGCACACCCTGTCTCCGACCGACAGGCAACAGGCTCTTACCACCCTTCAGGCCGCTCTGACCGAAAAGCTCAGTCGTGAGACCCGGTCTCAGATTCCTGACGATCTCATCACTTTTCCTGATTTGCAATTTACGACCATCGATACTACCAGTCTAGTAGCCCAGGGTTCGGATATTCAGTTTCCGGCAAGTTTGCAGGGCACGATGGTGTCATACCTTATTCCTCGCGATCTTTTTGAGCAGGCTATTGCCAGTAAGGCCATTGCCGACCACGTCTATCCCTCAGTCACTATTCCGGACCTAGGAGCGGTAACGGTACGTTCCGTTACTCCTTTACCGACCGATCCAGCCCACATTCCTGACTCTATCACCATTGCCGTGTCAGGACAGGGGACAATCATTACCCAGGCAGCAGTTCCCGTTATCCAGCAGGCCGTATTGGGCATTCCAAGGGGGACATTTAATGCCGCATTGTTATCAATTCCGGAAATCGATACTGCCACTTACAGCCTCTATCCGTTTTGGGCACCGTATTTTCCCTACAAACCAAGTCGTATCAAGATAAAAATCCAGTAAATGCTTGACCAAAATCAGGGAATTTAGTATAGTGTCACCTGTCAATGGCAATGCAAGAAAACCCCGTCAAAGCAATAGTTCAGGAGGCTCTTCCAAACACCATGTTTCGGGTGGAGCTTGTTGAAGGAAACTCCGGAGAAACCTTAGTAGCATACCTTGCCGGCAAAATGCGCTTGCACCGTATCAAGGTATTGGTTGGCGATACTGTAGAAGTATTGCTTGATCCATATGGGGGAAAAGGACGTATTGTCAGAAGAATGTAAATAGTATATACTACTCCCGCTTAATATTTTTATGAAGATAAAGTCAACAGTCAAAAAGATGTGCGATAAGTGTAAGATTGTGAAGCGCAATCGCCATTTGTTGGTGATTTGTGACAATCCTAAGCATAAGCAGAAACAATAAAACTCAGATATATGCGTATTTTAGGTATTACCATTCCAAACGAAAAGCGACTTGATATTGGGCTCACCACCCTTTACGGTATCGGTCGCGCCACAGCAAACAAAGTATTGCTTGATGCTGGTGTTGCACCAGAAACCAAGCCTACTGACCTGACCGTTGAGCAGGAAAACGTTATTCGTAAGAACATCGAGGACCGCAATATCGAAGGAAACCTCAAGCGTGAAATTTCTGCAAACATCAAGCGTTTGAAAGATATCAAGGCGTACCGTGGCGTGCGTCACATGCGCAAATTACCAGTCAATGGCCAGCGTACCAAAACTAATTCTCGAACAGTTCGTGGAAATGTTCGTAACACTATGGGAAGTGGTCGCCGTAAGGAAAGTAAGACATAAATAGTATGGGAAAGAAACGAATTGCAACTCAAGAAGGACAGTTGGTGGATGCTGACAAGCGCGGTCGCGCTGTTGGCCGCACGCCAAAGAAAAAGCTTACTACCGCAGTATTGGCTATTGAAGCAACCTTCAATAACACCAAGGCAGTGGTCAGTGACGTAAAAGGGAATATCCTCTTTTGGTCTTCATCAGGATCACTTGGTTTCAAGGGGGCAAAAAAGGGTACTCCGTTTGCAGCCTCAAAGGTAGGTGAAGTGCTTGCTGAAAAGGCGGTAACTGCTGGCATCAAAGAAGTGAATGTCATGGTGAAAGGTGTGGGAAGTGGTCGCGAACCATTGATTCGTGCATTCGTTGCTCCTGGCATCGAACTATTAGCAATTAAGGATAAGACTCCGGTACCACACAATGGTCCAAAGGCCAAGAAGCCTCGAAGAGTGTAATAATTAACGTATATGAAATTAGGAGCAAAATACAAAATGTGTCGCCGTTTGGGTTCTGGAGTATTCGAAAAATGCCAGACTCCAAAGTATCTCTTGTCTGAAGCCAAGAAATCAAAGGTAGGGAAGGGCAAGCGTCCAAAGGCATTGTCAGGCTACGGTACTCAACTTATTGAAAAACAAAAGGTGCGCTTTTCGTATGGTATTAGCGAGAAACAGCTTTCAAACTACGTGATCCAGGCTAACCAGGTTAAGGGTATGCCGGTAACTGACAAGCTCTATGAGCAGCTTGAAAACCGCCTTGATAACGTGGTCTACCGCCTCGGCTTTGCTCACACTCGTCGCTTCGCTCGCCAGCTCGTTTCTCATGGCCACTTTACGGTTAATGGGAAAAAGACCACTATCCCATCACAAACCGTGCATGTGGGTGACGTTGTCGCAGTGCGTGAAGGATCTCGTAAGAGTCCAGTATTCACTGATTTTAGTACAAAGGTAAAAAATTACAGTTGGCCAAAATGGCTTAAGCTTACTCCTGAATCACTTCAGGCTGAAGTAGTAGCAAAGCCAAAAAATGAGGAACAGTTCCTCCAGCTCGATACCGTTCTTGAGTTCTACAGTCGTTAATAGGACACAATATTGCAATAATTACAAAATAATGGTACTATATTTTACTATATGAGCGAACAAAAAATCATTCTTCCATCAAAACCAAAGGCAATACTAGAGGACGGTAACAAGGGTGTCTTTGAAATCGACGGTCTCGTACCAGGCTACGGTTACACTCTCGGCAACTCACTTCGCCGCATTATCCTCTCATCACTTCCTGGTGCTGCCATTACAGCCGTGAAGATTGACGGTGTTGCCCATGAATTCTCAACTATTGAAGGCGTGAAGGAGGACGTTATTACGCTCTTGCTCAACCTCAAGAATATCCGTTTCCAGCTTGTTGGCGATGAGCCAGTAAAGGTTGCCTTTTCAGTTAAGGGTCCAAAGATCGTTACTGCCGCTGACATCAACGCAAAGGGCGCAGTATCTATCTCAAACCTTGACCAGTACATTTGTGAAATCACCAGTAAGTCTGGCTTGAACGTTGAATTGACCATTGAACGTGGTCTTGGGTTTGTTCCTCGTGATGCACATCACAAGCAAAAGGCTGATATCGGTATCATTTTCCTTGATGCTATTTTCTCCCCAATTCGTCGCGTGAGCTACGACGTGGAGGAAATGCGCGTGGGAGACAAGACTAACTTCAACCGTCTTCGCCTTACCATCGAAACTGACGGTACACTTTCTCCTCGCGAAGCACTTGAAATGTCAGTAAACACCATGATTGAACAGCTTGCGGCAATTGTCTCTGTAGACAGTGGCAAGATCATTGCGGAAGTTCAGGCGGCATCTGCTGCCAAGGCTCCTGCGATCGAAGCAGCGGCAATGGAAGAGGAAACAATGGCAAGTGATGAGGAATCCGTAGACGTTACTGACGTCCTCAAGAACCGCATCGATGCAATCGGCCTCTCAACCCGCACTCTTAACGCATTGTCAGCAGCTAATATTCGCACCGTTGGTGGCATCGCTCGCAAGCGCGTTGACGACCTGCTTGAAATCGACGGTATTGGCGACAAGGGCATTACTGAAATCAAGGAAGCCCTCGCTCAGTTCAACTTGTCTTTGAAGGACTAATGCGCTATACTCACGGGACTTAACGTAAAACATTATGCGACATCACAATGCTAACAGAAAATTCGGCCGCTCAAAAAATCAGCGCCACGCACTCCTCAAGGGCCTTGCAGCTTCGCTAATTCAGCATGGCCGCATCATGACTACCGAGGCAAAGGCCAAGGAACTTCGTCCAAATGTTGAAAAACTCGTGACTAAGGCCAAGAATCCTACCCTCGCTTCACGCCGTCTTTTGCTTGCTGGTTTTTACAACAACGAGCTCGTGGTAAGTAAGCTTATCAATGACATCGCTCCTCGCTACACTGAACGCCCAGGTGGCTACACTCGTATCGTCAAGCTTGCTGCGCGCAAGGGCGATGCAAGTCCAATGGCAATTATCGAATTCGTACAATAATCACTATGAACTACACTATTGATGCAACAGAAAAGTCACTCGGCCGTCTCGCTTCAGAAGCAGCAGCCTTGCTGATCGGCAAGAACACTACTGACTTCGCACGGAATGTGCTTTCAGGCAATACCGTGACCGTCATCAATGCCGGCAAGTTGAAGGTGTCTGAAAAGAAAATGAAGGAGAAATTTTATACTCGGTACTCAGGCTACCCAGGTGGTTTGAAGGAATTGAGCCTTGCTCACGTGGTTGAAAAAAAGGGCTATAAGGAAGCGGTAACAATCGCTATCAAGGGTATGCTTCCTGACAACAAGCTTAAGAAGGGGATGATGAAGGCCCTTACCGTAACCGAATAATATTTTTATGACAGCAGCAACGAAAAAACAATACGTAGAAGCAATTGGACGACGCAAGACTGCAACAGCGCGTGTTCGTCTCACTGAGGCAGCAAAGCCAAGCTATGTCATCAATGACAAGGAGCTTGATACCTACTTCCCAACGGAAGAATTGCAAAAGATCGTCACTGATCCATTCAAGCTTACTGGCAAGGCATACGCCGTATCAGTCCATGTTTCAGGCAGTGGTATCCACTCTCAGGCTGAAGCGGTTCGTCACGGCATCTCTCGTGTCCTCGTGAAGGAAGACGAAGGTGACAAGACCACCCTCAAGCAGGAAGGATTCCTCAAGCGTGATCCTCGCTCAAAGGAACGTCGCAAGTTCGGTCTCAAGAAGGCCCGCAAAGCCCCACAGTGGTCAAAGCGTTAATCTCAAAAAACACCGCGTCAGACGCGGTGTTTTTTATTCATGTATTATGTGCTCGGTACCTATCATATTGACATTTAGTTTTTTTAAAGTAAATTTAAAAAAACTCAAAGCCCTATACAAATGAAAAAGACCCTATTCTTATTAATGCTTGTCGTGGTTACAGTAACCACTCAGTCACAGGACAGTGTTCATATTGCAAAGAATGTCCTTGCTACATTGTCTCATCATCCGAAAGACATTGATGATCATGCGGCACTCGTACTAATGCAACACCCCGGTGAGACCGCAATGATTACAAAAAATGGCGCTCTTGCTTGTTCAGGTGTGCCCATCCTGCCCTTTATAGGGGGAGGGTGGCATAGGCCGTACAGTAATTTTATTCTGTCATATGCACACGCAGGTTGGAAAACCATTGAATTACAGGGAACGGAAGAGGGAAGCAATATTAATGGTTTTGCCGGTGTCTATGCGTTTGTTTTCATCGTTTCATTTTTGATGAGATATGGGGGCATTGCAATCATTTATAAAATTGCCTATAAGAAAAAAAGAAAGAATAAGCCTGATTATTGGATGCAGTATCATGATCTACAAGATTATCGCAATTACCCATTTTATCTTATGTGGGAGAATATTTTCGGACTTATTTTTATCATAGTATTTCTTGTCCTTAGATCTCGAGGAGAGCTTACTACTACAGCCATGCTCGTTTTTCAATGGTGGGTAGTGGTGTTGATGATACTCCCCGCAATGCTCAGTAAGCGATATGCAGCAAAATGTATCAACAAGCTCGATACAGTAAAGGCAAATGTTTTTGCCCCATCTGCCTAACATCTCAGAAGCTCGGTTTTATATCGGGCTTTTTTATTTGCCAGTTTTTTGTATAATCAAGGCATGAATGACGAAGATGTAGTGGTATATCCGGAAGAATTGGAGCCGGGAACAAATGAAGATCAGGATGTGGAATTTGTCGCCAGCGATGAGGAAGGCGCGGAGCTTGGTAGTGGCCAGAAAATGAAGGAATTGCGTGAGAAGATCAAGGCACTGGAAAAGGAAAAGCAGGAATATCTTGATGGGTGGCAGCGTTCTCGGGCTGACTATGTAAACCTGCAAAAGACGACCGATGAAGATCGCAAGCGCATGCGCGGATTGATCGAGGAGAACTTCATTGAGGATTTGCTCCCGGTGATCGATAGCTTTGCTATGGCAATGAGTAACAAGGAAGCATGGGAAAAGGTAGATGCGACTTGGCGCACCGGCGTAGAGTACATCTATCAGCAAATGATGACCGTTCTGAAGGATCGCGGCTTTGCTGTCTTTGGTACTGTCGGTGAACCATTTGATCCATTGCTCCATGAGGCAGTGTCAGAAACCGATACCGATGATGCAGCTAAGGGCCATACTGTTTCAGCAGTACTACAGCAGGGCTATAAGCTTGGAGACAACGTCCTTCGTGCGGCACGCGTCTCAGTTTACAAAGCGGTATAATATGAGCATGAACATATTCAAAACACGTAAAATGCCTTTTTGGGAAACTGGTTTGATCAAGTGGTCTACTTTTCTTATTGGTATTTCTATCGGCGCCTACTGGTCAAACATTTTCATGCCATATGCATTGCTCTTGGCAATCATCGGCCTTATCGTTGGTATTGTCGCAGCGTTTTTCTGGAGTAAGGAGTAGGGTAGCTAAGTAACATAAAAAGCCTCATTTATGAGGCTTTTTTAATTCAGGGTAGTTAAATGAAAAGAAGGCAAAATGTTCTCCAGCCCGAAAGGTGTTATGGAAAAAATACCAATCGTAATCAAGATCCTGATTACGATGTTCTTCGATTTTAATCCATGGAACAATCTTTTTCCCATTTTCATGAGTAGGTAGGTACTCTTCGTCCATAAAGGCATATATTGCCTTAAAAGGCCTTACTTTTTCCTTAAAGAAAAAAGGCAGCATAAAAAGGTTGTCTCTTGTTAAAGGAAAACCGCCGGAGTTTTTCATAAGTGATACTGCCTCAAGACCGGTATAATCCTCAATTGAAATAGCAATATTTATAGTACAAGGAGGTAAATATCCGTATATTGGCCACTCTGGCTCATTAAAAAGTGCATCGTGATAAGAGCTTAAACGCCTTAACCTATCTTGGTATTCATCCTCCTCTCTTTTTAAAGCAAATGGCATATTTAGTATATGTGCCTCTGTTTGGTTAAAGAGTTTGAACTTTTCTACAATCTTAAATTTTTCCATGTGCGTAATTTTTATGCACATTACCATTTGAGATGGAAAAGTCAAACAATTGAAAGAAACGCCTTCCTTGTTTCTTCGTCCAAGGTGTCAGTGACAAAAATCATGATCTCGGTCGTTAGGCCGAGGTCTTTTTTGATGTTCATGAAAAGGTGTTCAAGTGGATAAGGAGAGATCCAGACCGAATTTTTGAGCAAGACAAAGCCGGCCTTTTTGAGCAGGTAGCGGAGGCCATCACGTTCAGCCTTGCGGTCTTCGGATAGGTCAAGAAGGACAATGCGCCATTTGCCGTCCCAGGAAGGATTGAGCACTGCCGTATCATGATCAAGCTTGGCACTATGGGCCTTGCGCTTGCCTTCACGTGTCAGGCGACTGTAGGCCTGTTGCCCAGAATGATGAGTTTCGATCAATCCTGCCTCTTGTAGACCCTTTAAGGAACGGGTGAGGGCATGCTTTTCCTTGCCAATACCCCCAATGGTTTCGGTCAATTCAGATACTGAAATTGCCGGTTTTGCGGCCAAAAGGGTCAATATTTTCTTAGAATAGCTTTTTCCTCGGCTCGCCGTAGCTTTAGTGGAGGAGGCTGAGATATTTTCCATATACTTGCATACTATCAAAGTATTGCTATACTATCAACATGTATTTCGTGGTCACGAAATTATTGTAGAAATACATCAATATAACAGAATAATTTTTTAACGTATGGCAAAAATCATTGGAATTGACCTTGGAACAACGAACTCAGCGGTAGCCATCATCGAAGGTGGTCAGCCGAAAATCATAGAAAATATCGAAGGTGCACGCACGACACCGTCTATTGTCGCGCTTTCAAAAAACGGTGACATTTTGGTCGGCCTCTTGGCAAAGCGTCAGGCCGTGACCAATCCGCAAAATACCATCTACGGTATCAAGCGCTTCATGGGCCACAAGTATGATGACCATGGCATGGACAAGGTCATCAAGACCTCTCCATTTCAGGTCTCAAAAGGCCCAGATGGTGGCGTATTGGTAAAGCTTGGTGACAAAGACTATCGTCCTGAAGAAGTGTCAGCGATGATTCTTCAGAAGATCAAGGCAGACGTTGAAGCAAAGATCGGTGAGAAAGTGACTGAAGCGATCATTACCGTTCCTGCATACTTCGATGATGCACAGCGTAAGGCGACCAAGGACGCCGGTGCGATCGCCGGTCTCGATGTCAAGCGCATCATCAACGAACCAACTGCAGCTGCGCTTGCGTATGGTTTGAATAACAAGAAGGATGAGAAGATCGTGATCTTTGACCTTGGTGGCGGTACATTCGATGTGTCCGTGCTTGAAGTGTCAGATGACGTGATCGAAGTGAAATCTACCGACGGTGACTCCATGATGGGTGGTCGTGATATCGACCTCAAGATCATGAACTGGATTGCCGGTGAATTCAAAAAGCAGTCAGGCATCGATGTCATGGGCGATCCATTGGCATTGCAGCGTCTCGATGAAGCGGCGGAAAAGGCCAAGATCGAACTCTCTACGACGACCGAAACCGAAATCAACATCCCGTTCATCACCTCAACTGATGCCGGCCCTCAGCACTTGCTCTTGAAGCTTAGCCGTGCCCAGCTCGAAAGTTTGGCCGATGAATTTGTGACCTCATCTATTGAGATTACCAAGCGTGCTCTCGATGCATCAGGCTTCAAAATTGCTGACATCAATGAAGTCATTCTTGTTGGTGGTCAGACCCGTATGCCAAAAATTGTTGAGGAAGTGAAGAAGCTGTTCGGTAAGGAGCCAAATCTCTCTATCAACCCTGATGAAGTGGTAGCGCTTGGTGCAGCTGTACAGGCCGGCGTATTGCAGGGTGACGTGAAGGACGTGCTCTTGCTTGATGTCATCCCATTGTCACTCGGTATTGAAACCATGGGTAATGTCGCAACCAAATTGATCGAACGCAATACCACTATCCCATCATCAAAGACCCAAGTATTTTCAACGGCCTCTGATAACCAGACTTCAGTGGACATTCATATCGTCCAGGGTGAGCGTCCAATGGCGGCTGATAACAAGTCACTGGGACACTTCAACCTTGAAGGCATTCCCCCAGCACCACGCGGTATTCCGCAGATCGAAGTGACCTTTGATGTTGATGCCAACGGTATCCTGAATGTGAAAGCTAAAGATAAGGCTTCTGGCAAGGAACAGTCTATTCGTATCGAAGCATCAAGTGGTCTTACTCCTGACGATATCGAACGCATGAAGAAGGATGCAGAACTCCATGCCAAGGAAGACGAGGAAAAGAAGGCATTGGCAGATGTAAAGAACACTGCTGACATGACGATCTTTACGGCAGAGAAGTCGTTGCAGGATCATGGCGCATCACTACCGGAAGAGCTCAAGACCAGCATCAATGCCAAGATTGGCGAATTGCGTTCTGCCAAGGAGGGCAGTGACAAGGCCGTTATCGAAGCTAAGGTGCATGAGCTTTCTACCGAAATGCAAAAGATCGGTGAGCACATGAACAAGGCTAACGCCGAAGCTCAGCCTACTGACGGTGCGGCTCCAGAAGGGGAAGCGGCACCCGACGCAGCCCCAAAGGATGCGCAGGCAGAGGATACTACCGAAGCTGCATAATAAGCTTGTTAGGTGCTCGGTACCTAACCCAATAGTGGACTACAAAGACCCCCTAGCCGGGGTCTTTGTGTTGTGCTATAGTGTTTAGACTATGAACAAGAAACGAAAAGTTGCAGCTAAAAAGAAGCGCAAGGCAGAAGGGAAGACAGTTTCTCTCCGTCACCGCTAATACCAAAAACCCCTTCATTATGAAGGGGTTTTTGACTATTTGTAAAAAATGTGTTATAGAAATAAAAACAACAAAATTCTTTAAAAACATTTAAAATAAGTACCATATGAAAAAAATCCTTCTTATTCATGGTTGGAACTATACCAACTACACTACGACAAAATGCACCGATGCATGGGCAAATCGTACATCGTTTGTTTCCTCGTTACAACAACATTTTGATGTTGTAAAAATAAATCTTCCCGGATTTTGTGGTACTCCCGATCCACAGCGCCCTTGGCTACTCGATGATTTTGTTTCGTATGTGGATAAGGTCATTAATCAGGAAAAGCCAGATGTTATTCTCGGGTACTCATTCGGCGGGGCTATAGCACTTCATTGGAAATATCGCACTGATAACAAAAATGTTGAAACTATTCTTGTTTCTCCTGCAATTATTCGACAGTATGCTGAAACAAGTCCAACTACAGCCCAGCATTTTTTCAAGAGGATACTCCCCAAAAAGGCTGTGGCATGGTTGCGCTATTGGTACCTTGCAGTAGTTAAGAAAAATCCTTATTACACGACCGCTACTCCAGTAATGAGAGATACGTACCGTAATATTGTTACTATTGATCTTCGCAACGAGCTCAAGGCTCTACAGCAACCGATTACACTTATCTACGGAGAAAAAGATACGGCTACTCCACCACTACTTGTTCAAGACATCATTAAGGAGGCTAACGTAAAGCATACGCTTGAAATTATTCCGGAGGGAAGTCATGATATTGCCAACTCGCATACCAAACAACTAATCTCGCTCATTCTTAAAAAAGGAGGGCCAATTGAAAATTGACATACCGTTGTTGCAGAAGATTCTTATCGATGCGCAATTTCACGGTTTTAACGGTGATGAGGAATTTAGCATACTGAACGTTGCTCACCTCAAGGAGTTTGAAAATCAAGATGGCAACGTACTATATTTTGTAGTGTACGAGGATAATCCCGAGAAAGAAGGTTGGTATATTAATCCTTTTGACAGGAGTAAAAATATTGCCTCGTTAAAAACAAAACAGAATTATTATTTTCTTCTTGATAAGAGAGTTCCAGAAAATGAAAGGGTGGACTTACGATATATTTATGTTGAGAATATTTTCAAAGCCATTGAAACTATCAAATCCTATGTACTTAGCTGTTCACAACCCCTTGTTGTGGGAGTTACAGGAAGCGTGGGAAAAACCACCACTGCTGGAATGATAGAAGATGTGGTAAAAGCAAAATATAAAACTAAACGTATTTATTCAAAAAGGCTTACGCCGTTGACGCTTTCTTCATGGATTATTAATTTCATTGAAACAGATGACGAGGTGATCGTCCTGGAATACTCAATGTACCGGCCGCACCACATTGCAGTATTGGCCGAAATACTTTCGCCGGATTATGCAATTTTTCTCAATGTCGAAAAGATGCACCTTGGAGTTCGTGGCATTGATACTCTTGAAGATATTGTGCTTTCAAAGCAAGCCTTAACTAAAAGCGCCACTAGCAGTATTTTAAATGCTGATGACCCATTGGTAATGAGCGCTGCAAGGAACACGTCCATGACTTTTTCGCTTCATGATAAAAGTGCAAACTGTTATGTCTATGGAAACAAAAAAGATACTGTAACCATATCTTGTAATAACGAAAGAGTAACAATTACTGCTTATATAAAAACCGTTTTATTTTTGCAGCAAGTCCTCGCAACATGCCTTGTTGCTGAAGCTTTACGAATTGACGCCGGCGATGTTGGAAGGATAATTTCTGAATTCTCCCCAGAGGAAAATCGGATAAAATGGATTGAGTATAAAAACAGGAGAGTATTGTTTGATGCAGATGTTACTATCAGTGCTCGTCTCAAAGCCCTTGCTGAAAATACCTATAAAAATAGTATTTTGTTCATTGCGCATATTAATTTTGGAGAGGAAAATGTAATGCTTCAGGTTGATGAATTTAACAATGTTTTTTCGTTATTTTCTGAAGTCAGGGTGATTGCCAGTGAACATAATATGGCTCTGGTAAAACTCTACCAGCTTGCCCCAGTAGTTTTTGTTAATGAAATTGATGTGAGCGATACAGTGCACGATTTTATCGTGATTCATTACGGTACTTATTTTAGATTGTTTAAGGACGTAGATCAGTTTTATTTGCTCTTTCCCTAATTAGTAAAATGCCCTTTCAAAAGGGCATTTTTTGTGCTATAATACATATATGAACAAGGACTATTACGACATTTTGGGCGTGTCAAAAGGTGCGTCAAAGGATGAAATCAAGAAGGCTTTTCACAAGCTTGCTCATAAGCATCACCCGGACAAAAATGGCGGTGATGACAAGAAGTTCAAGGAAGTGAACGAGGCCTATCAGGTGTTGTCTGATGACAAGAAAAGAAGCCAGTACGATCAGTTTGGTCCCTCCTTCGCACAAGGCTACGGCGGGCAAGGTCAGCCTGGCGGTGGTTTTGACGGTTTTGATTTCTCTCAATTCACCCAGGGTGGTCAGGAATTCGGTTTCGACATGGGTGACATTTTTGGTGAGATGTTTGGCGGTGGAAGTCGCAAGCGTAATCGTCGCGGGGCTGACCTGCAGACTAGCATCACTCTTGATTTCAAGGAGGCGGTCTTTGGTGTAGAAAAGGAAATCCGCATTACCAAGCCTTCAACATGTACGACTTGTAAGGGCAACGGCGCGAAGCCAGGTACCGAACTTCATACCTGTACCCAATGTAATGGCAGTGGGGTAGTAAAAAGTATTCAGCGTACTATCTTAGGCTCTATTGCAACGACGCAAACTTGTAATAAGTGTGATGGCACGGGCAAGATTCCCAAGGAAGCCTGCACGACCTGTAAGGGTAAGGGTATCGTTAATGAGGCTCGTACCATCAAAGTCTCTGTACCGGCAGGCATTCAGCATGGTGAGACTTTGCGTCTTCAAGGCATGGGAGAAGCAATCAAGGGTGGCCAGTCCGGCGATCTTTATGTGCACATTTCTGTTACGCCGCACAAGACCATTACTCGTCAGCACAATGACCTCAGTTCAACATTGTCGATCAAGCTCACCGATGCATTGCTCGGCGCTGAATATGCTGTTGAAACCCTCGACGGTACCGTACCGGTGATTATTCCGGCCGGCACCAAGGTTGGTGATACGGTGGTACTGAAGCAGCACGGCGTGCCAACCGGCTCGCACAAGCGTGGCAACTTCATCATTAAGCTCAACATCTCGCTTCCCGAAAAGCTTTCCAAGAAAGCCAAGGACATTATTGAAGAATTGAAAAAAGAGGGAATATAATCGCTCTATAGTATACTGAACACCATATGGCATCGATCGAAGAATTGCGGGCAGACCGTCTGAAAAAGAAAGCATTATTGGAGGAAAGGGGCATTAATCCGTATCCGGCTGAAACTCACCGTACTGACACCATTGAGGTGTTTCTTGACCGTTTTGCGCTGTACGAGAGTGGCAAGGATGTCGTCACGATTGCAGGACGTGTGATGAGCAAGCGCGGACAGGGTGGCATTGCCTTTTGTGATATCTATGACGGTACCGGCCGAGTCCAGGCCTTGTTTAAGGCTGATGAGATGGACACTGATGCGTACGCACTCTTTAGTGATACCGTTGATGTTGGCGACTTCATTGAAGTAACGGGCACGGCATACACTACCCAGCGCGGGGCTCAAAGTGTTTTCACCAGCGGGTGGAAAATGCTTACAAAAAGTCTGCAGCCTATTCCGGATTCATGGTATGGCTTGAAGGACGAGGATGAGCGTTTCCGCAAGCGATACTTGGATATTTTACAAAATACTGAACTGCGTGACCTCTTTGTAAAGAAGGCGAAATTCTGGCAGGCAATGCGCACCTTCCTCACCAATGAAGGGTTTCTTGAAGTAGAAACACCAACATTGGAAGTAACGACAGGCGGAGCTGAGGCTCGTCCGTTCCAGGCTCACCACAATGACTTTGATATGGAAGTCTACATGCGTATTTCTGTCGGTGAATTGTGGCAGAAGCGTTTGCTGGCCGCAGGATTCCCTAAGGTCTTTGAAATCGGCCGTGTCTATCGCAATGAAGGCTCGAGTCCTGAGCACTTGCAGGAATTCACTAATATGGAATTCTATGCTGCCTATATGGACTATAAGCAAGGCATTGAGTTTACCGAACGAATGCTCAAGACTGTTGTTCAGGAGGCATTTGGTACTTTGCAATTTACGACCCGTGGGCATTCATTTGATTTGTCAGGAGCGGAATGGCCACGCATCTCGTACGTTGAAACCGTCGAAAAGATGACCGGCATCAATGTCCTTACTGCCTCTGATGAAGAGATGCGAAAGAAATTGGCAGAACTCGGCGTCAGTTATGAAGGTGCCAACAGAGAGCGTTTGACTGATACATTGTGGAAATATTGCCGCAAGCAAATCAGTGGACCAGCCTGGCTTATTGATGTACCCAAGCTCGTATCACCATTGGCAAAGGCAAAGCCAGAAAATCCAATGCTTACTGAGCGCGTTCAGTTGATTATTGCTGGTGCCGAATGCACCAATGGTTTCTCAGAGCTCAATGATCCGGTGGATCAGGCGGAACGTTTTGCATTACAGAAGAAGCTTATTGAAGAAGGAGACGAGGAAGCAATGATGTCTGATGATGAATTTGTCGAAATGCTTGAACACGGCATGCCCCCAGCGTTTGGCTTTGGTATTGGCGGGGAACGTTTCTTTGCCTTTTTGGTAGACAAGCCATTGCGCGAAACGCAGCTATTTCCACTCCTTAAGCCTAAAAACCCTTTAGCATAAGCTTATTATTTCTTGGGTTTTATTTTATTCTCCTGGTGTATACTGGAGACATGAAAAAGCATACAAAGATCGATACCGATAAAGAAATAACGCTTAGAGATATTGCGGTCTCAATTAACGATCTCGGTGATTCGATTAGAGATGCCTCTCAGAGATGCAGAACAGCTTTAGGGAATTTTGAAAAGATACTTAAAACGTTTGTAAATTAATAGAGCTTGGTGCCATCGGCAGTATCCAAGACCTCGTACCCAAGACCTTCCAATTGGCGGCGTAGTTCGTCTGATTGAGCAAAATCCTTATTGGTGCGGGCAGTATTACGCGCATCGAGCAGGGTTTGCGCTTCAGGGCTGATGGTAAATTTTTCTACTGCATCCAAACCAAGACCAAGAACAGCATCAAACCGCAGAAGCGTTGCCCATTTGTCTGCTTCGGCAATAGTGTTGTCACCAAGCAATTCCCATACTGTGGCAAGGGCCTTAGCGGTGTTCAAGTCATCAGCAAGCCCGACTGTAAATGCTGCCATATAACTGTCGTGTACTGTTCCTTGCTGGGTATGATGCGCTGCAAACTTCTGCAGCTTTTTTAATTGCTGGCCGGCTACTTCCAATCCTTCCCAGGTGAAGTTAAGCGGCTTGCGATAGCTTGTCTGCATGAAGAGCAAGCGTGTTGCAAGAGGGTCAATCTGGCGGGCAGTGATGTCATTGATGGTATAGAAATTCTGCTTGCTCTTGGACATCTTTTCTCCCTCTACATTGAGAAAGTCATGGTGGACCCAGTAACGAACGAATTGCTTATGCGTTGCACATTCACTTTGGGCAATTTCATTTTCATGGTGGACGGGGATGTGGTCGATGCCACCAGTGTGAATATCGATGGTCTCACCGAGATAGTGCATCGCCATAGCCGAACATTCGATATGCCAACCGGGAAAGCCGTCACCCCATGGACTTGGCCAATACATACTGTGATCGGCAAATTTACCGACACGCTTGAACCACAATGAAAAGTCAGCCGGATTTTTCTTGTCCGGATCGATGACGACATCGTCACGCACGGCGGTTTCCTTGTCGCTGAGCTTCTGACCTGAGAGCTCGCCATAATGGGGATCCTTGGCGACGTCGAAATAAATAGCGTGAGCAGTTTCGTAGGCAATGCCTTCAGCAAGCAGCTTTTCGGCCAAGGCAATCATTTCCTTGATATGGTCAGTCGCCTTTGCCTCAATGATCGGGGGCAATACATTGACTGCTGCCATCGTGTCATGGAAATAGTCGGTATAGAATGCGGCAATATCCCAGACGCTGCGCCCTTCCTTTTTTGCCCCTTTTTCCAGCTTGTCCTCGCCTTCATCGCCATCGTCAGTAAGGTGGCCGACGTCAGTGATATTCATGACATGCTTCACGTTGTATCCTTCGAGCGTGAGGGTGCGTCGCAAGATGTCATCGCCGATGTATTTGCGCATGTGACCGATGTGGGTGTAGTCATAGACGGTCGGACCGCAGGCATACATGGTTACTACGCCTTCAGTAAGAGGGGTAAACAGTTCGATAGTACGGGATTTGGTGTTGTAGAGATTCATAGAAATAGATTATAACCAGCGGCGCAAACGGAAGTATATGATCATACACAATCCCGTCAGCACCATTGCACCAATAATAAAATAGAAATCACCGACAGTCTTGATAAGAGTAAATCCACCGCCAATGTTCATACTGAAAACACCGGTAATAATGCTCAGTGGCAGCATAATGAACGTGAGAATGGTAAAGGTACGCAGGATTTCATTGGACTTTGCTGAAAGCAGTGAGTCATTGGTGCGTTGCAATTCCTTGAGCAAGTCGTGATGGCCCTCCAATACGTTGTTGACCTTGTTGAATTCTGAAGTGATGAGTTCGGCGTAGTAGCCATAATCCGTACCAAAGAAGCGCTTACTCGCTGATTCATACGAACGGAGAATGTCGCCATGGAAACGAATGGCTTGCTTGAAGTCGAGAAGGTGGCGATTGGTCTGAGAAATGATCCGTACCATTTTTTCCTCTTTGCCGTGAAAGATATTGTGTTCAATCGTGGGGATAGCACTGGTAATATGTTCGAGCTCGATGGCTGATGCCTTGTAGAGATGCTTCATCATTTCCATGAACATCACGCCACTGTCGGCAATGTTCTTGTGCTGGTCAAGCTTTTCAACATTTTCAAATAATGCTGCAAAGGCCTGAATCGGCTCTATTGCCTCATAGCGAACGGTAATAATGAACTTTTTGCCGACAATAAAATCAATCTCTTGGTCACCGTGGCTGCCCGTATGCTTGTTAAAGACAGGGAAGTGAAGAATCAGATAAATGAATTGATCGTAGAGGTCAACCTTTGAACGCAGGGTGCCGGAGAACATTTCCTCCTCCACCAGCTTGGAAAGGCCGAATTCCTCGCTAATATGGAGGATTTCCTCCCGGTTAGGGGATTCAAGGTCGACCCAAGTCAGCCCGTGGTAGGTATAGCGGGAAATCATGGGCTTATTTTAGCATACTGTCAGGGTCTTGCACTATTGGCAGAAATAGGTATACTATAGGCTCTAATCTATATATATGGCAACAGCAAAAACAACATCAGCCCCAGCTAAAAAAGCGACCGGCGCAGCAAAAACAACCGTAAAAAAGCCAGCAGCTGCTAAGGCGGTAAAGGCAATAGCAGGCGAATTCGCTGTCATCAAAACAGGTGGCAAGCAGTATCGTGTGGCAGTGGGCGAAGTGATCACTATCGAAAAGTTCAAGGATGAAAAGGCCAAGGGCGATGTCGTTTCTTTTAACGAAGTGTTGCTTAAGGACAATGGCACTGACACTACTATCGGCGCTCCTTTTATCGCCGGCTCAGTGGTAACTGGTGAAGTTGCCCTCGTTGGACGCGGTCCAAAGGTGATGGTAATCAAATACAAGCAGAAAAGTCGCTACATGAAAAAGAACGGCCACCGACAGCCATTTATCAAAGTGCGCATTACTGCAATCGCCTAACAAAAAGACCCTCACAGAGGGTCTTTTTTATTCTCGCTTTTTCAGTGAAGCCTCCAGCGATGCCGGATCGGCATATTCAAGTTCGGTACCGGTTGAAAGGCCACGACCCAGTGAGGTAATCATCACAGCGCCGGCAACGGGAGCCAATAGCTCGCGAAGGGCGCTGTCAGTGTGTTCACCGTTGGGAGTGAGAGGGAATGCAAGAATGATTTCTTGCAATGATTCGTTAGTAGCCTCAGTTGCCACCCGGTCAATCAGTTTCTGGGCATTGGTTCCCTGAAGGATTTCCTTTTGCATGATCGGGATCAGGCCACCCAGAACAAAAAAGACGCCGTTGTAATCGGTCCGGGCAAAGCTTTCGATGTCCTGACTCTTTTCGACTACTGCCACCTTAGTCTGATCGCGATGGTCGTCGCTGCAGATACTGCACATTCCCGGATTGCCTTCAAAGATACGTAGACAACGGCTGCAGGTATTGGCATGCGCCCGAACAGCGATGAGGGCACGGGCCAATGAGTCAACGTATCCTTCCTGCTGCGTCATCATGAAATACGCAAAGCGGCGAGCCTGTCGCTCGCCGATACCCGGCAATTTCAAAAAGAGCTTTGTTAATCGGTCAATGGAATCGTTCATATATTAGAAATCATCAAGTGAGGCAGCCTTGGCCACAGGCATATGGGTCTTGTCCATATTGAGGAATGAGGTAGTCTTGCCATCAAAGAGCAGCTGGACCATGCCGACCGCACCGTTACGGTGCTTTTCGATCAGGATTTCGGTGATGTTGTCCTTCTCATGCTGTTCCTTGTAACGGTCTTCACGGTGAATGAACATAACCAAGTCGGCATCTTGTTCAATGGAACCGGAATCACGAAGGTCGGAGAGGCGAGGGCGACCACCGCGGCTTTCGACGGCGCGAGAAAGCTGTGACAATGCCAAGACTGGCACATCGAGCTCACGGGCAAGTTGCTTCAATGAGCGGGAAATTTCGGTGACCTGGTTGACCATGTTGTCATAGTTTTTGCTGGTCGTCATCAGCTGAAGGTAGTCAACGACAATAAGCCCAAGACCATGCTCACTTTTGAGACGGCGGGCAACGGCACGCATTTTGACGATGGAGTTACCAGCCTGGTCATCAATGTAAATCGGTGCCTTCTGCAAACGGCTGGCTGCTTCCTGGAGAGCAGTAAAGTGCTGGGCATGAAGACCGTGACCAGTACGAATACTCCAGGCATCAACGCGACTTTCGGCTGAGAGCATGCGTTGAACAAGCTGCTGGGCACTCATTTCCAGTGAGAAGATGCCGACCGGAATGCCGGAAAGAGCGACATTGCGGGCCATGTCCAATGCAAAGGTGGTCTTACCCATACTTGGTCGGGCGGCAAGAATGATGAGGTCGGATTTCTGCAAACCGGCAGTGATGGCGTCGAGATCGGTATAGCCCGTTGGTACACCGCGCAATTCTTCCTTATTCTCATGGAGGCGAATAGTCTGTTCCATGGTATCGATCAATGATGACTTGATGGATACGAACGCATTTTTGACATTCATACCAGAGGAAATACGGAAAATGCTTTTCTCAGCGGTATCCAAAATGTCACTGACATCCATGTCATTCTGCTCATAGGAAAGAGCGGCGATGTTTTCTGAAGCATCGATCAGTGAGCGAAGGACGTATTTCTTGTAGACAATATCACCGTAATGACGGATGTTCACGGTAGAGGGCACATTGCTCATGAGCTCGTTTAAATAGGCATTGCCGCCGATTTCATCGAGGCATTTCTTTTCTTTCAGCTTGGAAGCGACTGACAAGACATCAATTGGCTCATTTTTGAGGGAAAGTTCAGTAATGGTCTTGTAAATGATCGCATGCTTTTTGGCATAGAACATTTCTGGGGTAAGCAGGTCAACGATGTCGTGAATTGCCGCCGGGCGAAGCATCAACGCACCAAGTACTGCCTGTTCAGCCTCAAGGTCATGAGGGGGAATACGAAGTGAGGTTGATGCGCCAGCCTTGGTCATTGGCTTTATTGTATCATTATTATTTCTTGATAAAAAACTTATAAAAAGAACCGGCTATTTCCAAAGAGCCTTATTTTTTGGTATGATATCCCCATGGAATCCCCAAAACCTCGTCTTGTTTCAGGCGTGAAGCCAACTGGCCGCATTCACGTGGGAAATTACTTTGGCGCCATTCGCCAATTCATTGCCATGCAGGATGATTATGAGGCATTTGTCTTTTTGCCGAACCTTCATGCCCTGACAGAAAACGTCCTTACCAAGGATGAGCTCATTGAACATACCCATAATGCGGTACTGGACTATCTGGGTGCCGGTCTCGACCCGGAAAAGGTCATTTTCTTCAAACAGTCTGACGTACCGGCTCATGCCAATCTTGCCTGGATCTTTGACTGTCTCGTGACGGTGCCGTATCTCATGCGTGCTCATGCCTACAAGGATGCGGAAGCAAAAGGGAAGGAGGTTACTGCCGGCACGTTTACGTATCCAGTACTGATGGCTGCTGACATTTTGCTCTACGATGCAGCAATGGTACCGGTGGGAGCGGATCAAAAGCAGCATGTTGAATATGCGCGTGATATTGCCCAGAAATTCAACTTCCAGTACGGCGAACTGTTCTCATTGCCTGAACCGCTTATTCAAGAGACGACGGGCGTAGTGCCAGGAACCGATGGTCGCAAGATGTCAAAAAGCTACAACAATACCATCCCACTCTTTGGTACTGATGAGGAAATTACCAAGGCCGTCATGTCGATCGTGACCGACTCACGCGAACGCAATGAGGAAAAGAATCCTGATGAACTGGTTATCTATCAGATTCACCAGCTCTTCAATGATTCCGAAGAGCTGAAGCGGCAGTATGCCCAGGGTCTCGGCTATGGCGATGCCAAGAAGCTGCTTATTCAGGACATCATTGCCTTTGTCACGCCAATGCGCGAACGTCGTGCCCACTATGAACAGAATCCAAAACTTGTTCAGCAAATCCTCGTCACCGGCGCCATGAAAGCCAATGACATCGCCATGAAAAAGATTTTTGACGTGTACGAAGCGGTGGGACTGACGCAGTAATAGCACTATGGAGCAAATACCTAATAACACTCAGAACAATGAAGAAGGCTATGACTGGAAGGAGTATTACGAACTCCATGCAGACGTTCCTCATACTCCTAATTTAGAAAAAGCGGTTGACCAATATTGCCCTGAACCAGGAAAGGCATTAGATATTGGTGCGGGGAGTTTACGAGACACTAAATTTCTATTAGCTAAAGGTTTTGAAGTAACAGCTGTTGACCCTTCTCCGGCTTCTTTTTCAATTGCTGAAGCACTAAATAATCCTTCGCTTACCTTTGTTCAAGAGGTTATTGGAAAATGGAATTTCCCAGAAGATACACTTATTCTTGTAAATGCAGAGGATGTTCTTTTTCATTTTTCTCTTGAACGCCTAAATTCAATATTTAAAAAGATTGAGAATTCACTAAAAACCGGTGGGGTATTTTCTGGAAACTTCCTTGGAATACATGATGAGTGGAATCAAGAAGGAGCAAGTATGAGCTTTCTTACTAAGAATGAGTTAGAGGATTTATTTAAAAATTTTGATATAAAAAAGCTAACCGAAATTGAAAAGGAAGGAACTACTGCTATGTCAGAAATTAGCGGTATTCAAAAAACAAAACATTGGCATATGTTTAGAATTATTGCTGTTAAGAAGTAATAGCCACAGAGCACCTGGTTGCTTTTTTATAAAAACGTGATTTAATGATGAAAACCTTAAATCATGAACAGATTAAATAGTCTGCGACACCTCGTCGCCTCTGAACGCTGCTTGCTCCACGGCAGTCCGAAAAAAGTTGATGAGCTGCATCCGCATTTCACTGACGGAGAACTGGCTCTCTGCGCCACTCAATATCCGGAGATTGCTATCTTTATGGCTCTGACAAGGGGTTGCAAGGATGGAAAATCTGCGTACACCATTTCTACCTCGGGCTCACGATGGGCAGTGACATTTACTATCTGTGAAAATATTCTAAAACAACTATTAGATGAAAATTTTCGCGGGTATGTCTATGCATTGGATGCTGAAGGTTTTACCAAAAGCAACCACGTTGAGTACCGATTATTTGAGTCACGCTACAGTTTAAGAAGTATGACAGTGACCAGGGCAGATTTACCATTTTTCCTGATTGAGGGAGAGATGCTGTATACCGTCCCGCTTAATCCATTGTTCGCTCATTTGGCCGCTGCCTAAAAAAGCCCCACGGGGCTTTTTTTATTGGGCTTTTTCGGGTAGAATGGGGAGATTATGGAACGAACATATATTGGTGACGCGGGAGCGCATGCAGGGGAAACTGTTGTATTAAAAGGATGGATTGATGTCCGT
Source organism: Candidatus Nomurabacteria bacterium (assembly GCA_029288725.1). GTDB lineage: Bacteria > Patescibacteriota > Minisyncoccia > Phycocordibacterales > UBA9973 > UBA4124. The sequence goes on along the minus strand of JARIGS010000010.1, from coordinate 115,165 downwards.
CGTGATCAGGGGAAATTGGTCTTTTTTGATTTCCGCGACATGACTGGTTACATTCAGGGGGTGATTTTGCCCAATCGCGCTGAAGCAATGGCTGAAGCGGTAAAGGATGCCCGACCAGAATCCGTCGTGCAGGTAGAAGGCATCGTCAACAAGCGCCCAGAGCGCAATGTCCAGGCTGACAAGCAGAACGGTGACATTGAATTGGAAATTACCGGTCTCACCATTTTAAACAAGGCAGAGCCATTGCCGTTTGAGATCAACACTGACACCAAGGAAGTGAGTGAAGAGGTACGTTTGAAGCATCGCTATCTTGATCTACGCAGTGCTCGCATGCAGCGCAATATGCGCAAGCGTGACGAAGTCCAGAAATTTGTTCGTGACTTTTTGCATGACGAGAAATTCATCGAAGTCGAAACACCTATTTTGACCAAGTCCACTCCTGAAGGTGCGCGTGACTATGTCGTGCCATCACGCCTGTACCCAAATCACTTTTATGCATTGCCGCAGTCTCCGCAGCAGTACAAGCAATTGCTGATGACCGGTGGTATTGAGCGCTATTTTCAGTTTGCAAAATGCATGCGCGATGAGGACGGTCGTGGTGACCGTCAGCCGGAGTTTACTCAGCTCGATATGGAAATGAGTTTTGTTGATCGCGAGATGGTGATGGCTGTGAACGAAAACCTTTTGATCAATATCGTCCAGAAGCTCTTTCCTGAAAAGCGCATTCAGCAAATGCCATTTCCTCGTATTTCATACAAAGACGCTATGGAGCAGTACGGTAACGACCGTCCCGATATTCGTGAAGACAAGAATGATCCTGACCTTTTGGCATTTTGCTGGGTGATCGATTTTCCATTCTTTGAAGCGACCAGCAAGAGTGACAACCCTGATGCCCAGGGTGAATGGACCTATACCCACAATCCATTTTCTCGACCAATTGAGGAACACATGGATAGTTTGATGAATAAACAAAATGTCGGCGAAATTCTCACCACACAATACGACATCTGCTTGAACGGTTTTGAAATTGGCGGTGGCTCTATCCGTAACCATTCATTCGAAGCCCTTTCAAAGGTGTTTGAATTGCTCGGTCATGGTGCTGACACTATCGAAAAGGATTTCGGTCACATGCTGCAGGCATTCAAAGTTGGTACTCCGCCACATGGTGGCATTGCCTGGGGCTTTGATCGCCTGATGATGCTGCTGTTGAATGAGAATAACATCCGTGAGGTGATGGCCTTTCCAAAAACCGGTGAAGGCAAGGATCCGATGATGAACGCCCCTTCAACTATCAGCGACAAGCAAGTAGAGGAACTGCATATTGTGCTTAAGAAGCCAAAACAATAATTTCAAAACGGCCATCTGATACAGATGGCCGTTTTTGTATTATAATAAGGGCACTACATGGAAACTGAAACTATTTTTAAGGTAAAGCAGGAGGCTTTTGAGGGGCCGGTAGAAGTCTTGCTTGAGCTGATTGAAAAGCGAAAGCTGTTCGTGAATGACGTGTCGCTGGCATCAGTAACCGATGACTTCATCAATTACATGCAGACCGTTGGTATGCAGGCAGGGGAGACGGCAAACTTTTTGGCCGTAGCGGCTACGTTGATTCTGATCAAGGCGCGATCACTGCTTCCAAACCTTGAGCTTACTCCGGAGGAAACGCAGTCCATCACCGACCTGGAACGTCGAGTAGCGCTGTATCAGGTCATCAGCCATGTCTCGCTTGATCTCATCAAGCACTACGGCAAGAAAGTATCGTTTGAAGGAGTACGACGATTAACCGGAGTAGTCTTTGCACCGGACGAAAAACTGACCCTTGAACAGTTGCCGAACCTTATCAATGACATGCAGCGACGAGTGCCGCCGCCAGCACCGGCGAAACCGGAAGCACGGGTGTTTAAGACCGTGTCCATTACCGAAGTGCTCAGTACATTGCAGGATCGCATTGAGCGCGCGATGACAACGAGCTTCAATGCCATTCGCGTGATGTCTCCTGACATGGATGACCGCAGTCAGAAGGTCTACACTATCGTGTCGTTTCTTGGTATGCTAGAGCTGGTACGCAGGGGAATCATCGCAGCTGAACAGCAGGATCTTTTTGAGGATATCACTCTTCAGAAGAATGCCACCACCCCATCTGATACGATTCACCCCGATGCAGAAACAATGTATGCCTAAACTCTCACACACAATCGAAAGCATTCTGTTTGCCACGGCAGACGAATACACCATTGCGAGCCTTGCAAAACTGTTAGAGGTTTCTCCTGAAGCGATCGAGGAAGGGCTGACTGAACTTGCTCAGGCACTTGAAGACCACGCTATCATGCTTGTCCGACAGGGTGACACCGTGGCATTGGCAACCCGACCGGAACATAGTGCTGTCCTGGAAACATTGCGCAAGGAAGAGTTGCAGAAGGATCTCAGTAAGGCCAGTGCTGAAACATTGGCAGTGATCGTGTACAAACCAGGTGCTACTAAGGCTGAGATAGAACTCATTCGTGGCGTGAATGCGTCATATTCATTGCGGGCACTGCAGATTAGAGGATTGATTGAGAGCAAGTCTAACGGCAGAAACGTCGCCTACTATCCAACGGTAGCATTGCTTGCATCGTATGGGGTGGCGGACACTGAACAGTTGCCGCAGTATGCGGAAACCAAGCAGAAAATCGCTGCCTTGCTTGATCAGACTAATGAACAATAATCATGATACTCGACGCCGTTAAAATCTTTTTGCCCACCACGCTTGTCTTCGTTATCGGTATTTTCATTACGCCAACCCTGACGACCATCATGTACAAGCGCAAGCTGTGGAAAAAGAACAATCGCGCCCAGGAGTCCGACATCACTAATAAGCATTTTGCCGGTGTCCATGATGGGGCGGCAGAAGTGGCAACACCGCGCGTAGGAGGAGTGGTTATCTGGTTGTCAGTGCTGATCTGTATCTCATTGATCTGGATTATTTCCAAAGCATTTCCCTCAGATCTTTCCCAAAAGTTGGACTTCTTCAGTAAGAATCAAACCTTAGTGCCATTGGGAGCATTGCTGCTCGGGGCCTGGATCGGCTTGGCCGATGACTTGTTGCAAGTCAGAGGTTCAATCGGTGATATGTCGAGTGACGTGCTCGGGAATCGCTGGGTGAAGATTGGCATGATTGTTGCTATCGGCATTGCCGTCGGGTCATGGTTTTATTTCAAGCTTGGCGTAAGCGGTATCTCTATTCCGTTTATGCACTCACTGTGGCATCTCGGTGTATTCTTTATTCCGTTTTTCATTCTTGTATTGCTGGGTGTCTTTTCGACTTCGGTGATTGACGGACTTGATGGCTTGGCGGGCGGAGTATTGGCAATAACATTTGCGGCATATGCTGTCATCGCTAGCGCACAGCACCAGATTGATATTGCGGCCTTGTGTGGTGTGATTGCCGGCGGTATCCTGGCATTTCTCTGGTTTAATGTTCCTCCGGCTCGTTTCTACATGGGCGAGACCGGCATGCTGGGCTTAACGCTGGTACTGACCGTTATTGCATTTCTTACTAATACCGTCCTACTATTGCCGATCATCGCCTTGCCACTCACCGCTACAACCGTGTCAGTGATTCTGCAGGTCACCAGTTACAAGTACTTTGGCAAGCGCCGGGTCTTCAAGATCGCACCGCTCCATCATCATTTCCGTGCCATTGGCTGGTCAAAGGAAAAGGTCGTGATGCGCTACTGGATCGTTTCTATCATCGCTGCCATTGTTGGAGTAGTTATCGCATTGATCAGCAAGTAATATGGCAATTGTTAAACCAAAACAATTCGATACGTATTTTTTTGGCATCGTCCTGCTCATCAGCTTGATCGGCATCTTTTCATTCGTCTCAGCCTCACTGGGAATTTTGGCCCGCAGTGAGACCAAGTTCTACGGTGTGCTCTTTGCTCAAATCGTCCTCGGCTTCATCGGCGGTCTAGGGGCATTGTGGGTAGCGATACGCATTCCGTACCATTTCTGGCGTAATTCGGCCTTTTTCATATTTATTTTTACGCTTGCGCTTACTATGGCAGTGTTCATTCCGCATCTTGGCTTTGCCCATGGCGGTGCTCGTCGCTGGATCTCGATTTTCCATGTCTCATTTCAGCCAGCGGAAATTCTTAAGCTGGGTTTCGTCATTTATTTTGCGGCATGGTTGGCCTGGACCAGTAAGGAAAAGCAGGAGTTTAAATATAAATTACTACCACTCATCATCATGCTTGGTTTGGTGGCCGGTGCATTGCTATTGCAGCCGGATACTAAAAGTTTGATTCTGATCACGGCTGCCGCTTGTAGTATGCTTTTCGTCTCTGGTGTGTCATGGAAAAAGATTGTCGGCATTATCGGCGTGGGACTTGTTGGTATTGTGCTTCTGGCATTGGTTCGTCCATACCTCATGAACCGTATCAAGACGTACATTAACCCTTCAAGTGACGCTCAAGGCTCATCGTACCAGTTGCAGCAAGGCTTGATTGCAATCGGCAGCGGGGGAGTGTTCGGCCGAGGGCTGGGACAAAGTGTTCAGAAGTTCAACTACCTGCCTGAACCGCAAGGTGACTCGATCTATGCCGTAATCGGGGAGGAGTTCGGCTTTATCGGCAGTGCGTTGCTGGTCGTGCTCTATGTCTTCCTTTCCATCCGCGGGTACAAAATTGCCATGCAATCCCGCGACATGTTCGGCCAATACCTTGTCGTCGGTATCATCACCATTCTTGTTTCCCAATCCTTTCTCAATATGGCCTCTCTCGTCGGCCTTTTCCCTCTCACTGGCGTTCCCCTCGTCTTCATCTCCCAAGGCGGCACTTCACTCGCCATCGCTCTCTTTGCTTCCGGCATTGTACTCAATGTTTCAAGATATCAAAAGAAAGTGTAAAATAGAGGAACTATGAAAATCTTATTGATTGGCGGGGGAACAGGGGGGCACTTTTACCCATTGATTGCGATAGCGGAAGAGCTAAATCGTATCGGTGACGAGGAAAAAATCGCCAACCTCAAGCTCTACTACATGTCCAATGTGCCCTATGACCAAAAGGCGCTTGATGAGCAGTTCATCACCTTTATTCCTATTACTGCAGGCAAACTGCGCGTGTATTTCTCATGGCAGAATTTTGTTGATATGTTTAAGACCGCCTTCGGCGTCATTGGTGCAATCTTTAAGCTCTTCAACCTCTATCCTGATGTGATCATTAGTAAGGGTGGTTATGCGGCCTTTCCGGTCCTGGTAGCGGCGCGTATTCTTCGTATCCCCGTCATCATCCATGAGTCTGATACCGTACCGGGACGCGTGAACAAATGGTCAGGCAAGTTTGCTCGTCGTATTGCATTGTCATACCCTGAAGCGGCGCAGTACTTCAATGAACAAAAGGTTGCCGTCACCGGTCAGCCTATTCGCCGTTCGATTGCCTTTGTTGCAACCGAGGGCGCAAAGGAATTCTTTGAACTTGATCCCTCTATTCCTACTATTGGTATCATCGGTGGCTCACTTGGCGCAAAAATCATCAATGATACTATTACTGCGGTAGTACCCTCACTCGTTCAGCACTACCAAATCATTCATCAATGCGGGCCAAAGAATTATGAGGAAGTAAAGACTGACGCCGAAGTACTGCTTGGTGACGACACCAAGCGTACCCGCTACAAGCTTTATCCTTATCTCAATGAATTGCAGACCAAGATGTTTGGCGGTGCTGCTGACCTGATCATTTCCCGTGCCGGTTCATCACTGTACGAGATAGCAGCCTGGGGCAAGCCATCAATCATTATTCCCGGCAATGGCACTGTCTTTCACGGTGATCATCAGCGCAAGAATGCCTATCACTATGCCCGCACCGGTGCTTGCGTAGTTATTGAGGAAGCCAATCTCACCAGTTCCGTCCTGGAAAATGAAATTGACTTGATCCTCGGACACAAAGACCAGTATGATGCTATGGCTGCTCATGCAAAGGCGTTTTATAAGCCCGAAGCGGCTCGTCTCATTGCGGCTGAAGCAGTATCAATAGCCCTCGAACATGAATAACAATACCCCTTCAATTTTTTCCCTTCTGCGACCATACAGAGGGCTGCTTGCCCTGCTGATCGTTTTGACATTGCTGAGCAATGCCGTGACTATCGTCGTACCGAAACTTATTGCTTCTGCCATTGACCATTTCGTAGCGGGAACATTTCAATACCATCAGACCCTGGTGCTCTTTGTCGCAGCAGCTATCGGTATCTTTCTCTTTACCTATCTCCAAAGTATTCTCCAGACCTATGCCTCAGAGCGTGTGGCTCGTGACATGCGCAATGACCTGATGAGCAAGATCTCATTGCAGAATTTCTCATACATTCAGGATAAGAATCCGTCAGTATTGCTGACCAACCTCACCTCCGATATCGATGCCATCAAGATATTCGTGGCCCAGGCCATTGTTTCAATCGTTTCCTCGATCTTCATCATTGTGGCCGTCAGTGTCATGCTGCTCAACATTCAGTGGCATTTGGCCTTGACCGTACTGGCCATTATTCCGATCATCGGAGGGACATTCTTCTTTGTCTTGGGCAAAGTCCAGCCGCTCTTTTTGAAGATTCAGGGAGTGATTGACCGTCTAAACAAGGTTATCAATGAAAGCATTCTCGGTGCTGCCCTCATTCGTGTCTTGAATTCCCAAAAGTACGAATATGAAAAGTTCATTGTCGTGAATACTGATGCCAAGGAAAACGGCTTGAAGATTTTGTCATTCTTTGCCGCTCTTATCCCGATCATTGTCTTCGTGGCCAATGCCGCGGTAGTGGTGGTGCTGTTATTTGGCGGCCATATTGTGATCGGCGGCGGCATGACCATCGGTGACTTTACGGCCTTTAACAGCTACATCGCTATTTTGATTTTCCCCATCATGATCATTGGCTTCATGAGTACCGTCATTGCTCGTGCTACTGCCTCATACGGCCGTTTGCATACCGTACTGTCAGCACCGTTGCCGGAAAGAACAGGAACCATTACCACCCCGCTTACCGGTGCCATTGAAGTCAGTCATGTCACGATGAAGTTTGGTGAAAAGGAGGCCCTTAAGGACGTATCATTTACCATCGTACCTGGTAGTAAGAATGCCATTATCGGCCCAACAGCGGCAGGGAAGACGCAGTTGCTGTATGTCATGACCGGCTTGCTCGCCCCAACAGAAGGCACTGTCCACTATGATGGATTGTCACTGCAGGACTATGATCCGCACGCTCTCCACGAGCAAGTCGGCTTTGTCTTTCAGGATAGTGTGATTTTTAATACTTCCGTAAGAGAGAATATCGCTTTCAGTACTACCGTCACCGATGAGGCCCTGCAAAAGGCCATCGATACCGCCGAACTGCACGAACTGATCGCCTCATTGCCACACGGACTTGATGAAATGATCTCCGAGCGTGGTACCAATCTCTCAGGTGGGCAAAAACAGCGTATCATGTTGGCTCGCGCGCTTTCCTTGAATCCAAAAATCCTTTTCCTTGATGACTTTACCGCTCGTGTTGATACGCGCACCGAGCAAAGCATCCTTACCAATGTCAAAAAGAACTATCCTGGTCTGACGCTTATTTCTATTACCCAGAAAATCGCCTCAATTGAAAATTACGACAATATTATCGTCATCATGGAAGGCGAACTCCTTGCCCAAGGCACGCATGCTGAATTGATGGAACGCTCTCCTGAATACGTGCAAATTTACCAGTCACAGCAAAGCACTGAACATTATGAATTACACGCTTAACAATACCAAGGAAAAATCATCGGCACTGAAGGCGTTGCGTAAGCTTTGGCCGTACTTGAAAAACGATCACCGACAGCTAGTCGTGGCATTTGCCGCCATCATTGTGAACTCTGGCCTGCTCCTTCTCGCTCCTTTATTGATCGGTCGCGCCATCAATACCTACATCGTGCCGCGACACTTTCAGGGCTTGGCGCTCTACAGTGCCATCGTCTTGGGCGTGTATGTCATTGCCGGCATTGCGAACTATGTCCAGACCATCACGATGGGTGGAGTGGCCCAGCGCATGCTCTTTACCTTGCGCAATACGATTTTTCAAAAGTTGCAGCAGCTGCCGATTGCATTCTTTAATCAGAATAAGGCCGGTGACCTGATCTCTCGTATCAACAGTGATACTGATAACCTCAATACCTTCTTCTCACAGTCCCTCATGCAGTTCATGGGCAACGTCTTTGTCATGGTGGGGGCAACTATTTTTATTCTTTCTATCAATCTACGATTGGGGTTGGCGGCCATTGTACCTTTGGTAGTGGTGCTCATCATTACCCAGGTGTTATCACCATGGGTTAAGCAGCGTAATGCCAAGAGCCTTCAGGCAGTCGGTGGCATGAGTGCCGAAATTCAGGAAAGCCTTGGCAACTTCAAGGCCATCGTGGCATTCAATCGTCGTGACTATTTCCGTGAAAAATTCAAAGAGGCGAACTATAGCAACTTCATTACCTCAGTTCGAGCCGGCATTGCCAACAATGTCTTTATCGGTGTCTATGGCTTTGCGGCCAGCATTGCCCAGCTGATTGTATTGCTCTACGGCGTACATCTTATCCTTGCCGGCAGCTTTACCATCGGTTTCCTGATCAGTTACCTCACCTATACGACCCGTCTCTATGACCCGTTGCGTCAAATGGCATCACTGTGGTCTACATTCCAGACCGCCATGGCAAGCTGGGATCGTATCTCTGCCATTATTGTCTTGGAAAACGACATGCCATTGATGGTACAGGCCGATGCCTCTACCACTACCGCAGGACCACGCATTGCTTTTCAATCTGTCGGCTTTACCTATGCAGAAGGCAAGCAAGTCTTGCATGACGTCTCAATTGCCCTCCATCCAGGACAAACATATGCATTAGTAGGACCAACTGGGGGCGGGAAGACCACTACTGCTTCATTGATGGCACGACTCTATGATCCAACGACAGGAACGATACTATTTGAAGGCAATGACATCCGTACCCTTGATACCGCAACGCGTGCCAAGAAGATCGGCTTTATTTTGCAGGAACCGTTTCTCTTTACCGGTACTGTCGGTGAGAACATCTTTTATGCAAACGAGTCGTATGAAGGATATAGCAACGAGCAGCTTACTGAAGTCCTGAAAGAAAACGGTCTCTTTGACCTTACCACTCAGTTTGAACAGGGTTTGGACACGCCAGTGACGCAAAGTGGTGAAAGTATCAGTCTCGGGCAGCGCCAACTCATCGCCTTTATGCGGGCGGTGTTGCGCAAGCCTGATTTGATCATTCTCGATGAAGCAACCGCCAACATTGATACCGTGACCGAACGATTACTGGATGAAATCATTGAAAAGTTACCTGACCAGACCACGATCGTCATTATTGCCCACCGGCTCAATACCATCCAAAACGCCGATGAGATATTCTTCGTCAATGGCGGCTCCGTCACCCCAGCCGGTTCACTCGGCAATGCCGTTGATATGCTGATGCACGCAAAGCGTACGAGTTAGGTTTTAGAAACATGGGAAAACCAAGGAGACATCATTTTTTACCCCAATTTTATTTAAGGAATTTCTCAAACAATATTGATCAGCTTTGGGAATTTGACCGTTTGCTAAATAAATACACGCAGAAAACATCAAAAGGGACAGCGTGGTTGCCCCACTATTATCGATATAAAGATAAAGAAGGAAAACTCCATACTGACATCGAGGATTTTTTTGGTGACATCGAAACAAAAACGAAACCGATTATTGATAAGATAATAAAGAAAAAACCTATCACCGAGGGTGAAAAATTAATGCTTTCGTATTTCATATCATTTCAACGGGTGCGTGTGCCCGATTTCGAAAAGGCAGCTAATGAATTGGTTGAAAAATTTGTAAAGAAGATGCAGAAATTCAAGTTCGACTCTGTTGAAAGGACTGAACAGATTTTAAAAAAAATCAAGGAACAGGATTCCGAAAAAAAAGTCAGTGCAGAGGAAATGTATAAATTCGTACAAGATGAAGAATACAATGTGGAAGTGCCACGTGAACATAGCATACGACAAATGCTTTAATCAGGAAAAGAAATCGCATCCTATTTCTTTCAAATGGATTGGGTATTTCTTTATGCCTCAAGTGGCACCAATTTTATAACCTCTGACAACCCTTTCTTCATTATTCCTCCCCCAGACTATGATCCCAATAATTTTTGGCTCAAGGGTTTTGGCATAATTACGCCAGGTACAAAAAAAATATTTCCTCTATCTCAATCAGTATGCCTTTGCATGCTGGAAAAGGGAAACGAGGTTTCGGGGGTTTTTCTTGATAAGAAAAAAGTGCGATATATAAACAAGATGATAGGACACCATAGCGACCAGTTTATTATAGGTCGGGACAAGGCTTTACTTGAAAGAATAGTGAAGGATGTAAAGGCTGATAAGTGGATGAAAACTCAGCGTATCGAAATGGGATGATTTAAGAGCGAATTTTCGAAAGAAAACCGTATTGTTTTGAATAGACAAAGGTACCGGAAGCGCCGATGAAGAAGACCTGGGCGGAGTAATAGATCCAAAGGAGGAGGCCGACGATGGAGCCAGCTGCGCCGTATGAGGCGGTGTCACCGAATGCGTCGATATACCAGCCAATGAGGAACTTACCGGCAAGGAAAAGAATGGAGGTTGCGAATGCGCCCCAGAACAGTTCTCGCCATGGCAATGTAGTATCGGGAAGAATGCGGTAAACAACCGCAAAAAGTACCGTGCTGCCAAACAGGGTAACAATACTGTTAAGTATTTCAATGACGATTGCATTTTGAAAAAGGCCGGGCAGGGAATAGTGGAAGAATGACATGAAGACGCTGAATGCCACGACAAAAAGGAAGAGCAGGCCAAAAAGAAAAATGAGCGAAAGAGCAATAAGACGATCCTTGATGAAGTTCGTAACAGTTTGCTTAGTCGTTATAGTTGTTTGCTGGATTGAAGGAATCTCCCACAGCTCATCAATATCGCTGTTCAATTCGGCCAGGACGCTCAATGCCGCAATGATAAGCACCGCTCCGCCGACAATGCCGGCAATGAGTCCAGTATTGGCGCGATAGGCACTGGTAATGAGGGTCTGAATAACGCTTGAGAGATTCTTGCCAATAGTGACATTGAGAATGCGGGCAATAACGGCTGTCGTTGTACGAGTATCAAAAATCGTACGGACAATTGCCATCAATAGGATAAACAATGGGGCGATAGAGAAGATAGCGTAATAGGAAATAGCGGCACCCATGCGTGGCGCGCGCTTATCAAGCCAATGGCTGAAGGTATCAGTGACAAATCTGGTGTACTTATTCATCGAGAATGTTTTCCTGATCCTCATCTTCCTCCAACGCCTCGCGAAGCTTTCGCTGACCCGTTACTTCATCATCTTCAAACGTTTCCGGATCCTGATTTTGCTCTATAGGATCAAGCAATTCACCGTCCTTTCCTTCTATGAGATTAAGCTCTTCTTCAGGTACATATTCTGCATTGGTATTTATTTCGTCCGCCATATATGTGATTTATTTTTAATATGTCTTAAGTATACACTTTTCTATCCCAATACAATATGCTTTACTGTATATATGCATGACCATACCAATCGCGCGCTTATCATTATAATGATTATTCTTTTGATTATTATTGCTATTTTGCTGTTTATTCCGCACGGTATCTATTATTACTATTTTCCCTCACGCTCAAACGTTGAGGTTGAACGCACCGTTCCTGTCATTCATCCAACATCGACTGTTCAAACTTACACTACCAGCACTCCTGTAACGACGTATCAGCAAACAACTACCACTACTGAAAACACCAGCACTACGTCTTCAGCGCAGTAGCAGCAAAACTTGCTAAGAATGATCTGGTACTGTTGCGTTCATCAATAGCGGTTTGAGCAGCCCGTTCCAACGGAATAAGCAATGCTTCTAAAAAGGTCACCTCGTTCACGATGGTGATTTTTTTGAGTATTTCCCGTGCCATAGTGCACTGCTCAAGTATCAAGCTGCTTATGCGATCAATGTGAATATCCCAAAACAATTGCTGCAATGTCGCTTGGGCCTCCGCCAATACCATGGTCGTTCTGCCTGTCGTATTTTTCCAATCACGCAGTATGTCTACGCTCACACTATTAACGTAGCCATGCTGCAAATCTTCCAGCCAGTCATGGGCGTCATCATTGAGCTGTCGAGCGATCAAATAATGCCGGAAGAAGTTTTCTATCAGTACTGCCTGAGTGTATTCCTGACAGAGGAAAGATATCATGATCGGGCCGAGGGCATGGCCAAGTGATTTTTCCGCCAGGCATTGATATGAGTCATACTCAGGCAATATCGAAATGTCATATCCATCATCAGTAACGGTGAACTTACACTGGTCATGTTCCCACGCTGTGACAGCAGAAATGTCATGCAGGATGCGTTCTGCAATGCTTCGCTCTCGCGGGGCAGAGATAGAATTACGCACGGTACTTATAACCTCGTGAATGCAACGGAGTGCTAGGGGAAGCGAACCATTCATCGCCTCACCGTCAACAATAGCATCACAGATGCTATAACCAATCCAACCAAAGGTATTCATGACTGCTAACTGTAGCGCCATATCCTTTGGCAATGCATATCGTGGATCAAGATGATGCCGCATGTGGTATGACAGCAACGGTATCTCACCTTTTGGATCTTTTGCTGATAGCGCCGTCAATGCGTGATCAAGCTGGGTTTGTAACAACGGCGAAGCGTTGGAAAAGAGATTTCTACATGCCTGAAAGGTATCAGTAATCCAATACTCAGTGACCGTAGTAAGGTCACGTGGCTTATCATCTATTTTTCCTTCATACAATAACAATGCCTCAATGCAGCAGGCACTGACATATGCATCACAACTACTATAGATAACGTTGTCACCAGATTTTGAAGCAATAAAAATCGCCTGGCTAGGCCATCTGCCATTAGTGTGACTGGTAAGTAATGAAGCAATGGCGGCATCACAATAATGATGGTCAGCACCTAATCGCAACAATGCGCTTACGGCCATGGCGGTAAATAAAGGGTTTTCCCAGCACCCATCGGGCTGCTGGCGGCTGAGCAGTTCGTCTATCAACGTTTGCCTTGCATTGCCGGTATAGGCAGCTGATAGAAAATAGATAACAATAATTTCGTCATAATAATACCGTGAACGATACATTCCTTGCTCTATGCAATTTTCAACATATGCCTGAAGCATTGGCATAGCAATGTCCATATCTGCCAAACAGCGTGCGATATTGCTGTTCACGACAATATCAATGTCATCCCATGCGGGCGTACGCTCGGACATAATCCAGGTCTGATAGGGGCCACCCGGCGTAGTCTCGTTGCTGATCAGGGTTGCAACGAAATGGGCCAAGACTTCTTCCGTAACAATCGATGGATTGCTTATATAAAGTGCCCGCAACACAATGGCCGTGTCATCCAGATCATCAGGATAGTCAGCGGTATAACGGAACGACCATTGCGGGCTTTTCCGACTTAATAAAAAATCCACCGCCGCATAGGGTAATTGATAGAGTAATGGCATGTTCTGAGCAGGGGTATGAAGGATCGAAACAATCAGACCAGTATAAAATACACTCGAACGCTGAGTATCACTGCTGACAAAGCCCCCGTCTGACTGCTGCTGCGAGGCAATGAAATGCCAGGCTTCATTACATGTCGTCCGTATCTGTTGCTTGAGAGTGGGAAAGTTCGGGTGATGCATGAGTATAAGAAAGAGGAATGCTAATGGTAAAGGTGGTGCCAACGTGTTCAGTACTGCTAACCTCAATCGTGCCGTTAAATAACTGCTCAATGATCTCTCGGGTTTGCGATAACCCTAACCCCATGCCCTGACCATATGACTTGGTGGTAAAGAACGTCGCAAACACACTTTCAACCACGGTGGCAGGAATGCCGCAGCCATTGTCTTGTATGGTCACTATGGCATGGTGCTGGTCAGGTGAGCGTCGTACAATAATAGTGATAACCCGTAACTGGGTAGTGTGTTCGCAGGCATCAATGGCATTTGAGACAAGATTCAAAATGGCCTGATAAAACTTTACGGCATTGCCATGAAGCATGATGTCATCATCAATAACCGTCTGAATGGTGATATCTAATTCCCGAGCCCGAAAACGCAGCATGTCCAAGGCTTCGCCAATTTCCTTTTCAATCGAAAAGGTCGTAAGGGCGTCATCATCGGCAAACTGCTTGCGGATAGTGGCAATGTAATTGCCCAATCGCTTGCTGGCCGTCACAGCCTTGGCGACATGCTCCTTGATATCAGGGGAGTCCGGCATATTTTCATCGAGTCTTCCAACATGGATAGAGACATGCTGCAGGGTATTCATAAGGTCATGAAATATTCCCGTTGATGACTTGCCAAATTCAGCAAAGCGATATAGCTGCTGAATTTTCTCGCCTTGTGTTTCCTTCAATTCCTTCGTTCGCTCCTCAACCTTTATTTCCAATGAATCTCTTTCTTCAAGCAATGCCTGTTCCGACGAACGAGCCCGCCGCAATGACTGCTCTATCTCGCGATTCGACAGCCACGATACGGCCGTTATCAGGAAAAAGACGATCGAAAGCTCGACTGGATCACGCATAGTCACCGTCTCATATTTCCAATAGAGCAGAGGGTGGAATTCGTGGGCAACCTGTAAGCGGGTCACGATACTAATTGTCACCGCAATGATACCGCTGACAAGAAAGGCAAATCTGGTAGAGACAAGAATGCTCGCAATGACAATGATGACGGTATAGCTGATGGCAACCAGTGGCAATTCCACACCCCATTTAATTGCCCCATACGTAGTAGAGACAAAATATAATCCTAATGAAAGGTAGGTGGCGATTTGGTAATAGCCTTTGCGGGAGAGTAATAGCAGATAACAGAAAAATAATAGGATTGCAGTAAACAATGTGAAAGGTATTCCTTCATATGATGACCCTAAGGCTATAACCCCTCGTCCTACAAAGCAATCAAGTATAGTTAATAGGGCAATAACTACACAAAGAATCGTATTAAGAATAAACTCTTTTCTTCTTGTATCTTCGGTAGACGAGAGAGGAGCAATAAATAATTCATACATGCGATGAATACTACGCCCCAATAATGGTGTAGTTAAAGGAGCATTATTGATGTAAGGGCGAGTATTCATAGCAGGTATCCTAGCTAGAAAGACATGGAAGTTAGTCTTCCCAAGGAGTAAATGCGGTTTGATCGTAGGCTACCTGTTTGCTAGTGTCGGGGGTGCGGGTGGCAGGAGAGGTGAGGATTGCTTCAATGACTTTTTTCATACATTACAGGATGGGCTGATATGAGCTATTCGACTATAGCTCATCCTGAGTGTAGTATATGAGCGATAAATTTTATCTGAAATTTTAATAAACTTTCTATCAAATTTCTCCGTATTTAGCGGGCCAAATCGATTTTATAGCCTCTTCCCGGAACACTGTGAATGAGCTTTACTTTTGAGGCATGCTCTATCTTGCGACGAAGGTTGAGAATGTGAGTTTCGATCGTATTGGAAAAAGGATCAAGGGTGACATCCCAAATATGCTCCATCAGCATGCCGCGGGTGACGACCACACCGCTGTGCTTCAGGAGAAATTCCAAGAGCGAGAATTCCTTGCGGGTCAGGTAGATCGGCACACCGTCACGAGTCACGACCTGCTTTACCGTATCAAGAACAAGGTCATCGATAGAGAGCAGGGTGGTTTCCATAACGCGGGGCCGGCGAAAGACCGCCTGCATCCGGGCATGCAGCTCATCAAATGAAAACGGCTTTGCCACGTAGTCATCGGCACCGACGGTAAGGCCGCGAATCTTGTAATTAACGGCATCGGTAACGGAAATCATGATAATCGGAATGTTGCTGCCGCTCTTGCGAATGTCCTCGCAGACCGTGAAGCCATTCTTTTCCGGTAGGCTGTAGTCCAATAGGATCATGTCGTACTCATTGGTTCGAGCCAGATACAATCCTTGAGATCCTGTACCGGCCGTATCAACTGCAAAGCCGTGTTCCTGCAATCGCTCACTGAGATAGTCCTGCATGTCACTGTCGTCCTCGATAACCAATATCCGCATAGCAATTCATTAATGACCAGTAATACGCTCATTATAGGGGAGAGGGAAATGAAATACTATCGCACTCTCTGGATAAACCCCCTAAAATCTTTATCTTTTCTTGAGATTGACAAAAAGCCCTTATTTCGTTACTATTTCGATAAGCTAATAGTTAGTTTAGCTAAATAAAAATGACATCATCGACACCATCATTTGATATTGCTGAATTGCAGCACCTCTTATTTCTGTTCAAGCAGAAGATAGGGGATTTGTATAAGAAGGAGACGATCGAACTGAACTGCTCCATGTCGCAGTTGGAAATCATGCAATACATTGCTGAGCACACCAATCCGACCATGAAGGAGCTGGCCGGTCATCTTCGCATTACGCCGCCATCCGTCACGACCATCATCGATGCGATGGTAGAGGGCGGCCTGGTCAAGCGTGAGCAGGGAGCCGATCGCCGCAGTGTCCGCGTGACCCTTACTCCCAAGGCAATGCGACTCTATAAGCTGTTGCAAAAGAAAAAAACCGCATTACTTACCACTTTATTAAAGAAATTAAATCCCGAGCAAATTACTCAACTATCAGACATCTTCAGAACGCTTGTTAAATAATATGAACACATCATTTATCCATAAACCAAAACTTGTTATCAGCCTTGCTGTCGTTGCAGCAATCATTGTCGGCGTAGTCGCCTTTCATTTCGTCGGTAAGCCACCGGTAGTGAACCTTCCTCAGAATACTGCTGACACGACATCGGGCACTATTGTTACCAATTCATCAGACAATGTCTTTGACCTGGCCTTTCCAAAAGGCGGTCGTGTCGCAAGCGTTGCAGTGAAAGTAGGCGATACTGTCGTTAAGGGCCAGGCGCTCGCCACGCTCGATGCCGGCGATGCTGCGGGTGCCGTCACTCAGGCCAAGGGCGCCCTTGAATTGGCTCAGGCCCAGTACGCTTCACTCGACGTGCAGTATGCCAATGCCAAGAAGCAGCAGGATGTCCTCGTACAAAATGCATACCGTGCCATGCTTTCAAGCGGCTTGGTGGCAACACCCTCAGTGCAGGATGACAGCCATATACCAACCATTTCCGGTACCTATACCTGTCAGAACCAGGGTCAGTATGTGGTAACTCCGTATACCTCTGGTGCAAATTCTGGCTACTCATTTACGTATGACGGTCTTGAAAAGGGCAGTGGCACAGTGACGTTTAGCGCTCCACAGCCATTGGGGACATGCGGATTGTACATTCAGTTTGCCCAGGGATTTTCTGGTGCGACCAAGTGGACAATCAACATTCCGAACACTCAATCAGCGAGCTATGTGACCAATAAGAATGCCTATGATCTTGCCGTTACCACTCGCGACCAGGTCTTGAGTCAGTATGCTGCGAACCTTGGACAGAATGGCTCATCAAGTGCCGCGACTGCCAAGGCCGCCATTGATACTGCCGAAGGTGCATATCAGACCGCTCTCGCAGCCTATAAAAACAATGTCATCGTGGCGCCAGTCAGTGGCACGGTATCATTCATTGATGCCGATCTCAAGGCAGGCCAGGCTGTCACTCAGAACAAAACCGTTATCAGTATCACTACCAAATAATCTTATGGAAGCTCCAACAAAACAAAGTATTTTTTCTAAGCCATGGGTGCAAAGCCTTACCGGTATCATTGTCGTCGTACTGCTCCTTATCGGCGCACTAGTATGGAAATCACTGTCATCCCATGTCTCGATTGAGAAGTCACAGATCATGGCACCAACTATCGTTATCGGTCCGCAGGCTGAAGGCATTCTTGCCGAAGTCTATGTAAAAGCGGGCGATACTGTCACCGCCGACGAACCAGTTGCCCGTGTTGGCAATGAAATTCTTTCTGCAAAGGTTGCTGGCCTTGTTATTGCCGTTCAGAACACTCCTGGTCAGGTCATCACTCCTGGGGCAGCGGTGGTATCAATGATTGATCCAACACAGCTCCGCGTTGTCGGCACGATCGCAGAAGACAAGGGCTTGGCAGACCTCAGGGTTGGCCAGCCGGTCTCATTTACCGTTGACGCATTTGGCGGTACAACCTTTACCGGCATTGTTGATGAAATCAGTCCGACTTCTGATCAGTCTGGCGTCGCATTTGATATTTCCGATCAGCGTGAAGTCAAGAATTTCACTATCAAAGCACGCTACGACATTGCTGCGCATCCAGAATTTAAGAATGGCATGTCTGCAAAGATGACTGTCTATACGAAATAATCACGTATGGAAGAAAAGAAGAACAACCTACGCTGGTGGATTCTCCTTACGGTTATTGTCGGCACGTTTTTGGGGCGATTGGACCAGACCATCGTGAACCTGGCATTGCCCAAGATCATTAGTGATTTCCGGATTACGGTCAGTGCGGCAGGGTGGATTGCTACGGCATACATTCTTGCCAATGCCATATTCGTGCCAATCTGGGGCAAACTCGGCGATACTATCGGCCGTAAAAAGGTCTATATTCTCGGCTTCACGATCTTTATTGCCGGTTCAGTCTTGGCTGGCTTTGCCTGGAATCTGCCTTCAATGATCGTCTTTCGCGTCATTCAGGCCATTGCCGGATCAGCCGACTATCCAACCGCCATGGCAATCTTGGCCGTGACGTTCAAGGAAGGGAAGGAGCGCGCCCAGGCGTTGGGTATTTGGTCTAGTTCATTCGCTGCAGCCAGTGTCTTTGGCCCGCTTATTGGTGGCCCGCTGATTGACTATTTCGGCTGGCGTTCAGTCTTTTTGATCAACCTACCGGTCGGTATCATCGGCCTTCTCATGGCAATGCGCTTTATCAATGAATCCCGCTCTGAAACCAAGACCAGTTACTTTGACTGGTGGGGTGCCATCACGCTTGGTGGCATGCTGTCAGCATTGGTATTGGTGCTTGACCAGGGTCCAACGTGGGGCTGGCTATCAGTTTCAAGTCTGGTGTGTTATTTCCTCATCGCTGTCCTTACAGGGGCATTTATCAAAGTTGAGCAGAATGTACCGGAACCAATTGTTGATTTGCGCTTCTTCAAAATTCCAGCCTTTGTAAACACGCTACTCAATAACTTCGTGGTCTTCATGGGCATGATGGGCGGATTGTTTCTGTTGCCGGTGTTTGCACAAACATTCCTTGGATACAATGCTACCCAAACTGGCTATTTGTTTATGCCAATGGCGGCAGCACTAATGCTAGCCGCACCGATTGGTGGAGCACTGACAGGAAAAGTCCAGGCTCGCTATGTTATTTTTGCCAGTACCTTGGTTGCAGGTATTGGACTGTACCTCTTCTCATTCCTTGATCCGAAATCAACAGCATTGAGCCTGATGATTCCACTTTCCATCATGGCCTTTGGCCTTGGCTTTGGTATGGCCCAGCGAACCAACGTCATTGCCTCTGTCGTTGATCCTCATGAAATTGGTGTTGCATCGTCCATTCTGGCCTTAGCCCGTAACGTAGCCGGTGCATTTGGTATTGCATTGTTTGGCACCATTTTGACCTCGCGTATTAAATACAATGTCATTCACATCAACAGTCTCAGTGTATTGCGCAGCCATGCACTGCTCGATATCCAGAAATACATCACGCTCGTAGAGCTCAAAGCACAGATAGACGCCTATAATTATGTCTTCGTCATCTCAAGCCTCATCGTCATCATCGGCGCCTTTGCCGCCCTCACCCTGAAGCTCAAGAACGAACGTACTGATATCACGGTTCATATTGAATAATCTATATGAAAGAGATACGGCGTTGCAGTTGGGCAGAGAGCGATGATTTGATGAGGCAGTATCATGATACTGAATGGGGAGTACCGGTCCATGACGATCGGCAGTTATTTGAAATGCTTAATCTTGAAGGGGCACAAGCAGGCTTGAGCTGGGCAACTATCCTCAAAAGAAGGGAAGGGTATCGCAATACATTTAGCAATTTCGATGCAAAAAAGGTCAGTGTATATAGCGAAGAGAAACTTGAACGCCTAATGCATAATGAGGATATCGTCAGAAATCGTCTGAAGATTTGGGGTGTGGTAAAAAATGCCAAGGCTTTTTTACGTATACAAAAAGAATGGGGAAGTTTTGATGCCTATATCTGGCAGTTCAAGGACAAGGACAGCATGAGCAAGGCCCTACGCAAGGAAGGATTTACTTTTGTCGGTCCGACTATTTGCTATGCCTTCATGCAGGCCATCGGAATGGTCAATGATCATGAGAAAACGTGTTTCCGATACCTCGAACAATTGACTATTGTGGAATAATGAGCTAATCTCACTATGAAAGTGTTTTCTATACTTTAAATGTTAAAAATTAGTTGAGTGCCCCCTGCTTTCCCGAGCAGGGGGTATTTTTTAATTATTTGTAGTGATATACTAAAAAAATAATGAAAAAGCTATGGTTCAGACGCAAGCGATACGGGTATGGATGGACTCCTTCTACCATTGAAGGGTGGTTGGTAATAGGCATCTATGCAGTACTGATGATAATCGTTGTGGCTCATGCAGCTCAAACGGTACAAAGCGGTGAGCATACTCTCATACAGCTCATACTTCCTGTTATCATATTGACTGCTATCATGCTTGTCATCACTTACATCAAGGGCGAAAAGCCACGATGGCAGTGGGGCAACAAAACTCCGGAAGACAAGGCCTAATCTGCTATACTAGGCTATATGCTGAAAAAAGATGTTGTCGCCAGTGACCTGGAGCAGGTATTCACCGCGCTCAACACTTCTCATGACGGGCTTTCAATGGCTGAGGCTAATGTCCGGATCGCGCGGTATGGCAAAAACGTCCTTCCCAAGAAAAAGGTCAGCCTCATGGCAGTATTTGCCCGCCAGTTTCAGAACACGCTGGTATACCTTTTGGTTATCGCAACCTTTATCTCATACGCAATCAAGGACTATTCCGACGGAACGGTTATTTTGGCAATTCTATTATTGAATACATTGTTAGGATTTTTCCAGGAATACAAGTCAGAAAAAATCATTGAGAAGCTGTCATTATTTATTACCAGTGTCGTACGCGTAAAGCGTGACGGCAAGATGCAGCTGGTATCGCAAACCGATATCGTTCCTGGAGATATTCTGGTATTGCACGAAGGTGATATTGCTCCGGCTGATATGCGCCTTATCGAAGTTGATAATGTCCAGGTTGATGAGTCCCAACTGACCGGTGAATCGCTACCTGTTGCAAAGAAGGTCAGTACCGTGGCATTGGCTACCGATGAAAACCTGATATTTACCGGCAGCACTATTCAGAAAGGCGAAGCGATTGGCGTTGTCTATGCTACCGGCATGGACACGGCATTTGGTGTCATTGTCGCACTGTCTACCACGACCAAAAAGGAAACCGAGTATGAGAAGTCATTGAAAAGCTTCAGTGCAGTACTGATCAAAATTGTTGTCACCGCGCTAGTACTGGTCTTTGTGGCCAAGCTGCTCCTGGCAAAAGGACAATTGCCAATAACCGACCTTTTGCTCTTTGTCATTTCTATGGCCGTAGCGGTCGTACCGGAAGTCTTGCCGGTCATTGCAACAGTATCGCTTTCAAATGGTGCATTGAAACTCGCCAAACAGCATGTCGTCGTGAAGCGCCTGTCTTCAGTGGAAGACCTCGGCAACATCACGATGCTCTGTACCGACAAGACCGGTACCATTACCGAGAACACTATGGTTATCCAGCATATCGTATCGAGTGATGACGAACTGTTTCAGGTCTTCGGTTATGCTACGATCGCCGTATTGAAAAGCAGAAAGCGCCGCGTTGAAAGCTCCTATGACGATGCATTTATCAACTACGTATCGCAGGATATCAAGACCAAGGCGGCAGACTATTGCATCATCAAGGAGCTGCCATTTGACCCTGATGACAAACGTCGTCGTGTCATTGTGCGTAATCTCAAGACCAATCAGTATTTCCTCATTGTCATTGGTGCACCGGACATTCTATTGGGCATTGCCACAAGCAATCACAAGGCAGAATATTTGCAGACCATTGCGCAGGAAGGCGGTACCGGTTTGCACCATATCTCGCTGGCTTACAAGCAGATTTTATACACGGAAGACTATGACATCATTGCCAATGAGCAAGATCTTGCATTTCTCGGCTATGTCAGCCTCAGTGATCCGTTGCGCAAAAGTGCCAAAGCTACGATTGAACGGGCGGAAAAGCTCGGCATTCAGATCAAGATCCTGACCGGCGATAGCAAGGAGGTTGCAGGCTATATTGGCAGGGAAGTTGGGCTCATGAACGACAACAGCGTTGTCTATCTCGGTGATGAGCTTGATGCAATGTCACCGGAGGATTTTAAAAAGGCAGTATACGCCAACCATGTCTTCGCTCGTGTATCGCCCATTCAGAAGTACAACATTCTCAAAGTCTTAAAGGAGCAGTACGTTGTTGGCTACCAAGGCGACGGTATCAATGACGCACCGGCGTTGAAGTTGGCCGATGTCGCGATTGCCGTGAATTCCGCCACCGATATCGCCAAGGAAAATGCCGACATCGTGCTTCTGAACAAAGATCTGGAAGTCATTATCAATGGTATCAAGTATGGCCGTACCATCTTTGTAAACATCAACAAATACATTGGCTATTCAATGGTCAATAATTTCGGCACCTTTATGGCATTGGCGGTGCTGTATCTCTTTTCAAAAAATCTGCCGCTATTGCCGATTCAAATCTTGTTTACGAACGTATTAACCGATATTCCACTGGTAACTATTTATTCCGATACCGTTGAGGACAGGGAAGTCATCCAGCCTGAGCGTCAGCAGGCTCGTCAATTGCTTTTCATGTCATTGATTTTTGGCGTACCAACCGCACTCTTTGAATTGCTCTATTTCATTATCATTCGCCATAACCCCCTTATTACTGTCCAGACTAGCCTGTATATCTACTTTACCTTTATAGCGCTTATTGTCTTCTATGCGCTCCGCAACAAAGGCTTTTTCTGGCATGCCAAGCGGCCTTCATTGCTTCTCAACAGCTCATTTCTTCTGGCATTTTTGCTTTCATTTATAGTGATCTATATTCCAGTGTTCCAGCATTACTTCCACTTCACGGCTTTGTCATTGCCCGCCGTAATAACTATCCTCGCTACAATGATCGTGTATTTCTTTGCTATTGATCTCATCAAGGTGTGGTATTACAGAACACGTCCTGCTTAACCGGGCATTGACTTTGTTTTTAAAAGGCGTACAGTAATAGGAAACCAAAAACCTTAGATTATGGAAAAAGCATATGACCTGTATATGACAATAGCAGCTAGTATAATTTTTGCTGTTACCTTCGGAAGAATAGTGTATCTTGATATCAAATATCCACTATCACAATCCAGCGAGACGCTTGTGTTTTTAGAAAAAACAGTACCTCATAAAGAAGCTGTGGCGCTCGCCCTCAGAAAAAGAGGCATCACTTTGTACAGACATCTGGTTTCTTACAGAAACTTTTGGAAACACAATGTTTACATAGTGAAATATTGGGTATAACACAAAATGGCCAGTCATTAATGACCGGCCATTTTTAATTAACAAAAAACCTCCGTATAAAAACGGAGGGTAGTACTTTCATTTTTTCCTTTTCCACTTGTACCAACTATAGAATACCTTAGCAAAACTTAATGCTTCTGAAATAAGGGACCTGTATCGTGGCGAAGGAGCGCTGACGTAGTGAATCTTAATTGATCCACGAGCAACGATCCACCAGATAAACCGTATTCTTGGTAAGTGATACCAGGAAGAGCACACGTATATCTCTTCTTCATGCAAGGATAATAATTGTTCAAACAAGGATACTGTTTCATCAAACGTACCCCAGCCGTCTGTATCGGTTGTATACGTAGAAAGATTGGGGAATAATGCTTCAAAACGCTCCTTCATGAGCTCTTTAAGCTGAGGGTATTCGGGCTTATCGGGACGAGTACCAGCACCAAAGAGGAAGTATGCGACTTTTTCTCTGTTGTAGACAACAAACCGAGTAGCTGCGATTTCTCGCTGTATGCTCTCATCACCGAGCTTGGTGCCCTCTTGGCAGGTATCCCCGCCATAGAGAATAAAGGGAAGTGCTTTCAAATAACAAGGGTTTTAAGTTTTTTTCAAAATAACACAAATTTAATAAAAAGTCAAAAAGCCTCACCGTACGGTGAGGCTTTTTGCGATCATTTCTTATTCCCGCATATACCGATCCAATGTCAGCCAGTCAAAGCCATTGAGGAAAATAACGAGAGTGGCGACAGCAAGGCCGAGATCGCGAATGCCGATACTGTCGAGACCAACGGTGAAAGCAATGTCGAGCAGATGAAGGAATAGGATAAAGGCAATGAAGCGGGTAAGGAAGCCGAGCAGAAGCATGCTTCCAGCAATGATCTCAAAAAATGCGTTGTAATGCACGATGGTCAGTGCACTCATGCCAGTGAGTTTGACGATAGCGTCTGGAATAAAACCAATCCAGGCAGTTGGGTCAACGATTTGGTTGATGCCGAACCAGAGGAAGACACCGGACATGCCAAGGCGAAGAATAGTGGGTGCATACTTTGCCGCGCCGAAGCCTTGTGCGGAGGAGGGTTGTTTTAATTTTTCCATACAAATAGTATACCACTACTTATTGCATAAAAAGTTCCCCGGGAAAGGCATCTGATATCGCAATTGAGCGATCACTATACAGAACAAGATATTCAAAATCGAAATGTTGCCGCAACACTTCTGGTCCAGTAAAAAAGAGCGCTGTTGTCAGGCCATCAGCCAGCAATGTCGTGTCTGCAACAACCCACAAACCGGCAATATGACGAGGGGATTCGCTCAGATCAGGATCAATGATGTGATGGTATTTTGCCCAGGCCCGGCGATTGCCAGCAGATCCGGCAATGCTTTTGTTAACGAGCGCTGCCACGCCAATGACCTGCGTTGTGTCGGCCGGATCCTCCAATCCCACTCGAAATGGCTTGTCTGTAGTGGTGCTGTAGGCAATGTCACCGCCGGCATTAATGCTGAAGTCCGCTATGCCATTATCCTTGAATACTTGAGCAGCAATATCAACGATATAGCCCTTGCCTAATGCCCCAAAATCGAGCTGTAAGGGCCGTGTCGTGGTTAAAAACGGCATCTGGTAGCTCATGACCTCATCCCAGGCTGGCGGCGTAGGAATATGGTCTTTTGGCATTAGTGAATAATCCTTATCATAGCCGGCTGCGACCAATACTTCACCAATGAGCGGGGTTACTTTGCCCTGCGTAATGTCATACAGCTTTCTATAGAGAGCTAGCATCAGTGCGGCATCATCGGGAAGCTGATACTGGCCAGCAGCGCGGGCGATCTGTCCAACAAAAGAATCCTCGCGGAAGCGAGAATAATTTGATTCAAATAGTTCGATGCGCGCTTTTACGGTAGTGACAAGATGGTCACTGACAGCGCGATCAGAACATGCGAATTGAATATGCCATGATGTGCCGATCGCCTTAAAGGAAAAGCTTTCGTTCATGGTGCGTTAGGCCTTGGCCTGGGTCTTTATCTGTGCAAAGGCATCGTTGAAGCCGATTGGAGTGAGAGAAGAACCTGAGACTGCATCCAAATGCACGCTGTCTACCTTTTTGCCAACAACTAGTGACTGGTACCCGCTAATAAAGAGAGACTGGTAGTGACTTGATTCACGATCATGGGCCATTGGTACCACTGAAACAGCAGCAACAGTGTCGTTCTTGATGGTAACGGTTACGCCCAGATTGTCAGGGCCTCCTGGGGAGTTGTATGCACCAGTTGCGGTATAGGTACCGTCCTTGTATTCAGTAGTGGTCTTGGTAGTAGAAGGGGTAGTGCTTGGCTTGTCCGCAACAGGGCCTTGCGGTGAGCCTGTCGAATCCGTGGTTGTATTAGTAACCGGAGTAGCAGAAGTGTCACTCACAGTACTGGTGTCAGCCTTCTTATTCATTGCAGCAAATCCAATAACGCCAGCGACTACTGCAATAACTGCCGCCAAGCTAATGATTGTCTTTTTGTTATTCATGGTGAGAGTATAGCATATGAAAAAAAATGCTAAATAACTGAAAAACCATTCTATTGACTTTACAAATTAAATAGTTAGTATGCTTATAAAATTATTTCAATGGCAAAAACAGTATTTGTTGCCCATGCTATGTCAGGAGATATAGAAGGGAATACAAGAAAAGTTCTTAGCATTTGCAAGGCTCTGCATTCAAAAGGGATTGTGCCTATCTTCCCGAGCCTGATATGGAGACAGTATCTGGGTAATACCCCAGGAGATAAACAGCTTGCTAGGCTGGTAAATATAGAATACTTCAGAAGGGGCATAATTGATGAAATGTGGATATACGGAATATCCATTTCTCAAGGAATTAAAGATGAGATAAAACTCGCACTGGAAAATAACATACCAGTGATTGCAAAGTCTGTTCGTCTAAAACAAGAACTTATAGAGCTTCTATCTCAGTAGGCAGTTTCTGCTTAGGATTTTGAACCAAACCGAAAGGGGAGGTTTTTTTATTTACAGATGCAAATACATCAGCACTGCAAAAATTGCTCCCGCAATAATACAGTACCGTGCAAAGGGAATAAGGGTGTGATGTTTGAAGTAGCGGGTGAGGAAGCGGACGGCGAGATAGGCTGCAAGGGCAGCGGCGATTGCACCGATGAGGATTGGGCCAATGATGTCGCTGCTCGCATGAAATAATCCCGGTAATTTCAATACTGCTGCTGCAAGGATGATCGGTGTAGCAAGAAGGAATGAGAAGCGCGCGGCTTCTTCGTGCGTGAGACCAGCCATCAAGCCACCGCCAAGCGTTGCGCCGGTACGAGAAAAACCCGGAATAAGAGCAAGACATTGCGCAAGGCCGACCATAAAGGATTGTTTGAATGAAATGTGAGCAACGCGCTCATCCACTTCGCCCCGTATTATCTGTTCATTGCGCTCCTTAAGGTATTCGGCACAATACAACACAACACCATTACACATCAGAAACAGTGCTGTCACTAATGCAGAGGCAAACAATGCTTCCAAACGCTTCTGAAGAAGAACGCCAATAAGACCGGCAGGAATGGTAGCAGCAATAATCAGCCATGCAAGCTTGGCATAGGTGTCACCAGCCACGATACGGCCATTGCGCATCGAACGAAAGAAGCCTTTGACGATCAGGACCCAGTCCTGAAAGAAGAAACCAATCAACACTACCGCCGTGGCAAAGTGCGTTGCCACCAAAAAGAGCACGAACGTATTACTGGACTGATCGATATGCCATTGCAGGATGGTAGGCAGAATGACGCTGTGGCCAAGACTAGAAATAGGGAAGAGTTCAGTAATACCTTGTAATGCTCCTAATAAAATTGCCTGTATGGTTGCTATCATGGGAAGATTTTATCACGAATTGGCGTATAATGAGAGAATGCAGGTAGTACACAGCCATCTTTCCGATGAAGCACTGGTCATTAAGTGCAAAAAGGATCAGCAATATTTTGCCGTATTGGTGGATCGGTATGTGCCCAAGCTCACTCGGTATATCAAGCGTCGCAGTGCCGCTACGGCAGCTGACATCGAGGACCTCCTGCAGAATATCTTCATCAAGGTCTATCGCAATATCAACGAATACGACACGTCGCTGTTATTTTCCTCCTGGATCTATCGTATTACTCACAATGAGATGATCGACTGGTATCGCCGGGAAAAGCGACGGTCGACCCTTTCATTGGATGATGAGGCGCATGACATTATTTCAAAGCTGATGGTGGACGAGGATCTCACCACCCAATTCAGCAATGCCGAGCAGAAACAGTACATTATCAATACATTGAATACCTTGGATGAAAAATACAAGGAAATCCTGCTCCTGCGCTTCTTTGAGGACAAGTCCTACGAGGAAATCGCCGACATTTTGAAAATTCCTGCCGGCACAGTCGCTGTCCGCATTAACCGCGCCAAAAAACAATTGCAGAAACGCATACAAAAGCAATTACCACCATCCTTATAACACTATGGAAATGACTACCACTACAACTGAAAAAATCCTTACGGCCATTGAGCATCAACGGGTTAGACCTCGACCGAAATGGCATTTCGTCTTGCGTAACAGTATTTTGTGGATTCCGGGCATTATCACTACTGTCCTCGGTGCCTACACCATTGCCGGCCTGATTTACGGTATCCTTCACGGCCATCCTAACCAATTACTGATGATTGCCGCCATTCCGCTGCTCTGGGTAGTGTCATTTTTCATATTCTGCCTTATCAGTACTTCATTTTTGCGCAATACCTATACCGGTTACCGTCACACTACGCTGCAATTGCTGTTGGTAAGTGTCGCGAGCAGCATTATTTTGGGTATTCTTTTCTATGCCATCACTCAAAATACCGAAGATAATATGGTGCGCACGTATTACCGCTATCCAACTCAACATCAGGATGACTACTTTGAAAGAAATGTGAATGTGATACGTATGAATTGATACGGAATGACCATCAGCAACGACAGCATGTCATTCCGTGCCTTACTAAATTAATTTACACAACGTATTATGACGGTCGCAACACGAAAGATTCTACTTTCGGGGCTTCTGGGAATTGTATCCGCCGGTATGATTGCCGCTACAGGATATGCGGCACAAGAGCCGATCTGGATACAAAAGATGAGCAGACCCGTATTACACCAGGCTTTGGCGCAAGCCATTGCTCACGACGACTACAATGCCTTTACCAGTGCCATCGCCGGTAAACCAGGAGCCCGGGCAGTAACACATGATCAGTTTGATGCGCTCGTATCCGCTTACACCCTGCACCAAGCAGGAAAGGATACGCAGGCACAAATACTTCTGCAGCATGCAGGAATAACAGCCCCTACAACTTCATAACAATAACAAATATGCACCTTCAATATCATTATCACTAACCTTACGAGTATTGCCGTACACCATCAACTATTCATCTTCAACAACAGCATAAATATAAATGACAGTTTTCTTTCAAAAGATTCTCGATTGTTTGAGAGTCTTTTGGTTTTTGATATACTAAGCCCCTATGAAAAAACACACCATCAACTACATACACGCACGTGAAATATTGGACTCCCGCGGTAACCCTACCGTCGAGGTGGATATTGAACTCAGCAACGGTTCATTGGGTCGCGCTGCCGTGCCAAGTGGTGCCTCAACCGGCAGCCATGAAGCATTAGAACTTCGTGATGGCGATAAGAAGCGCTATCTCGGCAAGGGCGTACTCAAGGCCGTTGAAAACGTAAATACCGTTATCAAAAAGAAATTGGTCAAGAAATCATTTGACCAGGAAAGCCTTGATATGGCACTGATCGCCCTTGATGGCACAAGTACAAAGTCTGTCCTCGGTGCCAATGCCATTCTCGCCGTTTCCATGGCTTTTGCTCATGCTGCAGCCGAATGCGAAGGCTTGGCATTGTACGAATATTTCAACACATTGGCAAAAACCAAGACCAAAATGAAATTGCCAATGCCAATGATGAACGTCCTTAATGGCGGTCAGCATGCGACTATGTCCACTGACATGCAGGAATTCATGATCATGCCGCTCAGTGCGCCAACATTCAGTGAGGCATTGCGCATGGGCGCGGAAGTATTTCATAACTTGAAAAAAGTGCTTAATGCCAAAGGCTTTACTACTACGGTTGGTGATGAAGGAGGATTTGCAGTGCCGGTAAAGTCAAACGAGGAAGCATTGGTGCTCGTTTCCGAAGCCATCAAGGCTGCAGGCTACAAGGTTGGCAAGGACTTTGCCTTTGCGTTGGACGTTGCAGCAACAGAATTGTTCCATGAGCAGCGCTATGTTCTCGAGCGCGACAATAAGCAGCTCAGTACTGATGAAATGATTGCGTATTATGGTGATTGGATTAAGAAATATCCGATTGTCTCAATAGAGGACGGCTTGGCCGAAGACGACTGGGAAGGCTATGCAAAGCTAACGAAAAAGTTTGGTGGCAAAGTTCAGCTTGTTGGTGATGACTTGTTTGTAACCAACACTGAACGTCTTGCGAAGGGCATCGAAATGGGCGTAGCAAACAGCATCCTGATCAAGGTCAACCAGATCGGTACCATTACCGAAACTGTCGCTGCCGTTGAAATGGCCAAGGCTGCCGGCTATACCTCAATCATGTCACACCGTTCCGGTGAGACTGAGGACGTTACCATTGCCCACCTTGCCGTTGGACTTGGCACTGGCCAGATCAAAACCGGCTCACTTTCTCGCACCGACCGTGTTGCAAAGTACAACGAACTCCTTCGCATCGAGGAAGACTTGGGCAAGAAGGCGGTGTTCGAGAATCCATTTGCGAAAAAATAATCCTGTTAAACACTAAGTGTTCAACATAAAAAAAATACCACCAAATGGTGGTATTTTTTAAATCCTATTTCTTGACTTTGTCAATATAAATAGGTAGAGTGCGGGAAATGTCCGAGATATGAACGGTGGACTCAAAATACCAAGTAGTACAATTTAAAAACAAAAAAAATGAAATCAGCCACAGAAGGTCAGTTTCGTGAGCTTTTAGCAAAGCTTTTAACTGGGATAGATTGCGAGGCAATCGATTCTGAAAAAATCCAAAAAGCAATAAATAATCCAACGGTAACAATCAGGGCGTTTATTGATTATTTAAATGAAAAACCCTCATTGTTTAATTCAGGTTTAGTAATTTCCCCGGAGAGAAGTTGTAAAAATGCTGTCACAACATCATTAGAAAGTGGAGATATTTTGTGTTTTTATACAAAAGATAACACTGTCAGTATTTATAGACCCTCACTTAAACTTACTGGAAAACGGATACTTTTTAATTTAAACAGCACAATGTTTGATGATAAAGCAATTTTTCGTTTTGAATCGAACCTAACCACCATTCACGCATGTGAGTTACTCGCATCATTTTGCGGTCTAACGTGCAGACAGCAAGAAAGAAACGTGCTTGATATGTTTTATGTTGAATTTAGATAATTTTTTGTTAGGCCGCCTTTTGTACAAAAGGCGGCCTTTTTCTTTTATCTAATTTGTGCGTTGCTCAGTACCTCACAGTTTTGTATACTGTGTCCGCTATGAAAAAACAAGTTGCGCTTATTGTATTGGACGGATGGGGGTATCGTGAAGAAATTGCTGATAATGCCGTTGCGGCGGCCAAGACGCCGAATTTTGATAGGTATTGGAATATGTACCCGCATACGTTGCTAGAAGCCAGTGGTGAGGCCGTAGGCTTGCCTGAAGGGCAGGTAGGGAACAGTGAGATCGGTCATATGACGATTGGCGCAGGGCGAACCTTGGATACTGATCTCGTTCGCATTGGCAAAACAATTCGTGAGGACAGTTTTGGTGAGCGAAGTGCGTTTGGTCAATTGTTTAAGCATGTCCAAACGCACGACAGCGCCATCCACGTCCTTGGCTTGCTTGGTACCGGCGGCGTTCACGCTCACCATGACCACCTGGTGGCATTTCTGAAGGCCTGCAAGAAGCAAAACATCACCAAGGTATACCTGCATGTCTTTACCGATGGTCGCGACACTGCGCCACAGTCCGCTGCCGGATTTTTGAAAACGTTGGAACAGGAGCTAGAAACAATTGGCGTTGGGCGCATTGCCACGATGAGTGGACGCTTCTATGCCATGGACAGAGACAGTAACTGGGATCGTTTGGCAAAGGCTGAAGCGGCACTCTTTGAGGGCGAAGGCACTACCCATCACCTGAAACCATCAGCAATAATGGAACAGCTGCATGCCGAGGGCGTATATGATGAGCACCTTGCGCCCATTGTTATAACCGATGCCGACGGTACTGCATATCCTATTCAGCAAAACGATGGTGTATTTTTCTTTAACTTCCGCGCTGATCGTGCCCGCATGCTGACCGAAACCCTGCTCAAGCACAAGGAGTCAAAAAACCTCTTTATCACTACCATGACCGAATACAGCAGCAAGTATGACGTTGCCGTGGCATTTCCACCGGAAGTGTTGCAAACGACACTGGCTCAGGAAGTTGCTGATGCCGGCATGACCCAAGCCCATATCGCTGAAACTGAAAAGTTTCCTCATGCAACGTATTTCCTTAATGGCGGAGTGGAAACACCGCACACTAATGAAGAATTTGTCCTGCTTGATAGTCGCAAGGATGTTCAGACTCACGACCTCGCACCGAAGATGCGGGCCGAGGGCATTGCCGATGAGGCAATCAAGCGCATTGAGGATGGGGTGAATTTCATCTTCATTAACTTTGCCAATCCCGACATGGTTGGACATACTGCCAATGTCCCAGCGATTATTGAAGCCCTTGAAGAAACTGATACACAATTGGGTCGTGTTATTGAAGCATTGATTGCACATGATGGTATCGCCATCATCACTGCTGACCACGGCAATGCCGAGGTAAATTTTGATGCTACTGAAAATGTCCCTCACACCGCACACACTCTCAACAAAGTACCGTGTATTGTCACCAAGGAAGGCCTCACCATTCATGATAATGGCGACCTAACCTGGCTTGCGCCAACAGTATTAGGCCTTCTTGGTATTTCCACCCCCGAAACAATGACAGGGAAGCATATTGTCGGTACAATAGAGGAGTAATAGATAAACGAGTAACACAATTATGATAGTAACAACATGTAAAGATATGGGCGGACCTTGTGATGCAGAAATCAAAGGGAACACTCCTGAAGAAGTAATTGAAAATGGCAATACCCATGTAATGAGCACGGATGACGAAGCGCACAAGAAAATCGTTGAAGATATGAAAAATATGTCTCCTGAAGAAATGGCAGCATGGAGTGCAAACGAAAAAGCTCGTCTTGAAGGACTTGCCCAGGGTGAAGACCGCCCAATGACTGACGAGGAACGTCACGAAGAAAAGGAAGTAGAAATGATCTAAATAAAAAGGCCACCCGAAAGGGTGGCCTTTGCTATGAGTGCTCAATTTGTAAAAAGCGGAAAAGCGGGATTAATGAGATTTTTTATGGTAAAAAATTTTCGCTTATACAATGATTTTCCGAGAACAAAGAAAACAAGCGTCAATAATACCCCTAAAATCCAGTGAGTGTTTTTGAAGACCAAAAACACTGATAACCAGGGCATTAAATAATAAGCGAAAATTTTTATCGCCAGAATAACCAAAAAGCATGTTAGGGCTATTACCGCCCCGGGGATCATTAAGAAGATGGCGGCCAAGAAAAGCTCAACGACAAGGCCAGTGGTGCTAAGTATCTTTTTCATATTTTTAAGTTTTATTTACCTTACCATCTTGCTTGACTTTGTCAAAGCGGGGGACTAAGATGAGCAAAATTCACCTTAATTTAATCCTAGAATTATGTGCATGAACAACGAGGAGCTCACTAGTTTAAATAACAATGAGTTGCTGCATCATTTCCAACGCGCTGTTGAACTTGATGCCAAAGATAATGGCAACGGAAAAAGTCCTTTCGACAAAGACCAACTCCGTAACGAGGTTCTGAAAAGAATGGAACATGAACCTGCTCCGGATAACCGTCGTTAAAGAGAAGCAGACGATAAACATGACAAGCCCCAATCAGGGGGCTTTTTTATTTGATTCTTTAGGTCGGTCCTCAAGAGTTTTCCACAGTATGGGTAGGGTATGTACTTGCGTGTGAACAATCGTTCACCTATACTATAAGAGTAGTTAAAAGGAGTAATTATTGTTTATTATATGTCACAACAGGAATACATCATCACATTGGAAAGACAGCTTCGCACGCTCAATCAGCGCATCGATAGCAAAATCATGAGCGGTCAAAAGTACGTTGAGGAAGCCAGGAAGCACCGTATGATCGTACGGAAGATTCGCGAACAGAAACGCGAAGGCAAGACAGGCATTATCAGCCGCGTCTTCCCATTGTTTGCCTAACATTCACTCGTATGAAAACAACTCCATTCCAACAAGCTCTCAAAAACGAACTTACTCGCCTTGAACGATTAACTATTGCTGAACATGGTCAGTCCCTTTCTCTGATTTCCGCACACTTTGCCAAGCCTACGAAGCACCGCCACTTTCTGGTACAATTCTTTCATCCCTTCAAGTTCTTCAGGGCAAGCACGTACTAAGTTAGTATTATGACACCAGACTACAAGGAAAAACTCATATCGTTCTACCAGTCCAAGCGTCGCATGCCGACGTATACGGAAATGATGAGCCTTTTCGGCTTCAAGTCCAAGAATGCCGTCTACCGTGTCGTGACCAAACTCATCGCTGCCGGTATCGTGACCAAGGACAAGCTTGGCAAACTCATTCCAAGCAGCAGTTTCGATGAGATCCCCATGGTCGGCTTAGTGAAAGCCGGCTTACCAGCACCAGGAGAGTTACTGACTGACTCATTAAACATCGAAGACTATCTCGTGCCTAAAAAAGCTTCCACCTATCTTTTTGAAGTAGATGGAAAGTCCATGATTGATGCCCATATTGATGATGGCGATATTGTGGTTGCAGAACGCACCAACACCGCCAAAGACGGGGACATCGTCATTGCCCAAGTTGACGGAGAATTCACGATGAAATATCTTCGCAGCAAAAACAACAAGCTTTGGCTTGAACCGGCAAACAAGGACTTCAAACCGATCTATCCTGAATACGAATTAAAGATTGTTGCAGTAGTACGCAGCGTCATGCGCCGTTATTAGTATAAAAAATAAAAGTTGAGCTAGGGCTCAACTTTTTGCTGTAACAGTTCTTTGCGCTTTCGTTTTTTGACTTTTATACATTCACCGGAAAAATAGGCCAGTGAAGCAATGCCGAATAACAAACAGACTGCACCGGAGTCGTATTTGCCATTTATAAAAGCAATGATAATCAATACAGTTCCCGTGATGAGGATTAGGCCGTTCCAATTGGTTCGTTTGGTCCAAGCCTGCTTTTTCATAGTAGAGGTTATTTGTTTAAAGGTAGTAGTACTTCGCTATAAAGTATAGCCTAGATACTTTGCTTTTGTACATGCTTGTACAGTCCAAGACCAAGTCCAATCGGCAGCCAGAATGACAACACGCGGTACAGTAGGGTAACGACAATGGCAGCCTGAAACGGCATGCCCATGCTGGTATAGAAGAATGTCATGGCACTTTCGTACACGAGCAGCGAACCAGGGGAGATCGGAATAGCGGCGACACCAAATGTCAACAACAAACCGAAGATGATGATAAGGAAGGAGGTATGAACATGCAATCCCTGCAAGAGTGCAAATATCGTCAATCCGTCGGCAAAAAATACTGCCATCTGCAGCAGCACTACCGCCATTGAACCTTTTATATATTTACGAAAAATACCCCATGGTCCCTCCGTCTGATGATCGGCAAACGTACCCTGCGGTGAGAAGGTGATATCCTCGACGTAATGCCTCAAGAACTTGATGCGGGAAATGGCCTTCAATGCCTTTTGTAGGGTTTCCTTAACGCTTAGTATCGTCATCAGTACCGCCAATGCACCGTAGAGCAAGAATCCATAAATGATGGCAATGAGAAATGATGGCGGTAGGGCATTGTGATTGAGCAGGTACAGCAAAGGAAGCGTGATCAAAAGCACCAGCATTGCCACATAGAGATAGATGCATTCCATCACAATAGTGAAGAATGCTTTCTTCTGGGTGACACCGCGCTTGGTGATTTCATTAAAGAGAAAGCCATTGCCGCCAATACCGCCACTCGGCACAATCTGATTAATGAAGATGCTGACAATAGAGAGCTTGAGCATGTCCACAAAGCCGACACTGCCATGCGGGCCCTTGAAGCGATTAATCAGGGCGTAGTAAATAGCGGTCGTTGCAAGATAGGTAATGAGCTGAGACGCGATGGCAATAATGATCCACCGATCATCAATCTGTCGAAACAGTTCATCAATGGCCTTGATTTGGGCAACATTCTTGAAGATCAGGTACATCACCACGCAGCACAATACGAGAAAAATGACATTGGGTACGGTGAGCAGTTTTTTTGAAGCCCGCGAAACGGCAGTGTTCATAGATAACGCTTATTATGATACACTTGCCATCATTATGTCAAAAGCCGAAACAATCGTTCGATTTGAGAATGTCTCATTCGAATATAGCGCTACCAAGCCCATTCTCGACGAGGTATCTTTTTCGATCCGCAAAGGTGCCAAATTTACCCTTATGGGACAGAACGGCGCCGGCAAAAGCACCATCTTTAACCTCCTGACCGGGGTCTTTACGCCCGAACACGGGACCATCAACATCGTCAAAGGCACGACCGTAGCCACTGCCCGACAGGTTATTCCTCGTGAACAGATGGAATGGACGGTGCGAGAGTTCTTCGAAAGCCAGTTTTCCCAGAAGGTCTATGATATCGATCCAAAAATTGACGCCGTACTTGAAGTCGTGAACCTTTCTGTCAAAGACATTCATGAGCGACTAATCAAAAGCTTTTCTGGTGGACAGCAGGCACGCTTGCTGTTGGCCTCTGCTTTAATCCAGGATCCGGATTTGTTGCTGCTCGACGAGCCGACCAATAACCTTGATACGGCTGGCATTGCCCATCTGACAAAGTTTCTTATTGATTACAAGAAAACCGTCTTGGTCATTTCCCATGATGCTGCCTTTCTCAATGCCTTTACTGAAGGAGTCTTTTATCTCGACATCTTTACCCGCAAGATCGAGCAGTATGTTGGTAACTACAATGACGTCGTTCGTGACATTGCCGTTCGTATCGAAAAGGAAAACATGAAAAATGCCATGTTGGCAAAGGAAATCCAGGCCAAAAAGGAGAAGGCCAATCAGTTCGCCTACAAGGGTGGTCAGATGCGTCTCGTGGCCAAACGCATGCGCGAGAAAGCCGAGGAGCTGGAGGAAGACATTGTCGATGTCCGCAAGGAAGACAAAACCATTCGTCCATTTACCATTCCTGTACAAGAAGACATTGTTGGTGAAATCATCGGCATTAGCTCATTTACCGTACTAAAAAATCACAAGGTGACTGAGCGCAAAGCTACCATCTCGCTCAAGCGAAACCAGCACCTCCTTCTCAAGGGGCCGAACGGTATCGGCAAAAGCACGCTGCTCGAATCCATCGCTAATGGCACTGCCAAAGGCTCAAGCATTGGCCGTAATGTCCGTGTTGGGTATTATCGTCAGGACTTTTCAACCCTTAACTTCAATGAGAGCCCATATCAGGCCCTTCGCGGTGCGATGGCAAGCGCTGGCCTGCGCCCCAATGAAGAGCGCGTGCGTTCAGTGGCAGCAAGCTTCCTGATCACGTCGGACATTATCAATACTCAGATCGGCAACCTCTCAGAAGGCCAGAAGGGCTTGGTGGCATTTGCGACATTGGTGCTGATGGAGCCGGGACTGCTCATTCTCGACGAGCCGACTAACCACATCAACTTCCGCCACTTACCGGTCATTGCCAAGGCATTGAGCAGCTATGCTGGGGCAATGATCCTGGTCTCCCACGTACCGGAATTCGTCCACCAGATTCGCATTGATGAGGTATTGGATTTAGACAAATAATATGACTACTCTCGACAAGCAATATGATGTGATCGTGATTGGTGGTGGACCTTCAGGCATCATGGCGGCAGGCCGAGCAGGAGAGCTCGGTAAGAGGGTGCTTGTATTGGAAAAGAATGCCCAGCTTGGTGAGAAATTAAAAATCAGCGGGGGAGGACGATGCAATATTACCAATGCCGAAGAAGACACACGACTTTTTTTGAAACACTATAAAAGTGCCGAACAGTTTTTATATTCGGCATTTTCACAATTCAGCAACAAGGATACGTTTACGTTTTTTGAAAATCTTGGATTGCCGTTGGTGGTGCAGGCCCGCAAGCGTGCCTTTCCTCATACTGAGAAATCAATCGATGTATTCAGGGCTATGGAACGCTACATGGCCAAGGGTAAGGTTACCATTATGACCAACAGCGAAGTGAGCCGTATTCATCATGAGGACAATCGTATTACTGGTGTCAGCGTAGGGAAAACGCTCTATACTGCCACTTCATATGTTCTAGCAACAGGAGGATTGTCGCATCAGGAAACCGGCTCAACGGGTGATGGGTTTAACTGGTTGAAAGCCCTAGGGCATACGGTCGCTGACCCGACACCGACCATCGTACCGCTGGCCGTTAAGGAACCGTGGGTGAAGTCACTGTCCGGTACGTCATTGTCATTTATGAAAATCACATTCTTTGTCGAAGAGGGAAAACAAAAGAAAAAAGCTTTTTCAAAAACAGGAAAATTACTATTTACCCATTTCGGCTTATCTGGTCCGTTAATTCTTAATAGTGCCGGTGAAGTTGCAGATTTATTACACGCTGGAAAGGTAACCGCCACCATTGATGCGTATCCTGATACTGACCATGGGGCATTGGAGCAAAAGATCATCAGCGTATTTGATGCCAACAAAAATAAATTACTGAAAAACGTGATGGATGAAATCGTACCCCACGGCACCATTGAAGCGGTGTTCTCATTGTTACCAAACCTAGACCGAGAATTAAAAGTGCACAGCGTCACGAAGGAACAGCGCAAGGAGCTGGTGAATATGCTTAAGGCACTGCCGCTGACCATCACTGGACTGATGGGCTTTGACCGTGCCGTTGTCGCCGATGGCGGCATTCCACTGACCGAAATGGACATGAAGACCATGCGTTCCAAGCTCTTCACCAATCTCTACATCACCGGCGATCTCCTCCATATCACTCGCCCTTCCGGTGGTTTCTCACTTCAACTCTGCTGGACGACTGGCTACGTCGCTGGTTCGAATGCCTAATAATAAAACACCTTTCCCGTCAATGAAGCGAGAAAGGTGTTAGTGATAATCTTTTTTAAATTAAACATGCACGGAAAGCTCGCTGGTCAGTACTACTGATGTAAAGCGAACATTCTGGTTATGTTGCATAAAAGAACTCTTGGTAAGAAGGAAGCACGGGTCATCGGGGTAATTCTTAATATCTCTCCAGGTAATGCTGGCGTTGTAATAACTGTCGATATCCCTATGTTTAGGGATATCTCCGAGCTTAACCAACTTGCGAGGCGCACCACCAGAAAGATTGTCGAATACATATAAAACCGGATCATATGTTTGCCTGTTCTTATACAACTCTATCTCTTTTCCTTCAAATTCGAAGCTTAGGCTTTCCTGTAAAACAAATCTTCCAAAAAAGAAAGTGTGTCGTTTTGGAGCTTTTTGAATAACGGTGAGAATAAAATCCTCAACAAATTTACGCTTTATTGATTCATCCTCAGTATATTCAAGCTCATACCCCCAAGGCATATTCATTTCATAAATATGGTCTCCATTTGAAATAGGATGAAAAAGAAAATCGTTCTTTTTTGTACAAGGAAAACTCTGGTCAGCCTTTGTGACCACTGTCTTTGCATAAGGATCTCTTGCCATAACAATGTATTTTGATTTATCGTTAAATTAACATATTTAAATAATTAGTCAACAAACCGGAGATTAAAGAGAAAAGGCCGGACCTCCTGGAAAATAAAGAAACTATAAAAAGGGGTCTGACCCCTTTTTATTTAAACTTTATTATTCTGATGCCTTACCGTCAGCAATAGTGATGATGCGGTTGCAGTGAACGGTGTATTCGGGTTCGTGAGTGACCATCACGATGGTCTGACCCTTGTCGTGAAGGTCCTTGAAGATTGCCAGGACGGCATCGCCGGATTCGCTGTCGAGGTTGGCGGTCGGTTCATCGGCAAAGAGAATCTTGGGATTGTGAGCAACGGCACGAGCGATGGACACACGCTGCTGTTCGCCACCAGAAAGCTGGTTTGGTAAGTTGTTCTCCTTATGAGCCAAACCAATACGATCAAGGGAGGCGAGACTGATAGCCCGCGCCTCTTCATCAGACTTGCCCTGCATCAGCAGTGGCACCATGACGTTTTCGATTGCTGTCAGCTCTGGAAGCAATGCGTAGTCCTGGAAAATGTATCCCAATTCATTCAGGCGAAATGTCGTACGGTCAGCGTGAGAAAGCGAGGTGGTATTAGTACCATCAATAATAATCTCACCGGTCGTTGGGTGGTCAAGCAAGCCAAGCTGATAGAGCAGGGTGGACTTGCCGGCCCCAGACTTACCCATGATGGCCACGAACTCGCCCTGAGCGATAGTGAGATCGATACCTTTGAGGACCTGCGTTTCAACGCTGCCGTTCTTGAATGTTTTTGTAATGTTTGATGCGGTAATCATATGGTAAAAATATTATCGTCCTAAAATGCTATCAAGGGTGTTTTTCTTGATGATCATACGGGCAGGGATGTAACCAGCAATCAGTGTCACGATCAGGAGAATGATAATGCGAACAATGGTCGTCGGTACATCAGCCACCAGAATACCGTCAGAGAAGGGGAAGTTCAATGGGTGGGCATTGAATGCTGGCACCAGCAATCCATAGAGGATTAGACTGCCGAGCAATGATCCTGAGAGACCGTAGAACAATGACTGGAGCAGGTAGGAAACCTGAATGGCCAATGGCGATACGCCGATGCCTTTCAAAATACCGATGAACTTCTTACGCGTCACGGCATTGATGAAGACCACGATGAAGATCGTGATGGAACCGACCACGATACCGATTGCACCGATAAGATTACCGAGCAGACTAAATGCGGTCTTGATCTGGGTCAAAAAGTCCGGAATGGCCTCAGTCGCAGTCTGAATCTGAGCGTTCTTGTCAAAGCCGTCAGCGACCAAGCGGGCTTTCATCTGATCGTCGGTAATGGTGGCATTGTGTTCCACGGCAATCTCATTCACATCCAAATCAGTCCGTCCTGAAAGCTGAATGAAATCAGCATTGCTGATGAATGAACGAAGTGATACCTGCCCAACCTTGGACTTCACAATGCCCTTAACAATGAATTCACGAGTGTTCGTACCGACGGTCACCTTAACCGTGTCACCAGGATAGACATTTTTCAGTGAATCAAAGCCCTGTCCAAATGATGCGGAGTAGCGATCGAGAATATCAGAACCAAGCACAATATATCCACTTTCAGTTGGGTCGAGAAACTTACCCTCAACAACGTAGTTTGAAATGTGAGAGAAATTGTCTTCCTGTGTCGGATCGACCCCGGCTAGCTGCGCGCCGACACTATTGGCCTTGTTGGCAAAGTCAGTACGAGTTTTGTAATTTGCCTCAATCGTGCCACCGCCGAGGAAACGGGCAGTATAGGCAGTAACTTGGGGATCATGCGCCAGAGTGGCAATGAAATCCTGGGAGTGATCAATGGCACCCTTGCCAGAAAGGGTAGTGGCAATGACGTCACCAGTGTACTGATTACGATTGGCAATGTTGCCGCCGACAATAAGCCCGACCAAGATACCGGATACGACCACGAGGTTCAGGAAGGTGAAAGTCATGATCGAAATGATCAGTACGGTGGTTGAACGATTGGCCCGACGCAACTGGCGCGTGCCGAGAAAGATACCAACTCTGACTGATTGGCCAAATGATGCCATATTATTGCGCGTCAGACAGCACCGTCTGTCCGGCAGTAAGGCCACTAATGATCTCTACCGTACTGTCACTACCACGAAGGCCAGTCACAACACTTTGCTGCGTGGTGTGCTTGTTGTTAGCGTTGGCAACATAGACATATGAACCACGACTGTCAGTGTGAATAAACGATACTGGAAGGATAAGAACATTGTCCTTTTCACCGACCGTGATCGTTGCCGTCGCAGTCATACCGGAACGAATGCGGGGGTCAATGGTAGTGAAGGCAACCTTGGTCTGATACACCGGTACGCCATCAACGATAGTTTCAGCCGGGTTGATGCTGGTAATGGTAGCAGGGAATGATTCACCAGGAAAAGCATCAAGCTTCAATGAGACAGGCTGTCCAACGGCAAGAGAGGCAACATCGATTTCCGGTGTCTTCAGTACGACTTCATAATCATTTTCAGAAATGAGGGAAATGTTGGCATTGGCTGCATCGCTGCTGTTGCCGCTTGGATTGAATGAGTTAGTCGTCTGCCCCGGCTTGACGTTCACGGCTGCCACCACGCCGTCAAACGGTGCGATGATTTCGCGCTTCTGCATCTGCGCCATGATGCCATCAATGGTTGCCTGGGCCTGGGTGACCTGGGCATTGGCAACGGACTGGTTGTCATTGCGGGCAGCAAGGGAAGCAGTCGCATTAGCAATGGCCTGAGTACGGGCAGCCACAGCGGCATTGTACGCATTGACGTTGGCAGTGTAGGTACTGGACTTGGTATTGGGAATATTGACGACCCATTGGCTATTGCCATACGGCTGACCGGCCTGGAACTGAATGTACAAGCCATGAGACCCTAGCGGTACAGCAGTATTGGTTGCAGCCTCAGTCGTAAAGCCACTTTCCAAACCGGATACAGTAAATGAAAAGCCGCTATTTGAACCGGAGGTAAAGACATTGATGACATACTGTCCCATCGGACCGCTGTAGGCACCGGTAATAGTCGGTGCGGTCGCAGAGGTGGAAAGGTTCACGGGCGTAGCCTGCAAGTGATCAGAAAGCAGGGTATTGTAAGCATTCTGAACCAAGGTATCCTGCTGGTCAGTAACGGTTGCGAGATTGATGGTATTGTTGGTGGCGTTTGCCTTGGCGATCACAAGTGCCGCCTGGGCGTTTTTCAATGATGCCTGCAAGTCAGCAGTATCAAGTGAAGCGATAACCTGTCCGGCATGGACCTTGTCACCCTCCTTCACCTTTACGCTGCTGATGCGTCCCTGATCGGCAAATCCAAGACTAACTGCACTGGCAGATTCAGTGGTACCGGAAAGCACAACGGAGCTGACTACATTGCCTTGCTGAACCGTGGCAGACAAAGCCGGGGTAGCGGAATGCTTTTTCGCAATTAGGATGATGATAATGACGACAAGTGCTACGATACTTCCGGTAATAATTTTCTTTTTGCGGCTGGAAGCCTGCCACCATTGTTTGATCCTATTCATGAGCGCAGTATACCAATAAAATGTTTATATATAAAGCTAAAATAAAAAACCGGAAGAGCAGAAAATCACTACTGCACTTCCGGTCATTACAACAATTAAAACCAGATAATCTTATTCTTATTTATATACCTACCAAAAAATAATGCAAGTCTTTTCTCCACAGATATTGTATAATGCGGCTATGACCAGAAACGTAAACAAGGAACACCGTGCCAGTCTCACCGCCCTTGATAAGGTAGCACTGTTTATTACCAGGATTGTCGGCACGATGTGGTGCGCCATTGCCTTTGCCCTCATTGCGCTCATCAGCCTACCAAAGGCCATTGAAGGGGGAGTGGCTCCTACTATTTCCTGGATTGCTCAGACATTTTTGCAGCTCGTACTGCTTTCTATCATCATGGTCGGACAAAATTTGCAGAGCCGCCATGCCGAACTTCGGGCTGATGCCGACTACGAAACCAACGTTGAGTCAAAGAAAGAAATTGAAAATATCACCGAACGTCTTCACGCAATTGAAACGGAAAAGCTTGATAAAATTTTAGACATTCTCAACAAGCACTAGCATGAAAAAACTCACTCATCGCCAGATAAAGATACTTAAGATAAGCGGCGTAATCCTTCTGGCCGCGGTCTGTCTGTTTTCATTGTGGTGGTTTGTATTTAACGTAAAAAAGGACTATCAAACAGGGGAGCTGCAGCCAACCTATACGCGGGAGGGGACAACACGAGTCTATCATCCGATCACGGTCAACAGCATCAGAAGCTGGATGACGTTTGATTATCTCAACGTCGTATTTAAATTGCCGAAAAATTACCTCCAGAACGTTTTGGACATTACTGATCCTCGCTATCCAAATATGCGTATCGATTATTACGTGAAGCGGCACGGCTTAAGCAGTTCGGCATTCGTCCAGGCCGTACAGGTCGCCATTATCAATTACCAACAAAACACCCATTAATACCTATGGATGCCTTGGCTCAGACTATCCTTCCATACATCCTGCTCTATAAGTACAGTGCGCTTTTTGTCATTACCTTCCTGGCCTCGTTGGCATTGCCCATCCCGGCAGGCACGCTATTAGTGGCCTCTGCGGCATTTGCCAGTCAGGGCTATTTTAATATCGTCGTTCTGATTGGGGTGGTCATTGTTGCCAATATTGCCGGTGACAACATCCTGTTCTGGCTGGCCCGCCTCTACGGAAAGAAAGTGCTCTATCGCATCGGCTTCATGCGCAAGATCCTCACCTCCAAGAATTTCACCCTCATCGAAGACAGTATCAGTGACCGTCCGGGCTTCGTAATCTTCATCAGCCGCTTTGAAGTCATTGCAACGCTGACCGTCAACTTGATCTGTGGGTTGGGTAAGGTTAGCTACCGCAAGTTCATGATCTACGAAACCCTCGGTGCATTCGTCGATGCATTCTTTTACGGAATGATCGGCTATCTTTTTGGCGACAGCTGGCAGGCGGTGAACAATCTCATCGGCAACTTCAGCATTCTCTTCTTTCTTGCCATCGCCCTGGCTGTTGCAATCTTTTGGAAGAAGATCATCAATAACCTCAACAAGAAAGCCCGGCATCGAGAAATATAAAATCACCCTTACCTTTTACAGGTAAGGGTGATTTGGTCATGCGGATAAAAGTACCGTCGCTTCTTTTTGCATCATTGTTTTTTGTAGCTTCTGTAAATTTCGCAGCGCATAGCGCATCCGCCCCAGGGTAGTGTTAATACTTTCTCCAAACACCTCGGTAATCTGCCTAAACGATAAGTTGCAATAATACCGCATGAGCAGCACTTCTTTCTGTTCCGGACACAGGCAGCGAATGAGCATAACGGCCTCATCGCGACAATCCTTATTGATGAGGATCCGTTCAATATCGCGATAATAGTAATCATCGAACATTTCCATAGTCTCATTATC
This sequence comes from Candidatus Nomurabacteria bacterium, assembly GCA_029288725.1. Classification (GTDB taxonomy): domain Bacteria; phylum Patescibacteriota; class Minisyncoccia; order Phycocordibacterales; family UBA9973; genus UBA4124. Next base: position 70,273 of record JARIGS010000010.1, on the reverse strand, counting down.
ATCATTAATTTCTGAGAGGGGAAAAGCATCAATGGTCTTACGCACTCGTTGCTGCTTGCGGAAATAGTCCATACAGATGTTTGTTGCTATACGCACCAACCAGGGTTTAATCCCGCCATCGGCATCATACGAATTGTTTTTAATCCACGTAAGAGCTTTTTCAAAGACATCTTGTGTAAGATCTTGTGCAATGTCTTCATCCTGGACATATGTCCTTATGAGCATTTCAATGCTGGCGTGGTATTTTGAAAAAATAACGCCAAAAGATTTGTCATCACCTGCCTGATACTGCTGCACGAGCAGTATGTCGGCTAATTCTGAGGATTTCTTCATATATTGTAAGTTTTTTACCATACTACACCTCTTATGATATTTATCAAATGCAATAAAAAAAGAGACATCGAAATGTCTCTCTTGTTTTATGCCACATCCATCATGGCTTCGATATTAGGAGGGAATACCAAGATATACTCTCCATCGGGCTGGGCAGGCGCGTGTTCCCATTTTTTACCCACCGACAACCCGATAAGGGAGCTGAGCCTGACCTCCTTTTCGGCATAGTCAGTAGGAATTCCTAACGGCCATCCGGTCGGGACCTTCTTTTGATGCCTGGCCAGTATGGCACCGTCATTCTCTCTCGGGCATACATCTTTTCTATGCATGCCGGTAATGCTAAAAAATACCTCGTCAAATTTTTCCATCGAATTATCGGGGGTGCTTGGGGCTGATGTTTGCATACTTCCTCCTTTTTTAGGTACAACAATAGTTTTCTACACCATACAAACATATATTGACATTGTCAATATATTAAATGCCCCCTAAATTACTTTAGGGGGCATTGTGTTAATGCCTCTTCAGCAAGGCATGACGAGGGGAGAGTACCTGCAACTCTTTTTTAATTTCAGGGAAAGAAATAAAGGTTGCATGAGTAAGCTTTTGCATGTGGCTGACAATCTCCATTAATTGATAGTCATTTTTGAAGATGAGCTGGGTTTTTTTCCTGGCCTCAACACGCTCTTTTTTAGACGGCGCGTTATCGGCCATTTCCATTAAGGTTATGGCGACTTTGATTTTTTCACCATGCACCTTTCTCCAGCGCATGCTATCTTTTATGGCCTCAACACTTTCGAGCAATCCTTGTTTTTGAGGAAATAGCTCCCTTATCATCTCATGATAATTTTTGGTAACGATTTTCTCGCATGTGCGCGATATTCTATCGGCACATTTAAATCGAAAGAAGTGATCAGGGTGATTAGGCAACTTTTTTAACTGCTCGTTCCACACCCAAAACCGAATGAAATAATCCATTGGGCAGGTAATCGGTATGTCTCTTGTCATAACTTTTTTCTTTACTTTACCACACTCGTTGATTTTGTAAAGGATATGTGGTAGAGTAGGGAAAACACACCTTAATAACATGGACAAATGGACAACAAAGAAGTACTAGAGGAATTTTTCAAAGATTTTAAAACAAGCAGAGAGATCATCGCGAAATATGATCGATTGGAATCCCACGAAACAACTATTGGACCCATCCCACTACTACCAGTCCAGATAGAACACATTCAGGGAATTGCTGAGAATATGTATATGGTTACGATGCTGTATGTCGGCAATAAGAAACAGGGTGCGAAGAATAAAAGAAAAAAGATTGGCCCATTTTCTGAAAAAATAATACACATGGTATTTGAGCCGAGAAAACAAAAACAGGACGCACTCCTTGCCGAACAAAAGCTGAGCGACTTTCTTCGGCCGTTTCTGTACGATGAGCAGCGAAAAGACCTTGCATTTGCTGAGCAGTTTAGGACTTACAAGAAAGTATTGAGGAGATATCACGAGATGCTATCTCGAGAGACAGCAGAGGCCGTACTCGAGGCGAAGAATTTGGAAGAGGAATTATGTGAGGCGCAACACACCCTTGATCGTACTATCATTGATCTGGTTAACAAAAGACGATTCATCATTGCACCGGAAAATTACAATCGGTTGTAGCTATTGTATGTTCATTTAAAAAACACCAAACCCTCGTCATGAGGGTTTTTACTATGATGTACAATGTATGTATAACCATGAGAAAAAACTGGATTATCATACTTTGCATAGTGGTAGTAGGTGGAATAGGAACATATGCCTTAATGCGTGTTCGACAGAAAATGACGCCACACGTACCGCATTCGATATCAACACCGGCTTCTGCTGATACAACTATTATATTTCCGCAAAAGAATGATCGCTTAACAATAGGGAAAACTTACACGCTGCAATGGGCGGGAAATGGGGAAGGCATGACCGATATTTTCCTTATTGATGTCGCACTGAAACCGGTCGGTGCCTCAGTCAGCAGCGTTGATCGCCTCTACCATGTCCCAAATACCGGTTCGTACGCATACACGGTCCCACAAAGAATCGATCCTGGAACATACCAATTTGAAATTGGTACTACAACAGGCGAAGAATTTCAGATTGGAAAATAAAAAAAAGCCTACGTGAGGCTTTTTTGTTTTAGGTGAAATGCGTATGACAGGTCATTGTATTCCTGTGCATCGTAGAGCATCGGTTCAGGGTCATGCCAAAGAGCCCAGAAGCTGATACCGGCATCGAGGGCTAAGCGACTGCAAACGGTACAGTATGGTTCACCGGAAAAAAGAATCTGGCCTTGATCATCGACACGGGTGAAGTACAGCGTGCTACCGGCAAGGTCAACACCAGCCTTGAGCGCATCCATGATGGCGCGCCATTCGGCGTGCATACAGCACGTGCAGTCTGACTTCGGTTTTTTACGATGAGCGACAGGGAAGTCATAACCGCATTTTTGGTTATCGAGGCTGTCTTGTGGTGGAGCATTGTAGCCTTCGGCAATGACCTTTCCATTAAGAACAATGGCTGCGCCGCATTTGTCACGTAAGCAGAGAGATTTTTGTGCAGATTTTGCGGCAATATTAAACCATTCTAGATTGATCGTTTTTTCTTCCGTCATGTGTAGGGAATGATACCACGTATACATACCTCAGGCAGCGCAGGCTTTATTATATAAGCCTTATTTTCTATATTATATGTCGTAAAACACTTATTGTGCGACGTTACATATATTTCAGGGAGGGCCCTACTCTTTTGATACCTGGTACTGGGAAAGGCACTTATTGAAGGTAGTCACCTGTTGGTTGTACTGAGCAATTTGTTTCTGCGAAGCAGTGACGTTGGCATTGTATTGAGCAACCAAGGAATTGAACTGGTTGATGAGAGTTGAGTAGCTCTGGTCATTGGCATGATCCGGTGCCTCGATCTGGGTACGAATAGTCGTGATGTCAGTCTCCTCTTTTTTGATCAAGGCATTGAGTGAGTCGATGCTCGACTTCAGTGAAGTGCTAATAGCCGGGCAGACTCCCCGCTCCGTTCCAAAATGCTGTACGGCGAACCAGACAGTCTGACCTTGATACGTGCCCTGCGCCGCATAGACTCCGATGTCCTGGTATGAGGTGTTAAGAATGTTTGCGCGATGACCGGGGCTATTCATCCAGGCCTGCAGCAAATCATCGGCATTGGCAAAGTCGCCCAAGGCAAGATTCTCACCCATGATGACGTAGTCATACCCTACCTCATTGCCGAGGTCTGCCACGGTCTTGCCGGACGGCGACGTATGTTCAAAGTACTGGTTGGTAATCATGTCATTGACCTTGATCTTGGCTGACGTTTCCAATTTGGTATTGGTTTTGAGTGGTGGCAAGCCAGCCTTGATGCGCTCCTTATTCGTAGCATCAACAATATTCTCAACAGACAAGGGCGAGTTGTCTTGAGGAGTGCTGGTAGTAGTCGAAGTGCTCGTCGTACTTCCCTTTTTCGTCAATACGGAAGATACCGCTGAAGACACTGCTTGAGAAATTGCGTGTACTGGCGCACTGGTAACATTGCTCATACTATCAAGCGCAACAACGTTTCCGAGGACACTCTGCGCCACCTGATTGGCCTGAGTCGGCAAAGCCAGTGCGAAGATAAACAAGCCAAGCGCACCCATTATAGCTACTGACAAAATCGACTTTAACATTTTCCTGGTGTGTATCCCTGTATCTGGGCGTCCTCCGCACTGTCGAACCACATATAGTTTTCAGGCTTGATGCGCTTCACTGCCCCGCATGAAGGCGCATAATACTTGGTGCTGTTTTTAGAACCGACATATTTACCCAACGGAGCATTAGTAGGCTGTCCTCCTGGCATGCTTTGCAGCGCCGTAGATGTATCGGAGGCGTGAGCTACCACTCCCCTTGCCAATGCTTCTACTGGTATTGACAAATTACTTAAAACATTGTCATTGCAAGCAAGGGTAACGGGCTGAGTAGTGGCAGTGTTTTTTCCTTCCAAAAAGCCCGTATAAAAGGCCGCTAAAACGGTCAGAATGCCAGTTGTGGCAAGAATAGCGTGCTGATATCGAGTGATAAAGGCCTGCATATTGTCTTAGTATACCCCAAAGCAGCCATATTGACACCAGGGACACTCTGGGCTATCATAGAACCACTATGGCACATAAGAAAGCCCAAGGAGCGGCAAAAAACCTAACAGATTCCCTACCAAAATACCTTGGTACCAAGCTTTATGACGGACAGACAGCACAGGCTGGTTCTATCATCGTGCGTCAGCGCGGCAGCAAGATCCTTGCTGGTAAGGCAGTAGCAATGGGTAAAGATCACACTCTCTACGCATTGAAGCCAGGGTTCGTGAAGTTCACCCAGAAGCGCAAGCTTAACTTCGACGGTACCACGACCGTTCGCAAGATGGTGAACATCCTCGATACTCGCGCATAATAAAAAACCTCTCAATCTGAGAGGTTTTTTATTATCTGAGCTATTTTATTTGACTACCGATACGGTAAACGATGCCTTGTACTCTCCTTCCTTGATAGTGACAGTATAGTCACCGATCTGCTTTATCGGACTACCGTCAATCGTTAGTAATGACGGATCAATCGAGATGCGATGCTGATCAAGTAATGCCTTGCTGATATCGTGCTCGCTGATTTTTGAAAAGAGACTCCCCTTTTCATTTACCTTGGCCTTGTAGACCAGTGTCCTTCCGGTCAGACTTTCAATCGCCTTATCAAGCAGTTCATGCTGGATTTTCTTTTCGGTGATTTTGTTTTGCTGAGTGCGCTGTACAGCGGCAATGGCCTGATCAGTGGCAACGATTGCAAGCTTTTTAGGAAACAGTGCATTCTGGGCATAACCGTCAGGCACGGTGATAATATCGTCCTTCTTGCCAAGCTTCGGAACGTTTTTTAAGAGAATGATTTTCATATCAGTTATTGCTGAGGATTAGGGTTGGCAAAGAGATCGATTGCCTTCTGAAGCTGAGTGTCGGTCTTTGCGGTTGGATCAAATGGAATGACCACTTTCGGAGTGAGACCCTTTTCTGAGATAGAAATGCCATTTGGCGTATACCATTTTGCCACTGTTACTTTCATTGAGGTATCGCTAGTGATAGGGATAACCTGCTGGACTGAGCCCTTACCAAAGGTCTGTTCACCAACCAGCGTACCGATGCCCTGTTCACTCAATGCCCCAGAAAGAATTTCGGCTGCAGAGGCTGATCCCTTGTCTGCCAGAATAATGAGCTTATCACCATCAGGGAATATCTTTGGGCCAGTACTGGTATAAATCGTAACATCAGTTGGAGTCTTGCCGATTTCCTTTACGATCGTTTCGCCCTGCGGAATGAATTCACTACCAATCTGCACTGCCGCATCGAGATAGCCACCGGGATTACCTCGGAGGTCAAGGAGCAGCTTATGCTCGCCGGAGTTAAGGTACGTCTCCATAGCCTTGCGGAAGAGGTCGGCAGACTGGGCAGAGAAACTGTAGAAATGAATGACGAAGACGCCCTTATTGGCAATATCCTCAGTTTTAACCGTTGGCAGGTCAATAGTAGCACGCGTAAGAGTGAAGACCTTTGGTGCAGTTAGTCCATCACGAACAATCGTGAGCGTAAGCGTGGTGCCTTCCTTGCCACGAATGAGATCGGTAGCCTGGTCAACGCTGATGTTTGTCGTGTCAGTGTCATTGATCTTGATAATTTTGTCTCCTGGCTTGATACCGGCAACATCGGCAGGTGTATCCTTCAGTGGTGCAATAACGGTAAGAATATTGTCCTTCTGTCCAAGCTCCAATCCAACACCGCTAAATGATCCGGCAATCTGACTCTGGAACTGGGTGTTTTCTGCTGGTGGGAAGAAGGTCGTATATGGGTCACCATAGGCCGCTAGCATGCCCTTGATCGCACCATACATGCGGTCCTGGTCAGTTGTTTTGTCAGCAGCGACATAATTCTGGCTTGCCAATTCCCACGCCTTCCAAAACGGCGCAAAGTCAGTCATAGTGACCGGCTTGCTACTGTCGGTACTTGAGGCAATAGCGTCCTGATGGACGATATTGGTAACCTTGGCAAAAGCTGGGCGGTTATCATAGCCGATATAGACACCGCCAAGGAATATCAAGCCGACCATGACAATGCCGCCAATGATGCGGAGAGCGGTTTTGATATGTGGTGCGAGTGTTGGATTATTCATGAAAAGTTTGTTGGGTTACGGTCTGTTCAAGGTTACGGATAACGTGACGCATCGCACGATACTGCTTGCGCAAGGCAACTGATATCCATATCAGCCCCATGCCGATAAGGATAGCAATAACGGTTTTCCAAGTATTGGGAATGCCAAAAAAAGGCAAGAAGAGCATCACTATGCCCAGCCAAAATAATACTCGAAGTTTTGCGATCATGTCCCTATTGTAGCACATCGGCTCGCCATAACATCGGTGAAGGCGGCTAAGGACTTATAACAATGACGAATTCCCCGCGAACCTTATCGCTATGAGTGGTGTAATACTCAAGCAAGGTCTTGGCGGTACCTACAGGATATTCCTCGAACTGCTTGGTCATTTCCCTGCCTACCATAATGAGACGGGACTCGCCCAGTGCCTCCGTCAAGGATTCTAAGGTCTTCAGAATGCGGTGTGGTGACTCGTACAGGACAACGGTGTGCTCCTTTTCAGCCAATGAAGCAAAGAGGGTCTGGCGGCCTTTCTTGTGTGGGATAAAGCCCATGAATTCAAAATGACTAGCTGGAAATCCTGATACTGACAGGGCTGCAATAGCGGCTGAAGGGCCTGGAATGGGCACTACCATTGCCTCAGGATACATTGCCCGGAAATGGCTGATGAAGAATGAACCCGGGTCAGAAATAGCGGGTGTACCGGCGTCAGTGACCAAGGCAATCTGTTCATGTTCCTGGCAGGCCTCTAGGGTCTTCTGCAATGCGCCAGCGCTACTCTGGGCATGAGAAGACATAAAGACCTTCTTGCCACCCACGCCTAACAACTTGAGCAACTGTCCCGTTGTTCTCGTATCTTCGGCAATAATCAGTGTCGCCTGTTCAAGCACCTCCTTTGCGCGAGGCGAACAGTCGGAAAGGTTTCCTATGGGGGTGGCGACGACCTTGAGTATCATAATTCCCCTATTCTACCTTACTATTGACTAATAGTAAATAAGTTGCAAATTAAAAATCCGCACAAGGGCGGATTTAAGTTTTAGAAATTAACAACTTTGGACAATGCTGACGACATAAATAGCAAAAAGTTTTTTTCGAGGATTTTCATATCTCGTAAATCATCCTTTACAAAAACAAACGTACTGACATTCGGATGTATTTCTGTATGCTGATCCAGAAATATTTTTGACGATTTAAGGTTAAAGTGAAGTTCTTTTTTTAATCCTTGCTTCTCCATTTTGAATTGAATGATGAAATCAACTCCGTACCCGGAATCCACTGCATCAGAGGTCTTAATGACGTTGTGAATGATGTTAGGATACTTTCTTTGTAGTGGCTCCAAAAATCTTTTCTGGAATAATCTTTCATGCAATTCGCCCTTTCTCCAGGCCTTCAATTCAGACACTATCGTTGCTACTACCCTACTATCGTCAATTAGACACATATATGAGCAAGAAATTGTGAGTTTTTTTGCATTTGCACGTGACTTAAAATTAACTTCGGGAAATTGCAAATTTATTTCAAAAAGAAACTTAACCCGATAATCATTCGTCTTTCCTACTATGGCTTCATACCATATGCTGTATGTCTCATTTCCTGAATCAAATTTCCCTCTTAAGAATTGATATGTTGTAATTTCTGATTTTTTTAATAATTTTGAAAAAATTTTTTCAAAATTATTTTTTATTGGATTTTCTATGTTCAATATATACCTCCTGCTTTTTTCTTCTTAATACCATAAGATTTATATATTGTAAATAACAATAAACAATAGAGGGATACGCACAAAGACAAAGGCCCCGCACGTGTGCGGGGCCTTTGTCTTTGTGCGTGTACTTGGAATCGGACCAAGGACCTCTGTCTTATCAGGACAGCGTTCTACCACTGAACTATACACGCCTTCGTTCTTCATTTCATTCAGAACTTCGGCGCTGCGATGCACGTTTTATCGCGCTCGTAGCTTTAGCGAAGGCGGACCTTCGCTGGATTACTATACCAAATTTTGAGATATTTTCAACTATTCGTCGTCACTCGCCTCTCCCATTTCCCCTGCCTGCAGTGCATCGATAATCTTATCGATTTTGCCGGCCATAATGCCTTCCAGGTTTGAGAAGTTCTGACGGATACGGTGATCGGTCACGCGGTCCTGGGGGAAGTTATAGGTGCGGATCTTCTCACTGCGATCAGCGGTACCGATCTGATTTTTACGATCACCGGCATACTTTGCCGCTTCCTCCTCTTCCTTCATCTGCTGGAGCTTCGCCGTCAGAATGGTCAAGGCCTTTTCACGGTTGGCTAACTGACTACGTTCGCTAGTAGAGCGGACATCGATACCCGTTGGCTTGTGGATCAAGCGTACGGCGGTTTCCACCTTGTTGACGTTCTGCCCCCCTGCCCCACCGGAACGGGAATATTCCATATCCAAATCTGCAGGATTGATGACAAATGTCACCTTTTTCTTAATAGGCAGGATAGCAATCGATGCTGTTGAAGTATGAATGCGGCCATTCTTTTCCGTTACCGGCACACGCTGCACGCGATGCACCCCTGTTTCAAAACGTAACAAACGATATACGTCCTTCCCCTTTATTTCAACGGTCAGGTCATCGATGGGCTTCCACTGCCAGCCACGGGATTCTGCAAAACGACAGTACATATCGAGCAATTGCTGGGCAAAGAGAAATGCCTCGTCCCCACCAGCACCGGCACGGGCTTCCAAAATGATTTCATTAGGAAATTCCTCCTCTTCCTTTTCAGATGCTTCGATAGCGGCAAGCTGTTCCTCAATTGCAGTCTTCTGAATGGCAATAGCCGCTAATTCATCATCAGCCATGTCTTTCATAGAAGGGTCAGTTGCGATCAGTGCCTGTGTCTCCTCCTCCTGACGCAAAAGACGCTCGTACTGTTCAGCGAGGTATTGGGTCTTATGATTCTTTTTTAACTCATCAATATTGATCATGGAGCGCTTTCGAAGCGATACAAAACACCTCTCGAGCATGCCTCGCAGGGCTGGCCCGAGACCGAGCAAATTTTCAGCAGAAAATTATGCGTCTTGCGAGAGGGGATGTTTTGTTGAGCTTCGTATGTACTTTACTTCTTTGCAGAAGCAGCACGGCGCTTGAAGCGATCTACGCGTCCAGCAGTATCGATCACCTTTTCGTTACCAGTGTAGAACGGGTGTGACGCACTTGAGATTTCCACGCGGAACATAGGGTATTCCTTACCGTCCTTGGTGGTAGTTTCAGTGGTCTTCACGGTTGAAGCAATCACGAACTCGGTGTCTGAAGAGTTGTCGTGAAATACCACGTCGCGGAAGTTCTTTGGATGGATGTCTTTTTTCATAGCTGGTCTATTGTAGCATACTTCTCCTAGAGTTCAAGAGCCTGGAATATAAGGAATATTAGCGTCTCGAAACACCATATTGGACCAAATAGTCAATATCTGCCTGAATGCTACGAGCCAATGACATTACGCTATTACCGTAGAAGCTGTTTGGCGGTGATTTTCCATCACAGGAACGTCCTGAGTAGTATTTACAAGCCGCATTACGCTCATTAGTCTCTCCGCCCGTAGCACCGCGTCCCTTGAGGTAGATAGCGGAAGCCATAATGGCATCCTGGGCAGACCATGGATTAGCCGCACTTTTGCCCAACGCACTGGCAACCTGTGGTGCAATCAGTTCCCATGTTGAAGGGATAAACTGGGCTGGGCCCATGGCACCTCCCCATCCACTGCCACCGATCGGACAGGACACTGGTGTGGTATTGGGATTGAGTCCCAATGCAGACGTAATACGCAAGAATGCTGGCTGGTCACGAGTTGGATTCATAACGTTCACATAGCTCTTGGAAGGTGGATCACCGGCACGGTTACAAGTACCGACGTTTTTACCAAGACTGGATTCCTGCGTTAGGATTGCCAGGATAAATGCGGCACGAACACCGGTCGCATTGGCTGCCGTAGTTGCATAGGCATAGGCCTGACTAAATGGAATAGCACTGGTTCCACCACCGGCAAAGCTGAAGAGCTTGCTCTGAATTGCCGCCACCTTCTTCTGCTCTTCAGAAACCAGTGCGGCCTGCTGCTGTTCTGCGGACTTACTACTATTGAGCAGCTGCTGAGCCTGCTTTTGCGAGGTAGCGAGCTGGTTTTTCTGACTCTGCAATGCGTCCTTGGCATCAAGGGCCTGGGACTGCTTGTCCTGCAATTCCTGTTCCTGGGTTTCGGTCACACTGCGAATTTGCTTCACCCGTGTCAGCGCACCATAGAGAGACTGCTTAATGGAGAAAAAGTCATCAAGGTCCTTGTAGAAGGTGGAAATGGAATCGGCACTAAGGAGCACGTATTCCGCACCCTTTTGGTCCAACTCATCGGTACGGGTAATAAGCTGAGCCATTGAGGCATGCTGACGGTCAAGTTCTGAGTTCAGATCAGTAATGGCCTTTTGCTTTTGGCCAATTTCCAAACTCAACGTATTGATGGTGCTGATTTCAGCCGAGATTTTGGATTGGGTACTGGCAATTTGAGAAACCAAAGCGTTTACGTTTTTCTGCAAGGTACCGCTTTTTGCCTTCTGGGCAGCAAGCTGGGACTGCAATTGAGCCAACACTTTGTTTTCGGCTGCATAATCGGCACATGCCTGGGCAATATCGGAGTTGCTTGGATTAGTACAAACAGCAGGAGTGGTGCTTTGGGCATCGGTATCGGTCGGAAGGAGCAGTGAAGTGGCAAATGTCAGAGGAAGCAACAAACTCAGGAAGAACGCGCTTATTTTTTTGAATCGTTTCGACATATAACAATAAGACTCCTAGTATACCAGGAGTCTTACGTGAAAATCTATTGACGAAAGTTGTTATTCCTCGTCTTCTGTCTTTCCTTTCTTTTCTACTTCGATTGCATCGAGGTCAAGCACTGGTGCTTCTTCCTTTTCTTCAACGAATGCCGCCATTGAGACGATCACTTCATCGCCATCAGTCACCATGGTCACGCCATGAGGGAGCTTGATATCCTTCACGTGGATCTGGTCCTCAAGAGTAGCGAGGCCACTAATATCAACTTCGATAGAGTGAGGAAGGTTTGCAGGAAGGGCTGAAACATGGACTTCGTGCAATGCCTTTACTGCATTACCAAGACCGTTCTTTTCCGCCTCTGCTTCGCCAACGAATTCAAGTGGAACAGCAACTTCGATTTCCTTCTTCATGTCGATGATGAGGAAGTCTACGTGCGTCACTTCACCAGTGATGTGATTGTGCTGAAGGTCGTGAATGATCGTACTGATCTTCTCACCGCCGATAGTAAGGGTCACCGCAGTAGTTTCTCCTGCTTCCTTGTATACCTTGGCAAATGCCTTTGCAGGAATAGCGATTGAAACCGCATCCTTGCCTGCGCCGTAATATACTGCCGGGATCATTTCCTGCGCGCGAAGAGCTTCCGGAGTGCCAGTGCGCTGTGTTGCTTCTAGGGTAATCATAGGCCATTAGTATACTGAAAAATCGAAATTATGCAACCTGGAGAGCGGGCCTTGCAATGCTATGAACCGTGTTCTGCTGTGTGGGATTGGACCAAATGGGACTTGATGTAATCAAAGGAGCCGCCGACTTTCTTACCAGGATTGAAGATATTGAGCGGGTCAAAGATGGCCTTGATCTTGGCGAAATACTGAATGATGTCAGGTTTGTACATATAAGAGAGAAATGGCGTGCGGATAATGCCGTCATTGTGCTCGGCGGTAATGGAACCGTGATAGTCGGCAACGAGCTGATAGACCTTCTTGGAGAGCTCCAAAATGATGTCGCTGGAAATGGGATTATTGAGGTCCATCAAAGGAATGATGTGGAAATTGCCATTTCCAGCATGGCCGGCAATGGTATAGATCAGCTTGTACTGATCGAGAATGGTCTGAAGCTTGGGAAGGAATTCCGGCATCTGATGCGGATTGACGATGATGTCATCGATGAATGGTGCGGTCTGCTTGCCTTTGACATGCTTGCGGAGAAGATTGAAGCTCTCACGACGAATCTTCCAGTACTTCTCCACTTCCGCTGCGCTGCGCGCAACATGGGTTTGGTATTTAAAATGCTTCACTGCCTTTTTAATCGCTTCTGCCCGAGACAATACTTCCTGCTCGTCATCACCAGTCACTTCAGCCATCAGAATAAGTTTCGGTACGCCGCCAACAATGACCCGCAAAAGGTCAGGAATAAATTGGATACCTAACTTGAGTGCGCCCCAAAAACCAAGCTGACTGAAGAAATCAAATGAGAACTTAATTGCCAGCTTCATACTGTAGTCATCGTAGGACTCGAAACTTTCAGGATTGTATTTCATGACCTCATCCACTACCTCACCAAGACGAGCAATGGTCGGCAGATACATCACGACCATTTTTGAAAACTTCGGCACTGGCACGAGACCAAGCTCAACTTCTGTCGTCAGCGCCAATGTTCCTTGTGAGCCGCAAATTAGCTTATTCAAATCAAAGATACCCTTTTCCTTGTCCCAGACATTCCAGAGATAGTACCCGGCAGAGTTTTTGGTGACCGCTGGCTTGGCTGCCATGATTTCGTCATAGTGCATGTCGATCAAATCATAGACCTGTTTGTAGAGTTTCCCTTCAAACGTTGTTTCCTGCATTTTCACTGCGAGCTGCGCCATAGTCAGTGGCTTGATCTCATATTCATTGCCGTCAGACAATACGACTTTCTGTCGCAAGACATAGCGCTCGGTCTTGCCATACTTGATCGACTTCTCACCACCGGAGTTATTGGCATTCATGCCACCAACGGTATTGAGTTCCTTTGAGGCAGTGTATGAAGGCAAGATGCGATTAAGCTTCAGCGTCGCCTTTTCAAAATCACGATAGTACAAACCAGGCTGGGCAATGCCCTTCTGCTCATCAACGGAAATAAGCGCACCCATGTACTTCGTGAAATCCATGATGATACTTTCATTCAGCGGACCACCGGACATGTCAGTGCCGGCAGAACGCGCAGTGATCGACAGTGTCGGATCCTGCGCCTTATGAGCAACAACGTATTTCACCACCGCCTCAACATCGGCGGCATCGCGTGGAAACACCACTCCTTCTGGTCGCACCTCAAACAAACTCGCATCACGCGAATACTTCACCAGCGTTGGCTCATCGGCCATCACTTCCCCGTTCACATTTTTTTGTAAGTCTGAGACGTTAAGCATGTTATTGCATGCGGTTAAAGATTTTCAATTTCTCAGTCACGACTGCTTCCATTGCAAGTGAGGCAGGCGCAGAGTACTTGTAAGGGGCTATTTCGTCAGGATGTTGGTCGAGGTACGTTTTCAGTGTAGAAGTATACGCCCGACGGAGTTCGGTATTCACATGAATGATGTTGATACCGGCGTCGATAGCGGCCGCGAAGTCCGCTTCCTCACCAGAACCGCCGTGGAGTACCAATGGTTTGTCAGTAATCGCCGCAATGCCCTTGATGCAGTCAATATTTAAGCGTGGCTTGTCACCCTGCTTGAGCATGCCGTGGAAATTGCCAACCGCTGGAGCCAATGCATCAGCACCAGTTTGCTCAAGGAATAGTTTCGCCTCTTCAGGGCTGGTGATGGCAGCGATGCCTTCGGGAATGGTGTCACGCAATTGTGAACCCTGCCCAATGTAGCCCAGTTCTACCTCCACCAAAATTTCTCTCCCCATTTGCATGCTGACTTGTCGCGCATACTCAACGCACTGCTTTGAGATGGCAACATTCTCTTCGAATGTCTGCTTTGCCCCGTCATAGATCACGCTATCATAGCCGGCATCAATGCAGGCCTTTACTGTCGCAAAGCTATAGTGGTGATCGGCGTTCAAAAATATTGGAATCTGCCAGTCCTCACGAATGATTTTGACCAATGCCACCGCAGCCTTCGTTCCTACTGCTTCTTCTTCCCCTTCGGCAGTTCCCACAATTACCGGCACACCCAATGTCTTGGCTGCCCGCGCAATGGCATACAATCCTTCGATATTGGCAAAATTAAAGTGGCCAATTGCCTTCTTTTCTGTTCGAGCCTGGGCGAGATATTCCTTCAGGGTATTCATACAGTGATTGTAGCAAAAAAATAGGCCTCGGTATATTACCGAGGCCATTGGAAAGCGTGCTGATTATTTTTTATCCGCTCTTTGTCTCTTTTTTAAATAATTTTCTAAATCTTTTTGCTGTTTTTCTTTGATTTTTACCAAAGCACTATCAACTGCAATTTGTAAGAAACTTTGCATTTCCTCAATAAGCTGTTCTAAGGTTAGGCCGTTCTCTTTGATAAATGATTCAACTTCTTCCTCGCTCCATAATGGCAGCATATCCTTGTAGGCAGAATTTAAATCGCGAAAAACTCTTCTGTTCAGCTTGGCTTGAGCAATAGCCCCCTGAACATTTGTCATTGTGCTCATAAATATTAAGTTTTTGTTGTACCCTAAGAAACTGCTTAGTCAGTTGTAACAACATTGCTACATTATCATTATATCATTAAATTAATAAAAAGTCAATGGCATTAAACTCCTCTTATTTACTATACTTACGCTATGAATGACCAATTAGACTTTCTCGCCATTGGCGACATGGTGACTGACGCTTTTATTAAAATTGACGATGCTGAAATTAAAACTGACGCTAACGGTGCTCATCCCCTGCTTTGTTTTCGCTACGGTGAGAAGATTCCTTTCGAATCAGTAGAAGAAGTTCGTGCTGTTGGTAACAGTGCCAATGCTGCTGTTGCTGCGGCACGCTTGGGGCTTAAGAGCGCGCTACTGTCACATGTCGGTAAGGATCTCAATGGACAGGGCTGTATCGATGAATTAATCAAAAACAATGTCGGCACTCACTATGTCTTTTCTCATGAAGGCATTCCGACCAACTACCACTACGCCCTCTGGCATGGTGTTGATCGCACCCTTTTGATCAAGCACGAGGCATATCCATTGATCATGCCCAATATTCCCGTTGCGCCAAAGATGATCTACCTTTCATCAATCGCCGCGCACAGTGAACAATACCATCACGATATTGCCGAATTCATCAAAAAGAACCCTGATATGAAAGTAGTGTTTCAGCCAGGAACATTTCAAATGAAATTGGGTACGGAAGTATTGAAGGATATCTATGCCAATACCTATGCGTTTTTCTGCAATGTAGAAGAGGCAGAACTGATTACTCAGATTGAGCGACCGGCAACCCATTCGGCAGGCTCAGGGCAGGCAGAATTTTCTGCACACATTAAGGCACTGATGCAAAAACTGCATGTATTGGGACCAAAGTTGGTGTTCGTCACCGATAGTATCAATGGGGCATATGCTTCAGACGGTACAACGATTTGGTTCATGCCAGTCTATCCTCATGAACCTTATGAACGTACGGGTGCCGGTGATGCATTTTCATCCAGCGTTTCAGTTGCATTACTGATGGGCAAATCAATCACCGAGGCATTACGCTGGGGTCCGATAAATTCAATGTCAGTGGTCCAATTTGTTGGCGCTCAGAAAGGTTTGCTCACGAAGGATTCATTGGAGCAATATCTTGCTAATGCTCCGGCAAACTATCAACCAACAATTATGATGTAGGCAGTCTGTGGTGTATTGCTCCGATGACCTAATTTTTCCCTGGCAAGCAGGCGGGAAAAGATTAGCTCATCTTCGGCCTCGCGTTTTGTGCACCGGAAACGTTTTGCCTTTGTGCCTAATAATATATTGTTTTTTAAACAGTAGGCTTCCTTTCTAAAATTTTCATGACCGCCGCAATGATAGCATCCTGGTCCATACCGTATTTTTTTATGAGCTCTTGTGGTGTACCGGACTGGCCGAAGTGATCCTTCACGCCGATGAATTCCATTGCGACCGGGTATTCCTTTACGAGTGTTTCAGCAATAGCACTACCGAGACCGCCGGCAATCTGATGTTCCTCCACCGAAACAATCGCTTTCGTTTCTTTTGCAAGCTGCACTAACAGTTCTGCATCAATTGGTTTAATAGTATGAATATTGGCAACGATAACCTTGATGCCTTTCTTTTCCAAATCCTTGGCGGCACGCAATGCATGGGCGACTAATGCGCCTGTCGCAACAATGGCGACTTGTGCCAAGCCATCAGGGCGATAAAAGATTTGCCCTTTGCCGATTTCAAATGGTGTGTCTTCCGTTGTAATGATCGGTGTTTTCTCGCGAGCTAAGCGTAGGTATGCAATGCGAGGATTGGCTGACAATGCGAGAGTTGCCTTCTTGGCCTGAATGGCATCGCAGGGTGAGATAACAGTCATGCGGGGCAAGACACGAGTGATGGCGATGTCTTCGATGGCCTGATGCGTCCCCCCATCAGGTCCTACGGACACACCGGCATGACTACCGACAATTACGGCAGGACGATCGTTATAACAAATCGTGGTGCGAATTTGTTCCCAGTTTCTGCCGGGACTAAACATTGCATATGAGGAAAAGAACGGATACTTGCCCATCGCTGCCATGCCAGACGACACGCCAGCCAAGTTTTGCTCAGCCACACCAATCTCAACAAACCGTTCAGGAAACTTTGCCTTGAAGAAATGCATCTGGGTGGATTCCGTCAGGTCAGCACAGAGCGCCACAATGTCCTTATTAGTTTCCCCTGCCATCACCAAGCCCTCGCCAAAGCCCTTGCGAATCGGTACTTGCTCGACATCATCATTGAAAATTTTTGTATTGAGTTTTGCGTCTGGATATAACATAGCCTATTGGTGTTCACTCCTAATCTTTCCGCCCCAGGTGCGCAATTCTGCCAATGCCATCGCCGCTTCCTCCTTGTTCGGTGCCTTGCCATGCCACTCAAACTTACGCTCAAATTCCTTCACGCCCTTGCCCGGAATAGTGCGTGCAATAATGACCGACGGCTTTTCAAACACCGCCTTGGCAGTGTGAACGGCATCAATGATTTCCTGGATATTGTTACCATCAATTTCCTGGACATGCCAGTTGAAGCTTTCCCATTTCTTGGTCAGTGAATCCAATGGCATGATGTCTTCAGTGTAGCCATCGATTTGAATGTTGTTACGATCAACGATTGCCAATAGATTGTGCAATTTTTCCTTCCCGCCAAGCATTACCGCTTCCCAGTTATTACCCTCGTCCAATTCTCCATCACCCAATAAGCAATATATCGTACGCGGTGTTGCCACGCCGTTATCCATGCGGTCAGCGATAGCCATGCCGACTGCCTGTGACAGGCCGGATCCAAGCGGTCCAGAAGAGTTTTCGAGATAGGGCAAAAAGTCGCGGTGCGGATGACCCTGCAATCGTGAACCCCATTTGCGGAGAGTCAGCAATTCCTCTACCGGAAAGTACCCGCTATGCGCCATTGCGGCATACAGCACGGGACAGATATGACCATTTGAAAGTACGAGCCGATCACGTTCAGGCCAGTCTGGTCGTTCAGGGTCATGACGCAAAAGATCGAAGTAGAGAGCAGTGAAGACATCGGCCATGCCGAGTGGTCCGGCCGTATGTCCGCTTCCCGCTTCGAGGAGCATAGAAATAATCGACTGACGAATGTCGTTTGCCTTGAGTGCTAGTTCCCTTGTGGTGAAATTGCGCTGCTGCATACTTGTCTGAATGCTTCCATTGTACCGTGTATGTCGGTATTCTGAAATAGCGCTGACCCAACAACGAGCTCAGTTGCACCTGCATGGACCAGAGCAGTGGCAGTATCAAGCGATACGCCGCCATCAACAGCGATAGATGTTTCAGGATACAATGCACGGACCTTTTTGATTTGTTCAATCACGGCAGGATCAAATGCCTGTCCCTGGTAGCCAACTGTACGAATGCCCATGCATTGCACACTTTCAACAAAAGGAATGTACGGTGCAAGCAGGGCTGGATCGGTATCAAGATTAAGTGCTACTCCAAATGCGACGGCACTGCGAATGATTTCCGGCAGGCCTTCAAAAAATGCCACCACACTTTCCTGTTCAAGCGATTCAACATGCAAAATAACCTTTGAGGGACCAAGGGCAATGAATTGCTCCATCTGTCCTACGGGATCTTTCACCATCAGATCAAACTCATAGTTCACATCCTCCCAGTATGGCATGCCGAGCTCCTGATCGTAGATCTGCTGAATGCGTTCCTCGTCCTTGTTGTTGAATAACCAGGTTCTGTTCGGCGCAAAATGACCGTCAACAAAATCGATCTGGATTGCTGAGGTAACTCCAAGTACCCGTTCAACGGGAATTTCGATACCTCGGTAGGTCTGAGGCAATATAGCGGGGGTGATTTTTATAGTGTTCATATTATTTAAACTTTGAGAGACGGCGAATATCGCGGGCATCATTGGAAAACGGGATCTCGGACCAGATCGCAATGGCATTGATGGCTTCCTGGGCAGTGACAAACATTGCACCGATCGAAAGCATGTTGGCATTGTTGTGAGCGCGAGAAAGGGTCAGAATATCCACCGGCCCGCCATAGTATACGGCACACCGCACGCCCGACACGCGATTGGCAACCATTGCCTCACCCTGTCCTGACGCACCAAAGATAATGCCGACATCGGTACTCATCACGACCTGTCCGTCGATGACCTGTGGATCACCGCTGATACCGACGGCCTGGGCCGCCGGCGCAATGAAATCCGGATAGTCATCCCGACCGTCAAACGTCACCGCCCCATGGTCAATAACCTCAAGCCCCTGCTCGATCAGGTATTCCTTGACCGCTTCCTTATGTTGAAACCCAGCGTGATCAGTAGCAAGGTGGATTTTCATATTAGGCTGCATCCTTGGCTTCGTTCAAGCCAAGTTGTTCTTCAATAAAATTAATCTTTTCCTCTATTTTCTTAGCTTCTTCCCCATTGTTATTTTGCAGTGCCTCAATATGTTCAATGCGAAGTGACTCAAGCTTTTCCTGAAGCTGCGCTTCATCATTAAAGGCAAATTCCGTTGCTCCTTCGGGCACCCCGTCATGCTCTGTAACGATTATTTTGTCCATATTTTCCATACGTCCCAAGTGTAGCAAGCCACCCTTTCTATGGCAATAAACGTTACTCACAGTAAAGAGTAAAGCAAAATACCCCCTTGTGCGGGGGTATTTTGAAGGCAATCTACTTTCGAATAGTCTTCCCTGTCTTGATGGCGTGGCAACGAGCGTGTGCTCACCTGTCAGTATCTTACCAACACCTTCTTTATATAGCAACGACGAACATCATTTGATTAACTCTCCGTTGTAATACATTTGAAATTTATTATTTGATTCGAATGAGTTAAAGTTTTTTAATACTACTTCTTGCCCAGTAAGCTTCTTTGAAATGTCATCACAGCTTGTTTTAGTAAAGGTAACATCGGGTAGATAAAAATCTACAGGTCGCTCGCCTACTACCTGCATTTCAAAGAAACAGTTTTGACCATTCCAGGAAATACTTTCAATCTTGTGGACTGGCAGGTTGTCGAAATTAGTAAAATCTTGAGTATGCTTGTCTTCAACACGTTTGTTATCCAAGTAACTATTGATTGATAAAGCTCCTAAAAAAATAGAAGCAACCAGTGTTAGTATCGAAAAAACAAACAATATTGAAACAATTGCGGGCGTTAATAATTTTTTACTCTTAAATCTTTTAAAATCTAAGCAAGAAACAATAATTCCATATATTGCAACAATGGCATCTATTCCGATTATGAACGGAAAGAGGGCTGCAAAAATTATTCCGATTCCGCCTAAAACATTTCCCGCAACAAAAGTTACCGCCAAAACACTAAGAACGATAACCCGGATTAATAATTTAAATGCTCTACTCGATAAATTAGACTCTTTTTCTTTATTAGTTTGAGTTTCCATTTATTTTTGAATAGTCTTTCCTGTTTTAATAACGTGGTCTACCAAAGTATGAGTATAGCCGTACTCGTTGTCGTACCACCCCATCACTTTGACGAGGTTGCCGCCGACGACGCGGGTCATAGCAAGGTCTGCAATGGAAGCATGGCGGTTGCCGAGAATGTCACTTGAAACCAGTGGTTCGCTGGTGACGGCAAAAACGCCGGCCCAGCGAGGGTCAGCAGCAGCTTTGGTAAGGATGGCATTCACCTCTTCGGCAGTAGTTGGACGCTTTGCGATGAAGGTCACATCGACGATAGAGCCTGCTGGTACTGGCACGCGGATAGAGATACCGTCAAACAAACCAGTGAGTTCAGGATAAGCCATCGTTACGGCAATAGCCGCACCAGTTGAACTTGGCACGATGTTCTGTGCAGCGGCACGACCTTCACGAAGGTCTTTCTTGCTTGGACCATCAACGAGTGCTTGTGAGGCGGTGTAGCCATGAACAGTATTCAAAATTGCTTTTTCAATACCGATCGCTTCATTCATGATACCGATCAATGGACTTGAGGCATTGGTCGTACATGATGCATTTGAAGTGATGTCGCAAGTACCGAATTTGTCTTCGTTCACACCGAGGAGAATGGTTTCGCCCTGGACTGAACCATCACCACCCTTTGAAGGAGCCGAGATGACGACCTTCTTGGCACCGTCATCGATGTGGAACTTAGCCTTGTCATATGCGGTAAAGAGGCCGGTTGATTCAACGACAACATCGATACCAAGGTCCTTCCACGGTAACTTAGTGGTATCCTTTTCAGAAATGAACTTCACCGTTTTGCCATCAATAACAAGGTCGGTGCCACTGATCTGTACGTCATGATCCCAGCCGTGATAGACCGTGTCATGGCGAAGAAGGTAGGCCAAGCTGTCGATTGAACCGAGATCGTTCACTGCCACGATTTCAATTTCCGGGCGAAGCCATGCTACCTTCAAAAAAGCTCGACCGATGCGTCCAAATCCATTAATAGCCACTTTGATTGTTTGTGTTGTATCCATGCAGATAGTATAGCACCTTATGATATGGACTCTTGTGGAATATTGACACACAATATTTAAATGGTAAGGTAAAAGAAATAGAACCGAAATAATGAGTACATTGCCAAAGAATATCGATATTAAAGAGCATCCTGAAAGCTCCATTCCTTATACCTGGTCGGTAAAAGATGATGTTAAAAACGCGGTGATTGCTTATAAGGCATACATCAATAACGGCACCACCTCACAGCAGTTTGAAAAGGCGGTGAACAACTTATTGTGTGACCATTTCAAGAAAAACCGCGCACCGTTTTCAGTCGAAAAGGTAGAGATAACCGAAGAAGATTTAAAAAATCTGGGAATGACCTATCAAGAATTTAGTATTTGCATGCAGACACTCAGCAACGTGCTTGTTGGGGTAAAAGTACAGACCAAGAGAGCGGAAGAGGGTTCTTTCGAGTATGTATTCCTCCTTACCCTTACGTTACTTTAAGTGCGTGCAAAAAGGTTACGACGACGTCGTAACCTTTTTTTATTTACATCAATTCCTTTAACAACTTCGCTGCGATTACCGGATTGGCACTTCCCTTCGTGGCTTTCATCACCATGCCGACAAGGGCTTGGAGCACGACCTCCTTCCCTTCCTTGTATTGCGTTACCATTGCAGCATTGTCAGTGATAACCTGTTGGATGATCGGCTTCAAATCATCTTCATTGTTCTGTTGGAGCAATCCTTCCTTTTCCGCAATCGCCTTTGGTGACTGATTTTCTTTTACAATCACTGCCAAAATATCCTTGGCACCGCGAGAAGTTATCTCACCATTGGCTGCCATACTGATCAATTCAATGAATAATTCCTTTTTTGGAAGCTGAGCTTCTGTATCCTTTTTCATCAATCCAAGCACATCACTGCTCAGATAGTTTGATGCAAGTTGGGCAAATGTTGCATCCTTGCCCTCAACCACTGATTCAAAATACGCGGAGAGCGTTGGGTCGGTCACATACAGTTCAATGTCATTGGCCTTAATGCCAAAATCGTTCGCATAGCGGGATCGTTTTGCATTCGGCAATTCTGGTAATGCATTTTTCATTGCATCAATATCAAATGCACTATGCAATTGCATCTTTGGCAGGTCAGGATCAGGGAAATAGCGATAGTCATGTGCATTTTCCTTTGAGCGCTGTGAGAACGTTGTCTGCTTTGCCTCATCCCAGCCGCGTGTTTCCTGAACGATTTCATCCTGTCGTCCCGCCTCATACAGTGCTTGCATGCGTGACAATTCATATTCAATCGCCTTCTCAACACTTTTAAAAGAGTTCAAATTTTTCACTTCAACTTTCGTCCCAAATACTCCTTCCTTATCAGAAATGGAAATGTTCGGCTCAACACGCATCTCGCCTTTTTCCAAATTTGCTTCTGACACGCCAAGCGTACGAAGAAGCAATTGCAATTCCTTGGCGAAGTCCGCTGCGTCCTTGGCACTATGAATAACCGGTTCGGTCACCAGCTCCATCAGTGGTACGCCAGCGCGATTGTAGTCAACAAGCGTGAAGTTACCACGATCATGCTTTGAGAGGCCAGTATCTTCTTCCAAGTGGATACGGGTAATACCGAAGCCGTTAAGGGTACCGCCAGACACAATCGGATATTTGTATTGCGAGATTTGATAGCCCTTGGGAATGTCAGGATAGAAATAGTTCTTACGGTCAAACTCAGTGAAGTCGGCAATGGTTGAACCGAGGGCCAACCCAACCTTGATCACTGACTCAATAGCCTGCTTATTGGCTACCGGCAATGTTCCTGGATGAGCCATGCAAATCGGACAGATATTGACGTTTGGAGTAGTCTCGTCCGGGTCGTTCTTGCAGGCACAGAACATCTTGCTCTTGGTATTGAGTTCGGCATGGATTTCCAAGCCAATAATGGGATAGTAGGTTTTCATATAGGGAATGCTTTGTCCGACATAGCTTTATGCGACGTTGGAATTATACATGAAAATTGAAAATATTCAGCAGATATTGACTCTTTTTTTGAGAGTAGTACTATAAGGGAAAATAAATAATTTAAAAACTTTCTTTATGTATGCACAACATTTAAGCAGTATTGGCAGCGAAGTCCGAGAAGAGTTCGCTGGGCTAGTTCAGGACATTGCATTGAGTCATGTTCCCCCGGTTAAAAAGAAGACCAACGCCCTTAGAAACAGAGATTTTCTAAGCACACGGCTCGCCTTTTTGACCGATGACCAACAACGAGAGGACGAACTATCTGATGAAGAAGATGATGATTCCTCACTATCAGTGAATTAGCCTACAGCCTACCTAAAAAACATTAAAGAAAGCACACCAAAAAAAGCCCCAACACGTGAGGGGCTTTTTTATTTTTCTTCTGAAACAATTTCTTTCTTCAAAAATCGCACCAAGTCATCGCTGAAATCCTTAACGCTACTATCATCAAACAGGGTGACGGCAAATACTGGCTTATTGAGCTTTTCAAATTTCTTCACTGTCGCTTCCACTACTTCCGGTGGCACGGTATCAGTTTTTGTCAGCAAAATAATTTCATCCTTCTGGTCGAGGTTTCCTTCGTACTTTTCCAATTCACTGCGAATAGTCTCATATGCCTTCATCATATTTGGCTGCTCAAATGAAATGAGATGAACGAGGACTTTTGTTTTTGAAATGTGCCGAAGGAATGTGTGACCGAGTCCTTTGCCTTCGCTTGCCCCTTCAATCAAGCCAGGGATATCAGCAATGATATAGCCGTACAAATCACCGAGGTTTGGATCAAGTGTAGTAAACGGATAATCACCAACCTTCGCTTGGGCATTCGTAAGGACATTCAAAAGACTGGACTTGCCGGCATTGGGAAAACCAATCAGCCCGACATCGGCAATAAGTGAGATGACGATGTGCAGCTCTGCCTCCTCGCCCGGCCAGCCCTTCGTCGCCTTTTCAGGAGCCTGGTTGGTAGAACTTTTGAAATGCTCGTTACCGTAGCCGCCATTTCCTCCAGTCAGGATCTTAAATTCCTGCCCCTCCTTATTGAGGTCATAGACCATGCCATTGGTGACATTGGTCACGACAGAGCCAACGGGAAAATCAATGGTTAGACGATTGCCGTCAGCACCGGTATAACTGCGACTGCTCCCTGGTTTACCATCCTCGGCAAAGAATTCCTTCTTGCTGCGATACTGGTCAAGGACGCGAAAGCTGCGGACTGCTCTGATATAGACATGTCCCCCACGACCACCGTCGCCGCCGTTAGGACCACCCTTAGCAATAAATTTTTCCCTGCGCCAACGAACCACGCCGTCGCCGCCGTTTCCCGCTTTCGCTGTAATTGTAATTTCATCTAAAAAAGCCATATATGTCTATAGTGAGTATCTATAAGTCCTTGCATCCTATAGGGAAATTGCCTTTTGGGCAAGCTCAATGGCTCCGGCACGACTATGAGCTACGGCAATAAAACGACCATTGTGACAAAAGATTGCATCGACAACCCCTGAGGCAGCCTGCAATTCTTCATCCCGTAAACCAGCCCAGGCTTCAGGAAACAGCTTCCGAGCGGCAAATTCCATCGGGTTGCTACGAACAGCCTTGGCACTCCAGTTCCCATCCTCACGCTGATAGACCACAAATAACGGCTCCGGATGATTTGCCATCACTTCATACCAGCCGGGATATTCAGTACCGATATCGATAATCTGCTTGTCAGCTGACTGGGTATAGGCAGTCTCCAAAATACCCTGGGCATGAGCATAGCTGGTCGCATGCGCGATCATGCGATCCAAAATAATGGTTGCCATGTTCACGGCTTCCATGAATGCCTCGTCCATGGTTTGGGATTCTTCCCACGTCTTGCGCATGGCAGAGATGATATCGATGACTGAGTAGCAATAGACGCCATTGTCAGCGACCTTGTTCAAGACACCATTGTCAGCACCATCAATGCCTTGGACTAACTGCTCATCAATAAACTTTGCTGATGCCTCATTGCCGGCAAGAGCCGCACCGTATGACTTCCAGACCAGTCCGAATGACGCATACGGAATGCCGTTGTCGCGAGTGCCTGCTCCACCCTGTTGATGATGGTCAAACCTTCCCTTTTCCGGATCGTAGATCCCGCCAACATCAACAACGATATCAGCCTGAGCAATGATCTGCTCATTGCGGGAACGAGTGATCTCCAGCTCGCGATCCTTGAAGTACAGTGACAATGCCGCACAAGCAAAGACATCATCGGTATGGAAGGTACCGTCATGTGCCACAATGCGTAATGGTTCCATATTAGTCGATGAAATGATTGATAATCCAGTTGATAATCGAGATCACAAAGGCACCGATGATGGCAGCGACAAATGAGGCAACAGTGAAGCCCGTGATGATCTGGGCAACGAACCAGAAGAATGCGCCATTGATAATGATTGAAAACAATCCCAGGGTAATGATGTTCAACGGCAATGTCAGCAAGGTAATGATCGGCTTGACCACCATGTTCAGGAAGACCAGGCAGGCTGCCACAATCACGGCAGTAAGAATACTATTCACACCGATACCGGCAACAAAAAATGGCAATGCAAAGATTGCAAGCGTCGTAATAAACCAGCGAAGTAATATCATGCAAAAATTATAGCATTCGCAACGCCACCGAGCAAAACACTCCCGGAGCAGGCTTCGCAGGGTTGGCCCGAGACCGAGCAAATTTTCAGCAGAAAATTATGCGTACCGTGGAGGGGGTGGTTTTGTGAGATGGGGCGGTGAATTCCTTATTCAAACAAACTTTCCACTATCGCCTTCACGGTACCACCATCGGCTTGGCCGGAGACTTCCTTCATGACCGCACCGGTGAGAATGCCGGCCTTGGCTTTGTCAGTAACATTGAGCTCGGCCTTTTTCCTTTCTGCAATGACGCGAATGTCGGCTTCGCTCATTTGCGCTGGCTGAAATTTCTCAAGCAAGGCGAGTTGTTTCTTTTCTTCCTCAGCAAGATCTGCCCTACCTCCCGCTTCAAACTGAGCAATGGCATCCTTGCGCTGCTTGATCAGCTTCACAATCACCTTCAATGCACTATCGTCAGTTACTTCATCCTGTGGCGTCTTGCCATTAGTGACCAATTCATTGGTAAAGGCACTGAGCACACCACGATAGGTATCGAGCGCTACCTGGTCCTTGTCGCGCATTGCCTGCTTCATGTCTTCTCGTACTTGTGTTGCAATTGTCATATGCCGAATTATAGCATGGTACAATAGGTGCATGAAGATAGTCTTTTTTGATACAGAAACAACAGGAAATGGTACCGGTGATTACTTGTGCCAATTGGCAATCAAGGAACGCGGTGCGGACGAACCAATCGTCAATGCCCTCTACAAGCCACCAGTGCCAATCCCCTTCGAATGCTCTGCCATTCACCATATTTCCAACCCCATGGTTGCTAATCGCCCGTCATTTAAGGACGCAGCAGAATACGCTGAGCTTAAGGCATTACTTGAAAGTGATGACACCATTTGCGTCGCTCACAATGCCCCATTTGATCAGCAGATTTTAAAGAATGATGACATCACCATCAAGAATCTGCTCTGCACCTTCAAGGTTATCCGCGAACTCGATAATGAGGGTCGCTTTTCAATGCACAAGCTGCAATACCTGCGCTATGCCCTCGGCATGGAACTCGATGTTCCCGCTCATGAGGCAATGGCAGATGTCCTGGTCCTTGAACAGTTGTTCGAATATGAATTACAGGAAGCAATGAAGGCCTGGAATTGTGATGAAGCTACTGCCCTACAAAAAATGATGGCTGTTACCAACGAGCCATTGGCAATCAAGACCATCAACTTCGGCAAATACAATGGCAAGACCGTGGCCGAAGTGGCATCAATGGACATCGGCTACCTTTCCTGGCTGCTTGACCAGAAGCGCAAAAGTGACAAGGACGAAACGGACTGGATTTATACATTAGAAAAATACGTAAAATAACATGCAATTACTCTACATACTCATTGGGCTAGTCGGCGGAGGCGTGATCGTCTATCTTTTTGCCGAACGAAAAGGCGGCGAGCCAGTTACTAAAGAAGACAACACTACGGGCTTTCAATTGCTCATGCAGCAGGTCAGTGAGCTGCAAAAGACCGTTGACCAGAAGCTGGGCGAATCAGAAAAAAGCATTCGTGAATCAATGATGCACCAGTCCGCTGTCTCAAACAGCATCATCAGTGATATCACCGAACGTCTCACTCGTCTCGATGAGGGTAACAAGCAGGTCATTGGCTTTGCCGATCAGCTTCGCAATCTTCAAGATATTTTGAAAAACCCTAAGCAGCGCGGCACCATCCTCGGTGAATACTATTTGGAAACAATCCTCTCCAAGGTCCTTCCGCCAAAAACATTTCAGACACAATACAAGTTCAATAACGGTGAGATTGTAGATGCCGTCGTGATGGTTAAAGATAAAATTATTCCCGTTGACTCAAAGTTCTCACTGGAAAACTACAACCGCATCATTGAATCAAATCAAAACGGCAGTGATGCCGAGCAGTTTGTAAACGAATTCCGCAAGGATATCAAGAAGCGCATTGATGAGACTTCCAAATACATCCGTCCGGCTGAGAATACCCTCGACTTTGCGTTTATGTTCATCCCTCACGAATCCATTTATTATGATTTATTGGTAGCGGAAGTCGGCAGCATCAAGGTCAACACTCAGGACTTGGTCCAGTACGCATTTGAAAAGAAGGTCATTATCGTTTCTCCAACATCATTTTTGGCATACCTTCAGACCGTCCTTCAGGGATTGCGTGCAATGCAAATCGAGGAAAGCGCCAAGGATATCGTCAAGCGCGTTGAGGAATTGGGCAAGCATTTGAAGTCATATGAGGAATACCATAACAAGATTGGTAATTCTCTCACGACTGTCGTCAATCATTACAGCAATGCCGGCAAGGAATTGAAAAAGGTGGACAAGGATGTCATGCGCATTACCGGTTCAGGCAATGACATAGAACCATTGTTGGTGGATGTCAGTCCAATCGAGCGCACTACCGAGTAGGAAAGATATCGGGGCTGGCGATGCTGCGGAATACTGTTAGTGGTACTTTGACGCTTTGCTGACCGTCTGAGTACGGTGCGACCTGATATGGGTCAAACATAAAGAGTACGCCATCGTCTGACACGACGAAGCTTTGATAGTTGTCCTGTGTTGCCTCGGTGCCACTATCGATAAATGACTGATCACCGGCGGGCAGCGTGCTTGCCAATTGTGACTTCACATATGGTGCAACAGTCTTGAGGCCGTTCAAGCCATTGGTAAACAGTGAGCTAAGCGAGACCAGCTGACCAGTTGAGGAGAATGAAAAGGTCTTGGTTGATGCAAGGCCGTGAGCACCGCCAGTATAGGTTGTAGTTGAAAAGATATAGTTGTCGGCATAGGTACCCTTCTGTTCGGTATAAGTAATGTTGAGCGTTAGTGCGGCCGCTTCTGCTGGTGCAGTACTTGCATCAGTTGCCGCCCATGAGGTGTCATCCTTAAACTGTGCAATGGCCTGCTCGACAAAGGTCTTGAAGTAGCCGGTAATGACGGCATCCCTGGTTACAGGATAGACGGCAGAAATAGTGTAGTAACTTTTGTTGTCAGTAATGTTTGCCTCACTGACTTTCGTAGAAGGCCAGTCGCCGGCCGCAGGCATGGGAGTGTTTTCATTGACCGGTGCCACGACAACATTGGAAGCGCGATGTGCATAGAACAATGCGCCGATGATTGCCAGTACGACAAGCAATAGCCCGAGCAATATTTTTTTGGAAACTGGTGTACCTTGCATACTACCACTGTACTTGGATTGATACGGAGTTGTCAAACTGCGGATCACCGGAAGGGTTGTCCTTTTTCAATACGACGTATCCCATAGTGGATGTTTCTGCCGTAGCTCCTGAGCGAAGCGAAGGATTGCTGGTCGGAAATGTCAGCGTAGCAGTAAATGGCACGTAGTCGGTCGTCGTCCATTCGCCTTCGGCATGAGCTTCACCCGATGCAATGATCGAACCGTCATCAGTCGTCAGCTCGACCGGAAAGACGCCTTCGGAATACCAATTCCCTCTTGCCTTGCCACTGATCATCAACGGCGAGGTCACGGTCTGCCCGGTCAGCGGCGCAGTCACCATGATCAGATCATCCTTCTGCACTGGCGGCACTTGCTCAGACGACAATCCTGCAGCAGGAGTATTAACCGTCGGTGTACTATTCTCCACCGTCGCCACCAATCCATACATCGATGCCGCAAACAGCACCACAAAGATAAGCAAAAAATATCTTTTTTTCATGCTTGCATTATACACCATCGTTCATTATAGTTATGCAGCACTTGGCCCTATCGTCTAACGGTTAGGACGGAGCCTTCTCAAGGCTTAAATCGGGGTTCGATTCCCCGTAGGGTCACCATCTCGTGCTAGCACGAGAAGCATACATTTTAAGGGTATTTTCAAAATCAGGATTTTGCACCCTTTTGAGAATCGAACTCGTGGTTTAAAAACAATGGATAACATTAACCCCCTTAAAAAAGAAGCGCAACTTTCAATAGCAGAACGTATCAAGAAGTACAAGGATCAGCAAGAGAAAGTTAAGGATTTTTTGAATCAAAATCCTAATTTTCCATATGAGCAGATGGAGGCAGACAAGGTTTTTATTCTTAAAAAGGTGGAAGTTTTAAAAAAAATGTTTTAATGAGTTTTTTCCATACATTCGACAGGTCCGACTTCACATTAAGGATGCCATTGATCAAAATAAAATTACTGCCGCCTATATATTATTTGGCAAAGCTTCTCAAGGACTATCGGCAATTTTCCATTTAGCAGCCGATGGATTTCATTATGAGGTAATGGAAATTGTTCGATCGTCACAAGAAGCTTTAGACTTGGCATTTTACTTCCTAGACAGTGACGATACAAATCCTGATTTAATCAAATGGTTCGAGGGTAAAATTGTTGGGAATGAAGTAGCAAGAAAACAATATCAAAAGTATTCTGATAATCAAGAAAAGCCTAATGAAAAAATACCGTTTGATGAGGTGAAGGCGGGTATTTACGGAATGCTCTCTAGCTATACCCATGTTTCTTATGGAGCCCTTCTTGATTCATTTGATGTTTTTAATGACGATTTTGATTTTGAACGAATTGCAGGTTATCACTATACCGCAGTTAGCTCCTTACCTTATGTCAAAATGTTGACAGAATCAATCATTATTGGACTAAAGCACTTTTATGCAAAAATTGGTGACCAAAAATCATACATGGAATTAGATGTGATTTTAAAAAAACTATCTCCTGATATTAGTAATCAGGAAAATATAGACGATCTTACAGAAAAAGTTTTGAAGAGAATGGGAAAATTATAAATTGCAAAAGAGAAGATTTTTTTACTTCTTTTTCTGCTTTAAATTGGCCACAGGCGATACGACCTGTAGCATGGCAACATTTTTGTGATATGTAGAAAAGGTATCTTTTAAATTGTTATCAGCAAATACTCTACCTATCCCGTTTAGCGATTCAATAAATTTGACCTTACTTACATCAATGTTGTTTATAGCAATAAAATCCAAAACAATCTTGTCGAACGTAGCTGGGGCGATATGATCAATGTGTGAATTATTTTTATTAATCAAAACACCAGTAAGCGCACATGCGACATTTCCATCGGAATTCTGATTCTCAAGAAAAAACTTGTCCCTGAAAGACAGAGCTTGATCTGCAACTGCACGCCTTGCACAAGATCGGAACAATTTGATAGGTTCATTCGGTACTGGTGACAAACATTTTTTAAAACTAAAATCGACGATCGTACCGTCCACTCTAACAATAGAAAAATGTCTGGTTTTATTGAACTCGCTGTCGGCTTCAGTGATGATTGAGCTGACTCCAGCTCCTATTTTCGTGTCCTTGTCGGGGTGAAGTTCAAGCAGGCTAGAGACAAAAGCCAAGTCTTCTCCGATCAGTGGCTCATTTAGGGGGTACTTGTAAAGTATCGTACGAATAAAATCCTCGGTATCCTTTTTGGTTTTGAAAATCTTGCTATCTATTTCAATCATGGTTATACGCTAGCGAGGTTATTCCTTTTTTCATTCCTTCTAAAAAAGCAACGGCTTCTTTCCTGTTTATGTGTAAATAAAATCCAAACTTGCCCGAAAATGACCTTTTGTTTTCAATAGTCCGACTATTGATTAATGCATTATAAATATCTTCAATTTCCTTTTTGTAAGAACTTGTTACTGATAGCCCATTTTCAGTAATTAGTACACCATTTATAATCTTATCCTTACCTGTGTCATAAAAATTCTTCTTCTCTGCGTTACAGGTAAAACCGTGTTTACGGATAGCGTTTTCTATATCTTTAATATGTTTGGGCAGTATGTTTTTCCCTGAGACACTAATGTCATCAAAATATCTTGTGTATTCAAAATTATGTTTTTTACAGTATTGGTATATTTCTTTATCCAGTTTAATGCAAACGAGAGAAGCGAGGTACGGACTGGTTGGTGCGCCTTGGGGTAAGCAATCATCAACGGTGCAAATTTTCGCAAGTATCAAAGAATTTTCTTTATTGAAACCGATTTTCTTAAATACTTGAACTATTTGCTTTTTTGTTATGCTTGGAAAAAAGTTTTCAATGTCCAAAACGACTAACTGGTTATCAAAATTTTTCCGGTGAAGTTTTGCATTACTGGTGATGTTCCTATCCTTTGATAAACCGTACACGCATGGCAACTGAGGATGTATACGGAGTATTTTTTCAAGGACAACCTTTTGGAGTTTCTTGAGGTTAAATTGCGGTGGTTTAATTTTTCGAATGCCGCCATTCTTTTTGGGGATATTCTTTTCTTTGTATTTTTGTGAGAAATTGGGGTACAGAAAGTTTTCCTTTATTCCAAGGAGCGTTAGGAGGTATTTCTTTGAGGAATATAATTTTTCATTATCCACTGAGGTCTTAGCCCTTACTTATTCGACTCACGAATTGTGAGGAAAATAAGCAGTAATGCAATTACGAATAATTCCATACACTAACTGTGGGGTGGACAATAACAAAACCACCCCGAACTACTTGTAAAACTGTCATTGTTGATAGCGGACTACCTACCTCTCTAAGGACTAATCTCTCAAAGGACAAAGAAATCAATGATACGATTCCGACTGTACTGTTAAGGCGGTAGCCAGCTCAGTGCCGTCATGATCGGGACATTTTATCTTTGAAATCTTTTTTATAAAAAGATAAAAAAATGGGTGGCTTTTCAATTTACAAGTGGCTTCTATTATACCACATTATTTTAATGAAACCCTTTTGTTATTCAACACGATCTCGCTCTTCAAACACCTTAGAAACTCTCGCTTCTCGTCCATTGTTCCCTCAAGCAGAATGAACTTGGCATAGTTGCGGATATCGATATCCTTCACCGACACTGTCGTCTTTGTTCCCAGTAGCATTTGCTCAAACTTCTTGAAGCGGTGTACCTCCGCCGTTATCTTCTCCCGCATTGGCACCGTCTGTATCTCAACGTCGTCCATCAGATCCTGCAACTGGGTAACGAGTTCTTCTTCGTTGATGTATCCGCTGGGACACTGCGAATCCTTGACACGGGTGCACTTGTAATAGACATAGCGGTGGACGTTGCCGTTCTTCTGCTTCTTGAACTTCTCGTCTGCAGTGATGCCAGAGCCGCACAGTCCGCAGGTCATGATCTTGGTGAAGGCAAACTCCTTTTGCTCTGACCGTGGCTGAAGTATCTGACTCTTTATCCTTTCCTGAACAAGGTCAAACAGGTCTTTCGTAATGATCGGCTCATGCGCGCCGTTGTACCAGTTGCCAGACTGCTTCGGGAACTCGAATCGTCCGTAATAGAAATGGTTCTCCAGAATCTTGTAGAGATTGCCGAGACTCAATGGCATGTTGTTTTCCGTCCTGAACTTGATGTCGTCCTTCAGCCAATGGTACAGCTTTCTTCCGCTCCAGCCGTCATATGCAATTTTCTCAAACATCTGCTTGATAACTGGCGCTCGCACTGGATCAATCACTGACTCGCACTTCTGATCAATACGCTTGTATTTTGTATATCCAGTCGGCGGTCTGCACGGCCAGAGTCCCATCTCGACTCTTGCCCGAAGCCCACGCTTCACGTTGATGCTTTTATTGTCATTCTCAAGCTTCGCTTGTGAACATAATATCATCAGCAGAAATTTCTCATTTGGTGAATTGGAAAATGTCTGTCCGTACGTCTGAATGTGAATCAGCCTCTTTTGATCCATGAGATCGACAACGGTTCCAAGATCGCCAGCATTTCTGCTCAGTCGGTCTGGTGCCCATGTGAGAATACCGTCGCATTTTCCGTCTCTGATTTCTTCCAGCAATTCCTTGAACACTGGTCGCTGTCCAGACTCCTTTGCGGAATGTGACTCTCGCTTCACCATGACCACGTTGAGTTTTAGTCGCTCCGCAATATCCGTCATCTCCTTGATCTGCGAGTCTATGGACAGTGCCTGCTGCTCGTCCGACTCGGTCGATTTTCGGGCATACAGGCAGTATCTGACCCTCGTCTCCGAAATGGATATGTTGCTCGGAATCTTGCCGATAGCTGTCGTTTCCATACCTATATTAATGACAGACTGGTTGGTGATGCATAGCTATGCAGGATAAGTATTTCATAGCATACTCGCAATCGTATCAATACTCTCAAAATAGAACTTGGAGTATAATTGGTGGATGAACGACAATCTTCAAGATCCCAATAGGATCACTTTCCTCAATGAGCCAAAGCTGTCCGAGCACGAAGCGGACACCAATTTCAACGAACGCCGAACAGCACTCCTTCCAGTGCTTAAGGATTTTATAAGTAACCATTTCTTGTTTTTGAGTAAGAAAGTTGACATTACCTTTCTCCATGCAGGGGTTTCATCACTGGTCTGCATTCTCGATACAATGGAGCAAAAATATATTCTTAAGGTGCCATTGAGCTTGCTCACTTCGGGACTAGAAGGGTCGTTCCTTAAGGTATGGGAAGACAGTGGAGTAAGAGTACCTCATGTCTTTGAAGAGGGCACGTTAGGAGACCACTTCTATGTACTCATGGAATATATCGAAGCGCAGACCTTGATTCAGAAATACAGCAACGAGGAACTCTTGGAAAAGAGAGCCTATTACGATTTGGGCAAGATGCTAAGAAAAATGCACGCCACCAAGACGGAGGGCTGCAGCAATATAGTGAATGACAAGAAGGGGCCAGGGTACCAGACGGTTGCGGAGTGGCTTGAGAGCGACACTCGCACAAAGGAGCAGTTTGCATATGTGAAGGAGAACCAGCTCTTAAATGATAGAGATCATGGATCAATAGAGGAAGTATGCAGATTGATCATTTCTCGTATTGGTAATAATAAAGAAACAGTGTATTGTCACAACGACTTTCATACTGGTAACGTGTTCGCTACGGAGCCTCTTACGGTCTTTGACCCATGGGCTTGTTTCCATCATCCATATATGGACATAGCCAGAAGCATTATCCTTGCTTCAAAGGTTGGATTGGACGAAGTAACCAAGCAACTTGTCGAGGGATACTTTGATGGTGAAGAATATGACCAAGTTCTCCTGAGAGCATTCATCACGATCAACATATGGGTAAAGCTGCCTTACATGCATAAGACAAAACAGATTGAGACGATAGAAGATTTGAGGAAATACCTCAATCAGATGACTGTTGGTAACCAGCCTTAACAAATCAACTGAACTGCGATAAGGTGTGGAAGTAATGCAGTATTTACTGTATTATAGTCAGGTAACAATTTAATAGAGGCCTAACCCCCTTGGAAACAAAGGATATGGTCGAAACTCCCGCTAGAGAACAAAGGACTCCTCGTCAGAGTCACTCTAGCGGGTCGTATCTGGAAACGGGTATGGGTGGCCGAAAGGTCATCGCAATGGCGAGGAGCCTTTTGTTATATCTGGGCTTCTCTCATATTTAAATCCCGCTAGAGAAAATATGACCATTAACGAAGAACTGAAAGACTTTTATCACAAGCACAAGATAATAAGCATCCTGCTCATACTTGTGGTCGTAGTACCGATCGCATTCATATACTGGTACGTCTCATTTCCACTCATAGCGATAATATATGTTTGGAAGAGCGTCACGATGCATCAAAAAGGAAAAGTCCAATGGACTGCGGCTCTCGTGGCACTTTGCATCATGCTCACCGGTCTTAACTTGTATGCCAAACGAGCGCCAACGATTGTCATAACCAGCCCCGCAGACAACGCCTCAATACAGTCGGCTTCCGCCACCATTGAAGGATCGGTCGAGCCGTACACCGCAACAGTGACCGTCAACGGAAATGTCACCGTTGTCTCGCATGGAAAGTTTTCTTCATCAGTTGGCCTGACAAAGGAAACGAATACCGTGATGGTGGCCGCAACGAACAATGACAAAACTGACACGAAGACTATTACGATCACTCGCCTCTATACCGATCAGGAGAAAGCTCAAATGGCAACCGAAGACCTGCAGCAAGCCCAGGCAGAAGCTATCAAAACAGCCGAAGACAAGGCCGTACAAGCAGCCTACGATAACAGTCCTGCGGGAAAGGTGTGCAAAAAGCACCCTGACTGGAGCAAGGATGTCTGTGCAACCATTGCAAGCCATAAAATTACAGTCGGCATGGACATAGACATGGTTCGCGCCGCATGGGGCAGCCCAAGCTCAGTACATACCTCAAACTATGGAACTGGCAATCAGTATCAGGCCTGTTGGACAGGGTCTGACTATAGTGAAAGCTGTGTTTATTATGACAGTAGCGGAATCATTACGAGCTATAACTAATTTGCCAATTATTAACGGAATTATTTTCCTGTTTCCACGTCAATATAGTCATCATAATAAATAGTCCCGTTCTTATCGTAGCTTGACCCACCAAGGAAGCATATCATCCATGTCGACTCATTAAGATGTCGCTCCGCAATCTGCAGAATGAGCAACGAAAATGCATCAGCAAGGTCATCGTGGTTTTCAATACCGAAACCGACCAGTTGCTGAATGAGATCTTCGCACCCTTTCTGGGGGAATTTCACTCGTCCCGATTGAATATAGGAAGTCGTCAGTGCAAGGCGTGTGCGCTTGTCATTTTGCGGCTTTACGCCAATCGCATGCACCCCTTGGGTTTTGAGCATTTGCGGCAGTGCGTCTTGGTATGCGACGCTTTCAACAAAAAGCTTGTCGGAAGAATTCGGCAAAGCAATCGCTGCATGACCTTTCAGCATTTCCACTTGTGCAGGAAATGACAGCTTTTTGTTGATTGGGTTTGGCAGAATGTATATGCGAATCTTGTCCGCACGCCCATAGACATATGCCGTGACAACAGTCGTATAGTCAGCACTGTCTTTCTGAGATATTGCCAAGTCAACCGCCGAATACGTGCAACGGTAGGCGCGCTGATGTTTGGTTGGCAAGGTGTCGTAATATTGAAACCATTCTGGAAAGACTACCTGTCCTTCCTCGGGAATGATTTTAAGCAGATACTCGCGAAACCATGCCTGCGGATTGAGCACTTTCGTCTCCTCGTTTTTCAACGATTCTGGTGTCGGGAATTTCCCGGGCCACAAGCTCACTCCCTGCTCATCCATGATCGGATACATAGAGAAGCTTCCTTTGATTTCCTTAAGCTTAATCTTTTGCCGAAGACGCATGATGACTGAATCCTCATGAACAAGGTTTCCAATAAGAATGACTTTCGTTGTGACATCTCCCGCAGGAAGCACCTCGCTTGCAAGCCATCGAAACGTCTTGTCGCGACCCTCTTTTGTCTTGGAGGAGGCAATGTCCTCGATGTCGTCGAGAATGATGAGATCTGGACGATAGCTTTTATGGCGTATGCCACGAATGCTTTGCTCGCTTGATGCGACCATGATACGGGCACCGTACTGCGGAAGCACAATGGAAGCCGCACGCCATTCGTCGTCTGGCTCTTCAAATGGTCCGAGGTCGCTCTTCAGCAGGTGATTGTTCGTCAACTCTTCTTTGATGTTGGTGAGGAGTTGCCGAGCCTGCACCTGTGTCTGGGACACTATGAGCACGAACTTCTTTTGTTGCTTTCCCAATATCGCCCAGATGGGATATGACAAAGAGAAGATTGTGGATTTTGCAGAACCACGAAATGCCACCACCACCGACAACTGCTCGTCAGTGTTTTCCGTGATCTTGATCATTTCCGTATGAAGGGGCGCACTGGGATATTTTATATACTCCCCAAAATATACGGGGAAGAAATACTCATGGCTCTCCTTGGTCAGTGCGCGGCGCACCTCACGATCCTTGATAATAGTTTCGATCAGCTCCTTGTTATTTAATATATTCATATATTTATTTTTCATTTGTAGTGCCTGATAATATTTCAAGTGCCTTGTCTTGCGAGAAGGTAGTGAGTTGTAGCGCTTTTTCAATCAATGCCTTTTGTTCGTTGGTAAGCTCCTTATCCTTCGTGGAATGAGTTATCTCAACCTTGTCTCTGAACTTCGGATTGCGATGACGAAGCCAGAAGCTGATCGCCGACCAGTTTTTTTCCTTGATCATGGTAAGCAGTTGACTCTCGCTCATGTCATTGATCAGTGCTTCGCCTTCGAGCAACGCGTCATCCATAGCCGTTGCGAACGATTCATCCTCCTTGCGCCAACGGTATACCGTGTTGCGAGCAATCGATGTCTTTTCGCAGGCGACCAAGACAATGGGAATCTTGCGGAGCTGATCAATGAACTCGTTCTTCTTAGTATTCTTTTTCATAGAAGTGTTTGATTATTTCTGCTTTCTTTCCTGTGAACTTTTCGTAACGGCGAATGGCCAAGTCACAGAAGACGCCTTCTATATCCAAGGAATATACTTTTCGTTTCAACTGTTCTGCGCAGATCATTGTACTCGCCGATCCCGAGAAGGAGTCGAAGATGATGTCTCCTGGCTTTGAACAGCGGAGCAGTGCCTTCTTGTGAAGTTCTGGCGGCTTGCTCGTTGGATGTTCGAGCTGATTGCTTGGCAGACGCTTGTGCGCCCAGACATTTGTCACTTGCTCATAGAGATCGTTTCCTGTTCCGAGTTCTGGATTCATGATCTCGTTAAGATTGGTGTATAATGGAGACAGAAATGGAGATCCCTTCGTGCCATAGACGCAGAATTCAAGTGCCTTGTTAAATGCCACTTGGGCCACGGGCGATGCGTTGTTCTTCAACCATACATTCACTCGTCGGTTCTTGATACCGAGCTCGTTGTATATGGTTTGAAAAACCCAGATCCAGGCCTCATCGCACCATTGGAAGCAGTGAACATCATCCTTTGAGACAGACAGTGCATTCACAATCGTTTTCTTGATAAATTCTTTATATTCCTCAGCTGACTTGTTGTCGTCAACCGTACCGCCGTAACTAGATTTGTTGCCCACGCCGCCGTCATAGCTCAAGCCAATGTTAAAAATTGCATCACTGTAGATGACCGCCGCCTTGTCGTTTCCGAACAGTTTCTTTACCGCTTCTGGATCAGTCGAGTCTCCGCAGAGCAGCTTATGACCGCCCATGATAATGAGATCTCCGAACTCAGTTACGGGAACTTTTATCTTCTTAATTTCCTTTTCCTCGTCGAATTCTTCTTCTGTTACTTCTAGATCCTTGTCCCAAAACTTTGAAAGCTCGGACATGTCGAAGCCGATGTCGGTAACAAGATCGATATCGAAGGACTTGAGCATCTCGTAATTCCATTCCCCATCGTTAAGATTGCTTTCAAGGGCGATCTTCTTCCGCTCTTCCTCTGAGAGCTTTCGGTTTGGTATCAATACAGTGACTTCTTCAATCTTAAGATGCTCCAATGCGGTCTTTCGCTGATTGCCAGAGAGGATGGTGTCATCGGTATCAATCACTAGTACTGAATGAAATCCGCGCTCCTGAATGCGCCCGACTAACTTTGCAAACGCACTTTTTGAGAGCTTGCGGGGGTTTTCACTCCATGAGTGGAGACTAGATACTTGGCGTACTTCCGTATGCCATATGATGTTGTTCATGATAGTTGCTTGTTTAATTTTTGTAATTAGAACAAGAAAGCTCGCTTCGCGATGAAGACTCAAAAAACTATTCCTAATTTTCTGGGCTTTCTCTACGAAGCGAGCATGGCACTATCGTGCGGGGCAACACCTGTAATATTCGGTTGTGGTTCTATTTTACACCTTTATCATCGGCGCGCCAAGTTTTGCCGCGGCTCTTGTGAATCAACATATTGCGCTCCTTGTCCATTTCATGCTGAGCCTTTTCAATCGTGTCTCTGCCTGCATAGATCTGAAGGCCTTCCTTCGGGATCATTATTTCGAGTGTCCCTGCTCGCACCTTCTCCATGAGATCTTCCGGCAAGTCGATGCGCAAGTTTCTGATATTGTCATTGCCAGTGATCGGCTTATTGAACGAATCTGAAGAAAGCGCGCTGTATAAAATGCCCTTTTCTTTGACCTTTGAAAACGTCGTCGTAGGTCGAAAGCCCTTTACGTGCAGAGTGATTCGAGTGATGTAGAGTTTTTCCATTCCATAATCATAGCAAGATCAATGGTAAAATGAAAAAACCGCTCCGAGGAGCGATTTGTAAAAATGTGTGTGGCCAATTTACCAGAGGCTAATGCAGAAACATTGCCAGCGAATCCAGTCGATCGGCCGTTCAAAGATGAATGCCAGAAAGCTTAGGAAGCTGCAGAAGCCGCTGATCAGCGTGTACAGTAGTGGTATGATCATGATCAGGTACAGGAAAAATTGATACCGTGCCAAGAAAAGCATGAATCTCATCTTGAGCGGGTTGGTAACATCATAATGGTATTTATTCAATATCCATTTTTCCGTACTTCCTCTGGTAACTTCTACCAAGGTCAGGAAGTCCATGACCATGACGAATGGTGCCGATGCGAATACGAGGATCAGCATGGACCATTCCGCTTTCTTGTAATCGGGATCAGTGGGTCGTACCAGCATGTGGTGACTGACCATGAAGCCATGGGTAACAATGCTGTATACGGCAGTGATAACGAAAGCGGTAATAAGGGCGAACAGTAAGTGCTTTTTCATATTGGGTTGTTTAAATGAACGATGTAAATACCATATCATTAATAAGCAATGTGTCAATAAAAAAGTTCCAGGCTAGTCGTGAACTGGCGAAATTAACTAAAAGTAAAATGGCACCCTCATCCCGAGCGGTGCCATTTTTTTTGTAGCCGCGTTAATGTAAATACCCTTTGGTTGCTTTGTATAATGATATTGACATAGTCAAATATTAATTGTAATATGAGTAAAAATTTTAACCAAAAGCACATTAACATGAATATTAAAGAACTATTTGATTTTGCGCTCACACAAGGGTGTGGAGTAAATCTTACCTCATTCAAGAGGTCAAAAATCTACACTTCTTTGCTCAAAAACCAGAAACTGCTTTTTGAGAAATACCCTGAGCATACCGATGAAGGTAAAATGCTGCGAGCCGGGCACTTAGTATCTGGTGTGCTGCTAAACTCTTATCCTGAAAAACAGGCACTTATTGAATCTTCTAATACCCATTCTAAATATGGTCATGGGATTGAGATGAGGGCAATGATCGGAGGGTTAGGAAAGGCTCTCGTTACTGCTGCAAAGAAAAATTTGCCAGACGAGGCAAAACAGATTGCCAAAGAATGGAAATCTGCAACCGCCGACGAACAGGTTGAGCTTACGAAAAAACTGTACTATCTGTTCCATACCGAGGATCAACGCGAAAAAACGACCATATCGTCTAAAGAGCTTTTTGCTGAATTTAGACGTAAGATCGAAATAAGAAATAGCCGATACGGCTTCGATAGCGTTTTTCCCCTAGGGTATGGGAAATGGAACAAAAGTGACAACCGTGCAAACTGTCAGGGCAAAACACAAATGATACTGGCATTTGCAGAGATGGTAGGAGCTAAAACGGTAGTCATGCTTCCTAACAAAACTGCTCGGGATGTTTTGGATGATCTCAGGCAAAAGAAAGCTTCTGAAATTAAAAAAGACATTGAAGCACGCTCCATCACATTTCCTGATCCAGAGTTTATGGATAGCCTTGAAGCAGGAATAAGGATTGGAGATCTGGATGATATGATGCACTCATTTCACGTTTGCCCTGTCATACAGGTGAGGGACGGAAGATGGGTAATTATTGATTCCAATTCACTCAACTGGGGTATCCTTTCGCAAGAATGGGATATGGAGGAAATTGTTCGAAAAATTTCCAAATACAGAGATGTGTTGCCAGGGTTGAGCGTGATAGGGAGTGCCCCATTGCAGCTTGAGCAGGGCGTTCAGCATATTACTGATATATTTAATGGTTATATGGTTCGCTCTAAAAAGATGGAAGTTCTTTTACAGCCAATTACAGACCTGGTAAAGATCGTTGAAGCCTTTGTAGATAGCGGTGAGTTTGATCTTCTTTTTGAAGAAGGATCAGGCGAGAAGTTTCCTTCAGGTATTGATAAAATTTTTAAGATCAACACCGCATCCGACATGTTACTTGGGCCGAGCAATAGCTTGCTGAATGATGTTTTGAATGACCCTGAGCATTTTCTGCAAAAGAAGAAAGACTGCCTGTACACGTACTATCATTGTCTAGCGTTAGATACTATCAATGACCACTGGAACGATACCGGCATCATCACTCACTCAGAGGCTCACTTTGGAGCGGATAACTATCACCATGTCGCAATAGCTGCTTTAAATTCTTTAGCAATAGATCACCGTGTTGCAGGTAGCAGCTCTTTCATT
The DNA here is from genome assembly GCA_029288725.1 of Candidatus Nomurabacteria bacterium. Classification (GTDB taxonomy): domain Bacteria; phylum Patescibacteriota; class Minisyncoccia; order Phycocordibacterales; family UBA9973; genus UBA4124. The sequence goes on along the minus strand of JARIGS010000010.1, from coordinate 28,118 downwards.
TTGGATTATTGTTTCTGTCAAACCACGCTTCACAACGCTATGGTTCCAGAAAAAGATGATCCAGAGCTTGCACAGGCGGCTGCGGAAGCAATCCGCAAGCTCCCATCCAAACACAGGCTTTCCAAAAGATTTCTTTAAACAAATTCAAACGTTATGAAAAAGGACAGAAACTGGGCTGACGAGGAAGGATTCAAAAAACTTTCTGAAGGAGCTCAAAAAATCGCAGTCTATGCTGACCAGCATGAAGACAACATTGCAGCATTGTTGCAACAAAACCCTGAACTTATCGGCTCGCTCGATGAGTTTTATAAATGGAGCGCTATAACAATCGCTCAAATTTCGGGAAACAATGCTACAACAAACACCGGCCATTCGATGAAGAAAAAGATCGGGTGAGCCATTAAACTAATATCCAAGGCCTAAACAGTAAAACTGTTTAGGCTTTTTTATATCAAAAAAACCGCCTATCGTATAGGTCGGTTTGTGTGAAATTTTTTCAAGTTTACTCCCGCATCCCTTCAATTTTTCGCTGCTCATTAGCTATAAGTTCAAGAATAGGATCAAGTTCTTCATGAATTGAAAAATGTTTTTCCCTGTCTCAGGATGTCTCACTCTCTTATGAAATAAGGACACACGACTGTCACTTTATACTCGACCCTGTGTCACTTTTGTCACTATTTTGCTACGCACGAGAAGGGTCGGTATTTTTTATCAAAGTATTAAAAACGGAGCTTATGGGGCAATGAACCGAAAGGTTCTATCTCGAGAAGGCTCACCGTCTCGTGCTAGCACGAGTAGCATACAAAAACAGCTCATTTTGAGCTGTTTTTGTATGCTACGTTTTTACTTTTTTTCTGCTTTAAATTAGCCACAGGCGATACGACCTGTAGTTTAGCAACACTTTTGTGATATTTAGAAAAACTATCCTTTAAAGTATCATCTGCAAATACTCTACCTATGCCATTTTGAGCTTCGATGAATTTAATCTCGGAAACATTAATATTATTTGCAGCAATAAAATCTAATATGATCTTATCGAATGTTTCGGGGTGGATGTGATCAACATGACAATTATTTTTATCAATCAAAACCCCTGTGATCGCACATGGAACTTTTGTATCTAGGTTCTGCTCTTTATGAAAGAATTCATCTCTGAAAGACAAGCACTGGTTTGCAATGGCACGTCTAGCACATGAGCGAAACAATTTTATCGGCTCATTCAAGTTTGGCGACAAGCATTTCTTAAAACTAAAATCGACGATTGAACCGTCGGTTCTGACTACAGAAAAGTGTCTTGTCTTATTGAATTCAGTATCAGACTCAATAATAATTGAGCTGACCCCGACCCCTATTTTCACGTCCTTATCAGGATGAAGCTCAAGCATACCACATACAAAAACTAGATCCTCTCCGGTCAAACTTTGATTTAAGGGATATTTATAGAGTATGTCTTGAATAAACTCCTCAGCACTCTTTTTGGTCTTAAAAACCCTGTTGCTTATCTCAATCATCATTATCTTAATATAGCCATTTTCCTGTAATAATCAAAAGCGTCAATTCATAAGATCTTGTGATACCATAAGGTATACGATTTCAGCTAAATATTCCCAAATCAGCCATGCATATTTCAAAGATCCATATTGAAAACTTTAAGGGATATAAAAGTCTAGACCTTAATATGAACTCCGGTATTAATATTATTGTCGGAGATAATGAAACCAAAAAGACAACAGTATTAGAGGCAGTCAATCTCGTTTTGTCAGGTTACATTAACGGTATTTATTTAACTAAGGAAAAAATTAACCAGTTTCTTTTCAATACCGATATTGTTAATGAATATTTAACAAAGGTTAAGGATGGAGAAAAGATTGATCCACCAATAATAAGGATTGAGGTTTTTTTATCAGACGACGCCCCCGATAACCTAAAGGGTTCGAATAATTACCTGTTGTCAAAAACCGCAAAAGGATTTTATTTTCAGATTGCCATGGATGAAGAGTGTAGGAGTAATTACACCGAGCTCTTAAATAATCCAAGCCTACTAGAGTCATTACCTTTAGAACTTTACGATATTGAATTAACACAATTTTCTGGCAACTCACAAGTAAGATTAACCCTTCCAATAAAAACTGTAATGGTCGATACTAGTTCAAATTTCCAGGACACTTCAGAACTAATGATTGCTAAAAAAATTAAGTCAGACCTTGCTTCAAGTGACAAACTCCTTGCTGCTCAAGCCCATAGAAAGCTCAAGGATGAATTTAGTAAACATCAAGTGCATGACAAGTTGTCGGATAGTATAAAAGATAAAGACATAACGGTTTCCGTTGATCCTTCAGCTAAAAATTCTTGGGATGCGCATCTTTCAATATATTTCAAAAAAATACCCTTTAGTTATATTGGTAAAGGTAGACAGTCAATAATAAAAACTATTTTTGCCGTATCAGGACCTAAAGCACAGGGCTCAACAGTTGTACTGATAGAAGAACCAGAAAACCACCTCTCACATACTAACCTGAATGTTCTTATTAACGAGATAGAGAATGAGTGCACAGGAAAGCAAATCTTGGTTACTTCGCACAGTAGTTTCGTAGCAAATAAATTGGGCCTTGATCATATAATTTTATTGGGCAATGAGGAACCAGTAGCCTTCAATGACTTAAAAGAAGACGTGAAAGACTTTTTTAAAAAATTACCAGGATACGATACCCTGAGAATTGTACTGTGCAATAAAGCAATCTTAGTTGAAGGTGATGCTGATGAGCTTGTTGTACAAAGAGCTTATATGGATACACATGATGGAGTATTGCCAATAAATAATGGAATTGAGGTTATTTCTGTTAATAATACATATAAGAGATACATAGAAATTGCAAAACATCTGAACAAGAAGATTGCTCTTGTCATTGATGTTGATTCCAATATAGACAGCAGAAATACTTTAAGGGAAGAGTTGGCTAAAGAGACACAGGATATCAAGGTGTTTTTTGAAGAAAATACGCCATATACAGGAAGTATGGAAGATTACAATAATAATACACTGGAGCCATTACTTTTAGCTTATAACAGTCTTGAGATTTTAAATAAGATATTTGGAACAGATAAGAAAACACCAGATGATCTGTTGTCCTATATGAGAGCAAATAAAACTGAGTGTGCACTAGCTATTTTTACCACAAAGGAAAAGATTGTATATCCTAAATATATAACTGAGGCAATTAATTTTGTTTCATAAAATATGGCAAAAGATACATTAGTTATAGCCGCTGCTGGTGCTGGGAAGACGACTTATCTAGTAAGCCAAGCATTTTTACTCAAAGATAAAAAAGTTCTAATTACAACTTACACAAGGTCTAATGCTGAGGAAATAAGGAAAAAGATTAGAGAAAAAAATAAAAAAGAAAACGGTTCATACTCCATACCCGAAAATATTTTAGTTGAAGAGTGGTTTACTTTCTTGTTGAAGAATGGCGTCAGACCATATAAAGCTGTAATGAACGATAGTCTAAGATATAAAAAGATTGGTTTCTTTCCGGATTCGGAATATAGAAAATATGTAGAAGAGAAAAAGATTAAAGATAATATATATATCAAAGAAGAAGATGTCTTAAATCATTACTTCTTAGGTAATAAGATAATTCAAAATGTTATATCAAAATTTGTTGTAAAAGCAGACAATCTTAGTGAGGGCTCTGTACTAAGTAGAATTGAAGATGTGTACAATTCAGTTTTTATTGATGAAGTACAAGATCTAGCTGGTAGTGATTTAGAATTTATTCAGCTTTTATTTAAATCAAAGAGCAACATCATTTTAGTAGGAGATCCTAGACAAACCACCTATACCACTCATTATGAAAAAATTAATTCGAGATACATCGACGGTAATATAAAGGGGTATATACATGATAAGTGTAAAAAATATAATGTTGATATTGATGAGACAACCTTAAAATTTTCTCATAGAAATAATATAGAGATATGCGACTTTTCTTCTAAACTTTACCCCGATTTTATTAAAGCAGAGCCATGCGAATGCAAAGAATGTCGTACTCCTATTAAACACAAAGGCATTTTTGTGGTTAGAACAAAAGATGTAGAGTCTTATATAAAAAAATACAATGAGCAGATCTGCATATTAAAGGATAAACTCTCAGTATTTCCCGAAAGAAATTTTGGTGACTCAAAAGGATTAACATTCGAACGGGTTTTGATTTACCCCACTAGGCCCATTGTAAAATATTTAAAGGACGGAATTCTTATCAAAGAGGTAAAGAATAAAAAAGGAATTCTGGAGAAAAAGAAAGCATTTGATATTGCCAAGTTTTATGTAGCAATAACACGAGCACGGCATAGTGTTGCACTAGTACTTGATTATGAAGATCAAGACTCTTTTATTGACGGTATTCAAAAATATAACCCTGATTCAGATAATTAAAGTTTAAGACTAACTCTTTTATTCTTTAATAAAATTTCGCTCCTCAAGCACCTCAGAAACTCACGCTTCTCGTCCGTTGTTCCTTCTAAGATTATGAATTTTGCATAGTTGCGGATATCGATGTCTTTCACTGCCACAGTCGTCTTTGTTCCTAAAAGCATTTGCTCGAACTTCTTGAAGCGGTGCACCTCTGCAGTTATCTTCTCCCGCATTGGCACCGTTTGTATTTCAACATCGTCCATTAGGTCTTGTAGTTGAGTAACAAGTTCTTCTTCATTGATGTATCCGCTTGGACATTGTGAATCCTTAATTCGAGTACATTTATAGTAGACATAGCGGTGAATATTGCCATTCTTCTGCTTCTTAAACTTCTCATCAGCGGTAATGCCTGATCCACACAATCCGCAGGTCATAATCTTGGTGAAGGCGAACTCCTTCTGCTCTGATCTCGGTTGAAGTATCTGGCTCTTTATCTTTTCCTGAACGAGGTCAAACAAGTCTTCTGAAATGATCGGCTCGTGCGCGCCGTTATACCAGTTGCCCGACTGCTTCGGGAATTCAAATCGTCCGTAATAGAAATGGTTCTCAAGAATTTTATAAAGATTGCCCAAGCTTAAGGGCATGTTGTTTTCCGTCTTGAACTTGATGTCGTCTTTCAGCCAGTGATAGAGCTTTCGTCCGCTCCAACCATCATGACCGATCTTCTCGAACATCTGCTTGATGACTGGTGCTCGCAGTGGATCAATGACTGATTCGCACTTCTGGTCTATTCTTTTGAACTTTGTATATCCAGTCGGCGGTCTGCATGGCCACAGCCCCATTTCTACTCTTGCTCTTAATCCGCGCTTCACGTTGATACTCTTGTTGTCATTCTCGAGCTTCGCCTGCGAGCAAAGGATCATCAGCAGGAACTTCTCGTTCGGCGAATTTGAGAACGTCTGCCCATATGTTTGAATATGGATAAGCTTCTTCTGGTCCATGAGGTCAACAACACTTCCTAGATCTCCAGCATTTCTGCTCAATCTGTCGGGTGCCCATGTGAGAATACCGTCGCATTTTCCGTCTCGAATCTCTTCTAATAATTCTCTAAAGACTGGTCGTTGTCCTGATTCCTTTGCAGAGTGGGACTCTCGCTTTATCATGACCACGTTGAGTTTCAATCGCTCCGCAATGTCAGTCATTTCCTTGATTTGTGAATCAATGGAAAGTGCCTGTTGTTCATCCGATTCTGTGGATTTGCGAGCATAAAGGCAATACCTGATTCTTGTCTCCGAAATGGATATGTTGCTTGGGATCTTGCCGATAGCTGTCGTTTCCATACATATATTAATGACAGACTGGTTAGGGATGTATAGCTATGCAGAATAGCTATTTCATTTCATACTCGCAAACAGCTTTTCTAAATACTAAGGATTTCTGATATGATTTAAGCAATGAAATGGCTCAGGGAAAACTGGTTTAAAATAGCTATTTTGCTCGTGATCTTGACGTGCGCATATTTGGTATTTTTATACGAAACAAGACAGCAGAATATAGAGAAGCAATTACAACTCAATGATTTAAGTGCATCCTGCCAAAAACTCGCTTCTCAAAAGAGGAACGATATTGCTCAAAATGATTCTGATTTAATTGTCGGAACCTATGAATACAGCTATAGCTCCAAGGAACAGGGATGTATTTTAGCTTATACAGGAAGCTATTTAGGAACTTCTTTTGAGGGTAAATTTGGAGGATACGATCTTTTTGAAGTCGATAACTTATCTGACGGAGCAACCATATTCCACCAACAAGTGAATCCTGGTGATTTGTATGCAAAGACAAACGCTGATTTTCAGAAATTACAAGATGAGTATATAGGATCTTCAGTCCAGAATTAAATTAATTGTAAACATATATGATTACTACTTACAATACTATTTCTAACAATGGCTATATTGCTAGAGAAGATGGCAATGAAGATTTTATTCCTGATGAGGCGTGGGATGATTTTATTGAAGAGTGTGGTAAGCATGATGCGATTGTTCTTGGAAGAAAAAGTTATGAAGCAGTACAGGGATATGATCCTAAATTAATTCAGACGTTTGAGGAACTTCCAATTAAAAAGGTAATACTTACTACCAATAGAAAATATAAACCAAAATCTCAGTATCAAGTAACTCATTCATTACAGGACGCGGCAAAAATGGGTTTTAATCTGCTGGTTTCAAGCGGCCCATCAGTGAATCTTCCTCTTTTAAAGAAAGGGCTTATAGATAAGATCGTGTTTGATGTGCTACCTGAAAGCATTCCTTCTGGAATTAAACCATTTGAAGATGAGCTGATTGACCAGATTGGATTAGCTGAAACCGTTGAGTCAAAAGGGGGTAACAGAAAACTGGTTACCTATTGTGTCATACATCGCTATGAAAATATTTGAAATTTACAATAAATATCAAGTACCCAAGAACCTGCAAGAGCATATGTACCGTGTGGCGGCTGTTGGTATGACCGTTGCCGAATTTATTAAAGACAGTGTACTGCTTGATATAGATATTGTTGCTAAAACCCTTCTTCTTCATGACATGGCAAATATCATCAAGTTTTCTTTTGACGGAAAAGTGACAACTGAGGAAGATGTTGAATACCTCAAGCAAGTGCAACAAGATTTTATACAAAAATATGGTGATGAAGAACATATCGCTACATTTGCCATTGCCAAAGAATTAGGTGTTCCTAAAAAGGTTGTCGATATCCTTAACAATACTGGTAGCTCAAAGATTCACCTTACGATTGAATCAGACGACTGGTACAGAAAAGTGTGCTCGTATGCTGACTTTAGAGTTGCTCCTTATGGTATTGTGACAGTCAATGAACGATTTGATGACGTTATAAAACGCTATGAAGGTAGAGTTCATGTTTTATCGGATATTCAAAAAACTGAAGAAAAGAGAAAGAATTGCCTCATTCTTGAAACGCAGATACAGGAAAAATCAGCTTATCCTTTAGATGATATTACAAACGAAAAAATTGAGTTGTTGTTAAAAGAATTACCCGATTATGAGCTGTAAATAATATGGATAGCCACCATGCCAACATTAACTATCTTTCCAACCTATTAAAAACTTCTAAGATTTTAGACGGTGCTCATTTTGAAGTTGCGTATTTCAAGAGTGGTGGTGGTACACATTTATATCTAATCCAATCGGGTGATAAGAAGTACCTCGCACGTATAAACTTCTACGAACCGAAGAACGGCTGGGGTATCCGAGAACAGGAGTACAAGGTACTTGAACTAATTGAGCCACTTCATATTGCACCGAAGGTATACTATCTCTCAACTAGTAATGAACTGAAACAGCAGTTTACAATTGTTGACTATATTGAGGGCGAGCCACTAGATATACTCTTAAATAGTCATATTGAAAGTATGGCTGATACACTTAAGAAATTGCATACCTTTAGATCCTTTAATACGTCAGGTAATACCTTACCTCCGACAGATGAACTACCGTACACCTGCAGTATCTACAATGAGTTTGCTGACGGCGAGGACAAGCAGATTGAAAAGTATGATCTTCCTGGTATTGATGATGTGGCAGTTGTCTATAACCGAATAAAAACAGACTTGGGTGAATGGTTCAATGGCTTGGATATATACAAAGATTGTACCAGTTTCTGTCTTTGCCATGCTGATTTGAAGACTGAAAACATTCTCGATCAAAATGGAAAGATATTCCTAATAGACTGGGAGTGTGCCGGAATCGATATTCCAGAAACGGATATCGGAAGGTTATTTGCTGGGTGCCAGCTTGATGGAGAACAACAAAAAGTTTTCATGGATCGGTATTACGGCAACGACAAGGATGTTGTGGCGATAGAACGAATTATGAATGTGAAGCATGTTTTAGATTTCTTCCGAATTATCGAAGATTACATTTTGTTAAAACGAAGAGAATGGGATGCAAATGCAATGATTGCTGAGTTGCATGGTTTTGAAGAGCGATTTCATAAGGCTACAGATAAGAAATTTCGTTGGTAACTAGCCTTAACAAATCCTTTGAACTGCGATAGGGTGTTGGGATAGTATCTCTTTTGAGGTATTATTAAGAAACAATCAAATAAGTAATAAGTAGCCTAACCCCTTTGGAAACAAAGGATATGGTGAAAAGTCCTATCAGAGTAAAAAACCCATCATATGGGGTTTGCTCTGATAGGCCGCATCTGGAAACGGATGTGGAGGGTTCAAACCCTCACCCATGTGGTGGGCTTTTTGCTTCCTGCATTTAAATTATAAATAAGTCCTATCAGAACATTTTATGAAATACGAACATATTTGGAGGAAAACTCTGAACGAAAGCGAGAAGGTCGAATATGAATTTTCCGTTGCAAAGGGATACAAAAATCTTGTCCTATACAATGCAATAGCATGGGGAGTTCTCTGGTGCTTGGTGGCAATAGCATCACCATTCTTCCTGATAATTGGCATACTTTCCTTTATTATCGGTGCCATTGCGTACTGGTACCTTGGCCTTAACGCTTATGCATTCACTAGCAAGCGCGTGTTGATCCATACGGGCTGGCTCTCTACATCCGCCACCAGTATAAATTATGACAAGATCATGGAGATTTCCGTCTCCGAGCCATTCATCCAGCGGCTGATGACCAAGAGCGGCAATCTGGTGATCAAGACCGCAGGATATGTAGGGCATGACATTGTGCTCAAAAGCATCGAGGCGCCTTACGAGATAAAGAAAACTCTGGATCGCCTGAGCCACCAGTCCTAGCTATTTCCTTGGTCTCTACGTCAATGTAGTCTGAATAGTACAGTATGTCTCTTGATCCATAGTCTGGACCTCCTAGTAACATCATCATCCATGGTGATTCACCAAGATGCCGTTCGGCAATTTGCAGTATGAGGAGCGAGAAGGCGTCCGCAAGGTCATCGTGGTTTTCGATTCCGAAACCAACCATCTCCTGAATGAGTTGCTCACACCCTTTGCGAGGGAATTTCACTTTTCCTGACTGTATGTAATGGGTGGTCAGCGACAGTCTGGTGCGCTTGTCATTCTGCGGCTTTACGCCGATTGCATGTATCCCTTGTGTTTTTAACATTTGCGGCAATGCGTCCTGATACGCCACGCTCTCCACAAAGAGCTTGTCGGCCGATCCTGTAAGGTTGGTGGCGGTATGTTGCTTGAGCATTTCCACCTGCTCGGGAAATGACAGCTTTCTCCTGATAGGATTCGGCAGGATGTATATTCGAAGCTTGTTAGCTCGACCGAAGACCAGTGCTGAGACGACGGTGGTGTAGTCCGCCGTGTCCTTCTGAGAAATGGCAAGATCAACTGCTGAGTAAGTGCAACGATACGCCGCCTGTTTCTTGGTTGGTAATTCATCGTAGTACTGGAACCATTCGGGATAGACTATCTGCCCCTCCTCTGGAATAATTTTGAGCAAGTACTCTCGAGACCATGCTTGTGGGTTCAGTACCTTCCGCTCCTCATTTTTTAATGATTCTGGTGTTGGAAATTTCTCAGGCCACAGACTTACTCCTTGCTCATCCATAATCGGGTACATGTAGAAGCCACCCCTGATCTCTTTCTCTTTAATCTTTTGTTTAAGTCGCATAATGACCGAATCCTCATGCACCAGGTTACCAATTACTATGACCTTGGTATTGATGTCTCCCGCAGGAAGTACTTCACTTGCGAGCCAGCGAAAGGTTTTCTCACGGCCTTCTTTGGTTTTAGCAGAAGCGATATCCTCAATATCATCAAGGATGATGAGGTCGGGACGATGGCTCTTGTGTCGCAAACCGCGGATACTTTGCTCGCTCGAAGCAACCATGATGCGTGCTCCGTATTGCGGAAGCACGATTGAGGTTGCGCGCCATTCGTCATCGGGTTCCTCGAACGGTCCGAGATCATTTTTGAGCAGTACATTGTTGGTCAGTTCCTCTTTGATGTTGGCAAGAATCTGTCTCGCCTGAACCTGTGTTTGTGAAATAATCAGAACAAATTTTTTCTGTTGTTGTCCGAGTACCGCCCATATCGGATATGACAGAGAAAAGATTGTCGATTTGGCCGAGCCACGAAATGCGACCACGACGGAGAGTTGTTCCTTTTCATTTTCCGTGATCTTCATCATTTCCGTATGAAATGCCGCACTCGGAAACATGAGATATGTACCGAAATAGACTGGAAAGAAGTATTCGTGGCTCTGCTTCGTCACCCCACAGCGTACAACGGGATCCTTGATAATGCTCTCGATGAGTTCTTTGTTGTTGAGGATGTTCATATTATTTATTGTTGCTACTTTCTAATGGTGACTGTTCGCCAAGGTTGTCTTGAGAAAACCGAGTGAAGCTGAGTGCCTTTTCGATGAGAGCCTGTTGCTCGGGTGTGAGTTCGGTGGTAGTGAAATTTCCTGTGACCTCAATCTTGTTCCTGTATCGAGGATGGTTGGAGCGGAGCCAGAACTTGGCTGCTCCGATATCGCCAGATTGGATAGCAGAGAGGAGCGTTGATTCGGTGTAGTCGTTGCAAAGTGCAATGCCTTCGATAACTGCAAGCTCAACCCGCTGTGCGTATTCCTTATCTTCCTTGCACCAGCGGTAATGGGTGGCTCGTGGCACTTGTGTTTTCTCACAGGCAACCTGCACAATGGGGTTCTTCTTCAGTTGTTCAAGCATGAGCTCCTTTTGTTTCTTGATACGAGCCTGGTTTGCTGGCAGTGTCTTTGCACTCATAATTTCTTTGCCTTAATTCCAGAAAGTTTCTCGAACTTATTAATAATGAGTTGGCAAAAGATCGGCTCAATTTCCGAGCAGTACGCCACACGCTTCAACTGCTCACATGCTATGAGAATACTGCCTCCGCCTGCCGTCAGATCAAGCACTACGTCGCCAACGCGCGTGCAACGCTTAATGCTTTTCTCATGCAGTGAGGCAGATTTTTCCGTGGGGTGATTATACTGACTGCTCGGCAATCGCTTTTCCATCCAAATGTTCAGCTCATTCAGTATGTCCTCAAACAGCTGATTGCCAGTAGTGATGTTCTTATTCATCATCTCGTTGAGATTGTTCACATTCTTTGCAAGATATGGTCTGCCAATTGTTCCGTACACAGCAAACTCGGTAGCCTTGTTGAATGCACAGGTCGGCGTTGGTGAAGCGTTGTTCTTCAGCCAAATAAGCAGTCGCTTGGAATCAATGCCAAGCTCCTTGTACAGGGTCTGCAATAGCCAGACATATCGCTCGTCTCCCCAGAAGATGACGTGGGCATTCGGCTTGCATACTGACAGGGCGTTTTCCATAAGTGTCTTCACAAATATGCGATAGTCCTGGTCAGATTTATTGTCATTCAATGTTCCGCCATAGCTTTTCTTGTTACCGACACCCTTGTCATACGAGAGCCCTATATTGAACGGAATGTCGTCATTGACGAAATCAACCTTCACGCCGTTCATTAATCTTTTCACCGTCTCTGGATCAAGTGAGTCACCGCAAATCAGTCTGTGCTTGCCGAGCGCGAACATGTCGCCGCGCTTAATAGCGGTCTTCTTGATCTTCTTCAATTCCTCTTCATCACTGACCCCACTGTCTTCAACCTTAAGAGCATCTGCAAAAATACTACTCAATTCTTCATCATCGAATCCTGCCATAGTGAGGGTATCAATCGAGAAATCAGCCTTTAGTTTCTCCACGTCCCATGAACCCCCTGACTTGTTGCTGGTGATAAGGTAGTCCTTGAATTCCGCTTCGGTCAGTTTGCGGTTCGGTATTCGCACCTCGATTGTTTCTTCTCCTCGACCAAGTTCAATCAATGCTCTGATGCGCTGATGTCCCGCAACAAGCGTGCCGTCAAGGTTCATCGCTGGTATTTCCGCCAAGTTGAACTTCTTGAGACTGCGCTTCAAGTCGCTCATCTGGTTGGTGGTGATGGAGCGTGGATTTTTGGCATACGGAAGCAGGTCCGAAACTTTCTTAGTGGTTGTAGACCATGATAGTTTTTTCATACTGATAATAAAAATAAACTGGTATGGTGCCAGTTTAGAATGGGGACAATATGGGTGTACAAAAAATAAGTGAGGGTCACTTATTTCCGTTTCTTGTTCTCGCGGCGGATGGTATCAGTAACTTCCGCTCTGGTGTATGCGGTCTTGAACTTCTTATTAACCGCCTTCACCAAAACCTGCGGATCCCAGTCTTGGTTCTCGTATATGAAGTTCTTCACATTCTCGGTCAAGGGGTTCTTCTTGCGGGACTTTCCAATAATCTCGTCACCGACTCGGTACTTTTTCTGTAGCGGGGCTATCTCAGTCGAGTACAGCTTTTCCACGTAGTTTCGGATGTCGTTTTTTGAGGCAAGCGGACTAATATGAAGCGTGACAGGATATGCCCTCAATTCAGTGTCGGTAACGTCCCTGCCGAGCGAATCTTTCTCCTCGCTCATGTCACTGACGAAGCAGAGGTTGTGAGAGTTTGGCTCCAGTGTCAGAAGAGGTCTGTTGTAGAAGAGGTACTTCTCAAAGGTTGGCTCCCAGTCTCGGGAGAGGAAGTGATATTTGATTGTGAGATCATTCAATTCTTCTCTGATTTCTTTTTTGTGCTTGGAGCTTGCAACAGAATAGTTTGAGTACTTCCATGCTATCGGCGGGTATGACGAGGTGCCGTTGGGCAACTCAAAACCGTATTCGGGGATGGAGTGTGACTTACGAATGTTCTTGATTTCAGAAACAAAGGATTCCTTTTTCGCCAGATCCTTGAATGCGCTCCAGAGCTTCTCAAACCCCTTTGTCTTGTAAAAGGCCTCAGTGTTTCGCTCCTTGTGAAATTCTTCTTGGATTTTTGAGTACCAGTTCTTCTGTGACATAGGTCTTTATTTTACCAGAAACAAAAAAAGCCTGAGAAGTAAATCTCAAGCTTTTAGCTAATCGGAAGTGCAGTTTTTGCTAATCATTCAATTGTAAAAGTTGTTCCGTAATTTCATAGCACTTATGACTTAGGAAATAAGTTACATACTTATCCAAGTCATTATCACTGGCATGTGCACCCTCGTTGAACCCTGCAAACAACAACTCGTGTACCGTGTTGTAGAATATATTTTTTCTTCCATTTGTCGGCCCCATTTCGACACCTTTGTTAAGAGGGGCATTGTTTTCAAGTAGTAATCTCAAAAACAAATGCCCCATTTGTTTTTCGTATAAGAAACGGGTCGGGCGTTCTTTGCTAAATGCTTCATGGAGTATCCACATTTCTTTCTTTATAGCCGATAGAAACGTCTTGTCATCATCTGCGCTGTGACCTTGACTCCAGTTTTCATAATCTAAAGATGCCAGGTAAATACAGTTTTTGATAGCAATACAGTGGAACCTCATCATAATATCCTGGCTGTACAGCTCATAACTATCATTTCCATAGCCTCTTGCCATTGAGGAACACGCATTGAGTTGCGCTATTGCCTGTTCAGGGCTCATGCCTTCTTTAGGCAGGTACATCTCAAATTCTGACGGCAACGGCGAGCAGTGAGGTATATGCTTCCATTTGGAGGGTATGAGTACACCGCCTTCTTCTATTGGTTCAGATTCAATACTCCTGCTGGAAGTATGAATTTTAAATTCGGGCAGTTCAATGCCGAAAGTATCTTCCAAGAGCTGAACCCTCTTGTTTTTTGTTGCTATTTCTTCCATTTTCTTGATTTAAAGATTTTGCTTTATATTACATTACTTTTAGAAAATGTCAAGGAATTGATACTGGACTTTATCAATCCGTGACTTACTGTAATTTCAGAAAGCCAAGCCTTGGGTTCACCAACGTCAAATCTCCTTTATCTAGAATCTTTTCTGAAAACATCCCAAAGTCAAATTTCTGAATTTCCAAATTTAAGAAAAAGAAAACCGCCTATTTTCATAGTCGGCTAAGGTTCTGCTTCCTTAAGGCTCTCCATTCATTGTGACGAACGGGGACAAGTCTGTACTCATGGCGATTACCTTTACTCAAGAGTGTGAGTTGTTTTACAGCTAAATGTTGCAGACTGGTATGCTCTCCTTTTCTCCTCGTGCAAATTCGCACAACACGTCATAGGCTTCCTGCCAAGTCATGTTTTCCTTAATGTTGTATTTTTCAGCAAAGTCTCTGAGCTCCTTTTCTTCACCAAGCAACGAAACTTCAACTTTATTGTTACGACAAAAGATAAAGGCAAAATAATTCATAACATCTTCGTGGTAACGAGGTGCAAGATTTATGGTAAAAAAGTCTGTACCATTCATACCTTCGGGATCGTCGCCATACACAGGACCCTGCATAACCCTAAAGCCGGTTTCAGTAAAAATGGTAATGTAATCTATCTGTTTTTCGGTATGGTCTTTACCTTTTACAAAGGCGGGGTTTTCCAGTAAGTCATGTATATTATACAAAAAGGTTTCTGCCCAATAACGGGGCAGTGGTATTCTTGCCAGCGCAATAAGCCACTTAGCAAGCTCTTTTTTAGCCTGGTCGCTACTAAAATTAAAAGTTTGTTCTTTTGGTTCCATGTCTTATGTTGTTTTTGAATGAACAATTTTATCTTCTGTTTCGTCCTTTGGGACTCGTCAGTCGGAATACTCATTCCGAGACAGAAAGGTGGACTAGTTGATAATCCACCTTGTATTTTAGTCCGGCAATTTTAGCCACTTAAAGTCTTTAAAGTAATCAATTTTTTCACAGCCGCACACATCGTCATAATAGTATCTTATCGCAAAGCGTTCTCCTGTTTTTACGCTGCTTAAACTAAGGTACTTAAATGTATACGTTGTCTTGTATCTTGGGTCTTCTAAACACTTCAGGTAATAGTCGTATGTTCCTTCAAACATACGTATAGCCTCATGATGTTTTTCAATCAAGGCTATAAGCCGCTCATCAAAGCGCAAGCTTTCATTTTTGCCAAAGCATTTCAGGTCGCACAGCTTGCCACCCGCCTCAACAAATTCGCTTACAATTATGCCAGGGAGGCATTCAGTAAGGTCCATTGTTGCAGGGTCACCGTCTCCAATGCTTAGTAAAATTATCTTTTTCATATTTAGGTTTTAAGGGTTATCGCACACTCCTTGCGGGAATGGGTAGAAAGAATGCCTGATAACCCTTAAAACGTATTAAAGAACTATGTTTATATAGTAGCACAAATATATTGACAAGTCAAGTATCTTGTGTTAGGGTTTTCTCAAAGAAAAAACTGTAAACATTAAAAACCTATACTGATGAAAGTAGAAAACACTGATACAGAAGCCCGCATCGAAATTGGGGCGGATGAGCTTGTGAGGCTTGTAGCTCATAAGGCAAACCTCGGTACTAACAGAGAGTTCACCATAATTTCAAACCTACCTGCCACTGTTCTTATTACGCTGGACTTCGCCCATCAACCTACTGCTGAAGAGGTTGAACAAAGGAAGAAGATGCTCATAGCGGCCGAAGATATCAACCTGAGGGACTTCCTTGAGGAGTTCAAAGCAAGCGGCATGGCAAAGCAGGGTTTACCCATACGGCTTGGTATCGTTGGCGAAACGCTAAAGGATCTTATCGTGCTATCCCGCCTCGACCTTGCCAAGTTCCGTGGCATTAGCTGGGAGGGTGCAGGTATCGTGGATAAGTACCTCAAACTAAAAGGCTATCGCCTTGCGTTCGAACGCGAATAGAATGAAAAATAATTTTATACTGAAAAATGAAGCACTTGCTAACCATAGCGGTGCTTTTTTGTTTTGAAACTGAGACAATAAAAAAACCACTTTCGTGTCTCAGTCTGTCTCACTTTTGCCTATGCACGAGAAGGGTCAGTATTTTTTATATCCGTATCAAAAACGGAGCTTGCACGACAATGAATAGAAAGGTTCTATCTCGAAAAGGCTCACTACCGGCAACAAACCGTTGCCCGCCAGCGCATTTTTATCAGAGGGTGGCGTATTTGTTCCGCGCACGGTGTTTTTTCCTGCGAGTCCCGAGTTTACAAGTAGCTTTCAGAAAATAATTATTGGAGATAGGTGTTCAAAACCTCTCGGCAGAAATAATAATCTCTCTGCTTAGTGCGTAACCATACAATAAATAATATAGGGATTGGTATTACATAATATCTCCAATCCGAATAATGTTTTATTAGTAAGAAAATTGTCGCGACTAGAACCATCGTTAGTAATGCTCTAGAGAAGGCATAGAGAGAATTAAAATCATCAACACGCTGATTCTTTTGGTTATTTGCCTTTCTCATTGCAATACTAAAAAGTTCTCCATTTGATGGATTATCTTTTGTGGAATCTTTTATCAAAAGTTGTTTTACTTTTACTCCTTCATAAAAAGGCACCTTCCAAATATCTTTTCCATCAAGTAAACGATTGGACGGACTACCTCCCCATGTCCAAAAATAAAAACCTTCTAGCCAACTTGAAATTGTATTATTCAAGAAGCCTGTTAGAAAAGCTAACGCAGTATATACCACAAAAAAATTGGTATTGTACTGAATATTAAAAGTTACCATTACCACAATTAATAATAGAAATCCTGGAACAAGCGAGGATAAAATGTCATAGGCTTTAAAATTCATAAATTATGCATTAATTACGCATAAGGAATAAGCTTCAATTGATGCATCGTATACCGGTTCAGAAAATCCTCTCTTTTTGCGAAAATCTTTCGCAAAGGCCTCATTTTTTACAGAGATTACAATTGCTTCTTCAGAGACATCAAGAATGATATAGCCAGCTTGGTTATTTGTAATTCTTATAGGAGGATATTTGTCGTAAGCAAGGTGATCTGAAGAAGCGTTACCCATTAATGTAATTGTAGGGTTAAGTGTTTTTAGAAAATCATAACTTCTTCCAGAATCTCTACCATGATGAGGTGCGAACAGGATATCGATATTAGCTACCTCATCTTTGTATTTTTCAAGAATGTAATTCCAGGAAATATCATGACTGTCACCGCCAAAAAGAATTTTCCAATTGCCGCCACCTTTCTTTGGTGGTGTATATAGTACAACATATGACAATGCGTGATAATCTTCATTTTCGTTCGCATTTTTGACTAAATCAGGGGTAGGGCAAAGGATATTCATATCATCTTCTTCAAAATAGGAATTTGAATTATGCTCATAGAATGTATGTCTGCTTGTTTTGGTATACCGACCATCTCTAATGTCTGTATAAAATTCCCAATCTTCTTTATTATAAGGACCGAAAGATTCACCTTCGCCAATAGTTTTCTCATTATTAGTGTCCCATGTATTTGTAACAGTAAAAGCACTATAAAAATCCTTAAGACCATCTATATGATCCATGTCTGGATGAGTGATAATAAAACGAAAAACATCATTGATTCCGTATTCTTTTAAATACTGAATTGGATTGTCGGGGACATGCTTTTGACCATAGTTGGTTTTTGTTAAGGGTACATAGTTACGAGTACGCATCTCTTGTCGAGCCGTAGAGTTCTTTACTATTTTTTCTAGAGGTGTATCTTTTCCATTATCTGCATTACTAACATCAATAACAGTTACTCGATTATTATGACCGTTTCCGTGCTGAATAATATTACAGTCTCCTTCGTAAACGTTTAAAAAGTGTATTCTAGACATGGTCTGTGGGGGGAATTAAAGGCTCTTTAAATGCCCAGTATTTATATATCATTAAGTATACACCCTTGAGATAAAATTAAACTAAAATCTTTGAAACTCCTTATATTCTCAAAGAGGGGATTCCATAATTGACTACAAAGGGTCCGCCAGCGCATTTTTATCACAGGGTGGCGTATTTGTTCCGCGCACGGTGTTTTTTCCTGCGAGTCCCGAGTTCACAAATAAAAAACACCCTAGGTTTTATCCTAGGGCGCAAGACTGCGAAGAGTTATTCTTCAAAGACCAGGTTGAGCATTTTCTCGACCCATGTTATCTCTGTGTACTCTTTGCCTTTCTCAAAAACTTTACGGTGCTTGGCATGGAATATTTCTTCACCGTGCAGGGCCTGTCCGCGAAGCCTCACATATGGAGAATCGGGTGGGGTGCGGTACTCAAGTGTTCCGCCCCATACATAGAACCTTATCAAGTTAATAAAGTCCATTTCCACATGGGTGATGCACTTCTTGATCAGGATGTCGCCCTTTGTTGCAGCACTGATGAAGTCTTCTTTGCTTATGAGATGATCCATCCTCCTTCTTATTCCCACCCCGTCATCCGAGCTAAATTTATTCCAAAACAATTCAGCCTGATGCCTTGTGAACTTGATTTTCCATGAGGCAACCTTTTCTATTACAGCCTTTCTTGCATAACGATTTCTTCCCATTATTTATCTTTTTTGAATGTGAGTGTACAGATTCTTACTGAATTTATAATAGCACATTTTATGATAAAAGTCAATGTACCATGAATAAAGTAGGTAATCTAAAACCCACCGTATAGGTGAGTTTTGTGACAATGCTTATGCATACTGCCAATGGGTGGGAGATTCGGGTAATGTCGTACACTCTCCGGCGAACTCGGGTTCGCGATCGTCGTACACAAAGAAATTGCCCTGTTTGTTGTCTCGTGGGTTTGGGATGTAAAATCCTTTTACCTTTTTTCCGCCGCATATCAGCAGCAAATCGACGCTCCAACCTTTTCCCTTGGGATCCATTTTGGTTGGAATTTTCTGAATTGGGTACACCTCTGTCATAAAATATAATTTAGGGTTTTTCTTACATTACTTCGTATCCATCGTATTGTCAAAACAAAAAGCGAGGGTTACTCCCCCGCTTTGTCTTTTACGTTGTACTGACCCTTTCTCCCCAATGATCAACAAGAGCCTTTCGATATTCTTCAGCCCGGTGCTGATCGAGAAAACAAGCGCTTGCTCCCCATAAGAGATTGGCAACAAGATCAAGCTTGCTATCGTGCTTCACCTGGTAACACATTTTCCCTTTAAAGCACTCGCGCCAGCCTTCATATACCTCTACATTCGCAAGAGTGTCGCTGATTACACCGCCCACTCCCGCTTCGGGGCCACCCTGTACGCTAAAAAATACCATGCCCGGTTTGATCTTTTTTACAAAATCTTCTACCGAATAAATTCCGTCTGGAAACCGTTCTTTGATCTCCTTTACTACCGTACTGTCTGTTGATACCGCTAAGACTACCATATGGATATTGATTTATGTTTTTGTTTCCCTGTAGATTACCTTATTTACACAAAAGGTCAAATGAAAAGCCCTCCTGTTATACTATTGGGAAGGCTTTTGATAGTGGGGCTGAAAGTTTTTACGCAACACGCTCATTGATGACAATCTCAGACTCCCCCATCTGCTTGATTGTTTTTGCGATGCTCTTACGAATCTTTAACGATTGGGGGAGTTTTTTTGAAATTTTCAATAATATCATTTGTATCTGCGCCAAATTGGTGATATCGGTCAGGTCGAGTGACATGATTATTTCAAATACAAAAAGTTTTATTTGTATAAGATCATTTTTTAACCGTTTCGGGAGTTTCTTTGCCTGAACAGCCTGAATGGCCGCATGCAGTTTCTCAACATTGCTGGGAGTGGAAGCCCCGTACTCTTTATAAAAATACCACTCCAATTTCTTAATACTTTCCTCGTGTTGAGATTCAAGCGCTTCGGCATACAGCCTCACTGCTTCAGCAAGGCTTAATTCTTGTGGTTCATGTATCTTCATTGCGATAAGTTTTTCTTTAGCGTATAGGAATTGCAAGAAATGTCAAATGAAAAACCCTCCGCATGCGGAGGGCTTTTGTGGTTCAGCATACTATTGCGGCTGCACCGGAATTCTTTCTAAGGGGATTTTTATATTGTCATTTTTTGTCCACTAACCCGGACTAAGTCGTCGAATGAAACTGATGGTCCCAATAGCCTTACTGGTAACAATACTATTGTCGTAGTCATCAGGATTGCGGGCAAAGCTTGCATCAACTTTCACCAATGGCGAACCGGCGGTGCCGTAATACAGTTCCAAGGTTTTTAAATCAAACGAATTGCGCCTGAGCACAAGGAAGTAATGGATATCTTTTATTTTGTCATTTACCTCCTTTCCGAAATAAACAACAAAATGCGTATTATCAATTCCCTGCACCTTGGCAGTCGTATCCTTGTCTCCGTAGGGAGATACCACCAATGCCATTGGCTGTTGTGCCTGTGCAATCGCTGTCATCCCAACAGCAATGATTGCAAATAAGATCAGAATTTTTTTCATTTGCTAAGGTTTTTTACAACAGTACTCCTTGCTGAGTGCGTTGTCAAAACAGGAGCATTATTGTACGAGTGTGTCGGGAGTAGCCGGTGTAGCGTCAACAGCCTGCTGATGCTTGGTCAGTGCACGATACAGATGCGCCACAAGAAGGATAGCCAGTGGATACGTGACCAATGAGCCGATACCAAAGAAGAGTTCGCCCACGACAATCAATACCACTTCGATCAGAAGAACGAGCAGCACAGTCCAGAAAATTTTGCCTTTCACCAGGTGCCAGGAGAAGCGAAGGGTGTTTTTGATGCCAGCATCACGATCAACGTAGGCAAAGCTGATCAGTGAGAGACGGACGAGGAAATAGATTCCCGGAATGATGAGCAGGATGATTCCCACCCCCACGATCAATCCAGCGACAAGGTCAATGGCCAAGAGCATGAAAAACTGTCGGAAGGTCGGCATGTGTACGACGACGTTGTTGAGATCAAGAGTCTCGCCCTTGCCATCAACTGCCGCCAATGATGCACTGATCGAAACATAGCCCCAGATGATAGCCGCAATCGTCACCAGCGCCAATAACCATGGTGAGTGAGTATGAGTATGGTCAAAGCCGTTCAGCACTACCATGATCAGGGCCAGAACACCGAAAAAGAGCCAGTGTTGAACGAATAGTTTCCAAGAGTCCTTGAATGCAGCACGAATTGAAAATTGAAACATACTAAAATAATTATTACTTATCAGGTGGAATAGTATAATAATTCCCAAGAAATTGCACGGTGCTCATGAATGGATCACCGAGGGTCTGAATCGAATACAGAATATTCTTCGGATAATAGTTATAGAAATAGACGAGGAATTTCGGATGACTGACCGGGAAAAATCCGATCATTGAGTGAAGGTTGCGATCGTTGTAGTACCCTGCCCCACCCGGCATCGCGATTTGGGCTGTACCAGTCTTGGCACCAACCGTATAGTTCTGCTGTTCGCGGTGATAGCCGTCATTGACGACATGGATGAGCATGTTGTCGATCGTTGCAAGTGTTTCCGGTTTGAGCAATGGGCCAGACTTAGGATAGTCCAGAGTCTTGACCGTGCCATCTTGCTCGTCAATAGCCGTTGCGATGTGCGGAGTGACCAAATATCCGCCATTGGCCAATGATGCCCAGGCACGAACGATACTGATCGGCGTAGTAGCAATACCCTGCCCGAATGCCGCAGTGGCATAGTTCACGTCATTGCTGCCATTAAGACTGGTCATCAAACCATTGACCTCGCCCGGCAAGTCAATGCCGGTTTTCTTGCCGAGCTGATAACGGTTCTCAACATAATCCTTGAACATGGACTGACCCATGTGCTGCTCAACGTAGATCATACCGGTGTTCAATGACTGGTTCAATACGTCCTGCATGGTCGTACCCGGGCCACGTCCGCGCTTGTCGAAGTTGTAGATCGTCTTGCCGCCAATGATCACTGAACCGGCGTCGGTATAACTGGTCTGCGGCGTCACGACCTTGTTCTCAATCGCCGCTGCCATGATCAATGGCTTAATGATTGATCCCATTTCAAAGTCACTTTGAACGAGCGGGTTGGTATAGATGCTTGGATCCTTCTCCGCTCCATAGTTATTCAAGTCAAAGCTTGGCACTTGAGCCATGGCAATGATCGCACCGGTATAAGGGTCCATGACAATGCCGCCAACGGACTGACTGGACCATTTCTGCTGAATACCCGCAACGGTCTGTTCAAGCTGGGCCTGGACAGTCGGTTCGATTGAGGTCACGACGTCACCGGTAGTGGCAGTGTTCTTGAAAATACTGGACTGGATGTTGGCAAATATTTCGGCAAAGAAGTTCACGTAAAAGGCACCGTCATTGCGAGAGAGGACGTCATTGTATGACTGTTCCAAACCATAGTTACCAACCAAGGTGTTGTCATTCTTGTACGACACGAAGCCGAGCACCTTCGCGGCCAATGAGCCGCCCGGGTATGAGCGCCACTTGGAGCGGTACAATGTCAGGCCAGGGATCTTATCGGCAGTGAGTGTATCAGCCTGCTGCTGATCAAGGTGAGTGGCAACTTCCTCATAGGGGTCGTTTTTCTTAGCCGCGCTGTTCAAAAAATCCGTCAGTGACGTTGGCGTAACGGCATTAACCGCATTGTAGGCCTGTTGCGGGTCAGTGATCAGGCTGGGGTTGATAGCAGCCTTGAAACCGTCCTCAATCGTTGCCGCTGAGACGGTCGTACCGTCCTTACTCGTGAAATAAATAGTGCCGCGGTCAAATGAGTCGCCCGTTGGCGTGACGTACTGATGCTGGGCCCGAGCACGGTACTCCTTGGACTGAATGATCTGGAGCATAAACAACCGCGCAATAATAAGACCGCCCAGTACGGCTACTGCGATGATGATGACACGTATGCGAATACGGTGGATATTACTGTCCGACATTCCATGCGACAGCGGGCTTGGCGACGGCAAAGGCCACAGCATTGCCCTTTACGAGGCCGATGCTTGCAGCATAGCTTTCATTCAAATGTTGCTGTGTCTGTAGATAGACACGTTCCTGATCACCCATTGAAGAAATCAACGTCTTGTTTGTTTGCTCAATCGCGCGCTGATTGATAACTGAAAATGTAATTGCTCCGACGAAATAACTATAGCATACAAACAGCACCCCTGTACCGATCCAGGCGTAGCGCGTGACCATACCGAGGGTCTTGTTCACTTCGCCGATTGGTAATGATTCGATTTTGTTTTGAAGGGCGTTGATCATAATGATGTTTTTTCGATGGTACGCAGTTTTGCGCTGCGTGATCGGGGGTTATGGTGTAATTCTTCTAATGATGGAGTAATGGGTTTCTTGGTGATAAGAGTGGCATGGGATTGAGATTTCATCCATTGCTTTACGAGTCTGTCTTCGAGGCTGTGGAAGGTAATGATACTAAGTCGTCCGCCGGGACTGAGCGCCTGCCACCAGGCTTCCATGGCCGTGGTAATGGTGCCGAGCTCATCGTTAACGGCAATACGCAGGGCCTGAAAGGTCTTGGTCGCCGGATGAATGCGCCCGCGTCGCGGTACGGCCTGTTCGATAACGTCAGCCAGCTGTTTGGAAGTGACGATCGGAGCATCTTCGCGCGCAGCAACAATTGCCCGAGCGATCTTGCGGGCACTACGCTCCTCACCGTAGCCGTAAATGACATCGGCAATGGATTCCTCCTGCCAGGTGTTCACGATGTCAGCGGCAGTGAAGCCCGTGTGCGAACCTTCGTTGGAGAAGGTCATCGTCAAAGGCGTATCGCTATTGAAGGAAAAGCCGCGCGTGTCATCCAATAACTGGAAGACGCTGGTACCGAGGTCAAGGAGGACCTTGTTGACGGTGGTCACTGATACTTTGCGCATAATGTCTGCAGCATCCTTGAAGTTGGAGTGAACGAAGGAAACATTTTTGACAGTGTTTTCAGCCTTTGAAAATAATTGCTGAAAACGTACCTCCGCTGCCTCATCCAAGTCAACGCAGATCAGCTGGCCTGTACCGGTCAGCAGTTTGGCAATAACGCCGCTGTGACCTCCTCCGCCAAATGTGCCATCAACGACGATGTCGTTCGGCTGCACATCAAGCGAGATGACAGATTCGTGTAAAAGAACGGGAACGTGTTGTACCGAAGATGTAGTTGAGAAAGTTTCCATATTACAGCACGCCTAGGGCACCAAGTCGTTCGGCCAGGCTGTCTGCATCAGTTTCTACCTGACGTTTGTACTTCTGCCAGGTAGCTTCTTCCCACAATTCAAGACGACTATAGACACCGACGATGGCGACCTTGTCCTTGATACCGGCACGATCCTTGAGAAAGTCCGGCAACAGAATGCGGCCATTGGCATCGACTGAGGCTTCAACCGCCCCTCCGAGGAAGTAGCGACTGAAACTACGAGTATCCGCCTGCAACATTGATCCTTCCGCAAGCTGCTCGGCTTTCTTTTTCCATTCAGCAGCGGTGAAGACAAACAGTGACTTTTCCAATCCGGGCGCAATGATAACGCTCTTCCCCATTTCCTTGCGGAACTTTACTGGAAGTGACAGTCTGTTTTTTTCATCAATATTGTGTGTGTATTCGCCGATTAACATATTTCTTACATTTACCACTCTATCCCACTTGTTCCCATTATACCCCACTCTCTTCCCCTACCGCAACAAAAAAGCCTGGGGATAACCCAGGTTTTTTGGTATGGAGAAACGTTGTTCTCTATGTATTAACTTACGCTAATCACTTCGTATTCCATATCGCCTTTTGGCGTGGAGACGGTAACGGTATCGCCCTTTTTCTTGCCATAGAGAGCTGCGCCGATCGGTGACTTGTAGGAAATCTTGCCAGACAGCATGTCGGTTTCCTCGCTGCCGACTAGGGTAAACGTACGGGTATTGGTTTCCCCTTCCTTTTGGATCACGACGGTAGAGCCGACATCGATCGTACCGTTAGTTGGACGGTCAACAACAATGGCATTGTTCAGTACGTGCTCAATTGCCCCTATGCGTTCTTCAAGCTTACCCTGTTCCTCACGGGCAATGTGGTATTCGGCATTTTCGGAAAGGTCGCCCAATGACTTGGCATATTCAAGCGCGGCAATAATCTCCTTGCGCTTTGGGCCGGATAGTTCTTTGAGCTCTGCTTCCAGGGCTTCCTTGTTTTCTTTGGTCAGGTATTCTTTCATGGGGAGAGACTATACTATAGTACCATTATTCGGTCAAAAGTTCCGCATGCAAATCCGGCTGGGATGAGTATAAGTCAATAACCGGCTTAATGGCGTATTTCGCCCCGCTGGAAACGATCGGGCCGTTTTCCATCAGGACTATGAAAGCGTACTTCGGCTGATCCAACGGGAAGAAGCCTTCGATCCAAGAGTTCACGCGAGTGTTGTTGTTGATCTGAGCGGTACCGGACTTGGCTGCCACGGCAATGTTCGGATCCTGGAGATTTGTTGCCGTTCCTTCTGGGTCAGTGACCACCATGCGCATGGCCTGGAAGATCACATCGTATTGGGCATCAGTGAAGGGCAAATGGACGACCGGACCGGTTGGTTTGCCATCGGTGCTCTTGAGGATAGTAGGCGTAAGCAATGTCCCGCGTGAGGCAATGCCTCCCACTGCGCGGAGCATTTGAATCGGCGTTACCTGAAATCCGTACTGACCGATCGAAGTGTGATAAGTGTCACCGATGTGCCAGACTGGATCACTCTTGAAGTTCTTGGCCTTCCAGGCAATGCTTGGCACCGTACCGGCAAGCTCACCAGAAAAGTTCACACCAGTCTTCTGGCCAATGCCGAAGAGGTCAGCATACTTGTCGATATTGGCAATGCCAAGACCAGGCTGACTCCCAAAGCCACCGCCAACTTCGTAGAAATACACGTCAGACGATACGGCAATAGCCTTGCGCATGTCGACATCGCCATGGTTGGCATTATCCTTGAAGGAAGTGAACTGTCCTGGACTGTAGGGATTCGGCACTTTCAAGACACCGTTGGTGTGGAGAATGGTATCAGGGTCAATGACATTTTCCTGCAGTGCACCAAGGGCCAGGAACGGCTTTACAATCGAACCTGGTGTATACAAACCGTCAGTCAGACGATTAAGGAACGGTCGTGAGGGACTTTGGATGTAGCTGTTGATTAGTGCCGTATCCTTACCGGCTGACAACACGCTTTCGTCGTATTCAGGATAACTGGTCATGGCGATCAGCTCACCAGTCTTGATGTCCATTACTGCACCTGCCCCACCGACATAGCCGGATTTTTCTGCGAGGTCCTTAATACCGTTATAGAGCGTGGACTGGACTCGGCTATCGATCGACAGTGAGATATTTTTCCCTTGTACGGGATCCTCAATTAGTCCTTGCGAGATGGTATTGCCATTCACGTCAGTCTC
This sequence comes from Candidatus Nomurabacteria bacterium, assembly GCA_029288725.1. Classification (GTDB taxonomy): domain Bacteria; phylum Patescibacteriota; class Minisyncoccia; order Phycocordibacterales; family UBA9973; genus UBA4124. Next base: position 1,599 of record JARIGS010000010.1, on the reverse strand, counting down.
GATCAGCTGGGTGCCATTCTGGCCGGCCAGTTCGGTATCAAACTGTTTCTCCACGCCGTCCTTACCCATGGTGCGAGTCTGCCAGAATTTTCCCTTGGCATCTTTGGCCGGATATGAGACATAGCCAAGCAATGAAGCAAAGCCGCCTTCGGGAATATAGTTACGGAAAGTTGGCACGACATCATTACCCAGCGTGTTCCAGGCTAGCTCAACGCCGTTACGGTCATAGATCACCCCACGATCGGCAAAGACCGCGATGTGGTTCAGGCTGTTATTCTCACTTTTCTGTTCGTAGTATGCAGAATGGGCAATCTGCAAAAATCCCAATCGTCCGACAAAGAACAGTGCGACCACCATCATCACGATAAAAAGATTGCGGAATGACCGCTTCGAAAGCGCCTGCTCCATGCGGCCTTCAAACTGCTGACGGTCAAACTGCGGCAGGTTGTTGATGTCGAGCAGAATTTCATCAGGATGAAGCTCGGCTCCTCTTTGCTTTTTTCGACTACGCTTCCACACCATAGACTGTTGGAACTCGAAGGACTTTCATAATGCCCCAGTGCAGGGCGAGCATGCCAAACACAATGATAGTCACCCAATGATTACTGATGCTGAGACGACTGGTCGGCGCATACAATGCATCGCTGACAATGGCAGGAATGATAAAAAAGAATCGGTACGGACCGATAATAATGGCAGCGGCAAAAAGCACGAGCTGCAGCCATAACGGCAGCCAGAGCACTGCTGCCAGCAATACCATAATTCCTATCACCGTACGGATCATGGGCTTATTTTAGCACATTTTTAGATGATCAAATTGACGATACAACGCAACAACAAAAGCACGATCAGGACAATAGCAATGTAAAATAAGGCTTGACTGGCAAAGAGCGTAGCGCAGCTGGTAGCAAAGACGTACGTGACATAGTCCATCGGACTGCCGACGGCCTTAGCTGCGACATTTTTATCCCCTGGATCGGTAGGTTGGACGGACACGGTAATGCCGAGCTTCTTTTTGGTAGTATCACGAAGTTCGGCAAAATGAGTGGCCTCCTTGGCGCGAAAGACTTCAGCCTTGGCAATCCATGGTGCCAGCCATGCGCTGATCTTGTCGCCAAATGGCACCGATGCCCACACGCCCGGTGCAGTCGTAGCAGCAACGGCAGTAGGACCGACGGTAGTGGTACCGAGTGTACCAATCAGTTTCGGCAGTGACTTTTTATTTTTATCAACAGCGGTAGCAACTGCTGCAGTCACGACTGTGTTCTTGGCGGGCATTTTCCAAAGTGCAGAAATGGTAGTTGCGCTATTCTGCTGTACCAGGGCGGTGGTCGTTGCGACAGTATCAGTTCCAGTCGTGAACTTTACCGTTACCGTTGCATCTACTTGCTCACTGTTATAAACCAATGCACTGAGCGTCACCGGTTCCCCTACTGCCGCACTTGCTGGTGCAAACCAGACACTCGATGATGGCAATGCCGCTACCGCTTCGGCACTTACCGCACTTGCGAACACCATCCCCGCTGTTATGGCAAAAAATATTTTTTTCATGGGATAAGTATAGCACCAGGTTTTGTTCCGCGCGCTACTACGTAGCGC
>JARIGS010000018.1 GCA_029288725.1 Candidatus Nomurabacteria bacterium | reverse complement strand
CCATTCAGAAATCTCCGGATCAAAGGTTAGAGACACCTCCCCGAAGCGTATCGCCGCCTCTCGCGTCTTTCATCGCCATGTAGAACCTAGGCATCCACCATATGCTCTTAATTTCCTATTAGGAAATCTAGAAATCATTTTCTATTTTCTCTCTTCATGCATAGGTTGCAGACCGCTCCGCAACGTACATGATTCTGTCTCTTCCTTACCTGCAGCTCCTTCGTTGTTCCTCGCTTACGCTCAGAACTTCTCAGGATTACTCTTACTCAGAGTGTGCTACGGAAGGACAGGATGTAATTTTCAAAAAACGTTTCTATGAGACTTGGACGAAAAAATCGCCTTTCGGCGGGAGTAAGCAAAGTGCTTGAGCTGACCGCCAATTGGTTAATTGTTTCGAACGCGTATCATAGGCTCGGAGAGTATAGACGATTGGGTGCCAGGTGTCAAGAGAAATGGCCAGGCACAATAAAAGGCCGCATTCCCTAGGGAATGCGGCCTTTTATTGTGCCCATGGGGCGGTTATATAACCTTCAGATTACCCTCTTTTATTTGAGAGATCTTCAGCAATGCGATTGACGAAACGTCCTGCCGCATCCTTGCCTCCGAGACCGAATGCAAGACCAAATGCGAGCGCGAACATGACGACAAGACCGGTGAAGAGAATCTGGCCGAAGTAGCCGAAGATACCGAGCTTGTCGAGTGCAGTCACTACTGCAAGGATCCAGATCGCATAGTATGCGATAGAACCAAGCATGCGTGATGAGCGGACATTTGCCACTGCTGCACTTGCAGAAATGAACTTGCGTGCAAAGTCAGCAAGGATAGTGCCAGCGACAAGAATCAAGGCAGCGATGATAACCTGTGGAATGTATGCAAGTACTTCCTGAAGGAAGAGCGTTACCTGATCAAGACCAAGAATGTTTAGTGAGGCAACGAGGAACACCACGATGATGAACCACTTTACCAATTCACCAAACACCTTGCCGATGTGCAGGCGAAGACCTGCGCGAGACAATGCTTCATCAGTACCAGCATTCTTGAACAAGCGATCAAGCTTCAATGCGTCAATACCAGCGGTTACCAAACTGCCAAGTGTTGCGGCAATGATCCAACCGATAATAAAGATCACGAGTGCAAGCAGGATCTTTGGGAAGATGGCAATAAAGCCGTACCATAGTCCTTCAAGCGAGAGCAGAAATACCTGGCTCCATGTTTGTATTAACATATAAATGACAATTATAGTGCAATTAATAAAAGAGTACTGTACGAGTGCTACAGCACCTTCAGTATACTCCAAAACAGCCTAGTTCGGGAACGCAAAGGTGGAAAAGTCCTTCATTGCCACGAGCCGTTCATGCGGGTAGTCAAAGACATCACGGAGCAGCTTGTCGTACATGGAAACACGGTAATTAAAATCAGCGACATCAAAGACCGCGTATCGCAATTCCTTGCCCAGCTCACTTTCCAATACGGCAATGGCCTTCTGGATGCTACTACGCTTGAGGTGGTCACCGACAATAAGGACATCGAGACGGCTTTCGCTGTTTTGAATGAAGATGCCTGACACGACCAGGAACTGGATGCGGCCGGCAGGACGGAAGCGTCTCACGAGGTCAGCGTGCTTGAAGAAGTCCCCTTCTATCAGGAGCTGCTTGAGTTCAACAATATACGGAAAGTCAGGATTGAGAAACCATCCCTGGACGCGCTTCTTTTTGACCTTGCCACTGCGACCATCCGCTACTTCCTTTACGAATGACTTCTTCTTCACCAAAGACATTGCTGCCAACTGGTTGGTAGCGCGACGAGCAGCCGCAATCTGTGTACGGGAACGCTCGGCGATCTGATCAGCCTCAAAGCCCTGATCAGGGTTAAGCAAAAACAACCGCATAATTTTTACGCGCTGAATGCCACCTAACAATTTTCCTAGAATTTCCATTTCACTACTACTCTTTACTGATTCTCTTTCCTGGAGATGCCCAAAGTATACCGCCCCCACTCCCTTGCATACAAGTTCTTTTTGGGGTGTAAATGAAAAAACCGCCTTCCCCATGAGGAAGGCGGTAGTTTTTTAAGTAAAGGAGGTATCTGAGCGACACCGTGCCTCTACCCGGGCAATAATCCCACACACATACTGTTCTCTTCTGGCCGTTGCCAGCAAATCTGCAGGAGGTTGAAAAGGGAGCGCTACTTCGATCGGAGTCTGTAAAACGGCTAATGAAATCGCAGTGCCATGCGTTTTGTGTAGCGGTGCTACAAAGCATGATACTCGTTTGATGTTGCCGTAACAAGGGGCTTCCTTTTGGTCTGCAAGACCTGTTGAGGATAACAGTAAAAGAACACCTATGCCCGTAATACGAATAAGATTTATTCTCATACGCGTTCGGTTTAGTTAAGATGTATCCTATACCTCTCATGCAAATAGTCAAGTATCGGCAAACGCAAAGGGCGCACCCGTAGGGTGCGCCC
>JARIGS010000016.1 GCA_029288725.1 Candidatus Nomurabacteria bacterium | reverse complement strand
CATGGGCCCTTAGCTCAGCTGGTAGAGCAGTGCTTTTGCAAAGCAAAGGTCAGGAGTTCGAATCTCCTAGGGTCCACAAAGAAAAAACCATTATCTCCTGATAATGGTTTTTTCTTTGTGGACCCTAGGAGATTCGAACTCCTGACCTTTGCTTTGCAAAAGCACTGCTCTACCAGCTGAGCTAAGGGCCCATGTGGGCTACTTCAAAAGAAGTAAGACCATTCTACTATAAGGATTTATTTTTGCAACGCCCTAGAACAACGATACAATCACCGCTATCCCTGCTACTGCCATTACCGCAGTGATGAGCCAGCCGAGCCAGGTAATGTGCCGCTTGTTTACGTATTTGCCCATGATGTCCTTGTTGCTACTAAGCTGGACGACAAAGAAGAGAATGATTGGCGCCACAAGGCCATTTCCCACGGCAGAATAGATCAATGCCTTGATCGGATCAAGACCAATAAAGTTCAGACCGATACCGACAATCATGGCTAGGATAATAACGCCATAGAATGCGTAGGCATTTTTTAACTTGCGGTACAGACCGAACTTCCAGCCCATGCTTTCAGACACGGCATACGATGATGCGCCAGCCAGGACCGGAATAGCAAGCATACCAGTGCCCATGATGCCGATTGCAAACAGTACGTAGGCAAGGTTTCCTGCAAATGGCTTCAGTGCCGTAGCAGCATCAGCAGCGCTGGTGATGTTAGTGATACCGTGGGTGTACAGCGTCGCTCCGCAAACGGCAATGATGAAGAACATCACAACATTTGATACGAACATGCCGGTCCAGACATCGGCCCGCATGCTTTTGATATCGCGAGAACGAACAGCGTGCTGTCGCTCACTGATAGTCTGCTCGCCTTTTAGGATTTCCTCTTCCACTTCCTGGGAAGTCTGCCAGAAGAAAAGGTACGGCGAAATGGTTGTACCGAGAATGGCACAGATCAGGAAGAGCTGCTGGCGGGAGAAATTGAGTGACGGTACAAAGGTATGAAAGAGCACGACATGCCAGTGCAGGTTGATGAAGAGTGATGAGAAGACGTATGACAACAATACTAATGCCAGGTATTTGAGGTACTTAGCATAGCGGGCATAGGTCGTGAAAATCTGCAGTAACAAGCTGAGCACACCGAAGCCAATGACGAGTAATCCGAAGCTCAGCTGCGGTGACAGCAATCGGGCACCCTGGGCCATCGCTCCCAAGTCGGCGCCGATATTAAAGACGTTTGCTGCAACAAGAAAAAAGGTAGCGATATACAGTATCGTCTTGGAATAATGCAGGCGGATATTCGCTGCCAATCCCCGACCGCTGACCATGCCGATGCGAGCACACATTTCCTGGACTACGGCCATTAATGGAAACGTGAACAGTGACAGCCAGAGTAGCTGGGTGCCGTACTGGGCACCGGTCTGTGAATAAGTTGCAATACCGGAAGGGTCATCATCAGAAGCACCGGTAGTAAGACCAGGACCAAGATTGTTCCAGTATTCTTTTGCGACCGTGAATGGTTTCTTATTGATAATTTCCTTTTCCAGGAGTGTCGCCTTTTCAACACCGGCCTCTAACAGTTCGGCTGGCATCGCGACAATGTTCTCAAGATCGCTTTCGCTCATAGTGATATGATACCACTCTTCAGAATGATGAACAAAAAATAAAAAGGTCATTCATCATGATGAATGACCTTTATTAAAAAAGATGCAGACTTATGCTTCCTTCCTTTTATAATTTTTGAGCATGGGCTGATCCATGCAATACAGGGCTATCATAAGCACCATTGTTGCAATGCATGCAAGGCCTTTTAAGTAATAGGGTAAAAATGAAGAAAGTGAGCCGGTGAACAATAATACGAGCACAAGGGAAAATGCCCACGATATGGCCAATATGACCAGCAGAGTAGTAACCTTAAGTATGTTCATACGATCTACAATTTAGAGTGAACGAATTGGTTTCCTCAAACTCTATACCTGTCTGAACCGTTTTGCAATAGCTAGATGAATTCAAAGAGCTTGTCACGAAAATCAACAATGAATCCCTTTGCATCAAGTACAATACCCTCTTCCTTGTACAGCTTCAATCGTTTGGCACGATGGGCATCGTCGATCCACACCCGGCCGTCGGCATAGACAATCCGATGGAAAGGAATATCTCTTTGTCCGGCTAGATAAGCCTTACCAAGGATGGCAGTCACGCTCTGCGATGCCATCGCTCCCCCGCCAGCCGCTATGGCAATGCGCCCATAGGTCGTGACCTTGCCTGGAGGCACCATCAATGCCAGCCGTACCACTCGCTCACTAAATGTCATGCGGTCAGTATAGCCTATTTGACGAATTTTTTGGGAGGAGTAGGATTAAGAAAAACCTCTAAATTAAAAAACTATGAGCCCGGAACAACAAGCAATCGAAGTTTTTGAATACTTGGAAAGGCAAACATTGTCGGATAAAGTATTATCGAACATCTTTACACGAAACGAAGACATGCTGGAGAAATTTTTTGATATCGCCATGGCTGATAAAGATGCCCCTGGGAGCAGTATCGAATTGAGTCACACTCTGTCTGGATACAGCAGGGATGGCGACGGCGGATATTACAAATCCTGCCTTATCTTACACGTTGGAAATATAAGGGATAAAAACCCTAAAAAAATAATTTCCATTTTAGTGTACAAATATCCTCTGTCAGCCAATGAAACCAATCCCTGGGTAAAAGAGTTCCATGAAATTGGTGACTTAAAACTTGATACGGCAGGATTGGCCAATTACATGAATTTGTTCACTAACCACGAAAAAGCTCATCAGGCGTTATTGCAGATTATTCATCAAAAATTTCCATTTGATACTGCCGTTATTGAAGAAACTTCAAAGGCAGTTGCATGATGAATGGCGCTACTGGAAACCATCCCGACGGGATGGTTTTTGTTTGCTCTATTATTTCTTTGCTATTTCTCTGGTGGATTTTTTAAGCTTTTACTGTATACTGTCCCTATCTTATTAAGATAACCTATTTCCATGGCAAAACGAGACAAAACCCTGGGTGTTCACCCAAAATCAAACAAGTCGCACAAGACCGCAAAGCGTCTAGCGATCAAGCGTGAAATGCTTGCCGCAAAGAAGAAGTAATAAGAAAGGCCCCACCTACGGTGGGGCCTTTCTATTTATTGAAGCTTCCTCCTTCCAACTCCAACAAGAGAACTTTGTTTTCCATGCCACCAGCATAGCCGGTGAGCTTGCCGGAGGAACCGATGACGCGATGACAGGCTGCAATGATTGAAATGGGGTTCTTGCCATTGGCGGCACCAACGGCACGAACTGCCGTAGGGGTACCGATTTTCTTTGCAATTGCTCCATAGCTGACGGTCTGCCCAAACGGAATGTTAAGCAATGCCTTCCAGACCTTCTTCTGAAAATCTGTTCCGTTGAAATCCAACGGCAGATCAAACTTCTGACGCTGCTTCGCAAAATATTCCTTCAATTGTTTTTCCGCCTCCATCAGTATTGGGTGCTTCTTATTTTCTTTCCCTATGACAATCTTCACCCGTCCTGGTTTTTCCTTCTCCCACAAAATAGCCGCCAACCCCTTGTCGCTTGCCACCAATGTCAGCATCCCTACCGGAGATTTCATGGTCTTGTGCACGTATTCCTTTGGAGTAATGGTTTTCTTCATCAAGCCTAGTATACCGCGGAAATAAGATACTCGAAAGAATGACGGAGATTACAGCTAGAAATATATTGACAGAATCCGATAATAAAGTATTGTAAAGAAAAACCTTAAAACATGAAAAGGATATTTTCAAGAAACAACCTCTTAGGCGCTGGCCTAATAGCGGGAGCAACACTATTAGCTCTCTTCATACTGTATCCCGTAGCAATTATTCTTGCTCTCTGTGCAGTTTTGTATCTAATTATTGTCTGTTTGAGAATAGCGCTCCTGCTTTTGCTAGTAGCCCTACCTTTGCCTTTATTTTACTTGGGCCATTGGATAATTGGTATCTACCTCTTGGCATGCGTTGCCGGATTGTTGCATTCTTTGTACAAGGGAAAATTTTTTACTATTAAGAATATTTTATTTCCCGAGATGGGCTAAAAAACCAAAGGGCGTTCGCATGCGAACGCCCTTTTTCATTTGTTGGCAGTTTGGGTCGATGTTGGAACTTTAATATTGACAAACAGTCATTAATACGTAGTATTCAGAAAAACTTACAATATGCAGACAACCTGGCTAGGAGACTTTTTCGAAAGGATCAAATACCCTGTTGCAATTTGCAACGGAACACACATGGAGCAATTTGAACTTGCGATGGAATTTATTTTTGAATCAGATGGAGTACCGTTCAAGCATGAAGAAAATCTTTATTCACGAAATGACTATGACCTATCAAAGTACAAAACAATTGCATTTAGTACTAGAACTTCTATAAATGCTCAAACTCAAAAGATCTTTTCTTTCGACAAGAGCAATCTTGAATTAGTTATAGTAGACGATGTTACGTTTTTCAAAATCAAAGACATGCTCAAAGAGTTAAACATCAAGTGTCTGGTATTCCATTTTCCTGAACATACCTTCACTGATCCATTCGCAAACTCTTAGGATGAATAATTTATTTTCTCTATCAAGGACTGTTTAATAAACAGTCTTTTTTATTTGCTGTGGGCACTGGACGAAGTTAGAACCAACTTAATGACCATTTCTGACCTACAAAAGTTCGCATTTGTGAGAAGCTGGTAATACTGCTTCTTTAGTTATTTAGGTTCCTGATTATGTAATTTGCCTTGTACTCATCAACCTTCTCAAAGCCGAGCGACTGGTATAGCGAAGCGGCAACTGGATTGTATGTGGAAAGCCGCAATGAGTGAAAATACTTCTTAGCCTGCTCCATAATCAGGTTGAGAATGACTTTTGAATAGCCTTGCCCCCTGTATTTTTTGAGTACATAAACGTGTCGGACACGTCCCACTGTCTTGTCCTCAGTATACGGGTCTTGGTTAAGACCACCGCAGGCAATGTACTCATCGCCAATAACCAGTGCCCAGAACTTCTCCCCATTTTTTGAAAAGGTGTTTGCCCCGCCCTTCCATTCGTCAATGGTCTTCTGAATGAACTTGTCCCCATCGGCTAAAGCCTCGTCTGCAAGCGGCTGTAGATTGTCGATATTGCTATCACTGATTTCTATGATTTGGTAGTCGGTCATAATACTAACTATTTTCTATGCTTAAATCTCCATCTTCATCTTCTTGGCATATTCCTTGAAGCCAAGACCCTCCCAGGCACGCAGACCCTCTGGGTTGCGGGCATCGACCGACAGGTCTACGACCTTGGCACCCTTTTCCTTGAACCAGGCAACCATTTCCTGGAACATCAGTCTTGCGATGCCCCTGCCTCGGTATTCTGGGAGAATGATGGCACTACCAATATGGGCAAAGACCTTTTCCGACAGGTGGGGCACGTCACGCTTGATAGAGCCAGAGAACCAGCCGACGATTTTACCGTCAGTTTCAGCAACAAGGTTCAAAGACGTCTCCTTTGCCAAGTCCTCGCTAAGGAAGGCTGGGAACGTTTTGTTCACCTCCTCCCCACGAGCGTAGAAGCCATCTATGTCGGCATGGTGGTCTGCTATCAGCAAATTCAGTTCGGTAATAGCACTGGTGTCGCTTTCGGTTGCCTTTCGAATGTGTATGTCCATGCTGAAACTGTATCAGTTTGGAACTGAAAAGTCATTCTATAGTTCTTGAATATACCTAAGGAACTTTTTACCAAAGGTAGATATTGCAAAATCACCATTACCCTCAAACGAAGTGCCAATGTCTTCTGATAATAATCCAATGCCTACAAGGTAGTTCAATTTCTCAAACGTATACTGCTTATCACTGAACTGAACCATTCCCCTCATCTGCGACAGTATAAGGTCTCCATACTGCATCGGATTCAAGCCACGTTTTGCCTGCGCCTCAATTTGATTTTCTTGATATATGCCCTGGCTACGAAGCCAATCCTCAACACCTCCATCGACCCAGATTCTAACGACTTCTATGTCTTCTACTGATACCAACCTCAACACGCTCGCCATCTTTTCAAGCTCGAAATTTTCTTTGTCTTCCTCACTTATGAAGCCTAGCAAGATATTGAAGATGGCCTTTCGCTTCTGTTCATTTCGTTCCGTAATGTACTGCTGAAACACCAGCATGAAAGCATCTTGCACCTGCTCATTGTTCAAAATCACACTTGTAAACTTGTCAGCATGTTCAGCAATAGCGGCAAAGAAGTCGTTCGAACGCTTCTTTCGAAGAGAGACGATGCCACCATATAGCGTTTTGCATAAAACGTACATTACCTGCACATGAATGGGCAGCTGCGACCATATCAGTAGCTCTGTGCTGTTTGTAGCAAGGTCTGACGCAAATGTAACAGCAAATTCTTCGAGATTCATGTGAATAGCTTATAGGAAAAGCAGGCCATATGCCAGCCATGGGCAAGATATGTCTATTTATCGTAATATGTAGGCAATGAACAAATTTAATGTAGCAGCCGCAATAAAAATCGGGGACGGAGGGAATGGAATCAGCCTAAACGAGCCCTTAGAATACAATACTTCCTCAGGGTTGAAAGGCATCGTCAGTAGCAATCCCAATGACAATGACCTCATAGACATCAGGTTTGAGCTACAGGCTCAAGACAACCCCCAGGCTATGTTCCTGGCAGAATCAGAGCTGCTGAAACTGTCAAACGTTCTTAGCTGGAGGTACAACGTCTCGACTGGGAGCTACAAGGTCGTTTCGTTAAGCAGAACCCAGGAAGAGCGAGACGGCAGCGGCAGCCGAAGAATAAGTGTTGATGTCATGGACTTTGCAATGACGGCTGACAGGGTGTCTATGACCCTAGGGCTCGGCAGAGAAAGCCTGGATAGGCTGAAGAGGGTCTTTGAGGAAGAGGTGGATACCGAGCGTGAAAACGTCCTGATGATGTGGAGAGAAGCTGTTTCGGAGACTTCAAAACAACTTCAGTTCATCCTCTACTACCGAGTTTTGGAGCACGTTGCAAAATACCTGCTGGGAATAGACGTTGAGAAGTACATTATTGCGAGTGAGCCATCAGTAGAGACAGAGCCTTCCACTCGAAGAGGCAAAGGCGTAACAAGAGTATCCATTTACACGCATTTGCGTGACAACATGCATCCTAACGGCGGAAAGAGCTTCCCGTTCCAAAAACTGGAGCAGTACTTGGTACCTCTGGCGAACCTGGCAAGGAAAGCTATTACGGAAAAATATCCCGACTTAATGAGTTCCTAGCTATTGTAGTTGACCGATATTGTGAAGGCGTTTGAATCCTTCGCTGTTTCAAATAGTACCTTCGTATCACAGTCTATTCCTGGCTTCAGCGTTATGCTGCTGCCGTAGTCCGTACCCTCATGTTCAACCGTGTCATTGCATAGGTACCAGGCTGTAGGCTGATACTGCCGCCCAGTCTGGTCTGTCAGCTGAAATTGTGTAGGAGTAATCACAACATTGGAATCAGAGGTGTTGGTCATATGCAACGTAACCGCTTCCCACGCTCCATTTGTGGTCATTCCTGAAAAATTACCACTATCATTTGGAATAGTGTTTCCTAAATTGTTTAAGTCAAAAGTGTATTTTATATTCCCCTGAGTTACTGGGTCATTCCCAATCGTTACCGTGCTTTGTGTTGTATCGCTGTCTGTTGATGAGCCAGGATTTTTACCACTACAAGCATCAGTGCTGCAAGAACCAGGCTTGCCGTTATTGATAGAGTTCCACTGGCTTTCAGTTACAAAATAAATCCCTGATAGACCTGATTCGCTAAAGTTGTCGCCACTTCTACTTGTTACTATTGCTCCGAATATGCCACCAGACCAATTCGAATAATCACCACAACTCCAGTGCTCATCATCCTGAACGGTACAATCCTTCAGTGCTACAACATCAGAACTATCTGGGGATGTTTCTATAACTTGGTTCTTACCAGCATCAACCTTGAATGTTTCTCGCTCGCCAGCTTGAGGGTTTTGGCAGTGAGTAAAATCAAGCTCGCCAGAAGAGTTGACCGTTAGGTTGGCAGAATCCGAAATTGCACAGCCGACAGGATACACTGTATAGCTTTGAGGGAACAGTGAACTGAAGATACCAACGGCACCTATAACGGCTAGGACAGTATATAAGCCAGTGAGAAGTGGGTTTCTCTTTTTTATCACTTGCTTACTCTCTACTTTTTCTGGCTTTTTTAATGCTTCAGCGGTTTTACCGCTAAGTTTGAAATCATATTTTGCCCGTTCTACTGGCTTTGAAAGGGTGAAATATGCCTCACTGATTTCACTGAAACGTTTGTCTCGTATTGAAAAATCTTCAGAATTGTTAAGCTTCGATTCCTTATTAAAAGCGTTCTTTACCTCTTCTTGGGTAGCATTCTGGGAAATGCCGAGTGTCTCGTAATAGTTTTTCATGGAAATTATTTAGCTGATAATCCCAGTGAAAAGGCACGAAAAAGCCCATCACTAGGAGAAGCCGTGAAGCTCCACACGTCCGTTTCCAGACGCGACGCACGATACGCCCTACTGATGGGGTTTTTAGTATCGTGCGGTTTCTTCGCCATGCCAGCGATTATTCGCTGGTTTAGGCTACTATTCAGTTATGCTTGTACTATACCATTTACCCGTTCAATGTAAATAAAAAGCATTGTTGTTTTCAGGCCAAATGTAAAGTAAAGTAAATAAATGATTGCTAAGGATTCAAGCGATAAAACTGAAAAAGCTCTTGAGCGCTTGCACGCCATCGCTGCTGGACAAGAAGATGCGTTAGCATTTTTCAGGGCATTGGAGCTATATGTAAAATATGCCCTTGAAACGCCCCTTCTCAAAGGGATTTTTGATAAGCAAATAAGGGAGCGTAACATCCGTTATGAAAAAATTGAGGAGATTGAGAAAGCGGCAGAAGAAGAAATGCGTGCAGCAAAGAACAAAATCATGGATATTATCAGAACCAGCTCTATAGATTCAAGCCTGTTTGAACGGCATTCTACTTTTCCTAAGCCTCCCTATAACGATTTAATAGCGGAACTTGAAGCATATGAGAACAAGGAAATGCGTAGAAGTGGTTTTTATTCTGATAACATGCAAGTGTATCTTTTTGACATCGCTACAAATTTGCAAAAAATGGGCTATGGTGGAGAGCTAAAGGACTTCCATGTTTCGCAGAATGCATATACAGACTATTACCAGCGTATCAAGGGTACCAGTGGTTACTGGTTCGCGGGAAATGATAGCGGTAGTTTCATTTTTTCAAAAAAATGGCCTGAGCGTTTTGAACAAGAGATAATACTTGAAAGAGAACGCTCGCTTAAGCCCTGGGGTTCATTTGAACTACTGTTTCAATTTAAGAGCTCTTACGATGCTGTACTAGAAAACATGAGCTTCTGGGAGATTTCAGACGAAGAAAGTGCGTTTGGGCATGCGTTCCGTGCTGAGGATATTATGGAAATAGCATTTATGGCAGAAGACCTGCAACATCTGATGGGTCAAACTCGGCCAGATAGCCCAAGAAAGTTTAAGGGGGCTTTCTCCCCCGAGCTCGATAGGCTTAGTATGCCTACCTTCAAGGCAGCTCTTCAAATAGTCCACAATACATTTCTACAAGCACTGGAAAATGATAGTGCTGGTGAGCAACAGTTGACGGTTCCAAGAAGCAAAACTCGGAAGGATATTTTCATTGAGAATGAAAGTCTCTGTTTCGGCACAACAAAAGTTCCAATCGAACGAGGACAAAAGGCGATGATACAATTACTGCTTGCGAACGCTAGAATAGAACGTAATGATACCCTTTCAAATAGCGGTAAAGATGCTGATATTGAAACACTGCAAAAGGTTGGGGGCTATAGGGATGATTCAGCCTTTCGAGATGGATTAAAACGCTTGAGAGCGAAGCTCAAGAAGGGCAACTTTCCAGCCACGATAGATAGTATTGGAACAGGAAAATACCAAATGGTCATCAAATATCAATAGAACATGAAATCAATAGGAGTGTCCATAGGTGGATTGGCTGCCTGCATATTTATTAATTAAAGCATTCTTAATAGAACCACTCATATCGTCCCTAAAAAGCCCAATTTTCAGGGCTTTTTTATGTGTATACACTCGGCTTGCCATGTTACCGAAGCAGGCCATAGACGAATATAAGGATTTGTACGAAAAGCGTTTCGGCGTGGTATTAAGCGACGAGGAGGCATCGTTTCGTGCCAACAAGCTCCTTGCTCTATACAGGGCTGTTTTGGCAGCGGATACCAAGTCCGCAAATACTAGCAGTGCGGCTGGCAGCATATGACTAGAATCAATAGTCAAAAAGTCTACGGCCATATGAGCTATACCGTCAAGGAGCTATCAGCCGAACTTGGTGTTGATGAAAAGACTTGCTCCCGATGGATTGCCAATGGTTTGAAAACAATACCTGGGGGCAAGAAACCCATACTGATGATGGGCAGCGACATAAAGGACTTTCTAAGGAAAAAGGACGCGAAGAAGAAAGTTATCCTGAATCGCAACCAGTTTTACTGCCTTACCTGTAAGGCGGCACGGTACGCAAGACGAGGCTCAATCAGGGAGCTGGGTGGCAGAAAATTAGGCACATGCCGTGTCTGCAACGGGAAAATATGCAGGACAATATAACCCTACCGAAAGGACTAAATGATACTCTCTTCTCCCACTTAAATGTCCATTATTAACAATAACAACTTGTATGACTTCTATGACAAAAACAAGCTACGAAAACGAACGAATAAAGCGAGAGTTCTTTGACCATCTGAAAGGCGGCCAAGGATTCGCAAAAAGCTCGGTACGAGTGTTCGCCGAAGCCATTTCACAATGGCAAACATTCACCGATAATGAGGATTTTTCCACCTACAACAAGTCAAAGGCTGTCGCCTTTACTGAGTGGCTGAGCAGTCGGGCATCAAAAACCGATTCAGGGAAAGTCTCCCTCACTACGCAGTACAACTATCTAAGGCGAATAAAGAAGTTCTTTGAATGGTTGTCCGAGCAGCCGACTTACAAAAGCAAGATAGTGAAAAGCGATATTGACTTCCTGCGGCTGTCAAAGAAAGATGCACGCATCGCCCGCTCTGGCACGACAAAGAAGCTGCCAGCGTTTGAGGACATCAAGAAAATCATTGAATCCATTGATGACAAGACAGAGATAGCGATGCGTGACAAGGCAATGATTTGCTTTGCATTTGCCACTGGAGCTCGCATCTCTGCCATTATCTCCCTGAAAATGAAGAGCTTCGACAAGAACAGTATGGAAATAGACCAGAATCCTGGTGATGGAGTCCGTACAAAGAACTCTAAGCGAATACTGAGCACATTTTTCCCTATTGGCTGGGATGTACCAAAGCAGTGCTTTGTTGAATGGTATGAGTATCTCGAATCAAAAGGCTTTAACGGGGACGACCCCATTTTCCCTGCGACACTTAGCTCATTCACGGCAGACAAAAACAACTACAGCAAAGAGGCTATCAGCAAGGACTTCTGGGTGGGCACAGGGGCAGCACGCAAAATTTATGAGAAGCGATGCATTAACGCTGGTGTGCCGTATTTCCACCCGCACTCATTTCGCCATCTGGTTGTAAGTATTCTCAGTAAGCGAAGACTGACCGAGGAAGAAAAGAGAGCCATCAGCCTGAACCTTGGTCATGAGAATGTTGCTACCACATTTGGTGCTTATGGCTACGGTAGCATGAGCAACGAGGATGCTGTAAAAATTGTTCAAAAGTTGACCAACAATTCTAGTGAGAACAAAGACCAATCCATTCTCACAGACGAGGAAAAAATGATTATCGAGAAGCTGATGAACAGAAGTTAGCAGAATTGCTGTGTAAAGAATAGTAAAGTATACTAATATGGACAATATGAAAGAGCATGAATACTACACCGCAAAGGAATTGGCCGACAAGCTACGGGTAAACATCATGACGATTTACCGCGCTATTGCCGCAAAGAAGTTGACCGCTTACAAAATCGGCAAGGACTTTCGCATTGAGCAAAAGGAGTTCCACAACTTTCTCGAAAAGAGCAAGATAAAGTAGCCTATGAAGAACGAAGCAGAAATAAAACTGAAGCCTGCAATTTACGGAAGAAAAAGCAGTGAAAGTGAAGACCGTCAAGTGCTCTCCATTGATGCACAGATAGACACAGCCCATGACATTGCTAGAAATATAGGTGTACGGGTTCCTGAGGAGAACATCCTGGTTGAAGCAAAATCCGCCAAGACTACAAACAATCGTCCCATGTTCAAGGAAATGTATGAACGTATTGAAAGCGGAGCTATCAATTCCATCATCGTGTGGCACGCTGACCGTCTTTCTCGTAATGCGATTGACAGTGCTTTACTTATTGACCTGATGGACAGAGGCAGGTTGCATGAAATCATTACCCCAGGTCAGACGTACCGTAATACCCCAATGGACAAGTTTATGTTCATGCTTGCCTGCACCCAGGCAAAAATGGAGAACGACAAGAAAGGCATCGATGTTACCAGAGGACTTGAGAAGAAAGCCAAGCTCGGTATCTACCCAGCCCCTGCACCACTTGGCTATTTGAATGATAAGTATGCCGAAAAAGGAAATAAAACTATCGTATCTGACGAGAAACTCCTGCCGCTTATCCGTAAGATGATTGACCTAATGCTAACAGGAACTTATCAGCCCCTTGAGATTAGAGACATTGCCAACAATGAATGGGGCTTTCGAACACCAAAGGGCAAGAAGCTCGGAAGAAGCACAATCTACCGCATGTTTGGAAACACGTTTTACTACGGCATGTATGAATACCCTATTGGAAGTGGTAAATGGTATCAAGGCACACATGAAGCAATCATGACTGAGGAGGAATACGACAAAATTCAGGTGCTACTCGGAAGAAAAGGCCGCCCACGACCAAAGACACATGTTTTTGACTTCACTGGCATGATGCGTTGTGCAGAGTGTGGTGCAGCAATCACGGCGGAGACCAAATCAAAAAAACTGAGAGACGGGAGCGTGAATCTCTATGTCTACTACCACTGCACGAAACGGGTTAATCCAAACTGTACACAGCGTTCCGTTGAACAAAAAGAATTGGAAAAGCAGGTTATTGCAGAGATAAATACTGTTGATATACCACCAGAATTTCATTCGTTCGCCATGAAATGGTGGGAAAAAGAAAACGAAAAAGAAATCAGCAGCCGTAATGCGGTTGTAGAAAGCCAGCAGAAAGCGTATAAGGCCTGCCTAGCGAAAATAGACGGCTTCTCCGACATGCGTGCTAGTGGAGAAATTGACGGTGAGGAGTTCACCAGGAGACGTACACCACTCCTTGCCGAGAAGAAACGACTGGAAGACCTATTTGCAACAACGGCGAAGCGTGTGGATGCTTGGATGAACACTGGTGATGAAATGTTCACATTCATTGACCAAGCAGTGGCAAAGTTTAAGAACGGCACCATTCATGAACGACGCGCAATACTTTCAGCATTAGGTTCGAACCTGCTAGTAAAAGATAAAATGATTAGCATTGATATAGAAAAGTGCCTGTTCCCACTTACAAAAGTCTCAGGAGAAGTAAAAGCGATAAAAGAACGGTTAGAACCAATAAATACTGTTGAAAAACAAGAACAGTTTGAACAAATGTGTGCAAACAGTCCACGAGTGCTGCGGGTCAGGGACTCGAACCCCAATAGACGGCACCAAAAACCGTAGTCCTACCATTAGACGAACCCGCAATAAGAACGTGTGTTTTATACCATAAAAATAGGTCTAACTCAAAGGGTGGAATAATTGACCCTGATGGTATGAATGCTATAGTTTAGAAAACATATCACAATGAAAAATAGTGTTTGGAATTGGTGGTCTATTCCTGTTGTGATTTTTATGATTTTAATTACCTTTCCTTCAACGACAATAGGTATCAGTAAAGGAATCTTATTTTTGACTAATCCATTTCGTTGGAAAAGCGGATTTCGTACAGCGAAGTTTTGGATGAAGAAGAAAATTAAAAACAATTGGAGTAGCTAAGTAAGGGTGTGTTCGCAAAGCGAACACACCCTTTTTCTTTTTTACGAAGACTGCTCTACTCCGGTCATTTCAATAAATGCCAGTTCGAGTGGCAGCGTTGGAATAGAGGCATAGGCAATGCGTTCGATGGCAGTGATAAGAGCAACAATACCGCGGGAGGAAATAGCATCGGCATTTTCCACCGCCCCCTTTTTGATCACTTCGGCATAGTGCTCAGAGTAGTTGGCCTCGATTTCCTCACGGCTGCTTGGAGCATAGCGATATTTCAATGACAAACGCATCGTATCAAGCAAAAGCTGAGCCAAGAGCATCATATCAGTGTGATGCTCCTCCGCTCTTGCCAAGGTTTTATATAACGCATCAATGTCTCGAGCAATCAGTGCCGCATAGAGCTCGTGAATAACAGTGAGCGACGGTGCGCCAGTGACAGACTCAGTCAGCTCACGGGTAATGACGCGATTCTTGCTGGCAGAAAAGACTTTCTGCAAGATACTCAAGGTATCGCGGAATGAACCGTCACCCAGAAACGCTACCAATGCCGCGCTGTCGGCATCAATGACTACCTTTTCCTCAGCCGCAATGCGCTCCACTTCCTTAACCAAGGTGCGCTCAGTCGGCTTGCGGAATGAAAATGTCTGACAGCGAGAAAGAATGGTTTCTGGCACCTTATCGAGCTCCGTTGTTGCTAGTATGAAAATACAGTGGGCTGGTGGCTCCTCCAATGTCTTGAGCAATGCATTGAATGCATCGCGCGAAAGCATATGGACTTCATCAATGATGTAGACCTTGAAGCGTGAGGAGAATGGCAACACGCGCACTGCTTCGCGCAATGCCCGGATATCATCAATGCCGCGATTGGAGGCAGCATCTATCTCAGTAATGTCCTCAGGATTTGTCCCAAGGGCCTTGGCAAAAATACGAGCAACGGAGGTCTTGCCCGTACCGCGACTGCCAGTAAACAAATACGCGTGCGAGAAATTACCACTTTCAATTGACTGCGATAACACAGAAACAATGTGCTCCTGCCCCACTACTTCTTCCCAGCTTCCCGGACGATATTTACGATACAACACCTGATCATGCATGGCTCTATTGTAGCAGAAAATTATCTAAAAACTGCCTCGTTATCTGTTCCACATCAGCGGCATTTTTTGCCTCGTCCATCAGCTGCATGCGCAATTCCTTGGCGCCGGCAAAGCCGGTACAGTAGGCCTTATAGTGCTTCTTCATAATGGAAAAACTTTTGACGTCACCGAGCAATTGCTCAAACAGTTTCGTATGCTCCACCATGACCTGCAATCGTTCCTGCACTGTAATCGGTCGCGATACGGACTGGGCAGCAGAACGCTTGGTCTCAATATACTTTCCAATGAAGGGAACTTTTTGCAGCAATGATTTTTTCGGTAGTGTTGCAGTAATTTGACGTGACGCATCAAAGAACCAGGGGTTACCAAACAGTGCACGACCTACCATCACGCCATCACAGCCACTTGCCGCTGCTTTTGCAGCACCGTCTGCCAGACTGGTTACGTCACCGTTTCCAATAATGACTGTCTGCGGTGCAAGCTTGTCACGCAATGCCACCACTTGCTTGATGTAGCCCCAATGAGCCGGCACTTTTGATAATTCCTTGCGTGTACGGGCGTGGACCGTCAGAGCCGCAATATCCTGTTGCAAGAGTAATGCAATCCAATTATCAATATCAGCAACATTGTAGCCAACACGGGTCTTTACCGATACCGGGATAGTTCCTGCCCCACGCTTTGCCGCTGCAATGATTGCTACTGCAACCTCTGGTGTCTTAATCATGCCCGCTCCTGCTCCCTGCTTTTCAATCGTCTTATCAGGACAGCCCATATTGATATCAATACCGTCGAAGCCAAGCTCTGCACACAATCGCGCAGCCTGTTCCATTTTTTCCGGATCAGAAGAAAAGAGCTGCGCCACAATCGGTCGTTCCATTTCGGCATAGACCAAATCACGCTGCAACACTTCCCTGCCCGCACTCATTAGACCATTGGCCGAGACGAACTCGGTCCACATTACGTCCGGCCCGCCTCGCGTCGACGAGTCGCCCCGAGTCGAGGCGGGTTTGCCATACGTGGCAATGAGCCGACGAAATGCCGGATCAGTCACGTCAGCCATCGGTGCCACACAAAAGAATGGCGCACCATTTACTTTCCTTTTTTCCCGTAGGGTCTGCCAGAAATGCATACTATTGGAACTTATATACTATCCTGTTAGAAAAACGCAAATCGATATATTGCAGGACTTGTGATGCATCACGAAACTTTCCCGCCAACGGATTGGTGCGCAAACCGGTAAAGAGCACCTGCAGTGCATCAGCAGTATTGCTGGTCGGATCAAATATGAGCTGGGCTTGATGACCGTCGTGATTGAAATCGACATCAAGCTCATGATCGCTAACAAAGTGAAATTCCGCTGGATCAATGCCAAGGCTTGGCAAACGAGACAGCAACAGCGATACCATCGTGAGCTGATCAGCAGTTACCGCCTGAAATGGCAATGTGCTAGCGGTACCATTAAAAATCTTCGGATAGGCAGTACCCGAGAAATACGGTGCAGTGGCAAAGGCAATACCATTCTGATCCATAAAGTAACAATCAGCATCAGCGGTGCACCACAAGTACATGCCCTGGAATTCTGTGACATTGATGCTGAGGGTGGAGAAATTCTTGCGATCAACTTCCACTGTTTGCAAACGTGGAAACTGCGCCTTAAGGGCTTTTTCTATAGCATGCTCAGGAGCAAGAAAAATACTGCTACGGGGTAAGATGAAGAGCTTATTTCCCTGTAACTGACTGTTCACAAATTCTGTAATATCCCCTGGATCAGCAACATGTGCACCATTCACTTCAATAGTCCGGACCTGCAGACGCGGCGCACGAATGAGCAGCACGCTTCCGACAAGAAGGATCACCGCACTAACAATGCCAATGATCAGTTTCCAATTCCATTCGCGTAGGGCGCCTGCTTTGCCCCGACTGTTTTTTTTGTCGACGTCTTTTTCTTCCTGTTTTAAAACCGTTTTGTGATAGGTCCGTTCATACATACTACTTGCCGATGTATTCCTGATTGTTCATGTAAGGACGCAACACTTCGGGAATGCGGATAGTGCCATCGGCTTCCTGGAAGTTTTCTACCAATGAGACCAGAATACGCGGTGTCGGAATAGCAGTACAGTTCAGTGAGTGAGCATAGCGTAACTTCCCTTCAGCGTCCTTGTAGCGAATACCGAGACGGCGGGTTTGGAAATCATGGAAATATGATGCTGAGGAAATCTCGCGATAGGTTTCTTCCTTTGGTACCCACAGCTCGATGTCATACATCTTGACCTTGCCCAGTCCCATGTCACCCGTTGAGGCATTGAGGGTGTGATACGGAATACCCAGTGATTCGATGAACTGTTCCGTGCTTTCGTTCATGGTCTCATGCCATTGCACGCTTTCCTCGTGAGAGGCTTCACACAACACTACCTGCTCAAGCTTGTAAAATTCATGGACACGAATAAGCCCTTTCACATCCTTGTTATAGCTGCCCGCTTCCAAGCGATAGCACGGTGAAAAGCCAAGCATCTTGATCGGCAATTGTTCCTTTGGAAGGACTTCATCCATGTACATGCCCATCAGCCCCACTTCGGAAGTACCGACGAGATAGGTATCGTCCTGATTCTTGTAAATGTCAGCCTCGCCCTGAGGAATGAAGCCACAGCCCATCAATGGCTCGCGCTTGGTAATCATCGGTGGCATGACCGGATTGAATCCCCGCTTGGTCCAGAAATCCATAGCGTAATTCCAAATGGCAAAGCACAGCTTCACGCCATCACCTTTCAAATAATATCCACGAAAACCATGAACTTTCACGCCGCGCTCGAAGTCGACGATGTCGAGTCCAAGCATGATGTCGATGTGATCCTTTGGTTCAAATGAGAAGACCGGCTTCTCTCCCCAGGTCTTTTGCACAACGCTGAACGTTTCGTCAGGGCCAATCGGCGCAGACATGTCGGGAATGTTCGGCACCTGAATCATCAGCCCCTGCCATTCCTTCATGACCGTGCGGACATGCTCTTCGGCCTCCTGGACTTTTTCCTTCAACGGCTTCAGGCTTTCGATCAGCTGGGCACGCTCAGTCGCGTCAGCGGTCTGAGGAATCTTGTCGGACAATGCATGCTGTTCGGTGCGCAATGATTCAAATGTCGCCAATGCCTCACGGCGCTTTTCTTCTACTGCCAACAGCAAGTCAACATCCAGCGACACGTTTTTCTTCTGCACTGCTTCCTTGATAATGTCCGGATTTTCCTTAATGAATTTAATATCGAGCATAGTAGCTCTACTATAGCGTATTTTGAGGATTTTTTAAACTTATGCTAGTATGTACCAAGGTGTTTGGGGAGTTCGCTCCCTCACGGTTTATATACTGTAGCCAAACACCTAATAAAAAATCCCTCGTACGAGGGATTTTTTATATCCTAATCTTCATCAGGATTTCCTTCAAAAAATAACCGTGTACCAGTTTTTTTACTAATTCTCCAAAACGGAATATTACGCATGCGTTCAAATTTTCTTATTTCTCGCAAGCCCTGCAATGTGTGCGATGATCGTATTACCTCGGGAGCTAAGCCGAGTAATTTGAATCGCATGTGTTGTTCTTGTTCCGATCGTGGCTTTTCATGACGTTTAAATTTTAAATGTTCCAAACCTTCTGAATTAAAAACTATTTTTTCCTTAAAATAGGGACAATATACTTCAACAACACTCTTGTAATTATTTTCTGCATTCAGTTTTATCTCTTCAAAATCTTCTTTTTCTGGCATAGGCAGCAGTGTAGCAATTTGGTGATAAAGAAAATCTTAAGGTGAACTTTAAATATTCTTGATACCCATTATGCAATACTGTGGTCATGGAAGATTTTCCGATCAAGACAATTACAGTGGCTGAGCACTTTCCGCAATTGCAGGAGATTCCTCAGCCCCCGATGACCTTGCATATGCGCGGCTCACTTGATCGCATTGTGGGCACGACCCTGATCACGGTGGTCGGATCACGAAACTATTCCAGTTACGGCAAGCAAGTCTGCGAGATGCTGATCAAGGGACTGCGGGACTACCCCGTCACGATTGTTTCCGGTTTGGCAATCGGCATTGATGCCATCGCTCACCAAGCGGCACTTGAAGCGGGGCTACCAACCATTGCCTTTCCCGGATCAGGCCTAGCCGAAGACGCGATCTATCCCGGCCAGCATCGCACCTTAGCCAAAAGAATTCTGGAAAGCGGCGGCGCATTGCTCAGTGAGTTCGATCACGACATTCGTGGTATGACCTGGATGTTTCCCCAACGCAACCGTCTTGAGGCAGGCATTGCCAGCATGACTATTATTATAGAGGCGGAGGAAAAATCTGGTACGCTGATCACTGCCCGTCTGGCCACCGAATACAATAAGAGCGTCGGTGCAGTCCCCGGCCCCGTCACTTCCCCCACTTCGGTCGGGGCCAACTGGCTGCTCAAGCTTGGCGCCATTCCTATTACCAACCCCACCGATATTATTGAGGAATTACATTTTACTCTTCCTGGCACACTCCCCCTTTGGGGCGCCGAAGCTCAGCAGAGCGAAGGCGGCTCTATTATATTGAATGAGACTGAACAACTGATCATCAATGCCCTACGAATGCCTCAATCCAAGGAAACATTGGTTGAAACCTTATCGCTTGATATTGTTGCCGCCAGCATTGCTTTTTCAACACTGGAAATAAAAGGAGCAATCCGAGA
The DNA here is from genome assembly GCA_029288725.1 of Candidatus Nomurabacteria bacterium. GTDB lineage: Bacteria > Patescibacteriota > Minisyncoccia > Phycocordibacterales > UBA9973 > UBA4124. The sequence goes on along the minus strand of JARIGS010000016.1, from coordinate 21,993 downwards.
AACATACGGATTAATTGAACGCATTATATAGAATGAAGCATAGCGATTATTTGCTAAATAATTGCATGCATGGTACTACTGCATACACTCATTATGAAATTATTAATTGTCGAATCACCATCAAAAGCAAAAACGATCGAGAAATATCTTGAAGGCGCGTACACCGTACGCGCTTCCGTTGGACATGTTCGCGACTTGCCGAAGTCAAATAAAAAAGCCATCGACATCGAGGGCGGTTTTATTCCTCACTATGAAATTAGCAAAGGAAAAGAGAGGGTCGTAAGTGAACTGCAGGCCCTGGCAGAAAAAGCCAAGGAGATTATTCTCGCACCCGACCCGGACCGCGAAGGAGAAGCTATTGCCTGGCACATTGAGTCATTGCTGAAGGAAGACAAGAAGGTCAAGGCGCCAATTAGCCGCGTGACCTTTAACGAGATCACCAAGGAAGCCGTGACTGAGGCATTGCACCATCCTCGTAAGATTGATACTGATCTTCGCCAGGCCCAGGAAGCCCGCCGCGTTCTTGACCGTCTCGTTGGCTATGACCTTTCCGGCATCATCTGGCAAAAGGTTCGCTATGGCCTGTCTGCTGGTCGCGTCCAGTCTCCTGCCCTCCGTATCTTAGTAGAGCGTGAGCGAGAAATCCGGGCATTTATTCCTGAAGATTACTGGGTGCTTCAGGCAAAAGTGAAAACCGCTTCTAAGGCGGAGCTAGTGCTTACTTGTGTTGAGGAGCCTCGTGACAAAAAGGAAGTTGATCGCATTATCGGCATTGCCAACAAGGAAGCATGGCTGGTAAAGGACATCAAGGAAACCGAGCAGAAACGCTCTCCTAAGGCACCGTTCACTACTTCTACCTTGCAGCAGGCTGCCAGTTCCCGCTTGTCATTTTCTCCGGCCCGCACCATGCAGGTTGCTCAGAAGCTCTATGAAGCCGGCCATATCACGTATATGCGTACCGACTCAACCACCCTGTCTGACATCGCAGTCCAAGGTATCAGTGCATTAGTGCTGAAAAAATTCGGCAAGGACTATTTGGAAACACGGACTTACAAAACTAAGGCAAAAAATGCCCAAGAAGCCCATGAAGCTATTCGTCCTACCCATGTTGAAAAGGAATCACTCGGCATGACCGAGGAACAAAAAAAGCTCTATCGTCTCATCTGGGAACGCACCGTTGCCTCTCAAATGGCTGATGCAAAAGTACTGAAGACTCGCGTTGTCGGCAACGTTGCTTCTGACAGTATTCCTGATTTCACCGTGACTGGTAGTCAAGTACTTTTCCCTGGCTGGCTCACCGTTGATGAAGCTGCGCGCGGTGAGGACGTTGAGCTGCCTGCTCTCACCAAAGGCGAGCCGCTGACACTGCTTTCGCTCGAAGACATTGCCAAGCAGACCGAACCACCAAATCGCTATTCCGAAGCTGGATTGGTGAAGGAATTGGAAGCCCGTGGTATTGGCCGTCCTTCTACCTATGCCTCCATCATGAAAACCATTGAAGACCGTGGCTATGTAGAAAAAGTTGGACGCTCATTGAAGCCGACTGATACCGGCGAGGTGGTTTCAAGTTTCCTCGAACAGAACTTTATGCACTATATCAGCGATACTTTCACCGCCGAAATGGAAGACAAACTGGATGAGATTGCCAATGGCGAATTAAAATACAAGAAAGTATTATCCGAATTTTACACCCCATTTCTCAAGGAGGTGAAAGAAAAGCAAAAGCTTGATAAGGCTACTATTCTTGAAAAAGCTGATGACAAGTACAAATGTCCAAAGTGCGGCAGTGGCATGATTGTGAAGCTGGGCCGTGGCGGCAAGTTCCTCTCCTGCGATCGCTATCCTGAATGTGACGGCGCATTAACGATCGATGGATTGGAAATCAAGAAGGATGAACCGATCGGTATCGATCCCGAAAGCGGCCTACCAATATTCACCATGATTGGACGCTTCGGCCCGTATGTCCAGCTTGGTGAAATGCCGCCAAAGATCAAGGGCAAGAAACAGGTGAAGCCCCGCATGGCAAGCATCCCCAAAGAAGTTGATCCAACGACCGTCACCGTCGCTATGGCAACGAAATACCTTTCCATTCCCCGCACTCTTGGACAGGATCCAAAGACCGGTGCTGACATCACCGCAAACAACGGCCGCTTCGGTCCCTACGTTGCGTGTGACGGCAACTTCCGTTCCATCAAACCACCATTGAATGTCTATGACATTACCCTTGCACAGGCTCAAGAACTTCTGGCACAGGAAAAGAAACCGCGAGGATTTCAAAAGAAAGTGAAGGTTGATACAAAATAAAAAGCCCGCCATCATTGGCGGTTTTTTTATCGTGCGCTATAGTAATAGAACACTATGGAAATCGATGAATTGTTTGCACTTATAACTTATCCACTGAGCGAAGAACAACGCGGGCTTATCCAGCGGGCGTATGACTTTGCCCGATCAAAGCACGAGACTCAGAAACGCAATAGCGGTGAACCGTATTTCGTGCACGTTTTTGCAGTCGGTAAAAACTGTGCCTCACTGGGTATGGATGTTGAAACTATCGTTGGTGGACTGTTGCATGACACCCTGGAAGACACGGATGCCACCGAGGAAGAAATCCGCGAGCAGTTTGGTGAAAATATTCTATTCTTGGTCAAAGGCGTGACCAAGCTCGGCAAACTGAAATACCAGGGCCAGGAACGCCATGTCGAAAGTATGCGCAAGTTCTTCGTGGCGATGTCAGAGGACCTGCGCGTGCTCATCATCAAGCTTGCCGACCGCCTGCACAATATTCAGACCTTGAAACACGTCCGTCCTGACAAACAGGTTCGCATTGCCGTTGAAACTATTGCCGTTCATGCAGCATTGGCCGGTCGTCTCGGTATGGGAAAGCTCAAGGGCATGCTTGAGGACTATGCCTTCCCGTTTGCCTATCCAAAGGAATACGCCCAGACCAAACAGCTCTATGATCGCCGCATGCCGGAAGCCCAGAAGACCATTCAGGAAGTTCATACTAGTATCCAAAAAACCCTCACGGAATTTTCAATCAAAAATCCGGCCGTCGATTCCCGTGTGAAGCATCTCTTCAGTCTGTATCGCAAATTATTGAAATACCAAATGGATATTGATCGCATCTATGACATCGTGGCATTGCGCGTGCAGGTGGAAACGGTTGCAGACTGCTATCAGGTCTTGGGCTTGGTGCACATGCTATGGAAGCCGATTCCTGGCCGTATCAAGGACTACATCGCATTGCCGAAGCCAAACGGTTATCAGTCCATTCACACTACGGTCGTAACGGAATACGGTATTGTGGAAATCCAAATCCGTACCTATGCAATGAACAATGAGGCGGAAATGGGTGTGGCATCGCACTTTTTGTACAAAGAAAATAAGAACGCTGTGCCAGCAAGCAAAAAACTAGGATGGCTGGATGAATTGCGTGAATTGCAAGGCGTCGTAAAAAACCCCAGTCGTTTCCTAGAACAGCTCAATCATGACCTGTTCAAGAACCGCATCTTCGTCTTCACGCCAAAGGGTGACGTGATCGACCTACCGGAAGATGCCAGTCCGATTGATTTCTCATATGCCATTCACTCCGTTGTCGGCAACAGTACCAGCTCTGCCCGCGTGAACGGCAAGATGGTACCGCTTGGTGCCAAGCTTCAAAATGGCGACATCGTCGAAATCATCACCAGTAAGAATGCCAAGCCTTCCAACAAATGGCTGGACTATGCCAAGACCACCATGGCCCGCCGCAAAATCCGCGCCTATGTCACTGAGCACGGAGGATTGCTCCAGAAATTCCTAGTTAAGGAATAACTACAAGGAAAAATTCTTGAGGTTGTAGAGATCGTCCACTTCTTCTTCACTCTTTTGCACTTCTTCGATATTTCGATCATCTAGCTCTGTAATAGCTTCTTTTTCTGATTCTGGAGATGGCTCGAAGATTGTTTCTTCTTGTACTGAGACCGCTACAGGCGCAGCAACTTCCTTCGTCTTGCTAAGCACACCCAAAATAAGGTCGAGGTCCTCATTGGAGAAATAGTCGATGGTAATCTTGCCGCCCGCTTCCTTTGGCTCGATATGAACGCGAGTGCCGAGGCTTTCCTGAAGCTGATGTTCAATCTGCATCAGTTCGGCATTAGGGATGAGATTTTGCTTGCGCACCTTTTCAACGGCGATACGGCGAGCAATGCGCTCCGCCTCACGAACGGTGATTTTACGGAATTGAATTTCCTTGAACAGCGTTGCCTGTTCTTCAGGACGGTTGGAAAGCATCAGCAACGGACGGGTGTGACCTTCATTGATTTTGCCATTTGAAAGCGCGTCAAGAATATCCTGAGGCAATGCAAGTAAGCGAACAGTGTTGGAAACGTATTCACGACTCTTCCCTACCTTCTGACCGATCTGGGTATGAGTGAATTTGAATTCCTCCACCAATCGCGCAAAGGCGCGAGCGCGCTCAACAGCATTGAGGTCCTCACGCTGGAGGTTTTCGATGATTGCCAATTCCAATTTCATCATTGAATCATCACCAACACGAATGATCGCAGGCACTTCACGCAATCCAGCAAGTTTGGAGGCGCGCAAGCGACGCTCACCGGCAATTAATTCGTATTCGGTGATCAGTCCACCATCAGGGGTCTCGCGTTCAACGCGTGAGACGGTCAGCGGCTGGAGAATGCCATACTGACGAATGGAATCCGAGAGGTCTTTCAGTGGACCTGGCTCGAACTCACGACGGGGCTGATAGGGATTGGGAACAATCTTTTCGACCTCGATAAAGAAAATTGAGTTGCTATACAAATTGGACATGGGAATAGTGTAGCATAAAGAAAAAGCCCCGAGGGGCTTTTTCTTTCTTGTGCCGAAGAGAGGACTCGAACCTCCACACCCTTGCGAGTAATCGATTTTGAGTCGATCGCGTCTACCATTCCGCCACATCGGCATTGGTACGCCAAAGCCCGAAAGCGACGGCGACCCGTGCCCGTAATTCTATGATAGAATCGCAGTATGCACAAGCTTATCGTCATCTGTGGCCCGACGGCCACTGGCAAATCAGACTATGCAGTCAATCTTGCAAAAGACCTGGCCAAACAAGGCATTGGGGCGGAAATTATCTCGGCTGATTCGCGCCAAGTCTACAAAGGGTTGGATATTGGCAGTGGCAAAATCACGGTGAAGGAGATGCAGGGTATCCCTCACCACCTCCTTGATGTCGCCAGCCCTAAGCGCACCTTCAGCGTTGCTCAATATAAAAAATTGGCGGACAAGACCATACAACAGATCATCAAGCGCAACCATGTCCCTATCATAGTCGGCGGCACCGGCTTCTATATCGATGCCGTAGTCTTTGGTCAGCAATTTCCGGCCGTAGCACCGAACAAAGAATTGCGAAAAAGTTTGGAGCTCCTTTCACTTGATGCATTACGTCAAAAATTGCAAACACTTGATATTGATCGCTATGAGTCGATCGATATTCACAACAAAGTAAGAATGATCCGCGCCATTGAAATTGCTGATGCATTGGGCAAGGTACCGCCGGTAGTCCGTTCTACTAAGTACGCTGTTGAATGGATATACCTGGATTTTCCTGATGAAATACTAAAGGGCCGCATTCACACTCGCCTTATTAAAAGAATGAAGGAAGGCATGGTGCAGGAAGTCGCCACATTGCACGCTGAAGGATTGTCATGGAAAAGACTGGAAGCCCTGGGATTGGAGTACCGATATGTCGCGCTAATGCTCCAAGAAAAACTATCTGAACCAGACCCTTCGACTTCGCTCAGGGCAAGTATGCTTACACAACTTGAAGCCGCCATCTGGCAGTACGCCAAGCGTCAGCGAACATGGTTTAAAAAATATGCAAAGTAATAAAAAGGCTCCCCTTTCATTTTTCAATAGATCAGCATTGGTTGTGGCAAAGGAATTGCTGGGCTGTTATTTGGTCAGGCGTGATGCCGATGGCATCACGCGCTATATGATTACCGAAACTGAAGCGTATGTTGGTCCACACGATCTTGCCAGCCATTCTTCCAAAGGCCGCACTGCCCGAACCGAAGTGATGTATCAGCAAGCCGGCACGATCTATGTCTTCCTTATCTATGGCATGCATAACATGCTCAATATCGTAACGGGTGAAAAGGAGTATCCGGCAGCTGTCCTCATTCGCGGAGTTGAAAAAGTAACCAAGGATGCTGTCGAGCCAATCGTTGGTCCTGGCAGGGTTGCAAAGCGATTGGGCATCACTCGAATGCTCAATGGCAAAGTACTCGGCACGGACACCGGTCTTTGGGTGGAAATCCCCAATGATAAAAACAATCCGGCCTCCGCTAAAGCTATGGCGAGACAAGGGAGAAAAATTGTCCGCACTGCTCGTATTGGTGTGGACTATGCCGGCCCGATTTGGGCAAATAAGGAATATCGGTTTGTACTAAAATCATGAATCAGAAACAAACGATCATGACATTCACCGTCATTGGCTCCACGATTGGAAGTTTTGTTCCTTTGGTATGGGGTGATAATTTTCTGTCACTTGCCTCTATCTTCCTCACCGCCATCGGTGGCTTCGTCGGAATTTATATTGGGTATAAACTTACTGTTTAAATTCTGATAAAAATGCTTATTGGCAAAAGCTCTTCCTGATCCAGATTTTAAATATTTTTCAAATCCATAGGCCGCATATCTATTCGCAAAAGCAGTGTAAGTTTGCAATATCAGAGGCAATCTATTTTTTGTCGCTTCAATTTGTCCATTCGCATGTCGATGAATTCTATCTTTTAAGTTATTTGTACAACCAACATAATAACCATCTTTAAGTTTTAATTGATAGACATAATGCATTTGAAAACAATAGCAAAATGACTATCAATTTTTAATTAAGGAATAATAAAATAAAATTCATTAAGGAAAACCCGCTTTCGCACCAGCTACTTTGCGGGCTTTGCCTCGCCGTAGCCGAAGCTTCAGCGAGGCGAAGGCGGGCGATGAGGGAATCGGACCCCCACCAAAGGTTTTGGAGACCTTCGTTCTACCACTAAACTAATCGCCCTTTGATTGCGTAAGTGCCTGGAAACTATAACAAAAAAAGTGGCTTTGAGCCACTTTTTTTGCTTATTTCTTCGCTTCCTTAAAGGTAATTACCTTACGGAGTTTCTTACTGTATTTCTTAAATTCCAACTTAATACCTGCAAGCTTTTTCTTATTTTTGCTTGTCCAGTAGGTTTCGCCGGATTCCTTATTTACCAATTTTACGAGGTTTTGCTGTGCCATAGTGGCAAAACTATAGCATAACTCCCCTATTGGAGCAAATTACCGGTATATTGACTTTTTAGCCAATATATGTTATTGTATAAACAAATCGCCGAACCTGTCCGGCATAATGTGACAGATTGAAAACAAAATAAAAACCTAAAAAAATGGATCAGAATCAGAAATCTGTTAACTGTTTGACTGCGAGTATCGAAGAGATTAAAAAGGCTTACTACGATCGCACCCCTATCTCCGGCATTACCACCGTTGGCACCCATTATGGTCCGCACAATGATGAGTTATGCGCCGGCTATCTTCTGTCACATACTCCACAAGGAAGACACCTATTCCCGGAGATCGAACATGCATCATTTGGTTGTATCAGTACAACCACATTGCGCAAAGAAGATATGTTGGGAAAACAGGGATTCTTCAAAGCTCTGCAAAAAGGCTTACTTTTGTTAGGATTAGGCAATGGCCCCCTAGATGAACATGGGAGTCGTACAAAAGCCTCTTCCTGCACAGAACTAGTAGTAACCCTACTTGACCTACAGAGAGATAAGAACGACCGCAAAATGTACGGAAAACTTATCGATTATGTAAACTTTGAGGATAGTAATGGCGATAACGTTATGCAATGCCTCAACCGTCTTCGTGGAGATGGTGACCGTAAGTTATACCGCGAGGAAGTAGAAATGCTACAAAAGTTACAGATTGGTGCCTTTGCTCAAAACCTTAAAAAGGGCTTTGAGGCAGCGGGCTCTGATCCGGAACTCCAGAAAAAAGAATTTGAAATGGCATTTAAGTTTTATGACAACGAGATTGCCCAAAGTAAGCTATTTCTGGATGCCGAACACGCGTACGAAACTGCACCGAAACACGAAATTGACCTGGTGACACCACAAAAAAACATACCGTTTGTCATTCTTGAAATAAAGAGTGGCATACCAGTAATGAACAAAGTGGTACAAAGCAAATGGAGAGACAACAGAACCAAAAAGCTTGGTGTATTGTTTCTTCACAAACCAAATGGCCAATTCGTGCTCATGCCAAATCAGCAATACATCAAAGCTGAGGAAATGAGACCAGTAGTGAAGATTCTTCGCCAAATGGTAATGCGGGCCGCTGGCAAGCAGCCTATTCAGTTCAAAGAACTGGGAAAGGGCGAGATGCTGGATCTGGTGCCGGAAATATACTTTGACGAAGCAACCGGCGTCATTTCAAACGGGTCAAAAGTTGACCCGGACGTTGAGGGATTGATCGGAACATTTCTTTCAGTAGAAGACGTCACTGACGCCATACTGATTGCATTTGACACTGATTACTTTGAGCCTCGATTCGAAAAGCAATGCAGAAAAAATGACTGTGTGAAAGGCCGTTGTCCATTGTACAACTATGGATTACCTCGCTGCCACGAAGCCCGCTCAAAGGGCGCACAGGGTCCATTAGCCGAACAGCTAAAAAAGATTGTTATGCATGAACATTCAGTTCATTGATACACTAACCTCAAGGGGAAACATTATTTAATGTTTCCCCTTTTTTTGTTTGCCTTTCTTCATGTAAATATGGTACACCATAGGGTATGGTTGCTGCTCAAAAGAAGAAAAAGAAGAAAGTAGCAAAGAAGGAATCTCAGAAAACATGGCTTGAGCAGAGCGCGGAGTCGGCGACAACGTGGCTTGGATCAACGACATCATTGGTGGTGCACACCATTCTTTTTATCGTGGCAGCACTGCTTCCCTTTTTTCATATTCCATTTGATGTCGTATTGCTCGTGGTCACTACCGCAGTGTCACTTGAAGCAATCTATATGAATATCTTTATTCAGATGGCCGTGAACAAGAACACTGCTGACATTGAGGAAATTCAAGAAGACGTCGACGAGATCCAGGAGGATATCGAGGAAATCGGTGAGGATGTCGATGAAATCCAAAAAGACGTGGATGAGATTCAGGAAGACGTCGAAGGCATTGAGAAGGACGTGGATGAGATTCAAAAGGATGTCGACGAGATCCAGGAGGATATTGTGGGTGATGAAGCCGAAGCGGAGCATGAAAAAAAGGAGTTGGAAACGCTCACCGCCATCCAATCCACGCTGATGACGCTGCAAAAAGAAATTGAGGAATTGAAGAAGAAATAAGCACAAGAAAAGCCCCGTTTGATGACGGGACTTTTTTATAGGCATTGTCTTTTATTCAGCCGGTAGGTGAGGAATCGGAAAAAATACCTGAAGGACGAGAATAAATATTGCGACAAACCAAATAATTTCGGCATATTCGAAAGCGATTGCTATAACCGATTTCTTATTCATGCCAACTAACCTTCGCATGTAATGCACTGGCCAAAAAAATATGAACCAGAATGTCGCAAATTTAAGCGACGTAAGAGCAGTAACAGAAGGTAGAGCAGCAAGAAGGAGGGCGCCTAAGAGCATAACAATATGAATAACGGATAAGACGCTCACCGCGATGCGGCGTGATTTTAGTTGTGCCTGATTTTCTGAATCAAAACAATCAACAGGGAGTGCATTTGTTATCATTCGTTTCGTTTTTTATTGTAAAACCAACAGTTTCTTAAAAAATATTATAGCAAATCTTTTTATAAAAGTCAAGTTACACCACACTTATCGCTCCTTGTCGAATAACGGTTATTTCACCGTTTTGTAAACGAACAATGGTAGAAGGCAACCCATGCACTTCCCCTTCGTCTTCATAGTATGCAATAGCATCCCCAAAGTATTCCTTTGCTTCCGCCATGGTATGAGCCGGCTCCTTTCCCTGTGGGTTGGCGCTTGGTGCCACCAATGGACCAGTGTGCTGCAAAAGTTCGATCAACGATGGTTTGCCTGGCATGCGAAATGCTAGTTCGTTGGTACCACGATGCAGGTATGACAATGCTTCCTGATAAGCTGGCGCAACAGGCAAAATAACGGTCACTGGTCCTGGCCACCATTGCGAGATTTTTTCTCTATCGTTATCAGTGAGCAATACACCGAATGTTTCGAGAGTTGCAATTGAAGGAACAAGAATAATAAATGGCTTGTTCTCGTCACGCCCCTTAACTTCATAGATATGCTCTACTACTTCCTTCTCAGTTGCCTTCCCTACGATGCCGTAGAGCGTGTCGGTAGCAATGATTGCGAGACCGTTATGAGCAAGCGTGGTAATGAGAAATTCGTTCATGGTTAAATTTTGAATTCAATCACATCCCCATCCTTCACGATGTATTCCTTCCCTTCAGTGCGAACGAGGCCTTTGGAACGGGCATTGGCATAGGAACCACTGTCGAGGAGGTCTTTCCAGTACACCACTTCGGCACGAATGAACTTATCCTTGAAGTCAGTATGAATGGCAGTGCCGGCAATCGGTGCAGTAGAATGTTTGGCAATAGTCCAAGCACGCGTTTCGTCCTCACCGGTCGTAAAGAATGTTTCGAGGCCGAGCAATTCGTAGGCCTTGGTGATTAAGTTATTTATTCCGTCTCCCTCGACTTCGCCTTGCTCCGCTCGGGATGCCTCGCCAGTAAGCGCTTCGCGCATTTCTTGGCGCTCGGCACCTTCAAAATCTTTCAAGTCATCTTCGATTTTTGCATCAAGCAGGACGTATTGTGCACCGCTGTCACTAATTGCCGTGAGCAATTCAGCAAATTTCACCGGATCACTTTCATCAAGGTTAGCGGCGCCACTGCGCTTGTTAAGACCGTAGAGAAACTTCTTCATCGTGAGCAGATTCATCTGTCGCACCACTTTTGATTCCTCTTCGGTGAGATCAACGGTGTTCGCAAGCTTTCCTCCTTCCAATGCCGCTTCGATACGTGCGAGTGCGCCGTCCTCTAGGACTGCCGGCTTGTCACCACGCTTCACATCGCGAGCGAGATTGCCACGACGTTTTGTTACGGTTTCAAAATCAGCCAGGATTAGCTCGAGATTGATGACACTAATGTCACGCAATGGGTCAACACTGCCATAGACATGGGCGATTTCCGTACCGCCACCGACAATGGGAAACAAGCGAACCATTTCGAGAATCGCATCAGTCTCACGAATATTGGCAAGAAACTTATTGCCCAATCCCTCACCCTTCGATGCGCCTTCTACTAGTCCGGCAATATCCACGAATTCAATCGCCCCGGGAATAGTTTTTGCTGACTTCGAAAAGTCACTAAGCTGCTGCAGACGTGCATCCGGCACTGCCACAATCCCGACCGACGGATCGATCGTACAAAACGGGTAGTTCTCTGCCGGTACCCCCTTTTTCGTTAATGCATTAAATAGTGTCGACTTCCCCACGTTCGGTAGCCCGACAATTCCAATTGATAGTCCCATAGGCCTTTATACTAGCAGAAATATCGAGAAAACAAAAAGGTGTGCGTTATTCGGTAACGCACATCGAGTTGGCAATAAAACTCAGGTATGATAGTGTCCAGGAAAAGCATTAGTATGAAAAATCAAATAGAAAAGACACTTCCCCGTTCTGCATGGGATGCCGTTACAATCTACGAGAGTGGCGAGCCCCTCGTGGAAGTCCAGCCTTCTAAAAAGATAATTCTCGGACTTGAAGCTAAACAATACCAAGCATCATTCATGGTACGAAAAACAGTGGCAGAAAAACTGATACGAGTTGCAAACTCTCTTCCTACTGGAATTACATTAGTTCTTATTGAGGGCTATCGTTCAATGGAGCATCAAAAAGAATCCTGGGATAGAAATTTTTTAAAGCTAAAAGAGGAGCAGCCTACATGGTCTGACGAGCAAATTACCGCAACCATTCGTTTGGTGATTGCTCCTCCTCACCCTCTAGCTAACCATCATTGCGGTGGAGCAGTTGATGTTGCATTGGCATATACTGATGGAACATTACTTGATATGGGAAGTCCCTATCCTTCTGAAGCTTTCAGTATTGAGGTCAAGAAAAAATTCCCCATGTTTCCAAATTCTCTGCTTTCAAAACTGATAACGAGAGAACAAGAGAGTAACCGCGCGGTACTGCGTGAAGCGATGGAACAAGAAGATTTTGTATGGTATCCAAATGAATGGTGGCACTACTGTTACGGAGACCGAATGTGGGCAGTGTATTCTCGCCAGGAAATAGCCATCTATGGCTCAATTGAACTCGAATAAAAAAAATGCCTCCCGAAAATGGGAGGCTTTTTACATTTTGTTACATTCCTGGCATGGGCGAATTAATTTGAGAAATCAATATTATTATATTGAAAACATTTATCCAAATAATGGCCCAGCCCGAATATCGGACGAATATATCTTCCTGCTTTTTTGTCATCACCGCACCGAACCACATTGCAAGGAAAGCAAAAATGCTTATTGCGGTAGTTCCCCACGCAGGGTGATCCACGCATGCCCAGACAAGAAAGGAAAGACTGGTAATCAGTAGTAATACGATAATGAACGTATCGTTGGAAGAAAAACGAGCAGAATAATTGTTAGTGTGCATATATGTTATTGTTTGTTTTTCACATTATAACATGCATATTTAAAAAGTAAATAAAAAAGCCCTGTTACGGGCTTTTTAGCTTATTTTCCCATTCCCATCAATTGCATCAAGGGAGCGAGTTCGTTACGGTATTTGGCAATTTCGGATTTGTATTTGCCCATGACCTGGACAGCGGCATATTGCTCGGGCATGCCAGCCTTTTTCTTTTCCTCAATTTCCTTTTGGATTTTTTCCAACAAAGCCTTCACCTCCTTGTTTTCTTCCAACGCTTTGAGGCTTTTGGCCATGTCAGGATTTTCATCAAGTGCCTTGGCAATTTGTTCTGCTTGGTCACTCGAAACACCCTTCATTTGTAAGGTCTTTTTAAGTAAAAATGATTTCATTCCCATAGTCCCATGCTATCATAAGTAGTATGAAAACACTACCGGAAATACACGAATACTGGAAAGTGCATTGTACCTGTGAGCTTAAAGCTACGGCCACACAGGCAGTACCGGGTGATGGCAATCCTCATGCTGAGGTAGTATTTATCGGTGAGGCGCCGGGCAAGAATGAAGACCTCGAAGGACGACCTTTCGTCGGTGCAGCGGGAAAGTTTCTAGCGGAAATGCTCGCAAGCATCAATATGCAGCGGGAGGATATTTACATCACTAACATGGTGAAGTATCGCCCACCGAACAATCGCGATCCTCTGCCGGAAGAAAAGGAAGCGTGCAAGGAATGGCTGCATGAAGAATTGGTAGCGATCAAGCCGAAGCTCATCGTCTTTCTCGGACGCATTGCGATGAGTAACTTTTTTCCTGACGAAAAAATTTCGGTCGTCCATGGGAAATTATTGAAAAAGAATATTGCCGGCATGCCAACAAATTACTTCCTTCCGCTCTACCACCCTGCTGCTGCGCTATACAACGGGGGCTTACGCGAAGAATTGCTTAGTGATTTTAAAAAGATTCCTTTGGCCCTGAAAAAAATTAAAGAGTAGAGTGACTCTCAGCGCGCAGTGAAAATGTTTCTTCCAACCCGACGGGCTTGTTCAGCAAACATTTTCACTGCGCGCTTTTCGCCAGACTGTAAATTTAAAATAGTTCTGACGGAGGAAGATATGCAAAAATACGATCCGAACAAGCCCGTCGGGTTGGAGGGCGTATTTTTGCATATCTTCCAAAGTCAGCCCTATCTATTGGCCTATCTTCTTGAGCTCTATCGCCATAAACATCGGGATTTCCTTGCGGGCAGTGTCCTCAGCATGCTGACGAGGTCCTGGCTGAGAGGTCTTGTGCGAAATCCATTCTTCAATGTTAGTAATAGCAAAACCGGCATTGCGAAATGCCTTCATATACCACTGCAGTGAACGATGGAAGGTGGTTGTCGTTACTTTCTTCACATCCTTACTTCCCTTGAATGGCGCAAGCTCAATCTGAATATTTACTTCCGAAAGATATTTATCTATCCGACGATACTGCACTGTCCGCTTGGTGTCATAGCCCCAGTCACTGTGCTGGGGGATGCGAAAAGCAGGATGCAGAAGTACAAAGACAACCTTGCCATCAGGCTTCATCACCTGCTGTATGCCGCTCATTACCCCAGCAATATTTTTAATATTTTCCAAAGCAAGCACTGAGAAGACCGTATCGCACGGTTCAATCTTATAGGCATCCAACGTTTCAGCATTACCGGTAATGTACAGTTCGTTTGCTCCAGCCTGAGCCTTGGCCTTTTCGATCAATGTTGTCGACTGATCCACGCCAACAATCTGTGCTCCTTTGTCAGCGCACATTCGTGCGAAGTATCCCTGACCACACGCAACGTCCAAGATACGCTGTCCGGCACGAGGAGCAAGCAATCGCACAAGGTTCGGCGCTATTACCTGAGCCTGGTAGGTATCCTCCCCGACTAGATACTGGTCATACCACTGGGCAACATTGTTCCAATCCGTACTCATACTATGACTCATTTCTTAGCATCCCAAGGACATTCCACAGACTGGTAATACTGAGGAAGTATCGTGCATCAATCATGATACGCAATATCCATGGGAAAAATCCGTACAGTACGATATCCTTATAATTCAGGATAGCCCAATGCTTACCCACGGGAATGACAAAGACACCCTGCTTCGGTTCGTAAGGCGCCACTGACTTGCCTGCAATGCGGCGAAGCAATGTCTCAGCGACATAGTCTCCTTGATCGATGGCGGTTTGGGCCAAGCCACTATATGGTGTGCCCGATCCATCTCCCGCAACGTAGAGAGTGTCATCAGTCGGTAGGGTTAGCGTTGGCGTAACCACTACGCGCTTGCGATCAGTCATAGTAACACCGGGGATGGCAGCAAATGCAGTACTGATTTTTGTACCAGCCGTCCATATAACGGTGCCAGCTTCCATGTGGATGTTTTCAACAGGCGCCGCAGGATTGTTCTTATCAGCCACAATGACACAGTTCTCATCGCAGGCATTAACGCCGTAGTTCGAATAGACAGTCACGCCCTTTCGCTGCAACTGATCACGAACCAATGCAGATGCTCGTTCTGGAATAGCAGCTAAGACACGCGGACCAGAATCCAATAGATCAATCTTGATCAGCGTAGGATCTACCTTCTGCCGTCTCGCCTCCTGCACCAAGTAGCCTCGTAGCACTCCTGCCAACTCAACACCGGATGGTCCGGCACCAACGATAATCGTGCGCAATTTCATCAATGCTTCATCGCGAGGAAGCGTCTTCGCACTGCCAATCAATGATTTGTAGTACTGATTGAGTCCGCGTGCCTTATCAACTGAGAGGAAACTTTTCGAATGTGTTTCCATGCCATCGATGCCGAAATAATTCGGCTCACTGCCCAATGCCATCACGAGATAGTCGTATGAGATTTCCGTACCGCTTTGCAGGGTTATGGCCTTACGTTGTGTATCGACACCCGTATACGTATCGATCACCAGACGGACGTTCCGAGAAACAATCTTGGTGAGCGGGATTGAGACCTGGTTCACTGATGCGCCCACTACCATACGGTAGAGGCTCGGATAATACTGAAAATTTGGGCTTTTTGAGACCATGGTAATATCGATCGGCTGGCCACTTTTTTGGAGCTTTCGAACAGCCGCAATACCGGCAAATCCTCCTCCGATAATTACTATGCTGGTCCGTTTTGGCTGTTCATTCATGGCAAAAGTATAGCAAAAAGTGCCCTAAAGCCCTATTAAAGTTCGTTGTGTTGTGTATACTTGTAATATGCACCCCGATGAATCGTCTAAGGACAAGGAACAGCACTTTTTTGACATGGTGGAAACCTACCAAGACGCAATCTTCCGTTTTATCTATTTCAGGGTCACCAATCGACCGGTCGCTCTTGATATTACCCAGGACACCTTTACCAAGACCTGGCTCTATCTAGCATCCGGCAAAACGATTGATAATCCAGAAGCCTTTCTCTACCGCACTGCCCGCAACGCCGTTATCGATTTTTTCAAAAAGTCGAAGTCGGCTTCGCTCGATAGCCTCATGGAGGCGGGATTTGATCCCGGGACGAGCAGGACTGTCGACGAGGTATTTAGGGCAGATGACATTGAGACCGTACGAGGGATACTCGAACTGCTCAGTGAGGAAGATCAGCAAATCATTTATTTGCGCTACACCGAGGAAAAGCCCATTGAGGCTATTGCCGAAATGTATGGCAAGACGGTCAATGCCATGACCGTCAAAATCCACCGTATCCTCAAAAAAATGCGCGGTCATTTCGATGAAAAGGAACGCATCCAACAAGAACACTCATGGAAACCAAATTAGCAAAACTGAAAAACCTAAAGGACATCACGCTGACTACCGAGGAGCGTAACTTGATGCGCGCTCATGCTGCTCGCATCGTTATCGCCTCTCCGGTCTTGGTCACTGACTCATTTTTCAAGCGCGGCGTACAGCATGGTCTTCGCATCGCTCTCTCCAGTATGCTTTTTGTGGTATTTATTGCCGGTAGTGTTTCTGCGGTTGCAAACAATGCCCTCCCTGGTGATCCGCTCTACTCATTCAAGATCAATGTCAACGAGGAAGTGAAAGGGCTATTTTTGAAAACTCCTGAGGAAAAGGTCTTGTGGCAGAAAAATCGCATTGAGACTCGCGTGAATGAAATCCAAACATTGGCTAACAGCAATGCCCTTACTCCTGCAAAACAGCAGACTGCCGAAAATGCTATTAATGACCACGTTGCCGCGCTTTCAGCAGACCTCACTACCCTCAGTGCCCAGGCTCCTGATACCGCCCTCACGGTTACCGCCTCATTGGAACAAACCCTCAAGGCAAATAAAGTATCGCTTCAGAATACTGCCAACGCAACAACTGCCAATGACACTGGTAAGGTTGATGCTATCAAGACCGTTGACGCAACCCTTCAAAAAGTCTCAAATCAGGAAGTCCAGATCATTTCAAAGGAAATTGATAATTTGAATACTGCCGTGAACACCGTACCAAGTACTGCAAGTGCAGCCCTACAGGCCACCACTCAAACTCCTTCTGTCCAACCAGTTACTCCTACTACCCCTTAAAAGGTGGTGGAGTAAAACAAGGCCCAATATCAAAAATACTACCCGCACAATGTGCGGGTAGTATTTTTGATTATTTTTTGACCGTCTTTCCCTGGACCACCGTTCCATCCGGCGTACTCAATCTTGGATTTTGTATTGAGGGTAATCCCAGTGATGCAGCGGTCACAATGATGTGTGATTTTGCCGCGATAATTGTCATTGGCGGCATGGCGCGCATGCCATAGGTTGTAGTAATAGGCCACTGACCAATGTCCATCATTTTTGTACCATCATTGGCAATCTGCAACGCTGCGCCATTGTTGAGCACAGTAAGGGTTGCGATCGGTGCCGTTACTACGGCATTTGCCGTAGTCTGCAAAAACGGAAGCGAAGCGGCCGGTGAAGAAAAGTAGGAAAGACTAACCGTATAGGCGCCCGCATAATGATAGGTATAAGCAATTGGGGTCAGTGTTGACTGCATAAACGTCGTGCCATCCCCCATATTCCAATAAAAATATCCTTGCGGAGTTTTCAAGGTAAGTGGCAAATCGAAGGTCGGATCAAATTCATTGCGCACCCCCTGAAAAAGACTTTTGGGGACAGTGACAGTAAGCTTGGAAGTGGTAGTACTGGTCTTGGTTCTTGTTGTAGCAGTTGTTTTTTGACTACTGGTAGACGAACTTGCTCCGGAAGAAGACGCACCAGAGGAGGTGCTGCTTGAGGAGCTAGTACCACTGTTACTGGTACTAGCGGGCAGTGCATCAGCAACCGTGGCATTGGCCGCATCGGGAGTACCGGGTGCCGTAATCCATTTCTGTCCATTCCATTGCATCGTATCTTTGGTTTGGGCGTCACCAGCAGGCCAACCACCGCTGTAGGACAAGGTATCAATAGTGGTACCCTTGCTATCCTTTAACGAAAGGTTGTCTCCGGCATTATTTAATCCCCCACCTCCAAATGTTCCTGATTCATCATTAATGCCAGGAACTGCATCAGGAGCACTGGCGGTGGTGCGCTCAACGAGGAGATATCCATGGGCGGCAATGGTTTTGCTAAGGGTAAACAGTACCTCGCTACCAGTAACATACAGTTTCCAGCCGGCCAGTGACACTGCTTGGTCACCGTCATTATATAATTCAATCCATTCACTGTACTGACTCTTGGCAGTACCCATCCAGGCCACTTCATTAATCTTCACGGCAGCAGAGGCAACAAGCGGCAAAAGCCACGCGCCGAACAGGAGCGGTAAAAAGTATTTCATATTGAGAGGAGTTATTCTAAGACGTTACGGAGTGCCTGATAAGAGATTTCTTCTGGCTGTGATGCGATAACCTGAGGTGCGGGAGCTGGTTGAGGAGCTGGGACGGGAGCTTTAGGTGTAGCGGTAACTGGTACTACTTTCTGCAATGCTGCTTTCAATAAGTCACGGTTTTTGTCGGTTGGACCGCGTTCGGTTAATTTCACTGGTGGAATGCTTTCCTTTAGAGGCTTTTCGTCAGTAAAGGGTGCAGCCTGAGCAACCGGGGTCTCAGTTTTTGGTGCCGGAGCACCATCAAGCGAGGCAAGCAGTTCTGACAGTGCGGGACTAAGCGGTGCAGCGGCTGGTTTTGGTTTTGATCCTACCACTGTTGTTTTTGCAACAGACTGAAATACCCGAGGAGCAGGGTTGGTGTTTTCTGCCGAAGGGGCAGCTGGTGGCGTAGCGGTAAAGACTTTTTTGAAAGGGGTATGTGTAGCGGCGGGTTTTTGGAATTGTGGACGAGGTGCTTGTTCAAATCGTGGTTTCGGCTTATCGGACGCCGCTGCTGGAGTAGGCTGACCCGCAAGGTCATTGGGGCGCGTGTCCTTACTAAACCAATCATTGATATTCTTTTCTACAACATCACGAGGTTGAGTGTAATGCATACGGGAAGATTCAATGACATCATTGCGATACGTTATGGTTGGGCGCGGTACTGGCGGCAACGTACGAGCGGAAAACGGTGCTGATCCCATATCATTGATAAGCAGGGAAAGGTAAATCTGGGCCATACCAAGATTGACGAGATCGTTAGCAGTAAATTGCGGTGAGAATACCTTTTCCAGTAATTCCCCATCCAATGGCCCGACACGGAAACTGATACTGGTTCCTACGTTGCCAAAGACGGCATCGCGAACGGATTCTTCCATTTGCGCCACATACTGATGGGCAATGACAAGCGCGAGTTTGTACTTACGGGCTTCGGATAGAATGTTTGCGAATGATTCATTGGCAAATGACTGGAATTCGTCGACGTAGAAGTAGAAGTTCGGCAATTCAGCCAGGCGAGTAGGGCTAGCGTCGGCACGACTCATGGCAGCCAGGTAAATTTTGGTGATAATCATACTACCAAGCAGACTCGTATTCTGTTCGCCGATACGGCCTTTGGACAGGTTCACAATTAGTATCTTCTGATTGTCCATCGCGGCACGAATATCGAAACTTGATTTGGGCTGACCAATGAGGTTACGAATAAGCGGACTGGCGGTAAACTGACCAATCTTGTTCTGAATGGCAGCACCGGCTTCCTGCATGTAACGGTCACCGTACTTTGCGAACTCGTCGGTCCAAAAGGCTTTCACTCCCGGATCCGTAACGCCGGCTACGGTTTTGTCGCGAAAGGCCTTGTCAGAAAGCATACGGTTTACTCCGAGCAAGGTCGCATCAGGAGACTCCAGCAATGCCAGCAATATGTTATTGAGGATGTATTCCATGCGGGCACTCCAGGCATCAACCCAGATCTTCTTGAAGGTACTCATCAAGCCGGATGCCACGAAGTGACGCTTGTCCGCTCCAACGTCTTCCAGAACGTTGAATGAAATTGGGTTTTCGGTATCAAACGGTGCAAAATAAATGACATCCTTGATACGGTGCTCAGGAATATAGTCGAGCATTTTCTCGGCAAAACTACCGTGCGGATCAAGCACTGCCAAGCCCTCGCCACGGACAATGTCCTGAATGGCCATGTTTTCCAAAAGCGTTGACTTACCAACACCGGACTTACCGATGACATACATGTGACGGGTACGATCACGGCTCTTTATACCAAACCGTGTTCGCTGGTTACGATAGTCAGTTTCCGCAATGTACGTAATGTGCTCAGGATCGTAGGGTACGGTCATACTATAAGTATAGCAGACCATGAGTGCATCATAAACAATTGGGTATCAATTTTATCTGAAGAAATTATGAAAAAAGACTTGAGAATTTCCCCCGCAGTTCCTGCAGTTTCGGTTCTATGACGGCCACCGAAAACGCCGCATCGGCATGCTGGCCGTAGTAGTCATAGTGAGCCTGATCGGCAGGATAAAATACCGTGGCAGTCATTATCGAAGTGGCAACGGATACTCCCTCGGGCAATCCTGCCTGCACTTCCGCCACCATCTGCGGTATTACGCCAATGGCCTGACCGTTCCGCTCATCAACCGCCTCCGCTTCCCCATCGTCAGTATAAAAAATAACCGAACGATACTGCGATCCCACACCGTGCATGGCATGAGCCGGTGCAACTGAGTCGTGGAGGGCAAAAAACACCTGCAATAGTTCATGAAGTCCAATCTGATTCTCATCATAGATAACCTTCACCACCTCAGCATGACCGGTGCTGCCCGTTGCCACTATCTCATGAGAAGGATTCTCAACTGTCCCGCCCATATAGCCGGGAATGACTTCCTCCACACCCCGTATGCGTTTGTATACGGCCTCAGCAAGCCAAAACCCGCCACTGCCCAAATATACTATCTTCATATTTCGATTGTACTCCTCATTGGCAATAAAAAAAGCTCTATACACATTTGTGATAGAGCTCATTGATTAGCCGTTAGGAAAGGGGTGTAAGTGCTCATACTGATTGTCGGTGTAATCTGGCAGGCCCAACTTTTTAGACTGTTTTTCTACCGCCGTATCATTGGCATACACGCCTGCAGTGCGAGGAAATACGTGCCCTCTTTTGGTCCAAAAACGTATCCATCTTTTAGGAATGGGAGGATTTTCACCACGAACAATGATGTTCCTTTTACGACGCGCTATAGACCGTACAAATGGCGCAAGAAAAATTTTGGTGTCTCTTTCGCTTGGCAGCACTATATCCGTCACCCGAAGACCGGTATGCACAAGATAATTACTGCACGTTTTGTTAGCACAGTATAATTCTCTGTTATCATACTGGATATACATTTCTTCAAAGTTCTTGGTGCTAATAATTCTCCACATTAGCTGTCTTTTACACCTTGAACATCGCGGAAAGTGTATCGTTGCCTCCTTGCACACTCTGGCATATTCAGAAAAATTAGTAGTAAAATTTTCTGTACGCAATATTGGTGGAGGGAAAAGCGGGGTCATTGGATGCGCACGGTGGATAAATATGTCCCACGCTCGGTCATGCACCTTAAAACGCTTTGTTTGTTCTACCCAGCTTGTATAAGAGAGAGTTATAATCTCAATCTCTAATTCACCTTCTGGATAAACATGCTTCGGCTCATCGTATGTCCATGTATCTTCTACGCCTTCAAAAAAATTTTTATAATGTTCCCGACATTCTTTCGGTATCAACTGTATACTATCAATTATTTCCGTCATGGATTTCTTTCGAAACCCCATCATTAAGAAAACTTTTTGAAATATAGCTCCTACATCAAGGCCCTTAAACCATGCCCTTTCATTTACATTTGTCATCTCTATTCCTTTCTTTTTTTATATTATACAATTTTTACATATAAAATCAATAGAAACGGCGCCACCGTAGGTCTGTCTCTTATACACATCT
>JARIGS010000028.1 GCA_029288725.1 Candidatus Nomurabacteria bacterium | reverse complement strand
GCGCCAGCTGGACTGTCCGGTAGCTATGTTCGGAATGGATAACCACTGAAAGCATCTAAGTGGGAAGCCAGTTCCAAGATTAGTCATCATTTGAGGGCCGTGAGAGATGATCACGTTGATAGGCATTAAGTGGAAGCGTAGCAATGCGTTGAGCTGAGATGTACTAATTACCCGACTCCTATTAGGAAATCTGGAAATCATGTCCTGAGCGTAAGCGAAGGATCCAGAACTAAATCCATGTCTCTATTACATGGTACAAAAAACGTTAGTATTCGAATCCACCGTCTTGGTGGTTTGTCGCAGGGGTCACACCTTTTCCCATTTCGAACAGAGAAGTTAAGCCCTGTAGAACCGATGATAGTCTTTCGAGGCAAAAGTAGGTAGCTGCCAGGACAGTGGATTTGAATGCATAAGAAAAAGCACCAATATATTGGTGCTTTTTCTTATGCAAATATTGATTATTTCTTACCCATAAATTTATCACCTTTCTGCAACACTCTTGAGGTCGGTCCTCAAGATATTTAATATTTATATGAATACAAGAAAATTTAAATTTGTGGAAAAAGAGTTTTACCATATTTATAATCGTGGGAATAGTAAGCAAAATATTTTCCTTAATAACAAAGATAAAGATAGATTTATGGATCTTTTATTTGCAGTGAATCGATTGGAGAAGTTTAATTTTGCAGATTCGATAAAGGGAATATCTGTATATGAATTGCCAGGTGATAATCCTATAGTTGCTATCGGTGCCTACAGTTTAATGGATAACCATTTCCACATACTAATAACTCCATTAATTGAAAATGGGATCACTATTTTTATGAAGAAATTATGCACAGGGTATGTAATGTATTTTAACCAAAAATATAAAAGAACAGGAGGATTATTTGAAGGTAGATTTAAGGCAAAACATATTGATTCAAATCGTTACCTTAAGTATATTTTTTCTTATCTCCATCTAAATATTGATGATAAATTAGTCGATAACCTTACTAATTACCCTTATTCAAGTTTTCTTGATTATTATGGCGTAATAAGGCCTCAGAATAAAATAATCAATCGTAAATTTTTTCCAGATTATTTTCCGTCAAAAGAAGATTTTTTGAAAGAAATAAAAGAATGGATTGAGTATCGAGGCTCTTGAGGACCGACCTCAAGAGTCTAAAGACGAAATCCGCACCAGTATAGTGCGGATTTCTCGGAGCCCTAAGGCCGTATGTTTATATAATAGGGAACTGTAAATCAAAAGTCAAATATCCTGATATTTGCTATACTACCCCTATGAATTGGGCGCAGCGGCGGAAGCTTACATATGTCACGATGGTATTGCTCTTTGTGGCGGCAGTGGCATTTGGGGTGATCCATAAGCTTACGAATGTACCAGTAAGCTGCTTTGATCACAAGCAGAATGGTGATGAGACCGGTGTTGACTGCGGAGGGGGATGCAGCCTGTATTGCGCCAATGAGCTCAGTGATCCGATAGTGGAATGGGTGAGAGTGTTCCAGGTTACACCAGGAATTGTTGATGCTGTTGCATATGTGCAGCATGGTCATGCCGCATCAGCTGCTCAGCAAGTTGGCTACACGTTCAAGCTGTACGATAGTAGCAATACCTTGCTTGCAACTCGCACCGGCACGACCTTTCTCGGAACGGCAGGGACGAGTGCCATTGTCGAAACATTAATTCCTATTGCCAATGGCACGGTCAGTTATGCCCGATTTTCTTTTGATGATCCGCTTTCATGGCAAAAAGTTTCACCGCAATTTTCTCAGGTCGTAATCAATACCGATCGTAATGCCGTTGAATCCGCTAATGGCGGCACCCGTTTGACTGTCACGCTGCAAAACAAGTCACGTTACTCATTCACCAACATGGATGTTGTAGCGATCTTTTACGATGCCAACGGCAATGCCATCACTGCATCAAAGGCGCTCCTTCCGTCATTGCCGGCCCTGCAAAGCACGACGATGTATTTCACCTGGCCGTATCCGGTGACAAACATTGTCCGAACGGAAATTATCCCTCGCTTTAATCCCTTTACGGCTCAGTCTTTATAATGAAAAAGGTAGGACAAAATATTGATTGGACACTGATCATTGCCATCATACCCATTATCTTGGGAGGGCTGGCAACGATGACTTCCTTTGGTCCCCAGGCTGGTTTTTTTTCACGCCAGCTCATGTGGGTCGGTGTCGGTGCCGCAGTGACCTTCCTTATTGCCCGAGCTGATATGCGCTTTCTCCGTGATTCTCGCTATATTATTCTCTTTTACATCGGCTCGCTGCTATTACTCGTTGCCGTGCTGTTGGTGGGGAAGACCGTGAAGGGCGCAAAAAGCTGGTTCAGTTTCGGCTTCTTTTCATTTGAACCGGCCGACATCGTGAAGCTGCTCGTCATCATGGTATTGGCAAAATATTTCTCTCGTCGCCACGTTGAAATCGCCCGCTTCAAGCACCTGCTCATTTCTGCCGTATATGCATTTGTGCCGATTGGACTGATTATGCTGCAACCGGACTTTGGTTCAGCCTTGGTCGTGGCAGGACTATGGCTCGGCATGGCCCTGATTGCCGGTATTTCAAAAAAGCAGATCCTAATCATTGTCGGAGCATTAATGGTAGTCTTTTCCCTGATGTGGCTCTTCGTATTCAAGCCCTATCAGAAGGCCCGTATTCAGACGTTCATCAATCCTACTGCTGACATTCGCGGTCGCGGCTACAATGCCTACCAGTCAGTCATTGCCGTGGGCAGTGGAGGAGTAGTAGGAAAGGGAGTCGGGTACGGTACTCAGTCCCGCCTAAACTATCTGCCGGAATACCAGACTGACTTTATCTTTGCCGCCTTTTCCGAGGAATGGGGCTTTGTCGGCAGCCTCATCATTATTGCGTGTTTGCTCGTGGTATTGTGGCGCATCCTACTGCACGCTCGGCGAGGGGCATCAAACTTCGAGACGCTCTTCTGCACCGGTTTTGCCTTATTGCTGTTTGGACACATCATTGTGAACATCGGCATGAACATCGGCATCATGCCAGTGACAGGGATTCCGTTACCGTTCATGAGTTACGGCGGATCGCACTTGCTGGCCGAATGTATCGGCCTGGGCATTGTTCTTTCGATGTCACGCTACGAACGCGCAATGCATCCGGATGATATTAATAACGAATTCGTCGGCTATGCCCAGCATTAATGTCCGTCTTTTAGAATTCATCAATGGTGCAGTAGGATACTACCGTCCCCTCGATGACTTTTTCATTGTCGCCACCTCCTCTATATTTATTTCTATCATTGGCGCAGTACTGGCATATTATTTCGTGATCTATCTACCGTTTAAACAAGAGGGTAGGGCACGAATAAAGGCATTCAAGGATGCGGGATTTATCGCCGGCGCCATGTTCCTGACCTGGGCTGTTGTTTCGATTATTAAAGTAACCGTAGCATTCCCGCGCCCCTTTCAGACACTGACCAATCTGCATGTCCTTATTTCCTTACCCGACAGCTATTCATTTCCTTCCGGTCACGCAGCGTTAACGATGGCATTGGCTACTGCTGTCTACATGCACAAGAAACGCCTCGGCACACTGCTCTTCGCATTCGCCTTTGCAGTAGGCATGGCACGCATCTATGTCGGCGTGCATTACCCAATAGATGTTGGCGTAGGGTTTCTCATTGGCTTCATAATTCCAAAACTTATGCAGCACTTTTTTATAAAAAAGGAGACAATGCAATTGCAGAAGTAATTTGACAATTTATATTAAATCTGCTATAATATAATCAAATATACTGTACCAGCAGATTCTGGATAATGTTATTTAAAACCATACGACGATGCCTGAAAAGATCACGTCCAAACAAGAAGACCGCCTTGCCGACCTATTCCGGTCCGCAGTAAGAGCATTAGAGCTTACCAAAGATGAGGCCCAGGAAATTATTAAAGCCGGTGGCACTATGCAGAACGGTGTTAAGCCGATTCTACAAAAGCTTGCCATCACCGACCAGCGCTTCGGCCCTGCATTGGTAGAATTTGAGATGACTGTGCCTGCCGATTACAATCACGACAAGCAGATTGATGATTTTCGTAAACGGGTGAAGAAGCAAAAGACCACCTACTATTACAACGATGCCTTGACCAGCAAAAACTTTGCGAAAGCAACGAACAAACTGGAGCCCGGTAAAACGTACAAAGTGAAAATCTTCCCGATCCTCTCAACCGTGACCAGTGGTGACTGCACGACATTTCTGTCAAAGCAAAACGCCATCCTGGTTGGCGCACAGGGCGAAACTCTTGTGTACGACCTTCACGCGGACAAGTTTCCCAAAGGCAAGTACACCGTTTCCTTCGATGAAAAAGATTCCTTGTGGATCGATTCCGGTGGCAGCCGCGGGGTGCCTCGCGTGATTGCCCACACTGGCGGTGACTTCGAGTTCGGCCTCGGCCGCTTCGGGGATGGCTGGGGTGCCGGCGTATTGCCTGCTTTGCGTTTGCGACAAATAGCCCTCGGCACTTTGTCGCTTGATGTAGAGTGTAGACTCTTTGACCCTTTCCGCGAGCCCCTGACAATTATAAAAAATTGTCAGGGGCTCTTTTTTATACTCTGATTTTCGGCTATACTTTCGGCGGATAGTAGATACGATCGTGCGGCCATGGCTTCACGGCATCGAACTCTCGCAAGAGGAATAGGCGAGTGGTCTGACGGACACGTCTTTCGGATGAGAGCCTCCTTTTATGAAAAAACCAAATTAGTCGGTGCGGCGTGCTTTGGGATGTAAATATTCCGAATAAAATACAAGAGTTGGCAGGTGCTGATTCTGGTGATACGGATGGCGCGCCGTACATTCGCTGCGTGCATTCCGATGGCAACCACAGGGTGCCTAACGTGAATGCCAACACTGACGGTGACTTCAAGTTCAACCTCGGCAACTTCGAGAATGACTGGAATGCCGACAATTGCCTGCTTTGCGTTTGCTACTCATTTGATTTCTCCCACTACTTGTTAGCGGGAGTTTTTTCATGAAGGCTCTTCTTCCATCCCCCCAACATTCGTCCAACATCATCCAAAAGGATGATGAGCTCGCCATACGTTTTATGATCTAAAACCTTTTGTTCCCATCCCAACTGAAGAAAGAATTTCAGTATATCGTTTTTGCCAAGCGCATGGGATACAATGGAGAGCTTCTCAAACTTGTCATAGGCGAATGTCGCTCTGAAAATAAGTTCAAGTAAAGCGAGAAAAGTATTGTCAATTTGTCCACCAATTGTTTGTCGGTCAATGCGATTAAGGTTGGAAAAATTGCTATGCCAAACACGATATGCTTCCTTGCTTTTTACCAATACCAACGGGACTTGCGTTGGGGGGGGGTCATTTTTGTTGCACTGCTATGTTCACTCATGAATACAACAATATCATATCGATGGAAAATCTCCTTATTACCTGGGAGCGATTTATTCGTGGTAAACGTCACAAGACCGATGTCATGAAATTCGAAGCGAAGCTCGCGGACAATTTGGTAGAACTTCACACTATGCTTCAAACAAGAACGTACGAGCATGCATCGTATTCTGCGTTCAATATTTCCGACCCCAAGCCGAGAAACATTCATAAGGCAGTGGTGCGAGATCGGGTATTGCACCACCTCATCTACAAGGAACTGTATTGGTATTTTGATGCACGTTTTATCTTTGATTCTTATTCGTGCCGAAAGAATAAAGGAACGCACAGAGCTTTCAAACGCTTCAAGGTCTTTGCTGACAAGGTTTCAAAAAACAACACGAGGACATGCTATGTCCTGAAATGCGATATCAAGAAGTTCTTTGCCAGTATTAATCATGAAATTCTTCGATCAATTATTGCTCGTCATATCAGTGATGAAGAAATGCGATGGCTGATCAATCAGGTGGTAAAAAGTTTTCATACCACGCAGGAAGGGGTTGGATTGCCGCTTGGCAACCTCACATCGCAACTGCTTGTCAACATATACATGCACGAGTTCGACATGTTCATGAAGCAAGAGCTGAGGGTGAAATATTATATCCGCTATGCCGATGACTTTGCTATTCTGTCGGACGATAAAAAATATCTTGAAGAACTACTTCCCAAGATATCAGTATTTTTGAATAAAAAATTAAATCTCCAGCTCCATGAACATAAGGTCTATATCAAGACTTACGCTACTGGCGTTGATTTTCTTGGCTGGATACATTTTCCATACCATCGTCAAATTAGGTCAACTACCAAAAGAAAGATTATGAGAAATTTGAAATGGTATCCAAAACCCCAGACTGTCAGCTCGTATAGAGGACTATTGGGATATGGTGATACGTATAAGATTCAAAAAATGACAGGCATTCGCGATTAATTTATTGCCAGAATAGTCATATTTGTCAAATACAATACTATTGTTTTTGGGTCTAAAAAAGGCTAGAATGACCGCACTATGCTGAAAAAGAGAATTATTGCCATTGTGGTATTAGTAGTGGGAGTTGCTTTGGGATATATGGTGATTCGCTCACAGGAGCCGAATCCACCTCATTTCCTTGCTCGTTATCCGTTTCGTCTAGGGTTGGACCTTTCTGGCGGTAGTCACCTGGTATATCAGGCTGATGTCAGTCAGATTGCGCCAGCAGACATCGATACTTCAATGGCTTCTGTTCGCGAGGTCATCGAGCGTCGCGTCAATGCCTTTGGTGTTTCTGAGCCAGTGGTGCAGGTCCAGAGTGGGGGATTTGGTGCCGGAAACTCACACCGTCTCTCTATCGAACTTCCTGGCGTGACCGACATCACCAAGGCTGAGGCCTTGATTGGTCAGACTCCTTACCTGGAATTCAAAGTTCAGTCAGATACTGCTCCTCAGCAACTTAACGTCGGCAAAGGTGGTATCGCCAACATTGATGTTACGCCACAGTTCGTTTCGACTGGCTTGAACGGAAAATACCTCAATCAGGCACAGTTGATCTTTGCTCAGGGTACCAATGAACCAACAGTTGAACTTCACTTTGATGATGAGGGAACAAAGCTGTTTGCGCAGATCACCAAGGACAATATTGGCAAGGTCGTCGCTATCTACCTCGATGGTCAGGTTATTTCTGCTCCAGTAGTTCGTGATGCCATCACTAACGGTGTTGCGGTTATTTCAGGAAATTTCACTCCTGAGGAGGCGCGTGATTTGGTAAGCAGTCTGAACTCTGGCGCATTGCCAGTGCCGATCAGTCTGATTTCAACTGAAACCGTCGGCCCAACATTGGGTGCACAGGCAGTTCACGCTGGTATTGTCGCGGCATTAATCGGATTTATCCTCGTGGGACTATTCCTGCTCGTATGGTACCGATTGCCGGGATTGGTAGCAGTTATTGCATTGGCACTCTACACCGTTATTACGCTTACCCTCTACAAGCTTATCCCCGTCACGCTTTCAGCGGCAGGCATTGCTGGGTTTATCATCTCGATCGGTATGGCCGTTGATGCCAACATCCTTATCTTTGAGCGCGCACGCGAGGAACGCCTTCGTGGCCGATCAGTCAGTGACGCCCTCATGGCAGGATTTGACCGTGCATGGACTTCTATCCGTGATGCCAACATCTCAAGTATCATCATCGCCTTTATCCTGTTCTTCTTCGGTAGCTCACTGATCAAGGGATTTGCACTGACCTTTGGTCTCGGTGTGATCATCAGTCTCATTTCTGCAATCACCATTACCCGACTTTTCCTTAAGGCATTGCCGACACCTACAAACAGTAAGGTAGGAAAGTTCCTCTTTAGTAGCGGCTTTAAAAAGTAATCATATGTTTGTCATCAAGTTTAAAAAAATATTTATCGGACTTTCAGCATTGTTTGTCACTGCTGCCATCGTTTCATTGGCGGTCTTTGGGTTGCCGCTTGGCATTGACTTCAAGGGCGGATCAGCGCTTGAGATTCAGTACAGCGGCGCACGTCCAAGTACTGCTGCCGTTACTGATGTCTTGCACACCGCAGGCTTTGCCGATGTCTTGGTTCAGCCAGTGGGTACCAATGGCTACATGATTGAAACTCACGAATTGACCGATGCTGACCGTGCAACCATGGTTACTGCTGCATCAAATGCGGTTCCAGCAAATGAAGCTACCTCTAACGTGGTGACACAGACCAGTTTCACCTCAATTGGTCCGTCAGTTGGTACCGAGCTGAAGCATAAGGCGGTGGCCTCAATCATCCTCGTGCTTATTGCCATCATTCTCTTTGTGGCATACGCCTTTCGTCAGGTTTCAAAGCCTGTCTCATCATGGAAGTACGGCTTTGCTGTCATCATTGCATTGGTGCATGACATCATCATTCCGACTGGTGTCTTTGCTCTGCTCGGACACTTCTATGGTGCTCAGGTAGACACGCTATTCATCGTGGCATTGTTGACCACCCTTGGTCTTTCCGTTGCTGACACGATCGTCGTATTCGACCGTATTCGCGAACACCTTCGTGGTGCCAAGGCGGGAACGTCATTCCCAGCATTGGTAGGGGAAAGTCTTTCAGAAACATTTGTCCGCTCAATCAACACTTCGTTGGTAGTCTTGGTCATGGTCCTTTCATTGGCCATCTTTGGTCCAGCGACCACCAAGCTCTTCGCCATTACCCTGGCAGTCGGTATGTTCTTCGGAACCTACTCATCAATCTTCCTCGCCTCACCATTGCTTGTTGTGATGGAAGGAGCGCAGAAAAAGAAATAATAGTAAAAGGCCCCATGTGGGGCCTTTTACATTACACCATTTGTCAATATTTGTATGTGCAGAATTAGGAGTATAATAAATGCATATGACATGGATTTTAATTGCAATTGTAGTAATCATCGTACTGTGGTTTTTCATTACCTATAACGGTTTTATTCGCGGACGCAATCGTTCAGAGGAGGCATGGGCTGACATTGAAGTCCAGCTCAAGCGTCGCTACGATCTTATTCCTAATATTGTAAATACGGTGAAGGGCTATGCAGCGCACGAGAGCACTGCCTTTGAAAAGGTGACCGAGGCGCGTGCCAAGGCGATCAGTGCCCAGGGCACACCCGATGCTGCCAAAGCCGAAGGCGAACTGAGCGGTACCCTCAAGTCACTGTTTGCCATTTCTGAAGCCTATCCAGAACTGAAGGCGAACACTAATTTCCTAGAACTTCAGCGTGAACTTTCTGACACTGAAAACAAGATTCAGGCGGCACGTCGTTTCTACAATGGCAACGTCCGTGACTACAACACCTCGCTTGATACTTCACCTTCAAACATTGTCGGACACATGTTCGGTTTTCAGAAGAAAAACTATTTTGATCTTCCTGACAACGATGCTGCACAGAATCCTGTAGAAGTGAAGTTTTAACAATATGATTATCACCATCGCTATTATCGTTATTATTGTTCTTGCTCTCTCACTTCGTGTGTTGAAAGAATATGAGCGGGGAGTGGTGTTTTTCCTCGGTAAGGCACAAAGTCATCCTCGTGGCCCAGGGCTTACTTTTATTATCCCGGTCTTTGAAACGATGACACGGGTGGTACTCCGTACCGTCACTATGAATATTCCTTCACAAAAGATCATTACCAAGGATAACGTTTCCATTGATATTGCGGCTGTAGCGTATTATCACATCGTGGATCCAATGAAGGCCGTTATCGCTATTGATGATGTCAACAGTGCCGTCAATCAAATCAGCCAAACAACTGTTCGTAATGTAGTAGGACAATTTAGTCTTGACCAATTGCTTTCTGAAACACTTGATATCAACACCCAGATTAAGAATGTCATTGATTCTCACACCGAGCCATGGGGCGTCGAAGTGACCGCGGTGGAAATCAAGGACATCGCACTTCCTGAAAACATGCAGCGTGCGATGGCTAAGGAAGCAGAGGCAGAGCGGGAACGTCGTGCAAAAATTGTAGCTGCAGAAGGAGAAATGCAAGCCTCTGCAAAGCTTGCTGAAGCCGCTGATATCATGGCTGCTCATCCAGTAGCATTGCAGCTTCGAACCTTACAGACAATGGCAGAAATTAGCGTAGAGAAAAATTCTACGATTATTTTCCCGGCACAGTTTATGACTACGGTTCAGGAGGCGATTAAGATGATTAAAAACGATTAACATACCACATGGCTACACTTTATACCCATCGCGCACAGAATATCGAAAAGACCTGGCTCCTGGTGGCGGTCTTTTTGGCGGTGGTGATCGGATTGGGATACTTTCTTTCCTATACCTATCAGTCGCCCGATATTCTCACTGTCGCGATTATTTTTGCGGTTGTCATGAACATTGCCGGCTATTGGTATTCCGACAAGATCGCATTGTCGATGGCGCGGGCAGTACCGGCTGACGAAGCAACCTATCCGACACTCAATCACACTGTTGAAAACCTGGCTATCACTGCCGGCTTGCCAAAGCCTGCCGTCTATATCATTCCTGACAATGCACCGAATGCCTTTGCTACCGGACGCGATGCCAAGCATGCCAGTATTGCGGTCACTCAGGGACTACTGAACATGATGACCCAGACTGAACTTGAAGGAGTACTCGCTCATGAAATGAGCCACATTGGCAACAAGGACATTTTGCTGCAGAGTATGGTAGCGGTGCTGGTAGGGTTTGTATCCATTATTGCCAACATCTTTACCCGCAGCCTGTGGTGGGGAGGACCAAGCCGCCGTGACAGTGATGGTGAAGGAGGAAATATTCTTGCCATTGTCGGCATTGTCTTCATTGTCCTTTCGCCGATCATCGCGACATTGATTCAGCTTGCGATCTCTCGGAAGCGCGAATACCTTGCCGATGCTTCCGGGGCACTGCTGACCCGTTATCCCGAAGGACTGGCAAGCGCATTGGAAAAGATTGAAGCCTATGGTGCGCCGATGAAAACAGCCAATAATGCCACTGCGCACATGTATATCAGCAATCCTTTTGGCCACCATGTCCGCACGGGCATTGCCCAGTTATTCATGACCCATCCCGCAACTGACAAGCGCATCGCGGCATTGCGTGACATGGCCCTCTAGGGTAGACTGAAAAATCTTGAGGATACTCAAGCATAGGGAGGATTCGCATAGCGGTCTAGTGCGCTCGCTTGGAAAGTGAGTAAGGTGTCAAAGCCTTCAGGAGTTCGAATCTCCTATCCTCCTCCCTCGGTACGCCGTAGCCCCTGGCGAAGGCGACCAATAAAAAAGCTCCTTACATAAGGAGCTTGGTAATAGTAACAAAGTTAATTTAAGGAACAAGTTCACCGTTCATTATCGCTGATTCGATGGCTACCTGGTATTTGACCAATCCTTTCTTAAAATAGAGATAGGTTATTGATCCATCGCGGTCGGTATCAAATTCTTTAATTTCATACGATGATCCGCTGAATTTGCCACTCAGATAACTTTTTTCATTTACCAGTTTTAAGCCGGGAATTACCGAATGGTAACTATTTAATAAATTATTTTGGGTGTCGCTGGCTTTGCCAACAGTAAACTTTCCGCCGACTGTCAGTACCATACCATTTTTGGCAACGTATGTTTTCTTGTCAGCCGATAACCCCGGCGCTAATTTCGGTGTAGTGTCGGCCGATTTTGCGAGAGGGGCATTATTGGAAGCGAGAACTGGTTGTTGCTGGGCAAATGTTGTTGTCGCGAAGCTACAAAATAAAATAATCATTAATAATGCTATATGGTTCTGAACCATACGTGCGAGGATGGTAGACAGTGTTTTCATTGTTTTTAAGTTTTTTTAATGTGCTATGTACTGATTTTTCACTTAGCTGAAATATACTACTTTTGCTTAAAATGTCAATAAATTTTTCTTCAATTATTCTTAAAGTGTATAAACACGATTTCAGGCTTATTCCATAAGCGCATTGGTGGGCCATAAGTACCGATGCCATTACTGGTGATGCTGATGAGGTTTTCATGATAGGGATGCATACCGTAGTCAAATGCCCCGTATACTTTTCGAGTGATATAACGCAATGGCCAGAACTGTCCGCGGTGGGTATGACCGGAAACGATAAGGTTAATATTGTGTTCTGCTGGGGCGAGGAAATCGGTAGGAGGGTGATTAATGAGGATAGCAGGCTTTTCAGGATCAATAGATAATGATGCAAGAACTTTTGCCATGTCGGGATTTTCCTTGCCACCATGATACAACGTACCGATGATATTCACGCCTTCATAATCAACCATCTTGTCATCGAGGACAGTTGCGCCCGCAGCACGGACTGAATCAACAAACATCGTGTAGTCTCCATAGGCTTCATGATTGCCCGGAGTATAGAAAAGGGGAATTTTTTCGGTGAGCTTTTTCCAAGAGGCGGTGAGTGGTGCAGTGTCGACGATTGGTCCGTCATAGAAGTCTCCGGCGTGGAGGACAAAGTCAGGATTAAGTCGTAGTAATGTGCTCACCACCTTGTCAGAAAATTTCGTGTAATTGATCAGACCGAAGTGGGTATCAGAAATAAGGGCGGCAGTCTTGCCATCCCAGCTCGCAGGAGCATGAGGGAGGATGACGGTGTAGCGTGCCACGCGAATCATTGTTGCTTGTATAAAGCCCGCTATTGCGGCAACGAGGGAAAGGCTAAGTATGATCCAGGAAATGGCGAGGGGAATGTGTACCTGTCCGAAAGCAAGGAAACCGATACTGACAATGCCTAGGGCTAGTGCGCCAATAAAGAAATAGAAAAAGATGCCCGCAATGATATTGATAACGATGTAAGGGATCCGGCCAATACCGTTTGCAGTGCGTGCCCCCAATAAGCCACCAATATAGAGTATCGGTAAAAAGAGAGCGGCTACAATAATGTTTTTGGCAGGGTGGTTACCGAGATTAAAACCATACACATATACCCGGGCAGTGAAAAAACAGATAAAAAATAAGACCAGTATGGCCACACTAAAGAAAATAATTCTGGTATTCATGGCCAAAGTATAGCATTTTTGACATAGTGCTCCATGGTACAATACTGCTATGGAATCATTTCTCACCGCCTACAACGCCCTAAATACTGAGCAAAAAAGGGCGGTTGATACTATTGAAGGCCCAGTCATGGTCATTGCCGGTCCGGGAACGGGGAAGACCCAAGTCCTTACGTTGCGTATCGCCAACATCCTCACCAAAACCGACACTCCTCCTGATGGCATCCTCTGTCTGACTTTTACCAATGCCGGAGTGAAGGCAATGCGAGAACGTTTGGTTCGGTATATCGGTCCTGCGGCACTGCAGGTCCGCGTTACGACATTCCACAGCTTTGCATTGGACATGATTGAGCAATTTCATGAGGCTTTGGATTTCAATGCTGCGCCGGTATTGCTTGATGCGACAGGAACGATTGCCCTCTATGATGAGCTGCTGCATGCTCGTGAATGGCAGTACCTCCGTCCCCGAAACAATAAGGGCATGTATGTTCGGGATCTCATTTCCCTCATTTCCGTATTGAAAAAGGATCGCATTACGGCAGAGGCATTTCGTGCCGCAACGATTGAGACTATCGCCGCATTGAAAGATGATCCAGCGAGTATTTCTTCTCGCGGTGAATCCAAAGGGCAATTGAAAAAGGAGGTTGAAAAGAAATTGGAAAGCCTGGAACGAACAGTGGAAGTGGCGGCATTTTATGAAGCCTATGAAATGCTGAAGCAGGAACGAGGATTGATTGACTACAACGATGCGTTGGAATTATTGGTACGATTGGTGGAAGTGTCTGATGATGCTCGTGACAGTATTCGTGAACGATTTTTGTATGTGCTGATCGATGAGCATCAGGATTCAAGCGGCATTCAAAACCAGTTCCTTACGGCAGTCTGGCAGGAAACAGAACAACCCAACATCTTTGTCGTAGGGGACGACCGACAGCTGATTTATGGATTTGGTGGTGCATCGCTTGAGTATTTTGAAGGGTTCAAGCATGCCTTCGGCAAGGCCGTGAGTATTACCCTCACTCATAACTACCGTTCCACCCAAACAATCCTTGATACCGCTGAGGCATTGCTGCAGAGCACGCTGGCTGACGGCGCATTGATAGGCAATACCACGGAGTCGCACTCTGTCCGGTTGGTAGAGTGCGACTATCCTCGTGATGAAATTATCCGGGCTGGATTGGATATTCAGGAGAAAATTGCCCAGGGAGCATCAGTTGATGATTGTGCCATTCTTGTTCCTAAAAATCGCCAGGTCAAAGGTGCCATTAGCATTTTGCGTGACATGGGATTACCGGTAGCGGCGGCAAGCTCAATGCGGTTATTTGAGCTGTCTGATACTCAGGCATTGCTCAATATCCTGCGCATCATCGTCGACCCTTTTGATGCAGTTGCCTTGTCACGAAGCATCCTTGATCCGATCAGTGGCATTGCGCCATTGATTGCCCACCAATTTCTCCACGATACCAACACTAGGCAGTTAACGGTCACTGCATTGGTAGAAGCCGACAATGAAGTCCTACGTTCATATGGTGAAAAGATAGAACGGTGGATTACCCTTGCACAGTCGAGTGATGCCTACACGCTGATTCAAATTGTGGCAGAAGAATGTCTGCTACAAACTGCTACCGATGACGAAACCTTGCGTCGTCGCGTTGAAATTATCCGTACCTTGCTGCATGTTGCATTGGCGCAGGCAGAACGCGGCGCCCCAATTGATGGCGCATCATTTATGGCATTTATCGATCGCTTGGAAGCCTATGACGAGGATATTGTCTTAGCAGTATTTGGTGCTCAGCAAGGCATCAAAGTGCTTACGTTGCACGGCTCAAAAGGACTGGAATTTGATGCAGTCTGGATTGCCCACATGGATCAGCGCTCCTTGATGGGTGCAAAGCGTCAGGCATTTACCTTGCCAGAAAGTATTGATACGACCATTGAAACCGCCGATGAAATGGTAAAAAAACGAGAGCTCTACGTTGCCATTACCCGTGCAAAACGATTCTGCAGCATTTCATATAGCCGAAAAAGTTACAGTGGCGGGGAACAGGACCTTGCATCAATAATTGCGGCATTACCACAGGGATTGTTTGTTACTGAAAGTGCGGAAGAAAATGAAAGCAAGATACTAAAGGCAGATCATCAGCTGTATGTTACGGCCCGACCAGTAGCAGAACCATATGATGTGACAGTGTTGGTGCGTGATACCTATGCCCAGCACAAAGTGTCGGTTACGTTGCTCAATAACTTTTTTGAATGTCCGTGGAAATGGTATTTCCGCAATCTATTGCAGCTTCCAGAACCACTTACTGATGCATTGCATGTGGGAAATGTTGTGCACAAGGGAATTGAATATGTATTGAAGTCATCCACTATGCCGACTGAGGCAATGCTCGCAAAGGAACTGGAACGTTATGCATTGGTTGAGGTTCGTTACAACGAAATGCACGCTGAGCGATTGACCGCTCAGGCATTACCAATCGTGACCCGATGGATAGAAAATATTGCACCAACGATAGTGCAGCCATTTTCAACTGAAAAGGTGTTTCCGTATCATGATCCGGCATTTCCGGCCCTTTCATTATTTGGAAAGATTGACTTGGTAGAGGAAATTATCAGCGGGGAAGTGCGGGTGTCTGACTGGAAAACCGGTAGTGTCAAAACGGCAAATGAAATAGAAAAGCGAGATGAGGAAGGACGCATGTCAGGACTGTTGCGACAGCTCACGATGTATTCGTATCTCATTGATGGGTATTCAAAAGGCATGACCGAAGTGGCTGAATCACGGCTGGTATTTTTGGAAGCAAAAAAGGGCGATAAGCACGCAATACACAGCCATCGCATTACTGCTGAGGACATTGCCCGGCTCAAGACTGATATTGCCGACTACCAGCGGCTGATCGAATCAGGCGAATGGATCAATCGCCCCTGTCAGGCCAAAACCTATGGTGAAAACGATCACTGTGAGTACTGCGCCATGGCAAAACGCTTTGGTATGACAATATCAACTTAGAGGCTCAGCCTCTAATTCTCTATTTTTTCTTTAAAATAGATTCAAGAGTATTTTATTCTTATTTTGTTACAGTTGTTTAGAGGTTCAGCCTTTAAGTTTATGCGCAAAATAAGATTTATAAAAGGAGAATATTATCATATTTACAATCGCGGAGTGGACAAGCGAAGTATTTTTAAAGATCCTCAAGATTTATTGCGATTCATAAAAAGTATGGGTGAATTTAATACTGTCGAAACTTTTGGAGGTATCTATAATATATCTTTTCAAAAAGAACTCAGAGGCTCAACCTCTAAGTTAGTAAGTTTTATTGCATACTGTCTCAATCAAAATCATTATCATTTTATACTTCAACCCCTTGTCGAAGATGGGATTAAAAAAATTATGCATCGTCTTTCTACGGGCTATACAATGTTTTTTAATGAAAAATATAATCGGTCCGGCTCATTATTCCAGGGAAGATACAAGGCGGTACATATTGAAACAAGTGAACAATTATTACATTCCAGCGTATATGTAAACTTGAATGATCAAGTGCATGAAGGTCTCAATGAAGTATGGATGTCAGAATTGCCTTTCTCTAGCTTTCAAGAATATCAGGGGACAAGGAAGGGGTTCTGTGATACTTCTATTATATTAAATCAATATCAAGATTCAGAAGAATATATCAGAAATGCAAAGTCAGTATTGGTGGATATCCAGAGAAGGAAACAGCAGGAAAAAACACTCAAAAAAATGATTATAGAATGACTTGGAGGTTGAGCCTCTAAGTCAATTAAGGGCTTATTAGCCAGCATATTAGAGGGTTGGCAAGGTCGCACGTTTATTCAAAAAATGCTATAATTGAGCCACATTTATGGCAAAAGCAGACAGTAAAGCGGCATACGGTGCAGATCAAATTTCGGTATTGGAAGGGCTTGAACCAGTCCGTCGACGTCCCGGCATGTACATCGGTTCTACCGGTGTCGATGGCTTGCACCACTTAGTCTGGGAAATTTTCGATAACTCTCGCGACGAGGCGATGGCAGGACATGCTAGTCGTATTGAAGTCACGTTGCTACCAGGCAATCGCGTGCGCGTTGCCGACAATGGCCGTGGTATTCCTGTCGACATTCACTCCAAGACCAAGGTATCTGCATTGGAAATGGTAATGACCACACTGCACGCTGGTGGTAAGTTCGGCGGCGAAGGCAGTGGCTACAAGGTCTCCGGTGGTCTGCACGGTGTTGGTGCATCAGTGGTGAATGCGCTCTCTATCTTTACTCGTGCCGAAGTCCACAAGGATGGTGCTATTTGGATGCAGGAATATACCCAGGGTGCCAAGAAAGCTAATGTAAAAAAAGTTGGTACAACCAAGCATACCGGTACTGTTATCACTTTCGAACCTGATGCCACTATCTTCAAGGATACGATTGATTTTGATTGGAAGACTATCATTGATCGATTGCGTCAGCAGGCATACCTCGTAAAGAAATTGCGTGTCACCGTCATCGATGCTCGTGACATTGCTGAAAAATTTGATCCAACTACAGTATTCTGGTTCAAGGATTTGGGCTTGGAAGCTCCTTCTATCACGTACTATTTCGAAGGGGGGTTGCAGTCATTGGTTCGCCACTACAATGAGCATCAGAAGCTCATCAACCCAACTATTTTTTATGTTGAAAAGGAACAGGACAAAGTCGGTGTAGAAATCGCTTTGCAGTACGTTGATGATATCAGCGCCCGCATCGTGCCATTTGCGAACAATATTTATACTCCTGAAGGCGGTATGCATGTCACTGGTTTTAAGACTGCATTAACCCGTCTCATCAATACCTATGCCAAGAAAAATAATTTAGTAAAGGAATCAGACGGTGCATTCTCTGGTGATGACGTGCTTGAAGGTTTGACCGTAGTTATTTCAGTGAAATTGGAAGAAATTCAATTTGAAGGTCAGACCAAAGCAAAGCTTGGTTCAACTGAAGCAATGGGTGCGACCGCAACGGCATTTGGTGAAGCGTTCGGTGTATTTCTTGAGGAGCACCCTGATGAGGCAAAGGCTATCATCATGAAGGTATTGCTTGCATTGCGCGCGCGCAAGGCTGCAAAGGCCGCAAAAGATTCTATCCTTCGTAAAGGTGCTCTTGAAGGCATGACCTTGCCGGGTAAGTTGGCTGATTGTCAGACCAAGGACGCCTCAGAATCAGAACTGTTCATTGTGGAGGGAGACTCTGCGGGCGGTACGGCAAAGATGGGACGCGATCGCCGTACCCAGGCTATTCTGCCGTTGCGCGGAAAGATATTGAACGTTGAGCGTGCTCGCCTTGACCGCATGCTTGCGTCACAGGAAATCAAGAACCTCGTTATTGCAATGGGTACGTCAATTGGCGATACGTTTGATCTCGACAAGATGCGCTATCACAAGATCGTGATTGCAACTGATGCGGACGTCGACGGATCACACATCACGACCCTTATTTTGACACTGTTCTACCGTTACTTCCGTGATGTTATTGATGCAGGATATGTATACATCGCATTGCCACCGCTCTACAAGATCAAAAAGGGCCGTGAGCTTGCATATGCCTACAGTGACGATGAAAAGGAAAAGGTTTTGAAGGATTGGGGAGTGTCTGGTGATGCCATAGAAGTGGAAAATCCAGAAGGTGAAGAGGCTCCGGAAGAAAGCGAAGAAGAGGAAGAAACAGCAAAGGCAAAGAAAAATACAAAAGTTTCTGTTCAGCGTTACAAGGGTCTCGGTGAAATGAACGCCGATGAATTGTGGGAAACCACTATGGACCCAGCACACCGCGTGATCAAACAGGTCATCATCGAAGATGCCGAAGAAGCAAGCAAGGTCTTCGATATCCTTATGGGTTCCGAAGTTGCTCCTCGCAAATCCTTCATCCAATCCAACGCCAAGATGGCGAATTTGGATATTTAATGAAAGACCGACTTGCATTAAAAAAATACGAACTTAAGAATGGTTTGACTCTATACCATTTTCCTTCAGATGCTCCGTATGTTACTGCGCGGTATGTTATTCCATTTGGCTCTGGTCATAATACCAATGACATTATCCCTGGAACGTTTCATTTCTTGGAACATATTATTTTAAAACGCTCAAAACTATATCCTGATTACAGAGAATGGTCCAAAAAGGTGGGCTTGGTTGGCGGATACAGTAATGCGTCTACCTCAAGAAATATGACACAGTTTATTGTGTCAGTACCAAATGAACATACAGAACTGATTGACGGGTTGCTTAGCCACGTACTCGAACCCTTATTTGAGACAGAAGACACTGAAAAAGAAAAATCTATCATACAAAACGAACGAAAGGGAAAAGAGCGGTGGTTTCCTGGCGCCGATGAAATTAGTCATTATCTATGGACAGAATGGCTGGATGAGGCAAAGGATTACTTATACCAGCGCTTAGGAAGCGATGAAAATCTTGCCTCAATAGATGCCGCGTATCTTGAGACGATACATAAGAAGTATTACTTCAATAAAAATAGCTTTCTTATTGTCGGAGGTGATTTAGACGTTAACCCTCTAATAGAGAAATTAGAATCTATTACCCCTACAGTTGAAGCACCGGAATTTCAAAAAAGAACTATCGCATGGAAGGATAAAAGTTATCGCGAAGTCTCCTTTACCGATGCAAA
Source organism: Candidatus Nomurabacteria bacterium (assembly GCA_029288725.1). GTDB lineage: Bacteria > Patescibacteriota > Minisyncoccia > Phycocordibacterales > UBA9973 > UBA4124. The sequence goes on along the minus strand of JARIGS010000028.1, from coordinate 9,292 downwards.
TAGATACACCTATAGAATCGGCGGGATTATTGAGAAAGATTTTAAGAAAAATCTTATTGCCCGTTTTGGTATGGTACTGCTGATAAACAATGTGCATGGATATTTGTATAACTGGTTACGACATGAAAAGAATTGGGTATATGGAGTTAATTTTGAAACTGATACAAATTATGAAAACGCCGTATGGCAAATATCAGTGCCGCTTTCGCACCCTGAACATGTTGAGGAGGTACGCCAGAGTATAAAGAGTAAAATAAAAGAAGCATTTTCTGACGAAAATCTTATTGCATCTGAAAAACGACGTTTTCTTGGTCAGCAGAAATTTCAATTTGAAACTACTAACGAAGTCATTGATTTTATCTTGGGGTGGTATGGTAACTATGGCGTAATTATTACCGAACATATGCTGGGTGAAATTATCAATGGCATTACATCTGAAGATTTGCTTGCACTGCTTGATAATGAAATAGGGGAAATACTAACTATTCCGAAAGGTGAGACACACTAGCAAAAGGCCGATCGCGTAGCGATCGGCCTTTTGTGTTGTTTACATCGCCTTCTTAATAAGTTCTTTTAGCTGAACGATAGCCTGTTCTTTCTGTTGTGCTTGAACAGTCCAGAATGCCTTTAGTTCGTCAGTATCAGCTTCCACTAAGTAATTATTCTTGATGCGCCAGAGACTCTTTGATTCTTGGGTCATCTGATTCATCAGATTGTACAAATTATTATGTTCCATAGGGATAGTATAACAGGTTAATTAGTTCAAAGTGCGATTGGTGATTTCGTCAGAGATACGAGCGATGAAGTCCTCGATGGTGATGGATTCAAGCTTGAGGTCGTTGCGGCCTTCGACGGTAAGGGTCTTGCTGGTCTGTTCCTTTTCACCGATCACAATCTGGTAGGGAACCTTTTCAGTCTTGGCTTGGCGAATACGCTTGCCCAAACTTTCATTAACCGATACGTTCACGCGAATATTTGCTGTTTCAAGGGCAGCCTTGATCTCATACGCATAATCAGCAAATTTTTCACCAACCGGAAGGATCGCTACCTGGACTGGCGCAAGCCATACTGGAAACGCACCGGCAAAGTGTTCGATCATCACGCCCATGAAGCGTTCAATGGAGCCAGAGATAGCGCGGTGGATAACCACGGGTTGTTCCTTTTCTCCCTGCTCGTTTATGTATGAAAGGTCAAAGCGGTTTGGTAGGTTGAAGTCACACTGGATAGTTGCCAATTGCCATTCGCGACCGATAGCATCCTTGAACATGAAGTCGAGCTTTGGCCCGTAAAATGCCGCCTCATCTTTGGCAGGCTTATAAGGAAGTTGCTGAGCTTCGCAGACATCAGTCAATGCCTTTTCCGCTGTTGCCCAGACTTCGTCTGATCCAAGATATTTTGACGTGTCGTCACCACGAAGAGACAGGCGTACCCAATAGCCTTCCATCATGCCCATTGTTGCATAGAATTCCTTGATGATGCCAACAATAGTTGCGAATTCCTGCCCAATCTGTGAAGGGCGGCAGAAGAGGTGCCCGTCATCCTGGGTGATGGAGCGCACCCGGGTAAGGCCGCCAAGCTGGCCGGTCTTCTCATCACGGTACACCGTTGCTGGTTCAAAGTAGCGTACGGGCATATCTCGGTAGGAGAATTGGTTATCTGCAAAGATCTGCATGTGGTGCGGACAGTTCATCGGCTTCACGTAGAAATCTTCCTTTGAGGTACCGCCGTGCACGGAAAACATGTCTTCCATGTAGTGACCGGCATGGCCTGAAGTAATGTAAAGTGATTCCTTGGCAAGGTGGGGGGTCCAGACGCGGTCATAGCCCTTTCTCTTGTGCAGGCTCCAGAGGTATTCTTCAAGCTCCTTACGAATAATGACGCCGTTCGGTTGAAAAAGGGGAAGTCCAGCACCAACAAGGTCTGAAATAGTAAAGAGCTTTAGCTCCTTACCAAGCTTGCGATGGTCACGCTTTCTCGCTTCTTCCTGCTGCCAAATGTACTGCTCAAGATCTGCCTTGCTTGCAAAAGCCAAGCCGTAGATACGGGTAAGCATCGGATTGGTTTCCTTACCGCGCCAGTATGCCCCAGCAATACGGTCGAGTTTGAATGAGTCAGGATCGATAGTGCTAAGGTCATCAACATGGCCGCCACGACAAAGGTCAGTAAAATTGCCCATAGTGTAAAGAGTAATAGGCTCGTTACGATCGGCGATTTCATTGATCAATTCTTCCTTGAATTCATTGCCCTTGAAATGAGCCAATGCCTCATCTTTAGTGAGTTCCTTGTGGGTAACAGTAGTCCAAGTAGGGAGGAGCTCGCCCATCTTCTTTTCAATGGATGCGAGCTCCGCTTCACCGATTGAACCATTAAACTTGATATCGTAATAGAAACCGTCATCAACTGCTGGGCCCAACGTCAATTTCGCATCAGGGTAAAGTTCCATAACTGCAGCCCCCAAAAGGTGGGCAAGTGAATGACGTTGATATTCCATAGCGTGTTGATTATTGTCTGACATCCTAAAAATATAGCATTTATAAGGATTTTTGCCATCTATTGACAAAGCACCATTTTTTGTTACATTGTAATCAAATTGAGTTCCAATGAAAAACACACCACCGCAGTACGGGTTCATTGATACTATGAATCAGTACACTCAGTACCTTGAAAACCTACCTAAGAACATTCCTAAAAACATTTCTTATTTACTCCAGATGCGTTTCCCCGCTATAACAGCTGCAGATGGCAACGATGCATATATTTGTATCATTCCAGATGAAAACGTAGAGTATACACTGCTTCGTCCGTATAATCTTTTACAATCGCACCTCGCTGACCCTCGTCGCAGAAAGCGGCCAGTCGGTATAAGTGATATTTTACAAAAGGGTATCCTGCACGAAACTGGTCGCCGTATAAAAGAGTACGAACCCCTTGGTTCGGTAATGGAGGTAAAAAACTCTCAATGCTTTCATAAAGACATTCCCCATAGGAAGCATATGTATTTAATACCTTCTTCTGAACAAAGATTTCTGCTCGGAGATAAGTTTGAAAGAAAAAGCGGCAAACCAATATGGGTACATAACAGTTTGCTTAGGATAATATTTGAAGAAAAAGTCATGGTTAAAGGTGAGGAGAAAGATCATCCCCAAATAAAAACTTCCCACTCTTTTAACGAATGGCTAAAAAATCAAGGTGTTTTTGCGTAGGTTTAGGTTACTGGTTAAATTGTTTTAAACAAATGGCTCGCTTCGAAAGAGGCGGGCTTTTCATTTTACTTTTTTCCTGACCTGTAGTACTATGTTCGGATATGGTAGTACGCATGAGACATACGCGAGCGCACACGGCTAACCGCCGTTCGCACCACGCCTTGAAAAGCCCAGCGCTCTCAACTGACAAGGACGGTACTGTACACCTACGTCACCGCGCAAGCATCGACGGGGTATACAAGGGCCGACAAGTCATCGGAGACCCGGTAAAGGCAGTGGTTAAAAAGCAACGTAAAGTAAGCGCAAAATAAATTATGGCCAATCGGCACCTTTCACGATCAATCGTTCTTCAGGCATTATTCGAATGGGATTTCTCAGGTCACCCTGAGGAGCTGAAGGCAATTATTGACCGTGACATAGCAGAATTCGCACCAGGGCATACTGATGCGGCTTTTATGTATGAACTTGCCGAAACGGTGCAGCGCAAGCAAGCCATCATCGATGACATTATTACCAAGGCCGCTCCGGAATGGCCATTGGAAAAAATCTCCAACATTGACCGTAACATTCTTCGCATGGGTCTTGCTGAACTATTGTTCGGTGATCGTGATCAGGTACCGCCAAAAGTTGCTATCAACGAATCAATCGAATTGGCAAAGAACTTCGGCGGGGAAAACAGCGGTAAGTTCGTGAATGGCGTGCTCGGTGCCGTCTATAAGGAAATTGGTGAACCGGGTAAGGACCAGCTCAGCAAGCCAAAGGTGGCAAATAAGCTACCAGAGGAACCAATCGATATTTCAAAATTGGTGATTGAAGCCAAGGCAGGAGGGATCGTGCATGCGCGTCATGAAAACGTGGATTACGTGGCGCTTGTACACGATGTCTTTGGATATTGGACCTTGCCAAAAGGTGGTGTAGAGGAAGGTGAGACCAATGAACAGGGCGGCAAGCGTGAAATCGAGGAAAAGCTTGGTATCACCGTCAAGGAACTCGGTCCTGAAATCGGCACTATTGATTACGTTGCCTCTCATCCGGAAAAGGGCAAGATCAGAAAGATCGTGACATTTTACCTGGCAGAAGCTGACTATCAGTCACTTGATCTGCATACCAATGGCGGCCTTGATAAGGCGGCATGGTTCCAGCTCCATGAGGTGGTTGACCTGACCATTTATGATGATATATTGCCACTGATCGCCAAGGCAATCGAACTTATTACGCAGTAACATACTGGTACAATGAAAGACTTCACTCCATTTGAACAATCACTCGGCATTGTCTTTACTGACAGGTCACTTATTCAGCGGGCATTTACGCACCGCTCTTTTATCAATGAAAATCCCAAGTCAGGATTGGAGCACAACGAGCGCCTTGAATTCCTCGGTGATGCCGTCATCGAACTGATTGTCACTGACTATCTTTTTCGTAATTTCCCCACTCACAATGAAGGCGAGCTCACTGCCTATCGTTCCGCCTTGGTCAATGCCATCATCATGGGCGAAGCTGCTACTGAGCTCAATATGAATGATTACCTCCTGCTCTCAAAAGGAGAAGCTCGGGACACTGGCCGCGCACGCCAGACGATCTTGGCCAATACCTACGAATCATTCGTCGGCGCGCTCTATCTCGATCAGGGCTACGAACCGTGCAAAACATTTATCATGAATAGTTTGATTCCGCGTCTTGAGGACATCATCAAAAAGAAGTCATGGAAAGATGCCAAGAGTCAGGTCCAAGAAGAAGCGCAGGAAAGACTCGGTGTTACTCCGGCATACAAAGTGATGGGTGAATCAGGTCCCGATCATGACAAGTATTTCACTATCGGTGTCTTCTTTGGCGAGCAAAAAATAGCCGAGGGCAAAGGAAAGAGCAAGCAGGAAGCCCAGCAGCAGGCCGCACTCAATGCACTGGAAAAGAAAGGCTGGAATAAATAGGGCAGGACCCCATTTAATTTGATATACTTACAGCATTATGCGTCTCAAGCACATAGAGATTTCGGGCTTTAAGTCATTTGCAAAAAAGGCAACGCTGAGTTTCACTGCGCCGGTAACGTGTGTTGTCGGTCCAAATGGTTCTGGTAAAAGTAATGTCGTTGAGTCATTCCGTTTCGTACTGGGTGAACAGTCAATGAAAAGCATGCGCGGTAAGAGCGGTGCTGACCTGATCTTTAAGGGTGGCAGTACGGCGCCAAAAGTTTCTCGCGCTGCTGTTTCGATTACATTCGATAATGCCGATAAGGTATTTGCCTTCAATCCAACTGACGATGCCAATAAAGCACCAGTGCTCTTTGAAGAAGTGACCTTTACTCGCGAGCTTTATCCCGATGGTACCAGTCGTTATCTCATGAACGGTACCGAGATCCGCTTGAAGCAGATGGTTGAACTACTGTCATCAGTCAACATCGGTACTTCTAGTCACCACATCATTTCCCAAGGTGAGGCAGATGGCATATTGCGCGCCTCCGCTCGTGATCGTCGGGAAATGCTCGAAGATGCCCTTGGTCTGAAGGTTTATCATTTCCGCATTAAGGAAAGTGAAAATAAATTGGGCAAGGCAATGGAAACGCTCAAGGAAGTGCAGTCATTGCGCCGTGAGCTTGCACCGCATCTAAACTTTTTGAAGAAGCAGGTCGAGAAAGTCGAGAAGGGCAGAGCGATCAGGGAGGAGCTTGAAGGATTGCTCGTACAGTATCTGGCAACGGAACGAGCAATGCTCAATGAAGAGGATAACCGTTTAGCGCAAGCTAACAATCTCATTACAAACAAAAAGCAGCAGCTTGAGGAGGTGCTGGCTACTATTCCTGAACAAACTGCTCACGACCACACTGCCGCAGAGCGCAGTGAGCTAAGTGCACAGCTTCAGGTCATTCGTGAAAAGCGCCGTGCTACTGAAAGCCGTATCAGTCGTCTCGAAGGAATGGTGGAAGCCCAGCGTCAGATGCTGATCGCACAGAGCAAGCAGCATACTCATACTGCCAAGGCAGTGGTATTTGCTGCTGAGGAATATCGGACATTGCTCAGTGACATTGAATTGCTTTTGCGCAACATTCGCGAGGCACAGTCGCTTGATACTATCCGGGCATTGCTTGGTCGCTTCGAAACGCTTGTTGCACAGTTGAAGGCACGCGAAGAGAAAGAAGCAGCACCAGTAGAAACTGCCCCGCTTGATACCGGCATTAAGGATACTGCTATAGAACTTGAAGGGCTAGAACGTGACCTGAAGGCACTCATTGCCCAGGAAGACAAAACGCAGCGTCGATTGCAGGCAGCAGAACAGGCTCGTGATGCGGCGATGATGGCTCACCAGGATGCGACCCGTAAGCGCTATGAGCTGATCAGCGAAGTGAAGCAGTGTGAAGCTGAATTGCAGATTTTGGCAGCGTCAAAAACTACCTTTGTTGAGCGAAAGGAATTATTTGATACTGAATTAAAGGAGTCAGGCTTTCTGTTCGGTCCCTCATTTTTGCATACTTTGCAGGCAACGCAACCAGTGCCCGAGTTTGATCTCCATACTCAAAAGAGAGCCATTGATCGCCTCAAGATTCGTCTTGATGAGCATGCTGGTATTGGCAATGAAGTCGTGACCGAATACGAATCAACCGTGGAACGTGACGCGTTCCTTGCTCGTGAAGTCACGGACATCGAGGCAAGCATACGCAATCTTGAAACCCTCATTATCGACCTGAAGCGTATCCTCGATGAGCAGTTTACCAATGGTGTAAAGGTCATCAATGAACGGTTCGGTGACTTCTTCAAGACCATGTTTGGCGGCGGTAGCGCATTTCTCTCTATTACTCTTGAAAAGAAGCGAAAGAGAAAGAATATGGATGAGGAAGTCGGAGCCGAAGGCGAAGACCCTGAGCAAAGCGAAGGGGAAGAGTTCGAACGTGGCATCGAAGTCCACGTCAACTTGCCTGAAAAGAAAGTGAAGGAACTCAACATGCTGTCTGGTGGGGAGCGCTCACTTGTTTCTATTGCATTGCTCTTTGCTATCTCTCAGGTCAATCCACCACCATTCCTCGTTCTCGACGAAACCGACGCTGCCCTTGATGAGGCAAACTCACGTCGTTATGGTGATATGATCGAACTCCTAGCTGAATACTCTCAGCTCATTGTCGTAACCCATAACCGCGAAACAATGTCCCGTGCTTCCGTGCTCTACGGTGTCACTCTCGGCACCGACGGTGGTTCCAAACTGCTCTCTATCAAATTCGACGAAGCAGTGAAAGTTGCAAAATAAACACGGCGGTATAGTATGGATGAAAATCCGTACGTTATGAAAATATTAGAAGAAGCTTTGTTGAATGGAAATATTCACATTGCCGCCCGTAGAGGTCTCTTGTTTCGCGCATCCTATAAGGCAAATAGTCATTCTATTAAAAAAGCTAAGTCGGATAGGGGATTACCCCATCTGTATTTGCTCTTGGCTGCTGCTATTAAAAATGATAGTCAGATGAAAGATCAGGCAGACATGCAATATCAGTATCCGCTGAGTCTACATAGTACATGTACCCTTGAGCGTTCTCTAAGGCATGTCTATGTAGAGCTATATCTTCATGAAGGAGAAATACATGCTCGCTTGCAGGAAGTAAGCGATGAAATAGATGGAATGCCTGGATTTAGCTCTCGGGAAGCCTCAGGATCCTCCATTGAAGAAGCACTCAGCAATGCACTCAATTCACCCCCTGTTCGTGTTATTGGCTTTCGGGTAGAATAACAACATCCATTTAAACTCTTGAGGACCGACCTCAAGAGTTTTTTTATTGCGCACCACTTTCAAAGGAGTATCATTATGGTATGCAAACCCATAACAAACTCATTCGCAGCAAGGTTATTGCCAAATTGGAACGAAAGGGAATTGTTCACACTTTTCATACGGCTACTGACGAAGAATATCAGCAGAAACTCTATGAGAAATTGGTAGAGGAGGCAAAAGAGTTTGTCGAAAGTAACAGCATTGAGGAATTAGCAGACCTGGTAGAGGTGGTCAGAGCAGTCCAAAAGCTGAATGGATGGTCCCCAGAAGAGGTGGAAGCAACCCGCCTGATGAAGCTTGAAAAAGAGGGGGATTTTGAGGGGCCGATAATCCTGGATGAATGCGAAGAAAAAACCCAATAAAATAAGCTTTTTTAGCTATTTCCGCGGCCTGTTTCCAAGGGGTTGACTTTGTATTCCAGGCGTATATACTATGGGTCGCTCACCGAGGTGGGTCAGTTGTTTGAAAATTGCATAGTGAATGCAAAAAAATCTATAAACATAACACCAAGTTATATTCCAAATCCACCCTGACTATCTACGGGGTGGTCGAGGCACTATAAAAATCATTTTTATTTTGCTTCAGTCTAAGTTCTCTTTTATAGAGAACTTTTAAGAAGAGTTTGATCCTAGCTCAGGATGAACGCTGGCGGCGTAGATAAGGCATGCAAGTCGAACGGACCTTGTCCTTTGGATCGATAAAGTAGAGTGGAGTAGCAATACAAAACGAAGCGATATTTTGAAGAAGGACGCTGGTTAGTGGCGAACGAGGTAGTAATATATAGGTATGTCCCCCCGAGTCGTGAATAACGCACCGAAAGGTGTGCTAATACACGATAGTCCTTCCGAGGTAAAGTTTTTCGCTCGGGGAACAGCCTGTACGATATCAGCTAGTTGGTACGGTAATGGCGTACCAAGGCTATGACGTCTAGGGGAGGTGAGAGCCTGACCCCCACCGATGGGACTGAGACACGGCCCATACACCTACGGGTGGCTGCAGTCGAGAATGTTCCACAATGGACGAAAGTCTGATGGAGTGACGCCGCGTGATTGATGAAGTGGTTCGCCACGTAAAGATCTTTTATGAGGGAAGAAGTATATTGACGGTACCTCATGAATAAGGGGTTGCTAAACTCGTGCCAGCAGCAGCGGTAATACGAGTGCCCCGAGCGTTATCCGGAATTATTGGGCGTAAAGGGTGTGTAGGTGGTCTTGTTAGTCTTTTGTTAAATTCTTCGGCTTAACCGGGGGCATGCAAAAGAAACGGCACAACTAGAGGATGCGAGAGGTGAACAGAACTCATGGAGTAGGGGTGAAATCCGTTGATATCATGGGGAA